>CAMBRK010000067.1 GCA_945870185.1 Aureispira sp. CCB-QB1 | reverse complement strand
ATGCATGTGAATACGTACAAAAACATAGAGTATGGAAAGAAAATACCTGATTTAAAAGAAATACAAAAAATTGCAGATATAGTAGAAGTGGATGCTGTAAGTTTTTTAGGGTCTTCTACTACAATTTTTTCAAAAATAAAAGATTCACCTGGCGCAGGTATAGGCAATCATGTGACCAATGATAAGGAACTGATGGAAAATCTTTCATCCGTCATGCATAAACAAACCACAGTGCTCGACAAGCTGTTAGATTTATTGGGAAAGATAAAGATGTAGTAATTTCATGCCTTATAGGTTTCTGAAACCTATAAAGGTATTACCTACCATATACCCGTTGCCAATCCAAAACGCCACCCAAAAGATTCCTCACATTACTAAATCCAAGCTGTGATAGCGTTATTTTGGCAGATCCACTTCTGGCACCTGATCTGCAATGTATCACAATTTCTTGGTCTTTGTGTTCCATTAAATTGGGGATGGCAGCAGGTAGGTTACCCAATGGAATCAAGTCTGCTCCCAAATTAAATTCTTCATACTCAAAAGGTTCTCTCACATCAATAAAAATGAAAGACTCTTTATTATCCATTTTTGCTTTAAGCTCTTCTACAGTGATATCTGGTGCCATAAAGATTTTTTTTTGTAATAAAATAATTTTGATTAAACATCAATGTCCAGTCTAATTATAGACAATTTCCAGGTTTTGTAGTCGAAACAGTGATGGTAATTTTACTTCCCATTTGTACATTGGTGATCCCATCGTATGCTGGTGACTGAGATACAATATACCAGGTTGCGTCAGGCTCGCCGCCGCCTTTCTTAATGATATCTCCGATCTCCAATTTTGATGTTGCCATAAGAAATCTAGCTTCTTCTATATCCAAACAAACTAGATCAGGTACTATTACTTCTCCACCTTCACGTTGCGAAACCACAAATTCTAATGTTCCACCTTTTTCGATAACGACATCATCTATTTTACCGTCTTTGGATATAATCAGCTGTCCTTTATAGTACACTTCAAGAATGTGATTGGGTTCGCCGGGATCATAGGCATAATCTTTGATGACGCATTCGATATCCCGATATTTAAGTTCTGTCTTTTTTTGTTCATACGCATTTCCATAAAGCACAGGTAAGTCTCCTACTTTTACGGATTCTTTGAGGTATTTGGTGACGGTCACATATATCTTTCTGTTCTCTTTTACCAAGGATCCAGGTTTAGGGTTTTGATCGGTGATGATACCTCCACCTTTGCCTACTATAAAGACCGAGTCTGAAACGATGATTTCAAAACTTTCATCTTCAGCTTGTGATTTGACATCTTCAATGTTTTTGCCAATATATTTGGGGAGTTCCAGTTTTTGCCCATGATTGGTATAAAATCTCAACCACAACTGAATCAAAAATACAAAAAGCAATAAACCACCAATGATTACAAGTAATTGTTTTAAAAAATCTTTGCTCATCAAATATGATAAGAAACCTTGTGAATCAGGATTTTTATTCATTGGAGTACATAATTGAAGCACAAAAATACAATATATGCGCTACATTGTTATGGTTAAAACAAAAAAAGTGAGCAGATCGTAAACCTACTCACTTTTTTAAAGTACATATTTCAAGACTTACATCTGATTACATCTTTACAATCTTCTTAGTGACAGACTGTTTTCCGTCTGTAAGTTGGATCATATAAACTCCATTATGCAGACTTTGTATTTCTATTACGTGCTTAAGGCCTTGGATATCACCTGTCATCCATTGTTTTCCTGTCATATCCAAAATATTAAACTTGTTGAGTCCTTCGGCTTTCCCTGTGAGGACTACATTCAGCACATCATAAGCAGGATTGGGAGATACATCTATTTGTGCAGATATATCACTATTAATAGTTTTTGTTGTCTTTGGGGTTATATTAGTAAAATTTTCACATTTTTCATCGATACAGCCAAGACTATTCATCCTTATTAATAAAATATCCTCATCAGATCTTCCTTGTTTTGTTATACTATCATATTCTAAATAATTATACATAGCTCCAACTGCCAAAATATCTCCATTATCAAGTTCAACTGCATTTCTAATATGACCGATGCAATAGTCCAAGACGGGAACTGTCCTGTAAAAGGACTTTTCCCAAAGTTTTTTACCCATGGCATTAAATCTCGCAATATAAGGTACAGAAGCCAATTCGATTTCTTTGATTGTAGTAAAGTCCGTATGACTGCCCATAACTAAAAAATCGCCATTTTTTAAAGTTTTTAGTTTGAAAATGAGCCAATCTAACTTTCCAGATTTGTCATCAAAGTTATACTCCCAAGCTATAGATTTGTTCGGACTCACAGATAATAGTTGCATGGATATTGTGACTTCTCTTTCACGGCAAAGAACAATATTTTCATTGAGCAATTCTGTAAAAAAGGGTTTAACTACTGCATCCTCTACAGGCAAGACGAAACGCCATACTTCTTTGTACAAAGAATCTAATCTGATAATATGAAACGCATCCTTAGGTCTTTGATTTAATATGGATAATAAAAGCGTATTATTTCTGCCATTAATAGTTTCCCAATTGGAAGCACTGGTGTTTATTGATATTTCTAACATAGTATCCAGTCTATGTTCTTTATCTAAAACATAAATTTGGGTATCTGTTGTGTTATTTTTGAATTTATGACCCGACAATACATATTTTTTGTTGAAAATATTTGTATGTCGATGAAAAAATTCACTTGTCGTATCCTTAGGGATTTTCAAATCCAATACGTCTACAGAAAAATCCATTTTTTCACAGTCAATGTCATATGCAACATAACTCTTACAGTCATTGACAATATCATATCTACTTCCTATTAGTTTAATGGTATTGGTCAGTGTATCTGCCGCAACTGTATGTTTTCCTATACCCAAATCTGGTATAATGATAGACTTAACAAAATTAAGATTTTGGTCCATTTTAATTAGCCCTGTACAAGACACCAAATTTTGACTATTTGTTTGAAAACAAACTCCCAAATAAACCAAATAGATATTGTTGCCAATGGTAAATAAGTCATATCCTTCCTGAGGCAAGGCATCAAAATCGACAATCTTAGCTACTCTCTGCTGGCCAAAAGTCAGAACTTGCGTAAGACAAAAGAGAAACACTAAAGATATCAATTTCATAAGATTTGTTTACTTAATATTTTATAAATTTTGAAGTATAAATGGTTTTTTCAGGTGTAGTGATGTTCATTATGTAAAGACCTGATTTTAACCCATTAACGTCTATATTATGATGTCCACAACTATTTTGTTGTACTATAACACTGTTACCAAAAACATCATTTATGACAATCCTATAATTTATATCACTTTCATCACAAGGAATATAAACTTGATAGCTTCCATTAACTACAGGATTTGGATAAGATACAATTTTGCCATCTATTGATTTTTTATCAATTTTGCTACGTTCTTCGACTAAAGTGTTACTAGTAAAGGATAACCTTTCACCAGTCAATACACGATATATTGTTCTAGAGAATCCAGAATACTTATTGCTTTTTAGTCCATTTGTTCTAAGTTTTTCTCTTGCAACACTACTGATAGTGAATTCATTTATGTTGGTTAAATATTGCAAATAAAGATTCTGCGCATAAACAAAATCTATTTCTTCTTCTTTGGTTACAGCCAAATTATTAATAAAGTTATTAGCATTTTCTAACTGATTATAATGTAACATTATTGCATAAGCTTTAATCTTATGTCTAAATTCTTGTTGATTTATAAAATAAAGTTTGGCATTTTCCTTTCCATCACTATTTTCAAATAAAAAATCAATTCCAACTTTTCCTATTAATTTTTCAAGACACCCTTGAAGGCGAGCTAAAAACCAAAATTTGACACTAGGAGTTAAAGTTGGGTCATTTTCAATTTGATTTATTCTAGCCTTAAGATTCTCTTCCATTTTCTTTTTTTCCAAAGCATTTGTAGGTATAACACAATCATCAAAAATATCTCCATAAGCACTATACAATTCTGAACCACACTCCAAATCAACTTCATCCGCTAAACTACTTTTAACAGTAATTCCATTGCTATTGCCTGGATAATTACAAGTATTGTTATTTATACCTTCTTTACAGAAATACTCAACAGGTGTCGCATTTATTGATTTCATTCTTTTTCCAATATCAGAATTGAAACAATTTGACGCACCTTTTGTCTGATCTCCCTGTCTCGGAAAAATTGAAGAACCTTGGTTTAACAGTATATCAAATTTCTTAGTTGATTCAAAACAATTCGTCTGAAAAACAAAATTATTCTGACCGTAAATCTGATTGGCTTCATCATTCAAATTATAATAATTATTTATTATTCTATTGGTTGCAATTCCAGAATCATAAATTGAAATTCCTGCATAATTTTTTATAAAATCATTATTTCTAACAACAAAACCTAACTCACCATTCATATAAATACCTGTATTTGTTGTAAGAAAAGAATTGTTTGAAGCTTCTAAAGGTATTGAATTTACTTGTGTATTAATTTCAATACCATTAAAACCTTCAAAAATATTATGTTTTAAAGTAGGAGGCAAAAGTGCTGGATAAACAGCATCAATTAATATTCCTAAATCACAATCAAAGGTACAATCTGTTAAATTAAATGTTGCATTTGTTGAGCGAACACCAGTTTCAGAGTTAAAAGAACAAGATTCAATTTTTATTCCAAAATTTCTATCTAAATCTACTCCTATATTACACGAATTAAAATTAGTATTATAAATATAAGAATTATCCAATAATGTTCCCCAAGGCGCAGGGGCAGAAAAACCATAAGGTCCAAATAATATTCCCGTATCACAATTTGTAAAATTAGAGTCGGTAGATTTTATTTTTGCCCCCGAGTTGGGTAATGTTGCAATTCCTAAATTAATTGACTTATAAGTATTAATCCCAATCATAGCGTTTTGAATTGATGATCCGTTTTTCAATTCAACAGAAAGATTAGGTACCGCAAACCAAATAGGACCATTTGCAATAATACCTTCCCACTTGTTAACACCAAAACAATTTGAAATTGTACTTCCATCAATGACTAAACTTGCACCATTAGAAACAGTTATGGATTTAGCTATTAGAATATCTGAGTTTAAAATAGTCAATTGACCATTTAGGATTTTGATCTCCTCATAATTTCCATCAGTATTGATCAATGTGTTTGAAGTCACAGTTAGGACATTTCCACATTCACAAGGATTGCTTGGACCGTTATGAATTATCTCTGGTAACATCAAATTAATTGCTCTAATTTTTTGGCCCTCTGTAAAACTATTTCGACAATTTACATTCCAAGTCATTATATTGTTAACCAAAGGATTAAATGCCCCAGTTTTACAAATTGGTGCTACGTGTACACAATTATCTAATACACTTCTGGGATCTTCTGGCGTATCATCTACATAATCACCTGAAATTGAAGAAGACGCAACTTGTGTGCCGTCACATCTTTCTCCATTTCCCGAACAAGTACCATGAAAAGTATGAAATAGGCCAAAACAATGCCCCATTTCATGTGCCAAAATAGGGTCGATTTCCGTATTATCAGAGTCATTCAAAATTATTTCTTTACCTGGAATACTTGAAGCTCTTGAAGCAATGGTATTATTTGTTTTGACGTGGATAGTAATACCATTAGGTTTGGAATAAATTGAATTATAATAGATACAGTCGTTTCTTGATGCATAAAGTTCATCATTTTTAACTCTCTCTGTTTCACATTGTCTATAAAAAAAAGAAATACCTGTCCCAGTATATCTAGTATTTAAATCTGAATACAATACATTTAATCTTGCATCACTTACTCCACCATTACCTGAGCCATCTTCATAAATAACAAAATAGATTTTGACAACTCTAGAAGTTGTTGGATTTAGATTTGAAGTATTAATTCCATAATTAAACATCGCGTCACTTGAAAAAGGAAGGTTTTCACATCCAACACTCTGCCCGAATAAATTAATGCAACTAATTAAAATTGCTACTAAAAAATAAAACTTTAAAAAACTAAATTTCATAATATTATGATTTTTACAAGTTAAAAATAAATTAAATGTTAGATTGAATTATTTTCCTAAAATATGTTTACATCTTTACAATCTTCTTAGTGACAGACTGTTTTCCGTCTGTAAGTTGGATCATATAAACTCCATTGTGCAGACTTTGTATTTCTATCACGTGCTTAAGGCCTTGGATATCACCTGTCATCCATTGTTTTCCTGTCATATCCAAAATATTAAACTTGTTGAGTCCTTCGGCTTTCCCTGTGAGGACTACATTCAGCACATCATAAGCAGGATTGGGAGATACAAATACATCTTGCTGTAAAGATAGATCATTTGTATGATTAGGTATTCCCTTATTTGCATTTATGGTAAACTGAGTAATACCTATCCATCCGCCTTTACCGTCATAAACAGTAAATAAGAATCCTGTCAATCCTTCATAACCTGCATCTGAGACATATCTCAATCTGTCGCTATTGATGTCTTGCTGAGAAAAATTAGCACCAGTACTAACTGCTTGACCGTTTAATAAAATCTGTCCCTTAGACGGCATTTGTACTAGAGTATAGTTCAGTTGGTCAGCTGAATTATCATTATCTTCTGATTTTAATAAGGCTGAAGTAATATTCAGTTTATCGCCAGGGTGGATATCCAATGTTTTATTATTAACCAAAAATGGTTTCTGAACAGCAATATTGGCACAAATTTCCAGGTTTAAATCTGTAAGCTTTCCACCTTGTCCAGACTGCTTATCTTCAAGCTTGAGCTTCCATGTTCCTTTCATAGACTCACCATTAAAAATATCGAGTTTTTGTGCGCCACCGCTTGTTTGGGTTCTTAGTACTCTTCCTGTATTGATAGGGCACTGAAAAAAGTCAGGTGATTGATCATCCAATCCTACATTTATATTTTGCTGTGTACCACACTGTCTTGTCCATAAAAGTGCCTCCTTTCCTGAAGGGGCAACTAAGTAAGCGATTAAATCTACTAACCTTCCATGAGTAGCTTTGATATTTTTTATATTTAGGTCACTTACTACTCCGTCATCTCCAACGTTTAATGGAAGCTCTACGGTTATATTGGCTGCTGTGGAAATCGTGATATCTTGTGTTCCTGACTCATATACTTTGCACGATAGAGCCTCTGTGATAAAAGCTTTGATTTCTGACCATTCGCCTGACTTACAATTATTGTTAGCTCGTACTCTCCAATAATAAATCGTAGATTTATTTAATAAAACAGGAATCAGGTAAGTACTATCCGTTTGAACTCTTTGAGCTACCACGTTAATGCCAGAGAAGTTAGGATTAGAGGCTATTTGGATTTCGTAGTTTATGGCATCTGGTTTTCTATTCCAATTGAAACTTGGAAGTCCGCTTACACTTTCTGTCCCATTGGCAGGGAGTAAAGTAATTACATTATTGATATTGCCACCTTCTACACTAAAGTTGATAATATTGGTCACAGTATCCAACCCAATAGCAAATGCTTTAACGATTACTTGTCCAGAAATATTACCTACGACATTATCCGTATTTATGGTTAAATCACTGGTTTCGCCTGCTTTTACTTTTTCTGTTGATAAAGTAGCGCTTACGCCTGCAGGTAGTCCACTTGAAATTTTGAATTGAATATCGCTATTAAATCCTCCTAGTCCCTGAGTAGTAAACGTAACTTTACCTGCATCGGGTTGGCAAATTTTAAGATTATTTTCACTAGCAACAACAAATATTGCTGGGGAAGTAGCTTCTTGAATTCTAGATGGTAATCTTGATGCTGTCAAAAATACATTATCTGCAGCTTTGATGATGATTCTAAAAAAATTAGATGTTCTATTAGGTATGGTAACATCTTGGCTACCATCATTGGGAACACCCAATGCTAAAGGAACAAGATTGGCATCTCCCTCTCTGATTGCAGCCGAGAATGAACCAAAAATATTTACAGATTTACAATTTACAGGGGTTTTATCTGTGTTAGCTACATCCCAAGTTACCGTAACTAACTGCCCAGTTTTAAAAGTGGCATCTACTTCAGGAAAAGTAATTTTGAAAGGGCCCGCCGCTGCAGATACATTCATATTGTATTCATCCCAGACTACACCACTTGCTTGAGGGTTATTATCTCTTACAGTAAGTCTAAATGTCAATTCTCTGGATACATTAGGAAGCACTTCGTTTCTGTCCGAAAAATTTCCTGAAAGTATATTGTTTGCTCTTGGAAAAAATCTGACATCACCCGAAGTGGAAGGCTTAAAAGATCTAAAAAGCGGACCTTCAGCTCCATTGGAACCTAAAGGTACTTTATCCCCAAGGTCATATTGCTCCCAACAATAAGTCAATGCATCATTATTCTCATCTGTAGCACTACCACGTAGTTCAAAAGGAGTAGAAATCGGAATCGTATATTTTATAGTGGGCATGGTAATGACAGGAAAGTTATTGGTAGTAGGTACCTTGTCAGAACAGTTGAAGGCATTACCACCTTGGTATGTTTTATTATACATCTGTACTAGCGATCCCACATGAAAATAATCATCGTTATCACTGGCCACATTGTCAGATCCACAGGTTCCTGCATAGGACATGATCGTAGTTCCACTTCCGGGTTCGTAAGCCCAGTTGGGTTGACGTTGATTGTCTACAGATGGGTCATCGGGCAAACAAATGTTCCAGGTATGAGAAGCATCAAACTGATGTCCCACTTCATGAGCCATAACTCGAGTGACGATTCCAGACAAATCGTTGTCATTATTACAAGTCACACCATTACCTTTATTGGACTGACATGCTGATCCACCTTGTGCAACACCACCTATATCTGTACATATATGGAGTACATGCCCTACATCATAGGCACTAGCTCCACCGGTTATACGAGGATTAATGATTCCAGTGTTCGATCCTAAAATATCTTTGCCACCTCCTGTAGCATAAGGATCAGTTGTAGGGTTTAAAAAGATAAGTTTGTCATTATCATCTATTAACACAAAACGCATGGCCATCTCCCTTTCATAAATAGAATTCATTCTGGTCATCATGGTATTGATATCTGCCAAACATTTTTCTACCGTGCCTCTTCTGCTCACCCTACCCCATTCTCCGGTACACGCCATAGCAAGCTTAAAAACTCTTAGATTTACAATGCCCGCGTTGCGAGAAGATGGTTTGAAATGTTGCACTTGTGGTCTGACTTCATCTTGTACTCCACACATAGGAATCTTAGTATAAATATCAGACCTGTGATCTTTAACATTATAAACGATGTAATCATCCGTATTTTTTTCAGAATAGGGATCGATATATTTCTCACCGTCAGGCGCATTGATAGCTGCATAAAAACCATTAGGTCCCACAGAAAATCGCATATTAATTTGTTTGTGGACTTTACTGTAAGCTTTGTAAGATTTTATAGCAGGGTATCTTGAAGCTATTCCCTCTTGCATCAAAGGAGACTCAAACACTTCAAAAAGTTCAAGCGACCCATCAGACATAGGCATTTCTATAGTGAGTCCTTTGGACTGAGTAAATTCCATTGGGGCTTCCTTGAGGTAAGCAGCAAAAGCAACTTTGTCCAATGTAAAGACTTGATATTTTTCAGGAACGATGGTTCTCTCATCATCAACTCTTAAATAAATTCTTTTTTCATCTGCTTTCTTCCAAAATGATTGAGCATTAAGATTCAATAAGCTTATAAAAAGCAATAAAAGTGAAAATATTTGTTTTATCATTATTAAGTGATTTTAAAAGGTAAAATTACTGTTTTTATTTAAAATGAAAGTTAAAAATATAGAAAAGTGTATCCCATACGACGATTCTCATATCTTTTTAATAGCGCCCCATTTCTCTATAATATATCATATGCCAACCCGAAGATAATTTTCCAAAACGTCTCTCCAAGGTAAATTGCCCAGAATCATCCGATATAAACTCTATCACAATCCCTTTGATATCTAAAAACTCTCTGGAAAAAGTACCATCCACATCATCAAATGGTTTGTGAATAATCCAGTTTTCTCTTTGCCACCTAAAATCCGGAGATACTATCTCCGCTGTATCGGTAACTGCTTTGATACCTTCCAAAGGAAAAACTATATGATTCATCTGAAACACACTATCTACTCCAAATTTTTCATAAAAACTCAAAAAATCTGGGGTTTCGTAGGCTGCAATTTCGTTCTCTTCCTGATTTTTTTCAGATTTAGAAGGCTTGCATGTCCATAAAAAAACACTTGATGTCACTAAGAATATAAATAAATTAAATCGAAAATGGTTCTTGAATTGCATATACTAAAATGATTGAATGAATGATTTGACAATGGATTTGATAATAAGCTAAAAAATCTCCTTTAGAAACTTTTCCCTTTAAAGTAAATTTATCATTTAAAATATTAAAACTAAAGACTTGCATATCTTTCTTGAAGTCAAGACTTTTTTTGCCGTACGCTTTGTACATAGATTCTTTAGCACCCCAAATGGTGTGGTAATACAAGATATCATTAGCTGTTGTTGGTATAAACTCAAACTCATCTGTCCTAATAAACTTCGAAACTATCCTACTTATTTTGGGAACAATAACCTGAACATCAATACCACAAGGCATGTCAGCAATCAAAGCCGCAGTATACTGAGAAGAGTGACTTAATGAAATAGAACGATCAAAACTTTTGAGATATGGTTTTCCATATTCATCTTTAAGGCAGGGGTAGCGATCTGTAACATTGGACAATACATGCAATAGATGCCTAGATGATAACCATTCTGTTCGCTTCCGACCTTTTAGCAGTGCCAATTCTAGTTTCTCTTCCGGAAATATGGATAATCTTTCTTCAAAAAAACGATCATCTTCCTCAACTTTCCAAACGCCCAAAACTATTTCTTGACTTAAGTGATTATGAATGAGTAATGCCAATCTTTAAACTGTTGTATATTAATCTAAACATATCCGATTGTGATCGGTTTAAAAGCCTAAAGATAAGACAAATTGGAATATTCATTTGAAATCATTAAAGAAAACGATCTGAAAGGTCATAATGGTGCTATTTATAAGCTAAATTATGATGCTTTAAATGATGTCATATACAGTGCAGGTGGAGAAGGATGGATCGTAAAGTGGGATGCATTTGGCAAAAATGAAGATGGGTTTCTTGTAGCTCAAACTGATGCTAAAATTTTCAGTATGCTCACCATCGCAGAGCACAATCTAATCATAGCCGGTGATATGGATGGTCACATATACTGGATTGATGTAGCCCAATCTAAGGTTATATCGCGTGTAGTGGCCCACAAAAAATCAGTTTTTGATCTCATCAGGCTGTGTGAAAACAAAGTGGCTTCTGCTGGGAAAGATGGCGTGATTACTATTTGGTCTCTTGAACATTTCAGACCCGAATTATCCGTTCAAGTCAATGCAAAAGGATTGAGATGTCTTGTCTATGATAACAAACGACAAATAATCTATGCCGGAGGAAGCGATAACCATATATATCAAATTGATCCACAAAATTTGAATATAAGCATCTTTTGCGAAAATGCACATAAAAATAGTGTTTTTTCAATGCTTCATTATGCAGATAATCGGTTAATTTCAGGGGGAAGAGACGCTCATATGAAGAGCTGGAATATCTCAACTCAAGCAGAAAACCTACTTTCACTTCCTGCACATTGGTACACGATAAACGACATGGAAATCATTGATAATCAGTGGCTAGCTACTGCATCCAGAGATAAATCTATACGTATATGGTCTTTACCTGATTTGAATGCCGTTAAGCTCTTGGATGTTCAGAAAGGTGGTCACGTTAATTCCGTAAACAGCCTAGCTTGGGTTCCTAAACATCAATTACTTTTTTCTGCAGGCGATGACAGAATTATCAAAGTTTGGAAAATTAATAAAAAATAATCCTAATGTTTTCACATAATGTAAAAAACAAATGTTAGTTTTGGCATGAAATTCAATTTTATCTCAAACTAAAACACAAAATTATGTCTAAATCATTTTTTGAATCAAAAAATCCAGTTCTAAACGAAGAGAAGCTTAAGTCTATGATGTCTCAAGATGACCTTATAGGTGTTCCTTATGAAAAAATGACTATTTCTGGAGCCATCAACAAAACCTTGGTCTTGTTTGCTATTCTATTGGCTACTAGTGCGATTAGCTTTATGATGCCTACCACTTTTTTACTTATCATCGGAGTTGTAGGCAGTTTGATAGCCGTATTAGTTGCTAGCTTCAAGCCTCATACTTCACCTATAGCTGCACCTGTATATGCTGGTTTTGAAGGTTTAGCTTTAGGTACTATATCTGCTTTTTATGCAGCACAGTTTGATGGTATTATCATGCAAGCAGTGTCACTGACTTTTGGTACATTATTATCAATGCTCATGCTCTATAAATCGGGCTTGATCACAGTAAATGAAAAATTTCGTGCCGGAGTCATGATGGCTACGGGAGCTATTGCTTTAGTATATTTAGCAAGTTTTGTGGGAAGCTTTTTTGGATGGAATATGCCTTACCTTCATGAAGGTGGCGCTATCGGTATTGGCATCAGTGTGGTTATCATTGCAGTTGCTGCGATGAATCTTTTATTGGACTTTGACAATTTTGACAAAGCAGAACAAGCACAAGCGCCTAAATATATGGAGTGGTTTTGCGGACTAAGTTTGATGGTGACTTTGGTATGGTTATACTTAGAGTTTTTAAGATTACTATCTAAACTAAATAGAGATTAAGACATCGTTTGAAATCATTTAAAAAAATAAGTAGCCACAGTGGTAAAGTGATTTATTACTGTGGCTTTTTCTTTCAATATACACCACTATAAATATCAGCCATCAGCAAGGTAACGTCAATGGATGGTATAAAAACTGCACTATCCATATCTTTATATTCTTTTAACACCCATAAACCGTCAAGATTTTTTGAAAAATGTTCTACGCTAACTTTACCTGTAGCATCGATCAACAAATATTCTTTGAGTTGGGGTATCTCCCTGTATAAAGTAAACTTGGAGCCACGATCATAATCTTTGGTACTCTCAGAAAGAACTTCTATGATGACCGTAGGATTGGTGACCGTGTCAAATGTATCGGCTGTCTTTTCGATCTCACCGCAGATCACAGTGATATCCGGATATGTATATAGTGTATTTGCCTGAACTGAAACTCTGAGGTCCGTGACATAAGGCCGACAAGCCTTACCTTTGAGTTGCCCACCTAGACCGACAAGCGTATTTACTATAACTCTATTGTGTTCAATGCTAGCACTCGCCATAGCAAATATTTCCCCTTGGTAATATTCGTGCTTAATGTCAGAAAAAGCTTCCATCTCAAGATAATCAGCTATAGTGATAAATTTTTCTACTGATATACCCATAATTATCCATATTTGGTACAAAGATAAGGTAAAATTATCAAACCATTCCGACTTTATTTGATGACCACTACTCTTTTTACAGTATACCCATACTTTACAAAATAGGTGCCTGGTACTTCCATCTCTACCGTCAAAATATCGTCGGTAGCTACGGTCCCGGTGTGCATGATTTGCCCATTTACATTATATATTGCAATAGCAATGGGCTGCGTATATGGATTTTTGATATTAAAGAAGCCTGCGGCAGGATTGGGATATAGGATGAGATTTTGGTTTTCTACATTTACAGTGCTACTCGTACCCTCATTATTTTTACCAAAGGTATGGTCACCGATTACAAAATTTCCGGTACCATTGGGTATTCTAGCGGCAGATTTATTAGTGACTTGTTGTCCAAAAGTTACATTGTCCAAAATCACTTTTTGTTTATCCAAAAGTAAGATTTCCTCACCACTTGCAGAAAGCTTAAAGTTGCAGTGGAGTGATCCTTGCTCCTGATCTTCGTCCGCCCATATGACCAAATATCCTTTGGCTTTAATAACGGTGCCTACAGGAAATGTCCATTTTTCTATATCATCTGCTTTGTCAGTCAAAAAGTATCCACTTAGATCGATGTCATTATCGGTATTATTGTACAACTCTATCCAATCTTCGGTCTCGTCAGCTTCATCCTGGATGATACCCGTATTGGATGCCATAAATTCATTGATCACTACTGTTTTTGCTGTATCTAATGAAGCTTCTATTTCATATATCATCACTTGATGTTCTGTTCCCTTAGGATAATACGTTCTGGTAGCCGGGGCATTATTTGCTATAGCTTCTACATAAAACCGGACCATAGTGCCTGCTTCATATGAAGGAATTGACACTTGATATTTACCCGATGCATTTTCAGTCATTTTCACCGTTTGAAACACACCTGAAAAACCTGGGCAGTAATGCAATACCATATCTCTGATACCACTAGAGTGTGATGCGATAGCAGAAACCACTACTTGATCTGAAACATGGATCGCTGCCCAATCTTGATCATTGACCGAGTATTTAACATCCGAGATGACAGGGCTTTCCTGTTTTACCTCAGTATCATTAAGCAAATATGCTTTGCGATCTCTTATGAAATTCTTAAGGGAATTGAGTCCACTGGTATAAGCACTGTTTGAAGTTGTTTTCTTAGTATCCGCAAAAACGATATCTTTAACAAGAATGTTGTAATTATCTATGATGGTATTGACCTTTGTTTCATCAAAACTCTCATGGATAATTGTTCTTAGATGTGCCAAATATCTTTGTCGGTAAGCAGGAACAGCCAGAAGTTTGTTTAATAAAGGATAATTAGGCTTGTTAGCGTTATAAAATGGAGACCAGGTTGTCCGATTTGTCGCCATCACGCTATTTCCATCATAGTCATAGGTAGCCCACCTTTTAGTTTCAGCATCCATGTAAAGATAATAATCCATCTTACCTTTATAAACATAGCTATCGTCATCTACAAAAGCTATTTCGCAGGCAAGGTGCCAGAGAATTTTATCTATATCCAATACCTTGGGTGCTTCAGATTCAAGATTTACACCACTGTTATTTAGCACATTACAGACTTTGGCTAGCTCTTCCCATGGATTGACGTCCAAATCATTACTCTTTAGTGTATAATACTTTTTATATAGTGCTGTATCAGTTCCCAGATAATTGATTGCTGCCGTACCATCTCCCCAACTAGGTCCTCCGCCACCGCCGGGTCCAATAACTCCTGAACTACTTGGTTGATCGGCTCTGATATTGATACCGTCATTGGATGCATACCATTCTTCCAAAAAGTCTTTATTGAGTTGTTGCACATTGAGATATAGTCCCCAATCCTTATCATTGATATACAACCTAACAAAATTGGCTTTAGCAGATGGTGTGTGTTTTCTTATCAGCTGATAGTATAAGACTTCCCGCATAAAAGATGCGTCTTGAAAAGCATTATTGAGATTAAGCGTTTTATAACCTACTAACTTTTGGTCCTTGTATGTATCTATGGACACATTAAAGGATTTCTTCTCAGACTGATTCATAAAATAAGATGTCTGACCTTTAAACCTGATACCCACACTATCCAGCTCCATATTTTTATATTTAAGTTTGCACGGGATATCCACTTTGGTGGCATAGTTTTGAGTTAATAAATTCCAGTAATTAGGTTGTGAAAAATACAACCTGAGTTCTTCTACTACGGTCTCATCGTACAAACCCACAGAAGGTTGACTTCCTGCTATAAGCATATGATTTTCGTCGGATTGTATCCATTGAGTTGGTAATTTCTGCCCTGATGCAGTCCATAAAAAGGTACAAAAAAAGATTAAAGCGAGTACATGACGCATGATAATTATGGATTATTTATTAGATATAAGGCACAAAATAGAATTTATACCCTAATAAAATAAATAAATTTATTTTTTACGATAAATTTTAAAATAATCCAAGTCCTGAACGGTCCAATTTTCATAGTTTGTGAGTCTTAATATTTCTAGCGAATCACAAAGATGATTGGTCATCAAGTACTGTGAAGAGTCAGAGATAGGTTTAAGTTCATAATGATTCATACGTTGCATATAAGTATGGATCACAAAATCATGCATCATGGTATCACACACACTGATGTAGCTGTTTTGCGGTATCATGGACTTTATCTGTTCTAAATCGGCGATGATACCTTGTTCTCTACCCTTTTTTCCAAAATTAGCATAAGTCGAAATGACTCCGATCAGCAACAGCCCTACCCACAAAGTATTGATCTGTGTCTTGTATGTAGTAAAAAATGATTTATTAAATTGCACATCTATAGCTGGCAAACTATACATCAGTGCCGCTATGCTAAACATCGGCAATCCCGGTATGAGATATATGCCACTTTGTTTGGTACTGGCCAAGATGGGCAAGGTAGCCCCAAATCCCATGATCACAAATATCAAGGCAGCCTGATAGGGAAGCTTTATTTTATTGGCTTTAGCTACGAAAAAAGAAACTACAGCAATAAAAGTGGCCGGTAAAATTTGGATTGCCAATTGACCCAAAATGTAAAACCTGTCCCAGCCCATTAATTTCATATCATTTCTGGATCCTGTAATGACCGCTTTTAATCTTTGATTCCAATAAGCCTGAAAATACTCCAATGCCTCCGGTATAAAATACAACATACACACAAAACATAAGATGCTACCACCTAAAATAAAGGCGCTGCTACTGACAGATAGCATCAAAGATGGTGACCTTTTTATCCACCAATAGACTACAGGTAGGGCCATCGGATATAGGGCAACCGGACCTTTGACCATCAGGCCCAAAAAAACCATGATTGCCGCTGCGGATAGTGCCTTGATATTTACAACTTTGGATACATGAATGCCCTGAAATGTGAATGCTATGGCTGCAAGACAAAAAGTCAGCAACATATTGTCCATCATATTATTGACATTGCCCCAAGGTGAGATCGGCTGGAAATTCCAAAATAGCGGGAGTACAAACCAATATTTTGCCTTTTGGGGATCGTTGTAAAAATAGGTTTTCCACACCCATCGGAGCATCAAGACATTGATTATAAAAAGGATAACGCCAAAGCTCTTTTCCGTCCACCAATAATCACCAACGACTTTGAAGTACAACGATTGGAACCATAACATCAAAGGAGGATTTTCGTAGTAATATTCAGGAATATTTTCGAGCCAGTAGGATGAAGAAAAATATGGAGTCCACCAGCTGCCTTTGCCTTCAGCAAGATTGCGGGCTATAGCGGCATAGAGCAATCCATCCCCAAACATACCTTTCTGAACGATTCTAGGCAAAAAAATCAGTAGTAAAAAGCTAAAGACAAACAGTTTGCCTGAATGTAACTTTTTTAAGCTTTGTACTAAAGATTCCAAAGGTAATTCCTATTTATTTGTAACTGGAAAATATAAAATTGACATATTCGACTGATAGCGTATCATATTTTAAAGGACCGTTTGCAAAAATAATTCTACTCAGGGATTCATTTAATATCGGGCCGTTTGAAAGTCGCCTTTTATACTCATAAATTCGTGGTTTGGCAGTTCCTCTTTTGCCTGCATAAATGAATTCGTTACAAAGATATAATTCACGCGAATCATTATTCAAATACAATCCAGGAAGAATAAAATTACCATTAGGTGTATAATTTAAGGTTGTATCTATGGTAGAAATAATTCTATCGAGCAGAGGGTTTTTACTATCTAAAGTATCTAATATACCGTAAGAAATTTTCATTTCATTAGCACTTATCAGGGTAATAGAAGTAATCATACTTCCATTCTTTATTCTTAAAGGAAAGTCATCTCTCAATGATTTTGTGTAAAAACTTTTTCTAATTTCATGATTTAACGTATCAGAAACTAAAGAATTAGATCTATCAAATGTTCCTAAATTTTCCGTAAGTTCTTTAACATTATACTCTATTCTTTTCTCAGATCCAACCACAACAGTAAATGTATCAATACTATGCACAGACCTACTCTCCAAAACGGGAGTATTAAATGTAAACGTGGTCGGATAGGTCAATGTGTTAACAACTTCTTCTGTACAAGCTGAAAACAACATAATTGAAAAAAAGAATGCAAGAATATTAATCTTCATAAGATTTTTAAGATTCGATTAGCTAAATAATTTGACTTTTAAAATGCAAAAGTACAAAATTTAAATAAGTTATAATAATCTGTAATATAACTCTCCAAGTGATATTGTGTATTATTAGCTAATTCTAACGATAAATACTCAACTTATATTTTTGTGGATGTCAGATTTTTGTAAAAAGGATCCGTAATAAATGTTCTAACGCTATGACAGCAGGCCTTCTAAATCCATAACAGACCACTCCGGCATATCTTGGATATCAATGATCTGGTCAGACAAGTCCTTCTTTTGTTGTTGAAGGACTATAATTTTTTCTTCTATGGTATCTTTGGATATAAAACGCTTGACTACTACATTTTGTGTACGACCTATTCTGTGCGCACGGGCCACGGCTTGTTTTTCTACAAATGGATTCCACCACGGATCGAGTATAAAGACGTAATCCGCTGCAGTAAGATTGAGCCCTGTTCCTCCTGCCTTGATAGAAAGCAAAAACACTTGAAAAGAGTCATCATGCTGAAAACTTTGTACTGCTTCCTGGCGCAAATCTGATGACATTTCTCCTGTCAACTTTAAATAAGGTATCTGAGATTGGCCCATCCATGACTCAAACAATGCTAAATGACTTATAAAGGATGAGAATACCAATACTTTATGTCCTGCTTTCACCACCGTACGGATTTGATCTTTGACGTCATCAAACTTACCACTTTCGCCTTTGTAATCTACGTGGCTAAGTACAGGATGATTAGCGATCTGACGCAGCTTCATCAGACTCGACAAGACATGAAATCTATATTGACCGGCTTGTTTATCTAATCCGGCTAGATAGTTTCGGGCGGCAGACTTCTCTGATTCGTAGATTTTGGCTTGTGCATCAGTCATTTCAGCATAATGGTGCATTTCCACCAATTCTGGTAGGTCTTTGGCTACTTGTTCCTTGGTACGCCTGAGAATGTAAGGGTCTACGATTTGCTTTAATTCAGTAATGGCATCAGGGTCCTTATTTTTTTCTATAGGAATGATAAAATGCTCTTTAAAAAAGGAAAAACTGCCCAAAATGGATGGATTAATAAATTCCATTTGAGCCCATAGGTCAGCCAACGAGTTTTCTATAGGCGTACCACTAAGCGACAATCGGTGATCAGCCTGAAGTTGGTGTACTGCTTGAAAAGTTTTTGAGTTTTTATTACGAATTTGTTGACTTTCGTCCAATATCAGGTAGTGAAACTTTAATGCTTTAAAAAAATCTAAATCCACCACCAAAGTCTGATAAGTCATAAGAACCACATCAAAAGATAAGAGCGTAGATTGCAGCTTTTTGCGTTGTGGTCCGGCGTATCTGATCACTTGAAGTGACGGTGCAAATTTTTTCAACTCAGCATACCAATTGAACACCAAGGAAGCCGGCAATACGATAAGTGCACCCAACGATTTCCTGCCGGTATGGTGGACTTCTCCAAATAAATCCAACTGCATGGGAGCATCACTTAACTCATCGGTATGCACTTTGTTTTCTTTGGCATCTAATAGGGCCGCAATTGTTTGGAGTGTTTTACCCAATCCCATGTCATCTGCAAGACAAGCTCCTAATCCATGTGTACGGTGGCGCAAAAGCCATTTCACTCCATCTTCTTGATAAGGCCTCAAGCTAGCTTTCAGGCTATTAGATGGTTTATATTGTAATTCTACATCTTGGTCCATTAGTGCATTACTAGCGGATACTTGAGACTCATCCAACAAGGTAAAGTGAGTTTTTGACAACTTCCATCCTTGACTGCTTTCTTGGGCGAATTTGACTAATTGATGATATTTGGTCATGATTTCTTCAGGTATCAGGACCAAAGTGCCATCTTTACACCTAAAAAAACGATTTCCATCTTTAATATTTCTAAATAGCATGGCTATAGGATAGCTTTCTTCTCCAATAATCACAAACCCCATAAGATCAAACCAATCATTAATAATCTGAAAATCAGCTTTGACAATCAATTTTTCAAATGTCAGCTTTTTACCATTAATTTCTGGCATTTCGATATCAACTTGATCTTTTAGTTTCTCAAAACGCTGACTTATCCATTCAAAAATGCCAAATTCAGAGTCGCCTATACATAACCTATTATTGGTGCTAGCTTCCAAACCCCAAGATTTAAAAGTATCCACCCAATGCATTTCTTGACTAGAGTTCCTACGAGCTTCTTTTACAAAAATGTCACCATGAATATCAAAATCTATTTTCGTCTTCCTTTGATGAGCATCACTGATTTTAAACAAAAATGCCCCATAATAAAACTTGATGTCTAAAAGCCACTTATTTTGAATGAAGTCATGAACGCAAAAAACTACCGTATGGGTGACTTCTACTTCCCGATGTATTTCAAAACCAACAGCTTCCACATCTGCTTTTGCCATCACATCCGTTACAAACTGCTCAAAATAGGTTTTAAGAATCTTTTTAGGGATAAATACAGATTCATTTTTTTGAAAAGGCTTTAACTTGGCTGCATTAATATTTTCCAAACTTATGATAAATTTGCTATCTAATATTATGCTTGCGGGTATATCTGATATGATGCGTAGATCATGTTGATTGGGTATCAATACTTCATCCGCTATCTGTAATGTCAAATCATACTTTACTCCTGTTTGCGTATGGGTAAACCATAGTTTGGGTACTGCATATCCATTTATAAAGTGAAGCAATAAATCTGAAGCCTTGATTTTTCTTTGAAGATTAAAACAAATGTAGCTTTTGTTTTTATTTATCTGCTCTAACCACTTTAAAAGCTTCCGATCGATAAGATTGCGAACTGATTTTTGGATTTTGGGATCAGCAAAAAGACTTTGTAGCTTCTCCGGTTTCTTTTTTCCTTTATTGATTGCTATTTCCAAATGCTCAACACTCAATTCTAAACATGATTCTACAAGTTTACAATCCATACTCTGTAAAAACCCGGGTATATAAGACTCAGCATTACTCAACAGTGCAGCAGCTGTGATGTAAGCTGGTTGTTCCTTTTGATCTAAGTTACAAATATAGGCTGTAGGTAAGACTATATCTAGCCCTTCTACAGGATTTAAAGAATAAACGATAACGTATTTTTCAGATGATGAAGCCATATTTTTACCAAAAAGGAGGCAAAAGTAGGTAATTATTAAAGCTAAAACACATAATAAAATTCAAAACTTTAATTTTTTTTGATACTTATATTGGACTTCCAAACCTGTTTCCACTAAGCTAAGCGTCCTCCTTTAAATTTGCATTAGTAAAAGCGTCTCGCTTTTTAAACACAAAACATCATCTAATGCCGACACAACAGTTATAAAATTTGAAACATTAAAAATCCCTTTATTAGGCCTGCAAACTTGTTTGCAAGAAACGAAATAAATAGTTTCTAAAACTTCCTTGCAACAATAACAACAGCTATAAACCCACCAAGACACTACTGAAGTCAACCAAAAGGAACAATCCTTCCTAAAGTTTAATACTTTTTCTATGCAAATCAGTATTAATTTCCAAAATCAAGCTACTTTTGAGCTCCTAACCAAAAATTAAACCTTATGAGTAAACCAAAGATTTTAGTCACTGGTGCCAACGGCCAAATAGGTCGGGTTCTTACCCAAGCACTGAGAAATAGGTATGGTCAAAATGCTGTTTTAGCCACTGATATTACCAAATTGGGAGATGATGTAGAACCTTTTGAATTTTTAGACATTCTGAATAATCAGCGACTGAGAGAGTTGGTATCAGATCATAAAATTACTCAGGTCTACCACTTAGCCGCGATTTTATCTGCAAATGGTGAATGGAACCCCATTAAAACATGGAATATAAACCTCAATGGCTTGTTATCTGTATTAGAATTGGCCAAGGAGTTTAATATGGAAAAAGTGTTTTTCCCAAGTACTATTGCAGTCTTTGGAAATACCACACCGAGAATAGATACACCTCAAGATGTACCTTTACTACCTACAACAGTCTATGGTATGAGTAAATCCACAGGCGAATTATGGTGTAACTATTACCACCAAAAATTTGGTCTAGATGTACGATCCATTAGATATCCGGGTATCATAGGTTGGCAATCCTTACCTGCTGGAGGCACCACTGATTATGCTGTAGAAATATATCATGAAGCACTCAAACATCAGAAGTATGAATGTTTCCTGGAAGAAAATACTAGACTGCCCATGATGTACATGGATGATGCCATTAAAGCGACTATCGATCTCATGGAAGCTCCAAAGGAAAGCATTGCCATAAGATATGGTTATAACCTTGCTGCAATGAGTTTTACTCCGAAAGAAATAGCGGACGAAATCAAAAAACACATTCCCGACTTTAATGTAACTTACAAACCCGACTTCAGACAGCAAATTGCCGCATCTTGGACAGAGTCTATCGACGACAGTATGGCTAGGAAGGATTGGGGTTGGCAACCAAATTTCGATTTGGCATCTATGACCATAGATATGCTACATCATTTAAAAAATACTATTTTATAGATATTCAAAAGTAACTCAACCATGCATACAGATAGAAACGCAACGATACTAAGTATTGCCTCAGAATTGAACGAATTAAAAGAAGTTGGACTTTTTAAATCAGAAAGAATCATAACCACACCACAAAGTGCTTTGATCAGAACAACAGCGGGCAAGGATGTCTTAAACTTTTGTGCCAATAATTACCTTGGACTTTCATCTCACCCTGAAGTGATAAAAGCGGGCAAAGACGCCATAGATAGTCATGGATTCGGAATGTCATCCGTCAGATTTATTTGTGGCACTCAAGATATTCACAAAGAGCTAGAACAAAAGATTGCTGAGTTTGTGGGTCAGGAAGATTCGATACTCTATGCCGCGGCCTTTGATGCCAATGGTGGACTGTTCGAACCTTTGCTCAATGAAGAAGATGCTATCATCTCTGACATGCTCAATCATGCATCTATCATAGACGGTATCCGACTGTGTAAAGCCAAAAGATATCGATATGAAAACAATAATATGGAAGACCTGGAAGCCAAACTCAAAGAAGCCCAAGCATCCGGTGCGCGAAGAATACTCATCGCTACAGACGGTGTCTTCTCTATGGACGGCATCATAGCACAGATTGACAAAGTATGTGACTTGGCTGATCAGTATGGTGCTATGGTCATGGTAGATGACTGTCATGCTACAGGATTTGTAGGTAAAACAGGACGTGGATCTGCAGAACATTCAGGAGCTTTCGGAAGAGTAGACATCATTACCGGAACCTTTGGCAAAGCATTAGGTGGAGCATCCGGTGGCTTTACTGCTGCTAAAAAAGAAATCGTAGAGTTACTCAGACAAAAATCTCGCCCATATTTATTTTCTAACACCTTGGCGCCTTCTATTGTAGGAGCATCTATCAAAGTACTACAGTTATTGAGTGCGAGCACCGCATTGAGGGATAAACTGGAAACCAATACCCAATTATTCAGATCTGAGATGACGAAGGCAGGCTTTGATATCATCCCGGGTACCCATCCGATCACACCGGTGATGTTGTACGATGCACCTCTGGCACAGCGATTTGCATCCGCGTTGCTGGAAGAAGGCATCTATGTCATTGGTTTCTTTTTCCCTGTGGTGCCTAAAGGTAAAGCCCGCATCAGAGTACAAATCAGTGCCGGACATGAGACAGAACATATCCATAAAGCAGTGGCCGCATTTACCAAAGTCGGGAAGGAATTGGGTGTGATTAGTTAATCATTTGATCGGGTGATCGGGCCTGACTGCTGTAATGAAATGAAGGCAGTTGATTTGGTGATCTTGCGATCTTGTGATCTTGTGATTTGGTGAACAACGATTCATTCAAAAAAATTACCATCAATTTGCTTTTATTATGGTTGCATGACGGTTTAATAATAAAAAAACACTAATTTTGCCGTTTTTAAGCACAAAAACAACACAAAACATTCATAATGAAATCATTAATTTTAAAAGTAAGTATATTTTTATGGGCTGGTTTTTCATTTTTAGCATGTAATAAACCTGCTCAGACACCCACATCAGCACCTGCGTCGACAACATCAGCTGGTGGAGACAAAATTGTTTACATCGACATTGATACTTTGATCAGTCAGTATGACCTGTATGTGGACAAAAAGGCTGCCCTCGAAGCGCAATCTAAAACCGCTGAGGCTGCTTTGGCTGGTAAAATAGAAGCTTTCCAAAAAAGAGTAGGAAAACTTCAACAAGACTTTGGTCAGGCTCAGCAAAATGCTGCCAATATAGCACCCATTGACCTTAAAAGGCTCGAAGAAAAGTTTCAATTACAGCAAATGAACTTAGCTAAAGAAGAAGAATCTCTGATGAAACAAAGAGATAACGCTGCTATGGACCTGGATAAAAAACTTCAGGAAACCCAAAAAGATCTTCAAGACAAAATAGATGATTACCTAGATAAAATTGCTGAAGAAAAAGGATATGACTTTGTATTGATGCGTGGTGCAGGAGGCAGTGTGATGTTTGGACGTAAAGCATTGGATATCACTCAAGAGACCCTTCGAGTACTCAATGAAGAGTATGCTGCTACAAAGAAAAAGTAATTGATTAGGCAAAGTTATTTGTCTATTTTAAAATATATCAAGAGCTAAAAGCCACATAAAATGAATATGTGGCTTTTTTATTTTAACTCTTTGATCATTAAACCCGCATTATGCATTAGGAAATCTATTACACACCGAAATTCCTGCAAAATAAGGCGCTCCGCTAATTTTCGCTCACTCACCATAACTTATACCACCACTGCGGTAGTGGTGACTAACGCGAAGTAGTCACACAGTATGATTCGCTCGTAAAAATTCTTATTTTACCTGCCCGCCTACAACGTAGTGGTCAGGCTGGTTGGCCTTTCGACCTTCATTACAAAGTTCTAACGAATAATGCGAGTTAAAAAATGGATTTCCATATCTTTGACCAAAATTAATTCATGTCAGCTTACCGCAGATTATTTATAGACCATGTAGCCCAAACCAGCGAGACACCCATGATCATAGAAGTAGATAGGGCTTCTGGGATGTACATTTATGATATGGATGGTAAGGCTTATTTGGACTTTGATTCGGGCATAGCCGTATCTTCATTGGGTCATTGCCATCCTGATGTGATGTCAGCAGTTCAAAATCAAGTAGCTTCCTACATGCATACCATGGTGTACGGCGAGCATGTGCAAGTGCCACAAGTAGCCTATGCAACGCTCCTATCTCAAACTTTGGGTAACGGGCTCAATTCTATTTATTTTGTAAATAGCGGAGCAGAAGCAGTGGAAGGAGCCATAAAACTAGCGAGAAAAGCTACGGGCAGGATTGAAATCATATCTTGTGCAGGAGCCTACCACGGTAGTACAATAGGGGCAGAAAGCCTCAGGAGTGATTATGAGTTTACCCGCAACTTTTTTCCTACCCTTCCTGGAGTAGGCCATATCAGATTCAATAATGAAGAAGACTTAGAAAAGATAACAGAAAGAACGGCGTGTGTCATCTTGGAGCCGATACAAGCTGAGGGCGGTATCATCGTGCCTCAAAATGATTATCTAAAAAAAGTAAGGCAAAGATGTGACGAGACCGGAACACTCCTGATTCTAGATGAAATACAGACTGGTTTTGGAAGAACTGGGCAACTGTTTGCACATCAAAAGTACGGTATCGCTCCAGATATACTGCTGATTGCCAAAGGTATGGGTGGTGGTATGCCTATCGGCGCATTTGTCGCCAATAGGGATTTGATGTCACATTTTACCAAAAATCCCTCTCTCGGACATATCACTACTTTTGGTGGTCATCCGGTATGTGTGGCAGCTGCTTTAGCTACTTTAAAAGTTTTAATTAGTACTGATTTGATTGCGAAGATATATGAAAAAGAAGCTCAATTAAAAAATCTTTTGGTGCATCCGCTGATCAAGGAAGTACGCTCTTCTGGACTCATGATGGCTGTCGAGCTTCACCAAGCAGCATTATTACCGCAAGTCATAGATACTTGTAGAGAGAGAGGATTATTGACAGATTATTTTCTATTTAACAGTGCATCATTCCGGATAGCACCACCGCTTATCATCAGTCATGAAGAAATCATCTTAGGAACCGGTATCATTTTAAAAGTATTGGATGATTTGCAAAGTCAAATGCAATAATATGGTGAAACCTTTTTTTAAAAAAATATGGAGTTATATCCAAG
>CAMBRK010000066.1 GCA_945870185.1 Aureispira sp. CCB-QB1 | reverse complement strand
ATTATTTGCAGCATTTAGCTAGATGGGCTTATATATTTTATGTAGACCGCAAACGTAATTGGTTTGGTCAAAGTAGGAGAAAACGTTATGCTGCTTTAGAATTACTTAAAAAATCAGGAAAAGGGCGTTGTGCTTTTGTTTTGGCGAGTGGGCCTTCCATTAACAAAATTGATCCTCAAAAATTAAAAGCATTTAAAGAGAAAACTAATAGTGACATTTTTTGTGTTAACTATTTTGTTAGTTCTGAGTTTGCCTCTCAATCAGGTGTTGATTATTGGCTATTAAGCGATCCAAGACATTTTGATTTTTCAATTCCAGATACATCAAAAGCATTTTCTGAAGCAGAAAAGACTGTTGGGAAGGGGATTTTGTCTAGTGAATTTCATGTACCAAAAATTGCAAAAAAAACCCATTTGCCTATCATTCCATTTAATGATTTTGAAACATCATGGATATTGAGTAACAATATTAATCCTTTATATCCTAGGTCGTTTTTAACCCTATCTGCTTACAAGGCATTAGCAATTGCTACCTATTGTGGATATGAGAAAATTTATATTTGTGGATTTGATAATACCTATATCAGAGATTTGGGGTGTGATGAAAACAATAAACTTTATAGAATCATTAATCACTTCTATTTAGATAAATCAAAGGTTAACGATCCCATTTATTTTAGGGATTACAAAATGGGTGTAGGTCCAAATGAGAAACCAAGGGATAGAAATGTATCACAAGAGCTATTGGCATATAGCAGGTTGTTTAGTGATTTAGAGAAGTTTAAAAATTATCCAATAGTTAATTTAGATGTAGATTCATTAACAGATGCCTTTCCTAAAAGTGTAGAACTTGATATTTATAAAAATTAATAGACTTAAAAAGAATAATACTAGTGCAAAATATTTCCAGAAAAATCTCCCAAATTTCCCATTTAGGTAAAACAGAAATCAAGAACTTATTCCTTGAAATCGAAAATATTCACTATGTCTATTCAGTTACAGAGGAAGAAATATCTATTGAATTACTCCTTAAGGCTAAAGGAAATATTTATGTTACTCAATATGGGTATGAGAATTTTATTAGGTTTTTGAATTTACATTCAAATCAATCAATTGTATCTACCCTTGCTATTGAAGTTATTAATAGTGAGGGTAATTTTGGTCTTTGTTTTAATTTAATTAGTAATTTAATTACTTGCCAGATAAAAGCACCAATTCGTATACTACATAAACCAATTCTTAAATCGCCTGAGTTATTTGAAAACTGGATTGCAACAATTGGGCCTTTATTTGAACAATTAGAAACTGCTAATACTAAATTAATCACTAGTACATTTATTGTTTTGCCTTCCAATTATCTTTTTGTAGATGATGTGAAAATGTGGGTGTTGAAGAATAAATTTAGCCGGATAGAGTATTATCCGAGATTGAATTATTTTTATCCATCAACACCAGAAAATAGTTCAGAGAACTTTCATGTTAAAATGTTTTTTGATGCTTTAACTCGTGACAAATCGATAAATTTTCACTGGAGAAATTTTTTCAGAAACTTTGCCTTAGAAAAAATTTTACCAGCGAATGCATATTATCAAAAATATGCTGGCATTAAAGGATTATTGGTTCCAAGCGAAATAAGTAAACTCAATCAAGATACCTCTCCATCTCTTGAACTACCTAAATTAAATCGTCAGGCTGGAGATAATCCAGCTTTAGGTATGCAAATTGTAGCGGAACTTTTGAGCACAATGGTACTTAGTAAGTTTAGTAGAAGAAAACAAACTACTTTGAATCATAATCCAATGGATGATAAATTGGCAAGACAATCTACAGGTGTTAATGTAAAGGAATGGAAAACCGTTTTAATTACAGGTTGGTACGGAACCGAAACGCAAGGAGATAAGGCAATAATTGGTGAAGTTTTACATTTTATTAAATCGGCTTCTCCATCATGCAGGATATTGTTAACTACATTGCATTTGGCTATAAGTAAACAAACCATTCTTGAATTAAAAGACCTTGAGGGTGTCGAATTGGTTAAGCTTGAAGATGCCATGAAGCCAAGTATTTTGGCCCAAACAGATGCTGTAGTCATTGGTGGTGGACCACTTATGGAGTCTTCTTCAATGAAAGATATAGGAAATATATTTCTTGAAGCCTACAAACAAAATATACCAAGAATAATTTTTGGATGTGGAATAGGACCTATTCATAGTAAAGAAGTTGAAACCATTACTAGGTTTATGTTAAGTGTATGCAATGCTGGTTTTGTTAGGGATAAAGAAAGTTTTGATTATGCTAACAAACTTTTTCCAGATCATAATTTAAAATTTGCCTGCGATCCTGCCGTTGGATTTGTGAACAGGTGGAGAAAAGAAAATGAAGTGGTTTATTCTCCTAATGGGCAACAATCCATAGCTACTTTACTTCGTGCAAATACAAATGAATTTAGCCCAGAGTCTAATCCAGAAAAATTAAGAATTTCGAATGAATTATTAGCTCAAAAGGTAGCCATTTCTTTAGATATTATTGCAGATAAAACAGGTGCTAGTTATGCACTACTTCATATGAATGCTCCTTGGGTTGGTGGTGATGATAGAATTTATAATAGAATTTTGGCATCACAATTGGCACCTACCGTAAAAGTAAATTTGGTTCGTGAATATTTAACACTTGATGAACATATGAAAGTACTTTCAAGTTGCAATTCGGCCTTGGCTATGAGATACCACGGGCATATTTTTTGTATGGCAATGGGTATTCCGTTTTTATCACTTGATTATACTGGCAAAAGTGGAAAAGTTAGCAGTTTAGTAAATAGAATTGGATATGGCCAATGGTCTATTAAATGGGATGAAATTGACCCTGTTTCTATGCCTGTATTGTATGATAAATTGATGCTTGATAAGCTTGAATGGTCGGCATATTTAATTTCAGAAGCAGATAAATTAGTACAATTACTTCATCAAACCTATCAAGAAGTTTTTAACTTTTGTCCTGAAAATTAATTTTATGTATAATAACTATTTAATAATTGGCGGGGCTGGCTTTATAGGCTCACACTTAGTCGAAGTTTGTTATGAGGCTGGTAAGAATGTAATAATATACGATAATTTCTCATTAGGAAAAATGGGACATTTGAAGAATTCACCTAATGTAGAAATTGTTAAGGGAGATATTCTTGACCTAAAATCACTTCAAGACTGCATAAATAAATATCAGCCTGAAATTGTATTTCATCTTGCGGCCATTCACTTTATTCCTACTTGCGAAAATGATCCTTCACATGCCCTAAGAATAAATGTAGAAGGAACGCAAAACGTTTTGCTAGCAACATCTGGTAAAGTAGCTAAATTGATTTTTACATCAACTGGTGCCATTTATAATCCTGAAGTTACTGATGCTTTGAATGAGGAAAGTGATATTAAAACGGGTGACATTTATGGTATTACGAAATTAACGGCAGAGGAACTGGTTAAATATCATGTAAAGAAGGAAAGAGGGAATGCTGTGATTGCTCGCTTATTTAATGCGGTTGGACCAAGAGAAACAAACCCTCATTTAGTGCCTGCTATTATGGACCAATTGGCTGAGGGAAATTGGCATGTTGAGTTAGGGAATTTATTTCCAAAAAGAGATTATATTCATGCCAGAGATATTGCAGAGGGTTTATTTGCTATTTCTCAAACTAAACTTAACGCAAACCTTGAAATATTTAATATAGGTTCAGGAACTGAATATACAGTTGAAGAATTGGTTACGCTCTGCGGTGAGGCTTCTGGGAAACCAATTACGATAGAATCTGTTGAATCGAGGAGACGAAAATATGATAGACCTAACCAATTAGCTGATATTTCAAAAATTACTCAAATGTGTGGTTGGAGACCCAAACGCAATCTTAAAATTGCTTTGGAAGAAGTATGGAATACAGAAATGGTAAATTCTAAAGGATAGTTTTGAAATACAATTAATATATGACCAACCCGATAAAAATAATTATTAATGAATTAGGTGGAGCCCAGTGGACAGGTGGTATTACCTATAGAAATAACTTGTTAAAAGCGATTAAAATTTCAGGAAACTCAGAACAAATCGTGTGTTTATCTAGTAACCCAGAAAAAAGCGGCCTCGATTCATTATTTAAGATAGTTAAAATTTATACAAAATTTAATGCTTTTGAAAGATTGCTATCTAGAGTTTTAAAATCTTTTTTTGATTTTGATTATTCATTATATAAAACTACAAAAAACGAAAAGCCAGATGTGCTTTTTCCTCATTCATTATTTATAGGAAACAATGCGTCTTTAATTTTTTGGATTCCAGATTTTCAATTTGTCCATTTACCTCATTTGTATCCGCCAGGATACATTGAAATGAATCGAAAGAAATTGGATGGTTATTTTAAAAACGCAAAAATTATTGTTGTAAGCAGTGATGATGCATTAAAGGATTTAAAGTCGTTTCTCCCTCAACATGTTTCCAAAACAAGGGTAATGAGGTTTGTGGCCCATGTTCCAGAAAGGCTTTATTTAGATGATCCTATTGAAACAATTGCTAAATACAATTTGCCATGTGATTTTATCTTTCTACCGAATCAATTTTGGAGTCATAAAAATCATTTAGTCGTTTTTGAAGCGTTAAAAATTTTGAAGGATGAGAATATTTATCCTAATATTGTTTGTTCAGGTAATCCTATTGATGTGAGAAATCCGGGTTATTTTACAAATATGTTGCAGAAGATTTCTGAACTAGGAGTAAGAAATCAAGTTGCGTTTTTGGGTTTACTTCCCCATGAACATGTTTACAGTCTGATTAGACAAAGTAAATGCGTCTTGAATCCTTCTTTATTCGAAGGATGGAGTACTAGTGTAGAAGAGTGTAAATCTGTTGGTAAAAGAATGATTTTATCTGATTTGGATGTTCATAAGGAGCAGGCTCCTGCAAAATCTCTATATTTTGAACGAAGTAGTACGAAAGATTTGGCAAGGCAACTTAAAAAGGCATGGCTTGAGTTTGAATCTGGACCAGACCTTGAATTGGAAAAGGAAGCACGTACTATTTTAAATGATAGAATGAAGGGTTTTGCAAATCAGTTTTTTGAGATTTGTAACGAGGCCAATAAAATAAAGTAAAAATGAAAGAAAAGAATAATTTCCCCCTAGTTTCAATCATAACTCCGGCATATAATGCAATGCCATTTTTGAAAACCACTATTGAAAGTGTGTTAAGTCAAAAATATCCAAATTTAGAGCATATAATTTTTGATGGAGGGTCCACCGATAATTCTATTGAGGTATTGAAATTGTATTCTCATCTAACTTGGTTTTCAGAAAAGGATCGAGGTCAATCTCATGCCTTAAATAAAGGTTTTGCCATAGCTAAAGGCGAAATTATTGGGTGGGTTAATGCGGATGATACCTATGAACCTAATGCAATTTTAGATGCTGTGAATTTTCTTATAGAAAATCCTGAATATGATTTGGTTGGTACTGATATGAATATCATTGATGAAAATGATGATAAAATTGGGATTACATTTTCAGGAGAATTAGATGCTCTAGAGTTGTTGAACTCAAATCCCATAAAGCAAACAACCGTTTTCATGAGGAGAAAAGTAATTGATAAGTTAATAGGAGTAAAAGAGGAATTTCATTATGTAATGGATCAAGAGCTTTGGTTAAGAATTGCTATGAGCGGATTTAAATTCAAATATTTAAAAGGGAAAATTTTTGCAAATTTTAGGTTGGTAAAGGGAACAAAGACATTTGATTCAGGACCTAAATTTATTTTAGAATGGCATAATCATGTGTTAAATGTAATAGGTAATTCATACTTTGATTATTTAACTCAAGAACAAAAAAATAAACTAGTTAAAAAGAGCTATTCAAAGTTGTTTTTTTCTAAATTCCTTCAAAGTATTGAAAGAAAGGAAAGGTTAAATATGGTAAAAAATTTCATATTAACAATTCAAAAAAATCCTGCTATTTTTAGAAATTTGGGCTTATGGAAATTTTTGGTATTTGGATTATTAGATATCAATATTAATCGATTGAATAAGTTTAAGAAAAATGAAAAAGGTTACGATAAAAGAGACGTTTGATAATTTATCATTGGACTATGGTAGGTTAAGAAAAAACAGTAAACCTAATTGGATGAACCTTGTTTTTATGGCGATGAAAAATGACGGATTCAGGGCCATCTTGTTGTATCGAATTGGGAGGTGGTTGAAATTGAACAATTATACCTTTTTAGCAGGGATGTGTCAGAGATTTATGCATCATTTTGCCCATTGTTGGATTGGTTTAAGTGCCGAAATTGGTTCAGGATTTTTAATAGCACATGTAGGCGGACTGGTTATTGGAGGTGGAACGATATTCGGAAAAAATTGTGATGTAAGACAAAATATTACTTTTGGAGGTAACTATAGCAAAAAAGGAGTCGATGACCGTCAATATCCTATTGTAGGAGACAACGTTTCATTTGGGGCAGGATGTGTAGTTGTTGGTCCAATAAATGTAGGGTCTAATTCAATCATTGGAGCTAACTCCGTAGTAACGAGAGATGTGCCAGAAGGTGTAATTGTTTCTGGAATACCAGCTAAAGTAATAAAAAAGGTATGGAATAGTGAAGAAACGGGACGACAGTTGTAAAATAAATATTTTTAAATACATGATTTAATTGAATTTAAATGAATAAAATTAGAAAAAATATCCTCATTCATCATCATTCTTTAGCATTTCAAGAAGGAAATACTTTTTGGTTACAATCCTTTTTTGGTGCTTGGGTCAGTGAAATTGCAAAACATTTTGACACAGTTGGTGTAATTGCTGAAACAACTTCAGTAAAGGAAAATAAATTGGATTACAATATTGTTGCTAGCAATATTGTTCTGCATTCGTTTGGGGAAAGAGGTAAAATGTCTAGAAGCGAAAGAAAATCCAATATTGTTTCCTTAGGAAAAAAAATCAGTAGTAATTATGATTATTTAATTATTAGGGGTATTACACCAAGGCAATTCGATATATATTCTGCATTTAAAAGAATTCCAAGAAAATCATTTTTATTAGTAGGTAGCCTAATTGATAATAAGGCCAAGTTTGGATTTTCAAAATTAGAAATTATTGTGTGGTTCCTTTCTAAGATAAGAATATTAGAATTGAAAAAAATAAGTAAGGCGTCTCAAATGTTTGCAAATTCCCCAACAGTTGTGGATGAACTAAAAACTGTATTGAACATCGATTCCGAGTTTGTTCCAACAAATACTATAAGTATTAATGATTTTATGGAATTCAAGATTAAAGAATTTAGACCAAATCCTGAATTGCTTTTTTGTGGAAGAGTAATAAAAGAAAAAGGAATAGAGGAATTAATCGAATCAGTATCTGAATTAAGAAAGCAGGGGATTTTTTGTAGTTTGAGAATCATTGGACCAATTATAGGTGATTATAAAATCCATTTAGAAAAAATGTGTATTCATTTGGGTGTTTCTGATTTCGTCATTTTTCAGGGTTTTGTTAGATTTGGAACCACCTTGCTTGAGTTTTATCGAAAGGCTGATATTTATATTCTCCCGTCTGCTTGGCAAGAGGGTTTTCCACATACTATTTGGGAATCAAACAGTAGTTGTACACCGGTTATTACGACTAGGATTGGAGGTATACCAGGTATTATAAGTGAAAGTGAAGTTTGCTTTATAAACCCAAAATCAGTTGCTGAAATTACTAATGCTGTAAAATTGATTTTGTCACAAAAGGAATATTCAAACTCATTAATAAAGAATGGATATTACTTTGCGCAGAAATTTACAGTTGAGAATTGTGTTATGAAGCTTAATGAAAAAATGACAAGGGAATAATCAATCGAAAAATGAAAAAAAATAGTCAATATTCTTTACTCTTTTTACTCCTACCTTCCATTGCTGAAACAATTGCTGCAAGTAAATTTTCCATACCCGTACCAGGTTCTCCATTTACATTAGGTAGAATTACATTTATTATTGTTGGAGTAAGTGGTATTTTAAACAATAGGAATTTTTTTTTTAATTCTAATACTTTAAAAGGATTATTATTAATTTTCTTAGGAAGTATGTTTGGTGCTTTATTCTCCAATCAAGTAGGTTTAAGTTTATCAAGGTCATTAGGTACAATATTATTGTTATTTGGATCAATTGGAATAGCTAACCTATGGCAATTACATTTTTTCCGGAAATTTTTAGATTTATTTTTTATTTTAAACCTGAGCTATTGGGCATATTATGTATTTGACTTAACCATTTCAAATGGAACAACATTTGTAGCTTATAGCAAGCTCTTTCTGGACAATCAAGCAATAAACCATCATGTTATTGGAGTTAATGCTTCTGTTTCATCCATTTATATTGCCATCAGATACTTCTACCAAAAAGAACAATTTAAATTAGGAGGATATCTTATTGTATTTATAGGTATTATTACATGTTTTCTTTGTGAGTCACGAAGTAATTTATTGATTACCGTGTTTATTCTATTTTTTATTTTGTTTATCAGTAAAGTAAAACTTTCAAAAATATTATTAATAACAATTCCATTATTTGTAATTATTTATTCATTACTAATAGGTATAGCTGAAAACAATGAATCATTATTTCAAAGATTTGATGCCACAGATCAAGAATATCAGGAAAGGACCACAGGAATGAGATTGGATTTTATTGTAGGATTTATTGAGGAATTCATTCAGAACCCTTTTGGAAAAGGTGTATTTGGTTCCGAAATAAAGTATGGAAATGCTCAAAGTACCATGCTTCACAATCAATATCTCACATTCATGCTTTCTGGTGGGCTATTTGCATTCATCGGAATTTTCATGTGGATTTCGGAATTTATTGCTGTGTTTAAATATAATATAAGAAAGTTGAACTTCAATCAATACAATTTTGCAATAATATTTTCTCTTTTAACATTTTTGCTTACATTATTAACGATAGAATTTTCAGGTTTATTATTTTTTATGTTTGCTTCACTTTTCATTAATCAGTCAGAGAATTATTTAGGTGAAAAAGGTAGTCGTTCTAAAAAACATTTGAATAATTAAATGTATAAGAAACTAGCATTTTATTATCACATTCCAGTTTGGAAAAATGGAAATGACCTATTTATATCTAGCTTTTTAGGAGTATTTATAGACTCATTAGCATCAGAAGTTGACATTTTATACTTATGTTTACATGAAATCATTGATAAAGGTGAGGCTGATTATAAAATAAAATCTAGAAATATTAAATTCGTTACTCTAGGATTTAAAACGCCAGCTTGGCATAGAATGATTTTTAATAGAAAAATATTAAAAACGAAGCTTGAAAAATTAGATCATGTTGATTGTTTTATAGTTAGGTCACCAAGTCCATTGGCACCATTCTTTCATAGATATTTCCCACCTGCTAAAATAGCTTATTTAGTTGTGGGGGATTATTTAGAGGGAAAGAATCAAATGAAAATCAATTCTATTCGAACTTTCCTTATTTCAAAGCTTCTAATTGTCAATAACCTCCTTTTTTTAAAGCAACTTAAATGGTCATTGGTTTTGGTAAATTCTCCCGCATTATTTAATAAATATGAAAATATTTCAAAGAGAATAGAACAAATAAAGACCACCACACTGAGCAAAAATGATTTCCATGAAAGAAATGATACATGTAATGGAAATATTATTAAATTATTATACACAGGCAGAATAGATACTGCCAAGGGATTATTTGAATTGGTTGAGGCATTAGGCTTATTGAATAAAGATGGTATTAAATTTAAATTAGATATTGTAGGGTGGGAATCTGATAAAAATGAACCATTAAAAGAAAAATTAATCAAATTATCAGAAACAATTGGTCAAAAAGATAATTTGCTTTTTCATAAAAAAATGTCCGTTGGTCAGGAATTAAACAGAATGTATAAACAAGCTGATATTTATATACTTCCTTCATACCATGAAGGCTTCCCACGAACTATTTGGGAAGCAATGGCTAATTCATGTCCTGTTATTGCAACAAAAGTGGGATCAATTCCTTTTTTTTTAAAAAATAATCAAGATGCAATTTTAATTGAGCCGAAAAATATTGGTCAAATTGTTGATGCAATAAACAATTTGGTGAAAAACCCAAACTTGAGAAAGCAAATTTTGAAAAATGGATATTTGTTGGCTCAATCAAATACTTTAGAAATTCAAACAAAAATATTAGTTGAAACTATCTATTCAGTAAATGTATAATAATCTAAGATATTCATTGCCATTACATTTTGTTTTGCGATTAACAAATTGGTTGCCAGATAATGTAATGTTTATTAGATTAAGAGGACGTCTAGCTAGGCCGTTTTTTAAGTCATGTGGAAGTAGATTAGGTTTAGGGAGAAATATTACTTTTTACAATCCTTCCAATATTGAAATTGGAGATGATGTATATATAGCTTACGGATGTTGGTTTAATGGGGCTGGAGGAATTAAGATTGAAAATGAAGTTTTATTTGGACCTTATGGTGTAATAGTAACATCAAATCATACCTTATTAGATAAATCATATCGATTTGGATTTCCAGTGAAAGCGCCTATTTTTATTGGGAAGGGTGCTTGGATTGCTGCTCATGTTACAATATTAGCAGGCACTATAATAGGAGAAGGAGCTTTGATCGCTGCTAATTCAGTGGTTAATGAAGCAGTAGAAGATTTGACAATAATGGGTGGAGTGCCAGCTAGAAAGATAAAATAGATGAAAAAAAGAAATCAATTATTATTTGTTGGAAATTTTTTGCAGAAGCATAGAGGTTCAGTCGGAATTGCTCAAAAAATGACAAATTGGTTACAAGAAGAAGATGGAATAACTGTACCAATTGTTTCGGAATATGAAAATATATTTTATAGATTTATTGACATTGTAAAGACTATTTTAGTTTTAAGGCCCAAACGTATATTTGTAGATACATACAGTGGAAAAGCATTTATAATTACAGTAGCTGCATTTTGTACTTCTTGGATAACCGACTCAAGTGTAAATTGTTTATTAAGAGGAGGTAAATTATTTGAATTTTTTCAACAATATCCGCTCATCGTAAAATTTATTTTGAAAAAATGCACATGCTATTCACCTTCACTTTTTTTAATAGATAAGTTTAAAAATGAAGATTTCAAGATATCTTATTTACCGAACCCTGTTAGGTTAGAAAATTTTAAATATAGACGAGAAGAAATTAAACCTTTTTCTTTGCTATGGGTAAGAAGTTTTGACTCTATTTATAATCCTAAAATACCAATAAAAGTATTGGCTTCATTGAAAGATTTGTTTCCAGAGACTACATTGACAATGATAGGACCAGATCGAGGATTATTGAATAGTTGTAAAATTTTAGCAAAAGAATTAGGTGTAATTAAGGATGTGTTTTTTATTGGAATTGTTCCCAATAATGAACTTTGTACCTATTATCAAACCCATGCTGTTTATCTAAATACCACTTCATATGAAAGCTTTGGAGTTGCAGTAATAGAAGCGGCATCATGCGGTATACCAGTCGTTTCAAACAATGTTGGTGAAATACCTTATTTATGGAAAGACAAAAAAAATATATTAATGGTAGACAATAATAGCATAAATAATTATGTAAGTTGTGTGAAATTGTTATTCGAAGACCATAATAAAGCAAGAAAAATATCTGAGCAAGCAAGAGATAATGCATTGTCTTTTGATTGGCAAATAATTAAACCTACTTGGTTGAAAGTACTTAATAATGAGTAAAATATTAGACAAAGTATATTCTTATTTGCCAGTAGGGTTGCAAAATGTTGTCATTAGTATTTTTGGATATCTGTGGCAAAAACGTCGTTTTGGAGGAGTTTTTAATGAAAAGTTAAAAGAATTTAAGGAGAGGGAATTTTTTACTAAGGAACAATGGAAGGATTATCAAAATAGACAATTAAAACAATTATTAATAAACGCTTTTGATAATGTGCCATTGTATACCGAAAAGTACTCAAATGCAGGTTTTTCTAGAGCGGACTTAGAAAAAATTACCATTGATACATTACATCATCTTCCATTATTAGAAAAAAATGAAGTCAGAGAATTTGGAAAGACTTCTATGTTGAACATTAAAAAGGATCCAGATGGTAAATTTTATGCGAGTAGTGGTAGTACAGGAACTCCAGTCAATATTTATTTGTCAAAAAAAACACATCAAATTTGGACAGCTGCTTATGAGATAAGAGTAAAAAATTGGGCAGGTGTTAGTAAGGAAATGGTAAGGGGTATGATAGGAGGAAGGAGGATTTTGCCTAATGCAAAACTTACACTTCCAGTTTATCGGCTTAATTATTTTGAGCGAATGGTTTATTTCTCAGCCTATCATATCATGCCAGATTCTATCACCAATTATTTGCGTGGAATCAAGAAACACAAAGTAGATTTTATGATGGGTTATGCCATGAGCAATTTTCTCTTAGCAAAATTTATAAAAGAGAACAAACTCAGCGCACCTAAATTGAAAGCTGTAATTACATCTAGCGAAAAACTTACGTCCGAAATGCGGGATACCTTCCAAGAAGTCTATAAATGCGATTCTTTTGATACTTGGAGTGGTGTAGAAGCCTGCGCACAAATTTCCGAATGTCAATATCATTCATTACACGAAAGCCCCGACATCGGTATTATTGAATTGATAGACTCAAATGACAAAATAATTGATACTGGTATGGGCGAGGCTATTTGCACTAGCCTTATAAATTTCGACCAACCACTTATTCGATATAGATGCGGTGATTTATTATCTTTATCCCAAGAGCAAGTATGTTCCTGTGGTAGGAAAATGAAAGTGTACGATGAAATTATTGGGAGGCTGGAAGATATAGTCATAGGGCCTGATGGAAGACAAATGGTTCGTTTCCACGGAGTTTTTATCAATATCCCTTCTATTATTAAGTCACAAGTGATTCAACATGAAGTAAATCATGTTGAAATAAGACTAAAACTTACAAAACCACTTACTCAAGATGAAGAATTTACTATTATCAATAGGATGAAAAGCCAATTGGGGGATATTCATGTTCAACTTGTCTTTACTGATGATTTTATACCGGGGAGTAACGGGAAACATAAAGCTGTAATTTCGAATATAAAATAGATATGGAATTAAAAATAATTTTTATTGCATTTTCTGAAAATAGCTTAGGAAGGAGAATTCTCATTGGTTTAATAAACCAAGGAAATAAACCTATACATGTATTTATGGCTTCCGAAAAGGCATTTGCTAATTTTAGAAAAAATGGAATAAAACGATACATAAAGTTACATGGTTATATTAACCTAATTTGGAGAATGTACTATCGACTCACACTTAGAAAAGACATTAAAGCAAAATCATTGGAAAACAACGATTCATTAAAAAAATCATTAAAAGACAAGTGTGCTGAATTTAAGATCCCTTTAGGATATTTTGATAATATTAATGAAGACCACTTTGTAAAAATTTTGACAGAATTAAAGCCAGATCTTATAGTTCTTGGAGGTGCACCTATTATTAAAGAAAAAGTTCTAAACATACCAAGTATTGCTGTTTTAAATTCACATCCTGGAATATTGCCTGATGCTAAAGGTATGGATGTAGTTGCTCACTCTATTATTCATGACATACCATTAGGAGTAACCGTTTTTAAAGTTGACTCTGGGATTGATTCTGGACCAGTATTAAAAACAAGATATTTAGAAGTTTCAACAAAAAGAAAAAAATTACACGAGTTAGAAGCTCTCATAGAAGACTTAGCCTCTGATACCATGCTTGAATCTGTTAGAAAGATATCTACTGGGGAGTATTTTTTTGAACAACAAAAATCTCAAGGGACAATATTTCGAGCATTGAATATCAGTTCATACAAACAAGTCATTAAAAAATTAGAAAGTGGCAATAATTCTTAGAGTTGATGTTGATAAGCCTTATGGGAAGCATACACTTACTAGGAGAATTGCTAGTAAAATCAAGGAGGATTTTTTTCCTTTATGGAAATTGCACACAGGATATTTGACACATTTGAAAGAAATGATTATATTCTGTAATAATCAAGGAGTACGCGGTACATTTTATCACAGGTTATGTACAGCTCCTAATCAAGAAATACTAAATCTATTAAAAGAAGGCGGTCATCAGTTTGGTTTGCATTTAGAAAACAGTAAATCAAAAGAAAGTTTTTTATTAGAATGGGAGAATTTTCATAGCTTCCCTAATTGTTTAAATGCGAAGACTTTTTCAAAGCATGGGAGTGGGGTTCACAAACTAGGAAAGTACCATTATCCTATTTATGAACCCGAAAAGTATATTCAATGGGCTAATGAATGTGGGTATGAATATCCTTCTGGAAATGGAATTGCAAGTTGTGCTTCAGAATTGTATGAAGATGAAAACGGCTATTACCCAAATCTTTTTTGGATTGAACCCAGTTACAGACATCAAGGTTTTAGAAATATTGATGAGGTGCTTTTTGTTGCCAAAAAAAGAAATGTAGTAGTACTTATACATCCTTGCAACTTCAAAGCAGACTCTGAAACGAGGGATGATTTTTTTTTATTAATTAAACGAGCTAAAAGTGAAAAAATTCCAGTTATTTCATTTTTAAATCAATAAATAAAAATCCCAATCGCCTTACTAATTGCTTTTTCTAAGTAATATCTAATCCTACTATAAATGCTTTAAAGCTGGTTTTAATATACTAAAAAACACCCGAATACATTTTTATAGTATACAATTGATAAAGTCTTTAGTAAAGACAAAACAATTTTGGGGATTAACTATGTTTGCAGCAACTCCTAATTGAGGATGGGGACGAGATTTTTATTTTGCCAAGTATTGTCAAAAAAATAGATTTTAGGTGATGATTATTTTTTCTCTTCATTTAATGATATTGTTGTAAAAACATTGCTTGAAACCATAGGAGAATTTAATAATGAGACTTATGAAGGAATAGACTTTGTCTTTGTTATAAGACAAGAATATAATTCGCAATCTACTAAACATTTTTCAAAATGCTCTTGATTTATATTGTAATGGAGATACATCTAATGAAATTTGCAAAATAATTTTAGCTTTATGAAGATTTTATTTCTCACACAATATTTTCCACCAGAAACTGGTGCACCCCAGAATAGAATTCATTCTTTGGCAAACTATTTGTCAGAATTGGGAGCAGAAATATCCATTCTTACTGCAATGCCAAATTACCCTAAGAATGAAATCCAAAAAGAGTATAGAGGCAAATATTTTATAAAGGAACAAGATGGAAAACTTTCGATTTATAGAAGTTGGATCTTTGTTCGAAAAAGCAGGGGAATAATTTCTAGGTTATTAAATTATTTTTCTTTTGTTTTCACATCTTTCTTTATAGGACTGGTTAAGATTCCGAAACATGATGTTATCATTTGTGAATCCCCTCCCTTGTTTTTAGGCATTAGTGCCTTACTTGTCTCTAAATCGAAAAGCTCAAAACTCATTTTTAATGTGTCTGATCTATGGCCAGAGTCAGCAGAGAAATTAAATATTATTCATAACAAATTATTACTTGGATTGTCCTACAGGTTAGAAGCGATGCTCTATCGAAATTCCGCTCTAGTAGTAGGTCAAACCAAAGGGATAGTGTCCAATATAAACCATCGATTCAATCAGATTCCTACCTATTGGCTCCCTAATGGAATTGATTTTCATGCTTTTAATGTTCAAGCAGACGGCACTTCCTTCCGCCAAAGAAATGGATATACAGCAACAGATTTTATTCTGCTTTATGCCGGAGTGATTGGCCATGCACAAGGGCTTGAAGTAATTTTGGATTCCGCCGTGAATACAGCTGCTATAGCCAATATACATTATCTGATTATTGGGGACGGCCCTGAATTTGAAGTTTTAACCACAAAAACCAGAGAACAAAAATTGATCAACGTTAAATTTCTTGGTAATATTTCTCGAAAAGAAATGCCTGAAGCTGTTGCTGCATGTGATGCCTATATCGTACCCTTGAAAAAAAATGAATTGTTTTTAGGGGCAGTTCCTTCCAAATTATTTGAGCCATTGGCAATGGCCAAACCTATATTATTGGGAGTGGACGGGGAAGCAAGAGAGCTTTTTATTCATCAAGGAAACGCTGGATTATTCAATGAACCTGAAAATAGTAAAGAACTGGCTTCAAATATATTAGAATTGTATCGTGACAAAGATTTAAGAAATCAATTGGGAGAAAATGGAAAAGCATACATTAAACAACATTTTGATCGAAAAAAAATTGCATCTGCTTTTTATGATAAATTAAAGGCTATATTATAATGACAATTCAAAAATCAGTAATAAGCGATTTACCAAAAATTACTTCTTGCCACATTAATGCATTCCCAAATGCGTTATCATCGAAACTTGGAAAACGGTTTTGCAATAAAATGTTGTCTTGGTACATCATAAGTGATAGAGGCACTATGTTTCATGCTGAGGAAAATGGTTTTATCGTAGGGTATGTAGGTGGAATAGTAGGCAAGCAACCTGGTTTGCCCGGAGCTGCCACATCAATAACTCAATTTAGTTTTAGTCAATTTATACTTTCTTTTTTGTATCGACCGTGGTTAATATTTCACCCTGAAAATCTAAATCGATACCAATTTATATTTAAAAATCTAAAATTGAAACTTGGCCTGATCAAAAAACAAAAAGTTCAACCTGCGACCTTACAGTTTAGTTCGAGATGGGGTTTAGTAGTAATTGGGGTTAATCCAATATATCAAGGGAAAGGAATTGGTAGTGAACTTTTGAAGGAGTTTGAACAAAGCGCAAAAAATGATGGTGTGAAAGAAGTAACACTTTCCGTAAAAAAGACAAATAGTCAGGCTATATCAGCCTATAAAAAAAATGGATGGAAAACAAACCAAGAAGATAATGTTTCCTTAACAATGCATAAAACATTATGAATATACCTTTTTCTCCCCCATACATTGATCAAGACATCATTAACGAAGTGGTGTCATCATTGGAGTCTGGGTGGATTACAACTGGCCCCAAAGTGAAGGCGCTAGAAGAAGAAGTCTGCAAATTGACCAAAGTGCCTCAAGCTTTGTGTGTAAACTCCTGGACATCAGGGGCAATGTTGATGTTAAAGTGGTATGGGGTACAAGCAGGTGATGAAGTCATCATTCCTGCTTATACCTACAGTGCTACAGCATTGGCGGTTTTACATTGCGGTGCTACCCCTGTAATGGTGGATATTAAGGATGATTTTACCATTGATGTTATTAAACTTAAAGAAAAAATCACGTCTAACACTAAGGTTATCATGCCTGTAGATATAGCTGGATGGCCATGTGACTATGATGCAATTAATGCAATAGTAAATGAAGGAGAAATAAAAGCACTTTTTCAGCCATCACATGCCAATCAAGTTAAACTTGGTAGAATTTTAGTTTTATCTGATGCTGCTCATTCTATAGGTGCATCTATATCAGGAATAGAAACTGGCCTATTAACAGATATAACCATATTTTCTTTGCATGCTGTCAAAAATGTTACCACAGCAGAAGGAGGCGTAATTTGTCTAAATCTTCCATCACCATTTAATAATGAGGAAGAATATAACTATTTACGGCGTATGACGCTGAATGGGCAAACCAAAGATGCTTTTTCAAAATCAAAGGCGGGTGGCTGGAGATATGATATTGTGGATTTGGGGATGAAGATTAATATGCCTGACGTCCTTGCAGCTATAGGTTTAGCTCAGATACGCAAGTATAATTCACAATTACTTCTGGAAAGAAAACGTATCTTTGATCAATATTCAGAATTATTGTCTACATACCCATGGGCAAAGTTGCCTCCGCAAGACACTGCTAATATTAAATCATCGTATCATTTATATGCTCTTAGAATTCATGATATTGACGAACAACAAAGGGACGATATGATTAACTATATTGCCGCAAATGGGGTGGCAGTTAACGTACATTTTATACCCATGCCCATGCTCACTTTATTTAAAGGGTTAGGTTATAAAATAGAAGACTATCCTAATGCTTATAAACAGTATTCATGTGAAATCTCATTACCAATTTATCCCCAGCTAACTGAGTTACAAGTGGATTATATTGTAAAAACAGTGGAAAATGCTTATCAAGAAGTTTTAAAGAGGTGATTCGCTTTTTTGATATTATTTTATCATTATTTGGATTATTTATTCTTTTACCAGTTTTTACGATGGTAGCGATATGGATAAAATTGGATTCAAAAGGACCGGTTTTTTATAAGCAAACAAGAGTGGGGCGATATGGCATTGATTTTAAATTATTTAAGTTTAGGTCAATGCTCATGGATGCAGATAAAAGTGGACTACTCACTGTAGGAGGAAAGGACCCAAGAGTTACTAAATCAGGCTATTTTATTCGAAAATATAAATTAGACGAACTTCCTCAACTGTTGAATGTTTTAAGTGGCGAAATGAGCTTAGTGGGTCCAAGACCCGAAGTAAGAAAGTATGTAGATATGTATACTTCAGAACAGCAAAGTATTTTATCAATTAGACCTGGCATAACAGATTGGGCATCTATAGCCTTCAGAAATGAAAATGAAATTCTAGGAAAGAGTAGTGATCCTGAAAAAACATATATTGAAGATATTTTGCCTCGTAAAATAGAGTTCAATCAAATATTTATCAAAAATAGAACTTGGTGGCATTATTTTAAAATTATTTTATCTACTATATTTTGAGCAAAGATTTTCTTTACTTTTTAATAAGTTCTTGGTAAAAATAATGATATTCTTTACGTAGATTTTAATACAAACTAGTGGCCTGATTATCGGGTTAATTTTGTTTTATGTTTAAGGTTGAATAATCGCCACTAAGGCACTAAGGCACTAAGGAAGGTGTGAATACTCGCCACTAAGGCACTAAGGCGCTAAGGAAGGCGCAAATACTCGCCACTAAGGCGCTAAGGCACTAAGGAAGGTTTGAATACTCGCCACTAAGGCGCTAAGGAAGGCACAAATACTCGCCACTAAGGTACTAAGGCACTAAGGAAGGTGTGAATACTCGCCACTAAGGCACTAAGGCGCTAAGGGAGGCGCAAATATTCGCCACTAAGGCGCTAAGGCGCTAAGGAAGGTGTGAATACTCGCCACTAAGGCACTAAGGCGCTAAGGAAGGTGTGAATACTCGCCACTAAGGCGCTAAGGCACGAAGGAAGACGCAAATAATCGCCACTAAGGCACTAAGGCGCTAAGGAAGGTTTGAATACTCTAGCCACTAAGGCACTAAGGAAGGTGTGAATACTCGCCACTAAGGCACTAAGGCACTAAGGAAGGTGTGAATACTCTCGCCACTAAGGTACCAAGAACGTAAAAAACCTTAGTGTCCTAGCGTCTTAGTGGCAAAAAAACCTTAATGTTCTTTAGTGAGAATCTTAGTGTTCTTAGTAGTTACCTAAATTTGCGTTTCTAATTCTTTAATCAACGAAGATTAGGGTTTGATATTTTTTATGATGCTAGTTCACGTTAATTGTATCTTACTTTAACCACTAAGCTTTCAAAGTAAAGAACTAATGACATCACTAAGCTTTTTCGTGTAAAATGTACTCAAATACTAAATGATAGCAATAAATTGGAGAATAACCGCAAAGAATATAAACGGCAATTAACTGATAGTCTTGAGAAAGAAGTTGTGGCTTTTCTCAATTATTTAGGAGGTGGTGTCATATACTTTGGTATCGATGATGTGGGCAGTCCTATTGGTATTGAAAATGCGGATCAGGTACAATTACAAATCAAAGACAGAGTAAAAAACAACATTGCGCCTTCGTGTATGGGCTTGTTTGATGTAGTCGAAGAAACAATAGATGATAAATCTATCATAAAACTAATTGTAGCCAGTGGACAAGAAAGACCATACTACATTAAAAAATATGGTATGTCTTCAAGAGGTGCATTTGTGCGAAGTGGCAGCGCAGCTGAACCTATGACAGAGAAAATGATTGAGGATCTATTTGCAAAGCGAACTAGAAATTCCATAAGTAAAATTCAATCCCCAGATCAAGATTTAAAGTTTCAACAACTTCGTATTTACTATGACTCCATAGATAAGCCACTTACAAAACAATTTGGCAAGTCACTGGAGCTCCTTACTCCAGAAAACAAATATAACTATGCCGCCTATTTGATGTCTGATAATAACAATATTTCAGTAAAGGTAGCCAAGTATAGAGACGTGACCCGAGTTGATTTGATACAAAATGAAGAATATGGTTTTTGTTCGCTTATTAAAGCAACCAAGCAAGTACTTGATAAAGTAGATGTAGAAAATAGGACATTCACCAAAATCACATCTAAAGAACGAATAGAGAAAAAACAATGGAACAGCGTTGCGTTGCGAGAAGCCATTATAAATGCCATGGTACATAATGATTATACTTATGAATTAGCACCAAAATTTGAGTTTTTCTCAGATCGATTTGAAATCACTTCTTATGGTGGTTTGCCTCAAGGTCTTTCTAAAGAAGAATTTTTTCTTGGCGTATCCATACCTAGGAGCAAAGAAATTATGCGCATTTATCGGGATATAGACTTGGTGGAGCAATTAGGTTCAGGAGTTCCCAGAATACTCCAGTCTTATGGAGAGGATTGTTTTTATTTTTCTGATAATTTTATCCGAATGAGTTTTCCAAAGGATGATATATTAGAAGATGTCGTAGAAGATGTCGTAGAAAATGTCGTAGAAGATGTCGTAGAAGATGTCGTAGAAAATAAGAGTAAAGTACTTGATTTATTACATAAAAATAACAAATACTCTGCATCTGATATGGCTGAAAAGTTAGAACTGACACAACGTACCATACAAAGATACTTAAAGATTTTACAAAACGAAAAGAAGATTGAACACATAGGCCCCGCAAAAGGAGGGTATTGGAAAATATTAAGGAACTAATGTTTTTATTTTTCTGAGAACTTTTTCCGAATGAGTGTCACTTACTTAGTAATAAAATTGCATTTTGAATTTGTGAAATCTGTGAAGATTCGGGTTTGATATTTCTGACGCTAATTAATATTTTTGTGTAAGGTTTAAGGCGCAAATACTCGCCACTAAGGCGCTAAGGAAGGTGTGAATACTCTAGCCACTAAGGCACGAAGGCGCTAAGGAAGGTTTGAATACTCTAGCCACTAAGGCGCTAAGGCACTAAGGAAGGTGTGAATACTCGCCACTAAGGCGCTAAGGCACTAAGGAAGGTGTGAATACTCTAGCCACTAAGGCACTAAGGCGCTAAGGAAGGCGCAAATACTCTAGCCACGAAGGCACTAAGGCGCGAAGGAAGGTGTGAATACTCTAGCCACTAAGGCGCTAAGGCACGAAGGAAGGTTTGAATACTCGCCACTAAGGCGCTAAGGAAGGCGCAAATACTCGCCACTAAGGCGCTAAGGCACTAAGGAAGGCGCAAATATTCGCCACTAAGGCACTAAGGCGCTAAGGAAGGTGTGAATACTCGCCACTAAGGCGCTAAGGCACTAAGGAAGGCGCAAATACTCGCCACTAAGGCGCTAAGGCGCTAAGGATGGGCTGAATACTCTAGCCACTAAGGCGCTAAGGCACTAAGGAAGGTGTGAATACTCTCGCCACTAAGGTACCAAGGCGCTAAGGAAGGTTTGAATATTCGCCACTAAGGCGCTAAGGCACTAAGGAAGGTTTGAATACTCGCCACTAAGGCACTAAGGCACTAAGGAAGGTGTGAATACTCTAGCCACTAAGGCACTAAGGCACTAAGGAAGGTGTGAATACTCTCGCCACTAAGGTACCAAGGCACGAAGGAAGGCGCAAATACTCGCCACTAAGGCGCTAAGGCACGAAGGAAGGTTGAATACTCGCCACTATGGTACCTAGGCGCTAAGGAAGGCGCAAATACTCTCGCCACTAAGGCGCTAAGGAAGGTTTGAATATTCGCCACTAAGGCGCTAAGGCGCTAAGGAAGGTTGAATACTCGCCACTAAGGCACTAAGATCACTCAGAAATAGTTGTGCCTAGTGGTCTGTACAGCAACGCTGCACTAAAGCGTGGTAAAAAAATCTTTTAAATCTTTTAAATTTTTGAATATTTTGGATATTTGTATTATCGAATTTACTGTATCTTTGAGTTTTTATATCTTTTAATTTTCTTTGTATTGTGAATAAAAAGGCGAAATACACGACAAACCTACTGTCAAAATTGATCGACTATAGTACCACCCATAGTATAAGGTACGTGCCTATCTATGCTACTTTTTTGATTGAGTTATGCATTATAGCCATTGCTTTTTCTGCCAATTATGTCATTTTAAGTAAAGCCAAACTAGACTATTCTTCCGTTTTCCCATTTGCGGTGCGATTCTCGTTATTTGTGGTAGTGACCGCCATTAGTTTTTTGATATTCGGGACGCATAGAGCATCTATCAGGTTTACAAGTATCAAAGACATGATCAAAGTATTTATAGCTTTGACAGCTGCCATGACTGCATTGGCGGTAATTAATTATGGGTATCACCTGTATGCAGGGAAAAGTATTTTTGTGGTGACAGGGTTACTATATTCGGGGATCATTAGTCTCCTTTGTCTCACCATATTCAGGATATCTATCAAGTACATGTATGTACGAGTGAAGCATACAGGACAAGCAGGTACCAAAAGAAAACTACTGATGGTGGGTACCGAGCACGAAAATATATCTATTGTAAAATCCATTCATTATGCTGAAAATAGCCATTCGCAGTTCACGGGATTTTTGAGTTTCGACAAATCTTCTAAAAACTTACGAATTTTAGGTTTCGACATCGTTTATATCCAATCATTTTATGGTGTTTATCCCCAAACTAAGCAGATAGATGGTCTAGTGTTTTTGGATGATGATGTAAATAGGGAAGAAAAAACCGCTTTGATTGATTATTGTATCCAACATAAAATACAAATATACCATTCTAGTATCTCCAGGATCATAAATAATAAAGGCAATGAAAACCTACAATTCAAAAAAGCGGAGTTAGAAGACTTACTCTTTAGGGACCCTATCGTCATCGATAAAGATCAAGTGGATATCTTTTTGCGTGATAAAGTTGTCATCGTCACGGGTGCTGCAGGTTCTATAGGTAGTGAGTTGGCTAGACAAATAGGTATGTTTGGACCCAAGAAACTCATACTGATAGATATTGCGGAGACGCCTTTATTTTACATAGAAAACGAACTCAGAGAAACTTATGCCAATATTGAAATCGTAGCCATCCTGGGAGATATAGGAGATAGGGAAGGTATGGGAGCTGTATTTTATGATCAGTCACCTGAGGTAGTCCTGCATGCAGCAGCATACAAACACGTACCTATGTTGGAAAAACATCCAGATAAGGCATTTAAAGTCAATTACATAGGTACCAAAAACATCATTGACCTCTGTATCCAGTACAAAGTAGCAAGAATGGTGCAAATATCTACCGATAAAGCTGTCAATCCAACCAATATTATGGGTTTGTCCAAAAGACTAGCGGAGTTGTATCTCCAGCTCAAAATCTTAAAAATGCAGGATGATAAAAACGTAACTAGCCCAACACAAATCATTACGACGAGATTCGGTAACGTGTTGGGTTCGAATGGTTCCGTAGTACCTATATTTGAAAAAAAGATCAAAGAAAGGAAACCTATCCCGATCACGGACCCTAATATGACTAGGTTTTTTATGACCATCTCCGAGGCAAGTAGTCTAGTACTGCAAGCAGCCACCACAGGCAAAAGTGGTGAAATCTTGGTTTTCGATATGGGTAAACCAATTAGAATCATGGACATGGCCGAAAAACTCATCCGACTTAACGGCCTAGAGCCACATAAAGATATCAAAATCCTTATCACAGGCAAAAGGCCTGGTGAAAAACTATATGAAGAGCTATTCTACCAAAACAGTATGACTTTACCTACGAATCACGTAAAGATATTAAAGGTACAAGAAAATATCCCGCCCTACGACACGGTGGTATCCCTGTTCCAAGATTTCGAAGATGCCCTATCTTCTGGAAACATCACAGATACCATTCAAAAAGCCCAAACCCTAGTTCCCGAATTTCAACATGCCAATGATATCGCCAACAAAGGATACACAGATATGGAGCTAATATAGTAGGTGAGGAGTTAAGTGGTTAAGGGGATTAATGTGTAAGGGTTAAACCCGGATTATGCATTAGAAAATCCCTGCCTGCCCTACGGTACGGCGAGGCAGGTATTCCGAAGCTAAACTTCGTGCCTTTGGCTCGACAAGGTCTGCAAATCAGGATCCGCCGCGGCGGACTATTTTTCTTCTGTAACCGTAGCGGTGCTTCGCTTTTGGAATATAAATAGCTGATTTACCTGCCCGCCTACCATGTAGTGGTCAGGCTGGTTGCATTTTAGCTTCTTTCCGCTAAAGCGGGACAGGCTATTACAAAGTTCTAACGCATAATCCGGGTTTAATAATTTCATTGGTTTCAATGAATTTAAAACAAACATTTTAGCACAATTCGACTGAATGGTTCATGGAGCATTGCAAATGGTTTTGCTATAATCACTGAAAACTGGGTTATAAGCAACGAAGAATACTCCAATTTTTGGAGTCTTGGATTGAGATATTTAAAATATAAGTTTATGGCTGAATTGGCTTTGATTCACAGGTCTGACAAAGCTTTAACCTACTTTTATGATGAGTATTACCCTTATTTAAATGTATCCTATAGATTTTAAAAGGACTTTTAAAATACTTTCATCGATGGTGTTAATCTATTTTTAAAACATGAATTCCAAAAGTCAAATTAAAATTAGGTACTATACCAATAAAGTCTATAATTTTTTTCAACCCAGTTATACCATTTTATGCATTCACACCTTTCAGAAATGGAACAAATCTATATTGGCCAAATTCTTCTTTTTGTAAAGTACCATCTATATTTTTAGTTATTTTTAGCATCATTTGAGTGCTACCTGCTCCGTAGGGTATGACCATGATGCCATTTGGTTTTAATTGGTCTAGTAGTTTTAATGGAATTTCTGCTGCACCTGCTGTTACTATGATTTTGTCAAAGGGTGCAAATCTTGGTGCTCCTTCAAAACCATCTCCATACAGTGTGCGCACATTGCCAAATCCCATATTATGAAGTAAAGTTTCGGTTTTGTCAAATAGCTTTTTTTGTCTTTCAATAGTATAAATTTTTGCACCCATATGATAAATAACACAAGCCTGAAAACCTGAGCCAGTACCTATTTCTAATATTTTGTCGCTCTTTTGAACGTCAAGTAGTGTTGTTTGCATTGCGACTGTATAAGGCTGCGAAATGGTTTGGTCCGCATCTATAGGGAAAGCCACATCTTTGTATGCCCAATCAGCAAAAGTTTTTTCTAAGAAATAATGTCTGGGAATATCCTTAAATGCCTGAAGAATGCGGTGATCTGTAATCCCCTTGGTTTTCAGTTCGTTGACCAATTTTTGTCTTAATCCTTTATGTCTATGTGTATCTATCACTTTAACTATAATATAGAAAATGCAAATGTATTAAATATATTCGTAATATATAGTCTATTGAATTTATTATTTTTAATTTTAATTATAATTTCATCCTAGAATATGACATTTTTTATATTCAAAAGTTTGTTTAAATCTTTTAGACCCTGTTTTATTAATTTACCAAATCTTCACCATCTATTTGTTCAAACCTAAACCTATTCTCCACTTCTTATTCTTAACCTAAATCTGCCTTCATCTGCCTTCATTGTATTTCAGCAGACAGGTTTTATTACAGCAGACAGGCCTTAATCTTATTCTTAACGAACCTTTCAAAAATGTCGTTGTTGATACAATACCTTATTTTTTAAACTAGAAATATGATGTATTTTCTATCTTTACATTTTAAAATGAATATCCATATTATGCAAAAGTATTTACTTTCTTTTTTCTGTTTTTTTACAATCTCTGGAAGTGTTTTTTCACAATCCTATTGGCAAGTTACTGATGATGTCAGATTACGAAGTGAAAGCAGGATTAGAAATATTATCCCTGAAAGATATACCACATATACTTTGGAAAACGAATCCTTTCAAAAGGTGTTATTGAGTGCCCCAGTTGAAGATGTGTTCAAACAATCCAGGAAAGGTATTAGTATATCTTTGCCCAATACTCAGGGAAATCTAGAAGAATTCATCGTATGGTCGTCAACTGTAATGGAAGATGGTTTAGCTCAAAAGTATCCTGATATAAAAAGCTTTAAGGGGTATTGCAGTACAGATAGATCGAAAACAATCAGGATGACATGGACACCTAGTAGCTTTCATGCAGCTATCAAAGGAGTAGAGGAGACGATTTATATTGACCCTTATTTTGTAGGTGGAAATGAATATTTCATAGTGTATAATACACAAGATCATGTAGATCAATCTTTGAAAGATAAAGTATTGTGTGGAACAGATCCTGCCCATTTTGATCATGGATCAGGTCCAAAGTGGGGCGTAAGAACTGCCATGGGAGAAAAGATGGAGTTTAGAAAATATAGACTAGCATTGGCTTGTACTGGCGAATGGGGTGCAGTCAGAGGAACTAAAGAGAAAGCTTTGTCTGATATGGTTACCTTCATAGATAGGGCAAATGTGTATTTTGAAGCAGAGG
>CAMBRK010000065.1 GCA_945870185.1 Aureispira sp. CCB-QB1 | reverse complement strand
AAGAAGTTGAAACAAAATTTTCAATTGCACTTTTTCTATTCAGAAACAGAAAACGGGATAAAGACACAAATATGGTGCACATTGATAGCACAATTACTACTCCTGGTACTAAAAGTAAAATCTGAAACAAAAAAAGCCTTCTCTACAGTGGCAGCATTGGTCAGGATCCATATGATAAGCCTCATAGATGTAATCTGGATGGTTGAAAACAGCCGCAGAACTTATGTAAAAGCCACAAAGACAAAAAATAAATCACCCTGTCCTCAATTATCGATCTTTTAAAATATGGGGGTACTAAAGGAAATCTTAAATAATGGTCATTGATAGTCAGTTGTTTATAGGTGAAATTTGATGAATTATAATTTAAGTCGGTTAATAGTGGGTTAAAATAATGTTTTTCTAGAAATATGAACATTAAAGAATACAAAAACTTTAAAAATAGTTCTAAAACTAAAATATGCGGTGTAATTTTTTTGAGTTGTTTACAAATAAAATATATAATGTAAATTATTTTAATTATTTTGACTTTATGGTTATAGAAAATCCAGTAGTCCTTTTCCAGAAGGATAATTGTAATCATATAGGATGATTAGAGGAGTTAGGTTAAAATTTGATTTAATCTTTAGGAGTGAATATTGGTTCAATTAATTCAACGCATCCGAATTTAGCTTTTTCTCCGTATTTTTCCATCGCACTTTGAGGTGAATGAACTGAAACTGAACGTGCTTTAAATGTTTTGTTATTAAGAAAAGAGGCGTTTGTTTCGACACCATCTATCAAAAATAATGGTTTATCTAAGGTTTCATGTTTGAACAAAGCATCTAAAACTTTTAGGCTTGGATCAATAGGAACTGCTTGGGACGTATTTGTTTCTTTATTTTTTTCATCCTGTGCATTATTTACGTTTTGATTATTCAAATCTTTTCTTGGTGCATCTTGTGGTGTTTGTGGTTCGAAAACTGCAAATGTAGAAAGTTTACTCTTTTTAGAATGTTGGGGTGCAGGTGGAACAGACGAAGGAAGTACCTTTTCTTTAGAAAATTTAGGTCGATTAGGTGATGGATGTGGTACAGGCGGTGTAGGAATAGTATCTAGATTAAGGGAGACTATATGTTCTAACTGTAGTTTTAAAGTAGAAGATGAAAAGAAAACCACTAAACCTATAAGACTTGGCAATACCATAGTATACCTACAAAGAGCACTTCGGGATGTTTTATTTTTAGTCATCACGGTAATACGTTTTTTAATTTGTGAATGAAAAAATTGATTAGTTAGCGCCAATTCAAGACCTGATTGAGATTTGCTGAGCAATAACTCCGTGTAGCTACTTACAGAATTCTTGCGGCAGATCAGATCATCAGCCAGAAACTCGTGTGCCTGACGCAAGGCACGCTTATAAAAAATCATCACTGGATTGAACCAAAAAAATGCATGAACCATCTCTGCCAACAGGACGTCCACTGTATGCCACTGACGGATATGTATTTCTTCGTGTTCGAGGATCGTGTGTATGTGATCTTGTAATGGTACATGTCGGCTGACATAGATACCTCTGAAAAATGAAAAAGGTAGATGCACAGCTTCTGTGGTAATAATGCGATATCCATCGAAATCTTCTTTCTGACCTTGTTGGTAATATCTGAATATCTTGGATAATCCATACATCATTTTAAGCATTACGACAATGATACCCACCATATAGATTACCCACAAAACATTGACCATCATCGCTTTCCAATCAAAAACGCTCACTTCATTATCTGCAACGATATACGTGATATCTCCTGCCAAATGACTCCAATGCAGCACGGGTATCGACTCCTCCGACAACACCAACAAAGGTGCCAAAATCGGTATCATCAATGAAACCAATATCGATAGCAAAAGATACACTCGATTATACTTAAAGAAAGTCATCTCCGATAATATAAAATGATAAATACCATACAGGATGATGAGACAAGTGGACGATTGGAGGAGATAGGTGAACATAATCGCTATTTTTTGGATGATTTATCTGCCAATTCTTGTTTGATACGTTCGAGTTCGCTCAATGTGATATCATTTTCTTTCACCAAAAAGGAAACCAATTCATTGACCGATCCTTCAAAATAGTTGCTGACCAGTTTACTCAATGAAAATCTGGAGTATTCCTTCTTGCTGATGACTGGAAAATATTCATGTGTCTTGCCATAAGCTTTATGGTCAACGAACCCTTTTTTTTCCAAAATCCTTACTATTGAAGATACTGAAGAATGAGGCGGCTTGGGATCGGGCATTTCATCAATCAGCGCACTCACTAGTGAAGGGCCTTTATCCCAAAAAAGCTGCATAATTTCTTCTTCTGCTTTGGTCAATTTCTGCATTATAAAATATTTATTCTTTAAAAGTACATATGATTTACAACTAACGATACAAATATATAACGTATTGTTTAGTTGTACAACTATTTTTACAGTTTTTTTTCGAAAAAGATAATTTTTACCTAAAAAATTAACAGCTTTAACTTGTTTTGGTCCGAATTCCACTACTTTTGTCCATGTAAAATTGAATCAATGAATAAGTTTAGTGCTGCTAAAATATTTGGACCTCACGGACAATGGTTAGACAATAAAGTGATCGTAACTGATGATAACGGTAAGATTTTATCCATTGACGACGTTTCTGCACATGATAAAACTTCAATCAAATTTCTAAGCGGATCCATCATACCCGGAATGGTCAATACGCACTGTCATTTAGAACTGTCTCACATGAAAGGCAAAGTAGATACAGGTACAGGTTTATTACCATTTCTCAATAAGGTAGTCAGCTTTAGAGACATAGATCAAGATATTATCTTGCAAGCTATAAATGATGGTGATGCAGAAATGTATAAAAACGGAATTGTAGCCGTAGGCGACATCTCTAACAAACTCGACACAGCCACTACGAAATCAGTTAGCAAGTTGGATTACTATACCTTTGTAGAAATGTTTGACTTTTTGCAACCAAGTATGACAGCAAACACTATCGAGCAATACAAACCTGTGATGGAAGGTCAAAGCACGGCTAACCATAATCGAAAAAGCTACGTGCCTCATGCACCCTACACCGTAAGTCCGGGATTATTTCAATTTATCAACGAAAATAACACTCAAGGTCAAACTATCAGTATTCATAATCAAGAAACTCCTGATGAAGATCAACTTTTTCTTTTAGGAAATGGTGGCTTCATGGATTTCTACAAAGGATTTGGTATGAATCTAGAACATTTTAAGCCTACTAGTAAAACATCTTTGCATTATGCCATTGAGCATTTAAAGCCGGACTTCAAGACCATATTTGTTCATAATACCATGACTACTAAAGATGATATATTGGCAGCCAAATCTTGGAACAAGGATATCTTTTGGGCGACATGTCCCAATGCCAATCTTTATATAGAAAACAGATTGCCCAATTATCAAGTATTTTTAGAAACTGACGCTGTGGTGACTATCGGTACGGATAGTCTTACTAGCAATTGGCAACTGAGTATTTGGGAAGAGATCAAGACTATATGTCAATTTCAGTCTTATGTTCCACTGGAAACCATCCTTACTTGGGCTACCATCAATGGAGCTAAAGCATTGGGTTTTGAAGATAGATTAGGGACCATCGAAGTAGGCAAATCTCCTGGTTTGGTACATATTTCTGGCAATTTAAACGAAATACAGCATACAAATGCTTCTAGAATCATCTAACTGATCACCATAATTGTTGTGATGTGCGACAAATATTGGTCGTAAATTGCGACACGTTCAATTTATTTGCTATTTTTGCGCTAAAATGTAAGTCATTATGTTAGGCAATAACATCAAATATCTTCGCAATAAGCATAAACTATCCCAGCAGGAATTGGCCGAAAAATTATCGGTTCCCCGATCATCGCTCAGTGATTATGAACGAGGTCATACTCAAGTAAGCATAGAAAACATCATCAAGTTAGCTGATATTTTTAATGTGAAGATAGATGATCTCATTCGATCCAATATGAGCCATAAAGATCTGGAAATCATCAGAAACAAAGGTCTCAGAGTTTTGGCTATTTCTGTAGATGCTGACAATAATAGCAATATCGAATTAGTAGAAACCAAGGCTGAAGCTGGATATCTGGAGTCCTTTGCTGATCCTGAATACATTCGGGACTTACCCAAAATCGCTTTTCCCAATATTCCACAAGGTACTTATAGGGGATTTGAAATCCATGGAGACTCTATGTTGCCCATGGAAAGTGGTAGTATCGTCATTTGCTCTTTTATAGAAAGCTTGAGCGACATCAAAAAGGATAAAACTTATGTGATCATCAGTAAATCAGAAGGACTAGTTTATAAAAGGCTAAAGCCCGATTTTCAAAATGAAAGGTTGATATTGATTTCGGACAATGATAATTACTTACCTTATGATATTTCATTAAACGAAGTGGCAGAAGTCTGGCAATATTATGCACATCTGAGTTTTTCCGATAGCCGGTTTACATTCAATCAAATGCTGGAAGACAAATTACAAGATATACAAAAGAAAATTTCGGAGATACATCAGACAATAGTGGTCTGACATTGATACGAACACCCAACACAGGAAAGTTATGATTAAAAAAATGGAGAAGTTTACGGAATACACAAACTTCTCCAATAATATCATTAAATTTTTTATTTCCTACTCCTTCACAAACTTCAAACTTTGTATTTTATCTTTTGTGGATAAAGTCACCACATATGCACCTGATGCTAAATGTTCTGTAGGTATGAATTGCTCCACGCCACTCAGGTTTTGTTCATAGACCACTTGTCCTGCGATATTTTTTATGGACACTTGATATGAGTTGTTGAAGTCAGCATGTACTTTCAAACTTAACATGTTTTCTACAGGGTTTTGAACTATAGAAAACAAATCTTGGGTAGGAGTTAGGTCGTCGATATCTGACAACACTCTTTTGCCATTACTAAACCATACAGCCCATCTCTTGGCGCTAGTAAATAAGGTTGGGTTGGCAGTTGGCTCGATTTTATTTGTTTTCAACGTGGCAACACCAATATTGGTGCTTGTGCCAGATGCATTGTCATTATCAAAAAGAATTTTGTCGTCTTTACTACTATAATTGGGATAGCCCAAAGTATTGTTTGAAAAAATCAATCCTGTTTTACTAGTTTCTATATTGGCTGCAATAATGCTATACTCGTCATCTTCGTCAATGTAGTCAAATGCCAGAATGTAAGGACTATTTTTAGAAAAAGAAGGATTGCCTATACTTACACCTTTGGGCAGTGATGAGTATAATTTAGATACCTCACCCAATGAAAATGATTCAGATTTATTATTCCAAACCTTAATAAAACTGATGTCCCAATAAATAATATTTCCAGTTGCTGAAGATTTTATTTGGTTTTCGGCATCATAAACAACATATTCTCCAGTGTGATCAAACTCCATGGCGTCAGCATAGTTTACATCACCTGTTGTGACACCTTGTGAATAAGTTGGATTGTAAAGTTCATATATATTTCTCGTAACAGTAGTTCCTCCGAAGTAAAAGACATACAGTTCATTAGTTTGATCTCTTGTTAATGCGGCTATTTTAAACCCATCTTTAGATATGATTACACTACGCCAAACCGGGTCACTGCTTAGTACATCTTCCTTAACACCAATCGGGTTTTTGGCCCAGTCGATGGTAATGTAATACATTTTATTGTCTTGACCAATATAAACAATTTCTGACCCATCATCAGAAACACTAGGTTTGGAGAGGACAGCTCGGGTAGATAACTGACCCAATTGCTGACCTTTAGTGTCAAAAATGAAGATACCAACATTGTTTGCTCCTGTCATAAGTACAAATTCCTGACCGGGATTGGTACCTAGGTCAGTCTCATAACTACCTCCTGATTCTCCCAAAATACCTACTTCGTCAAAGGCTTTTTTAGCAGCATTGACTTCGGTTGTTGAGTATAAATCTTGTGCTGCCTTAACTACAGCCACACGACAATCAACAAATTGTGATGACTTGGTTAGATAATTATTCAAGGCACGATAAAACACTTTTTCGGCTTTATCTTTACCAACAGCAGTGGCAAATTTGAAAAATGCCCAATTGGGTATACCACTATTGATATGTACACCACCATTGTCTTCGTTGCCTTTGTAACGTTCGCTGTAAGTCCTTGGCTGCCATCCAGCATTAAAATTATTGGTGGCTGCTCCATTGTGTGGGTCGTCCATACTTCGAAGTGCTCCTGAAGGGAAAGCAGAAGCCCTAACAACGTCTTCACCAATCTTCCAGTCATTTCGGTCTATCATAGCTCCAAAAATGTCAGCAAATGATTCGTTAAGTGCACCAGATTCTCCTTGATACTCCAGATTGGCAGTAGACTGTATGACACCGTGAGACATTTCGTGACCTGCTACATCTAGCCCTCGGGCCAATGGTAAAAAGGCATTGTCTCCATTACCATAAAACATAGCCTGACCATTCCAGAAAGCATTACCCATAGATTTTCCATCTTCATCAGCCACATTGATAAGGGAGATGATATTACCTCCTGAACCATTAATTGATTTTCTATTATGAACATTTCTAAAGTATTCGAACGCAAGACCACCATTGTAGTGCGACGAAACTCCTGTCTTATCATTCCAAGCATTATTAGTTGACGTGACATGATCATATCTAAAATCATCTTTTTGAGGGGAAGTATTAAAGGCATTTATGGTCCAGATTACACCAGACGGATCATTGGGCAAACTAGAAGGAGTGGATGAAAATATATCCCTTGAACCATCAATCAAATAATATTTGGAACCCACCTGATAGGTATTAATCAATCTTGAAATGTTAAATAAGTCTTGTGCATTAGTAGTAGCTTTGCCGTCAAGTATGGACGTAGAAACACTCAGTACTTCTTCGTCAATTTCAATTTGCTGACATGCTTCTCCAGCTCCGTTTTTATGATTATGAAATTTACAGATACTTTGAAATTTATGTATAATCTCTCCTGTGGTTGCGTGGACAAAGTATTCCCACCTGTCTATAAGGTTTTTATATCCAATGACGTGATATGCTTGATAAAATTTCCCGTTAAAAGGATATATTACTAATTTAGTTTGAGTAGAAAGATCACCTATTTGTCTGATATCGCCAAGGTATTTGACTTCTGATCCTACGTCTTTTCTAAAGATATCTTTCACTTGTTGATCAGATAGAGAGACGTCATTGAGTTCGCTTTTGACTGATGGATAATAGCTTCCGTTCAAGAAATCAAAGGCTTTACCGTCATGGTGAATGATGATCTCTGCACCATAAATTGGAACTTGATTTACCATCTGCTGCATACGCACATGTGTCATACCCAAATCATCTTTTTCCATGTTGACAATGCTAAATTCTTCAGATGCATTTTGAATTTTCATCATTGGGGCTGCATGAGACAAATAATGTATTGCCTGACTTTCTATACCTCCTGCTCTGAGTGCTACTTTTTCATTGAGTTTTCCTTCTATGTAAGCAGGAACCGACTTATCGTTAACTATCCCTGGTTTTAGACCAGACTTTTGACCTAAAAGTGCGCTTACATCCATTGTTTTAAAATCTACAGACAGTTCTGCCTGTGTAGCGTTGCGCTCCTTTACAGGCTTTTTGATTTCTGACATTTGGTTATGGTCTACTTTTGTATTAGAGAAATCTACTTTTTTCAATTGAGCTTGCAAAGCAAAAACCATCAATAGGTTCAGAGCAAAAACTAAGGTGAATTTCATGTTCATTACTAAAGATATTTTAAAGTTTGGATTTATTATTTTGGGTATTTAGCTTTTTGACTAAATTCATGAGGATGGCATGATATGTCTCAATGGTTTTATCTGAAAGCGGGTTCAGGCCCCATTTAATATTATTTTTATGATCTGCCAGATTCATTTCTACGAAATAATACTTGTTACCTGGTTCGTTTAGGTTGAGACCCGATATTTTAGTATTTTGATAGTTTGAAAAGATTTGAGCTCCCATAGTTTTTGAAGTGCTTCCAATCTTTGACATAGTGTCGCCATCTTTGGTATAAATATCGCCTTTTTTAGTCAAATAATATTTAGAAACCCGCCCAGTAAATCCACCACCGGTTCCAAAAGCGACATATTCTTCTTGAGTATTATCAGGGTCAAACATTTTTTGGTTGGTTGTGCATGAAGCTATCGATATCATGATAGAAAGTAAACTTAAAAGTGTTCTGAAATTCATATCCTTTATTATGCTACATTAAGACTAAAAACCTTTTAAAAAGTTACTTTACTACCTAGCTCTCTCGGAATATCATTGCATTTACAAAATCGGTCAACATTGTTTTTTTATCTTCCTGCACCGTACAAGCACTCAGATGCGAGATAGAAAGATCACGATATGCTTCTATGACTTGTCTCGTGTACTCTGTCACATTAGTCTCCTTAAATATTTGGGTGACTTGAGCTATTTTTTGATCATCTTCAAGGGTGATTTCATTTTGATACAGTGATTTTAGCAACGTTTGTTGTTTTTCGTCTGCCAGTTCCAGAGACTTTAAGTAGAGATAAGTTTTTTTATTCTGAAGGATATCACCTCCTATTTTTTTACCTACTTCCGCACTTTGGCCGAACGTGTCCAAGACATCATCCTGTAGTTGGAATGCAATGCCAAAATATTTGGCAAATTCATAGATATGTTTTTGATCAGCATCTGAAGCACCAGCTACGATAGCCCCCATTTGTATGGCTGCAGCGATCAGGACCGAAGTTTTCCAGGTAATCATATCCAGATATTCTGGTATAGTCACATCATTTCTAGTCTCAAAATCTATATCCAACTGCTGACCTTCACATACTTCAAAAGCCATTTTATTGAACGTATCCAATAGCTTTTTGACCAAAATCGGGTCTTCATAATCCAATAAGTATTGATAAGCTTGGATCATCATCACATCGCCAGTCAGAATGGCAGTATTCAGATTATATTTTTTATGTACCGTGGCATGTCCTCTACGTATATCAGCATTGTCCATCACGTCATCATGCAACAAGGTGAAGTTATGAAAAATTTCTACAGCCATGGCAGCATTCAATGCATTTTTTACGTCACTCTCAAACAATTCAGCACCGATAAGCGCAAAAAGTGGCCTTAGTCTCTTTCCACCCAATGACAGGATGTAGTCTGCCGGATCATACAAGTTGTGAGGCGGCCTGCTAAGCGGATGATGGGAGAGGTGCTGCTCAAAAATTTTCCTGATTTGGTATATATAATCCATGCATTTAATTTAGCAATACAAAGATAATAGTAATTTCCAATGAACCATCAATTTTTGGGAAAATAGGAATAATTGTCTTTTCAATTTAGGATTAAAAAACTATTTAAATCTTTAACAGGGCGTGTCGTTTCGGGTCAGGCTATCATGCTAAAGTCATGCCTATAGCTTGATAGACTTTGACATAGTCCGCTTTACTTCGCTACGCTACGCTTTGGTCGTGTTCGCTACTATCCTTCAAGCATCATTCTTTGTCAGATAAATATTCACGTTCATCTATAAAAAGGGTTAGGATTAAAACAATTTGTTCACTTTTGTCATTGTTTTGTAAAATTTAACAAAATGAAATATATTTTAAGCATTGCCATTTGCTTGGCAGTATCAAATTTGTGGGCTCAATTTCCTATGGGTAGTGGCAGCAAGGGTCCTGTAATCAAAGGAAAAATAGAAGGTAAAATTGTAGACTCGCTTACCAATCAAAGTGTGGGATTTTCAACCGTTTCTCTGAAGAAAAAGGGAAGTAGTATCGTTACAGACGGAGTCCTTTCAGATGAAAACGGAATATTTGTTTTTGAAAAAGTCGCTAATGGCAAATACGATCTATATATTTCATTTTTAGGATATACAGAAAAGAAATTAACTGTAGAAACTACACTAAAAGACCCCGATTTAAATTTAGGAAGTATAGTTATCGCACCTACGACAATCCTGCTAGACGCTGTGGAAATTACAGAAGAAAAGCTATTGGTAGAAAATAAAGCGGACAAGCTGGTATTTAATGCGGAAAATGACGCATCCATAGCCGGTGGAGACGCTACAGATGTACTCAGAAAAGTACCCATGCTTTCTGTCGATCTCAATGGCAATGTATCTTTGCGTGGGTCACAAAACGTAAGAATATTGATCAATGGCAAGCCTTCAGGTATGTTTTCTTCCAATGTAGCGGATGCACTCAAGATGTTTCCTGCGGATCAGATCAAAAAAGTAGAGGTCATCACGTCTCCTTCAGCAAAATATGATGCCGAAGGTAGTGCAGGATTGATCAACATCGTTACCAAAAAGCAAAATATTGAAGGTGTCGCCGGAAGTGTAAATGCTTCCATTGGCAATCGTCAAAACAGTCTTTTTACCAACCTAAATGCCGGAAAAGGCAGATTAGGTGTCAGTTCAAGTGCAGCAATTTTTTACAGTGTTCCTGTGGATGGAATTACTGAATTTGAAAGAATAGACAAGGAAACGAAAGGTTTTATATCACAAAAAGGAACTCAAAACACTTCACGTTTAGGCGGCAATGGTTCATTGAGTGCATTTTATGATTTTAATGGATACAACAGTATCAATAGTTCCATAAATTTTAGGGGTTTTGGCTTTGATGTAGATGGAAGCCTTGACGGCAAAATCGATCAGGCTGGCTTAGTCAATGAATTTAAGAGAATCAATGAAGGTGGCAATTTTTTTGGTGGGTATGATTGGAATACGGATTACACTAGGAAATTTGAGAAAAGAGAAGGTCAAGAGCTTAGTTTTGGAGTACAATACTCAAGACAAAACAATAACCAGGATTTTACCATCATGGAAACACATACTGTGTCTATATTAAACAGAAACACCGAGGTATTGAATGACGGTATCAATCATGAGACAACCATGCAGGTAGACTACACACACCCGTTTACCAAAGCCGTCAAGTTAGAAACAGGTGCCAAAGCTGTAGTCAGAAATATCATCAGTGATTATCAGACAGAATTATTTGATCTTACCAACGGATACACGCCACTTATAGAAAGATTTAAGTATGATCAGGATGTCTATTCAGGATACGCTTCCATGAATTTTATTGTAGCCAAAAAGTATAACTTCATTACAGGTCTCAGATACGAAAAGACAGAGATAGGAGGTGCTTTTGACAAGTCTAAAGAACTGAATTTTGATGATATCAATTACGAAAACTTTCTTCCCAATTTTACAGTGAGCCGGACATTTAGCGGATTCCGTACGTTAAAATTGTCCTATAGTCAACGTATCCAACGCCCAAGTCTACAGTTTATCAATCCATTTAACAATAACGCAGATTTTATCAACAGAACCGTTGGAAACCCTACGCTGAACCCAGAATTGGTACATCAGATCGAGATGGGATACAACTTTACTTATAAGGGATTTACTACATTTTCGTCTATCTTTTACAAATATACAAATAGAATCATAGAGCAAATACTATCGCTGGATGAAAACCAGCTTTCAGTCAATACCTTTCAAAACATAGGTACCAATAATTCATTTGGTCTCAACACCTTCGTCAGTAAAACGGTCAATCTCGTCACCCTGCGCACTGGTGGTAATATAGCAACCTACGATGCCAAAGGTATAGTCAACAATATGCCTGCGGAAAGGCAAAGCTTTGAATACAACATCTTTGCCAATGGAGAAATTAAGATCACGGGTACCTTCAAAGCCGACTTTTTTGGGTTTTTCAGATCGCCAGTCAGAACGATTCAAGGTGATAATCCTGCCTTTACGATTTATGGTATGGGCGTACGCAAAGACTTCAAAAATTCGAGCCTTGGACTGACCTTGATCGAGCCTTTCCACGCAGATAAGTTTTTTGACTCCAATATAGATACAGACGCTTTTACGCAGACATCTTCATTTAGTATTCCATTCAGATCCATTGGTGTCAATTTCCGTTATAAGTTTGGAAATGTAGACTTCAAAGAGCGAAAGGCAAAAGTAAAAAATACGGACCAGAAACAAGGACAAGATACGCAAGGCGGCGGCAATATAGGTACAGGTGGTCCAGGAAACTGATATGTAATCTATGCACGCGGTCGGACGACTTTTTGGCGTCCCACCGCTAACTTTTTTTCTTTATCAGACCAATGGGATGCCTTAGAGTCATCCGATCGTAGTACATAGTCGGACGATTTGAAGACGTCCCACTCTTAAATGTTTTGCGAAATATACCGATCGGATATCATAAAGTCATTCGACCGCGACAAAAACGCACAAAAACAATCCTTAAAGCAATATTTTTCAAAACTTTGATTTATCTTTGTCATAAATCAAACGGAAAGATATTGTTCTGATTAGAAAAAGGCGCTCCATTTGATTCTTTTTTTGAAAACTTATAAATCAAACGGATATGAAAAATGGATTGGTACTATTTATTTTATTTTTTGGGCTTAATGTCTATGGCCAAATCATCAATTTCCCTGACCCCAATTTTAAGAATGCATTGGCAAATACTAAGAGTGTGGATTTAGATGGTGATGGATTAGGTGATGCTGATGCTGATTTGAATGATGATGGAGAGATAGATGTGAGTGAAGCACTGAAAGTGGATTATTTAGTAATCCTTAATACAAATATAATCAGTATAATTGGTATTGAACACTTTACTAATATTAAAAGCTTGAATTGTAGGTATAGTAAACTATCCAATTTAAATTTAAGTGGACTAAATAAGCTAGAATACATAGATTGTTACAGTAATAGACTAACTTCTATAGAATTAAAAGATTTGCCCAATTTAATTAAGCTAGATTGTGAATATAATAAACTTAAATCCTTGGATGTTCGAGAATGTAAGAATTTGACAAGTTTGTTGTGCTCACAGAATGAATTACTAATGTTAAATATTAATGGGCTAACAAGATTGACTCATTTGTATTGCAAGAAAAACATGTTGACGGCATTAGATATCCAGGAATTAAAGAATTTAGTTGTTTAAGCATGCGATAATAATAAAATTTCAACCTTAGATTTGATACATTTGACGCAACTAAAATCTATAGATTGTTCATCAAATCTACTGACATCATTAAATGTACAAGGATTAAACAATTTGACAAGTTTACAATGCATTTGGAATCAGTTGACTACATTAAATCTAAAAGATTTACCTAATTTGACATCGTTAATTTGTCATAACAATAAACTTAAAAAATTAGATTTAAACGAATTTACTAATTTAAAGACTATCGTTTGCAGTGATAATGAGCTACTATCTTTAGATGTTGATAAACTTTTTAATTTGACTACTCTTAGTTGTGGAAGAAATCAAATTAAATTCTTAAATGTGAAAGAATTAATAAATTTAAGGTCATTAGGATGCGAGTGGAATCAATTGGTTTCCTTAGACGTTAAAGTATTGGTCAATCTGGAATCTTTTGCATGCAATGACAATCAATTGACTTTAATTGATCTCAAAAACTTACTTAATCTAAGTGTTATTGATTGTTCACGTAATAAATTGAAATCGTTAGAATTAAGAGGCTTATCTAAATTGATTAATTTAAATTGTTGAGGTAATCAAATTAAGTCATTAGATGTTCAAGGATTGAAAAGTTTAACTTATTTCATTTGTACCGAAAATCAGCTTACTTCATTATTTATATAAGGTACCCCTTTAGTTGTAAATGGATTTCATTTAAGTCAAAGACTTTCCTTTGACTTAAATCCAAGCCTTAACTACATTTGTTGTAATGAAGAAATAATTTTTGAAATAATTGTAAAGTCAAAATCAAATGGCCAGAACTGTGAAGTAAATTCCGAATGTAACATTACTAGTACATCAGACTTTTTTACAAAAGTAAACATACACCCCAATCCTGTTTCGGATATCTTTTATCTTCAGACACACGACATCTGGACCAAAGTTGATATATTTGATATTTCAGAAATGATTTTGAGATCTGTTTCCTTGTATAATCAATCTATAGATGTGAGCGGATTAGAAAGTGGGACGTATTTTATTAGATTGAAATATGAAGATAAAGTCGGACTTGTTAAGTTTGTGAAGATATAAAGTCAATTTTTCGAATTAATTTACCATGAAATATTAAAGTTATACTATGAATTTTCATGGTTGAAACATTCTTATTATTATAGTTGTCACTTCAAAAAATTCCGAATTACTTCCACAGTTTGCTCAGGAGCTTCCTCCATGGGCACATGTCCTGTTTTTTTCAGGATTACCAAAGTATCATTGGCTAGATCATTTTGAAATTTATATGCATTAGCAACGGGTATAAGCTTGTCATTTTCTCCCCAAAGGATCAATGTAGGAGTTTGAATAGCACGAATTTTTTCAAAATAGTCTGGATATTTCGAAAAGTTCATTCTGTCTACAAACGCTTGACGATTGCCTTCTCTTAAAAAAAGTTCATAATATCGATTAACCAGTGTATCTGTCACTTTTGTTGGGTCTTCATACACATTGGTCACACTTTTTTTTGCCAGAAATTTGGGAGTCAGGTAATTGAGCATATGTTTGAGCACCGGAATTTGCGCCAAAGTAAATGCAATCGGTTTACTTTCTGAAACCATAGGATATCCGGCAGCATCTATCAGGATGAGTTTTTTTACTTTTTCAGGGTATTGATGTGCATAATTCCAGGCTATGGCTCCGCCGAGTGAGTTGCCTCCTATGATACATTGATCTACTTGTATAGACTTTAGAAATTCGTTTATGAACTCTACATAAAACTCCTGAGAATATATCCTTTCCGGATTTTGGCCAGTCAATCCATAAGCTGGCAAATCCAAGGTGATGATACGAAAGCTGTTTTTCAGTGCGCTGACACAATGTTCCCATGTATGCAGACTTGCACCGGTACCATGAAGAAGCACCAATGGAATAGAGTCGATTTTGATACCTTCGTCCCGATAATGCACGTTCATTTGCATTACTTTAGTAAAGGAAGATGATGGAGATGTGTATTTGGATTTAAGCTCTTCAAGCGGAAAGTCATTTTTCCAAAAAGCTGCACAGATTACAAAAATGAAAACTAATAGGGTCCACCCAAAGTATTTTAAAAATTTCATCATATAAACAATGTCTTTTTGGATTAATCTTTTCAATCCCAGAACTTTAAATAATATAGGGTAAAGGTGATCGTAAATTTAGTTGTTTTGGTAACGGGATTGGATGTTATACATTTGTAAGTGACGTCTGCACCAACTATGTGAGCTCCTGATGATTAAAATAAAAAATGAAACCTAGGAAAAAAATGAAAATTCGTAACACATTCATAAGTGATATTTTTTACAAAGATAGAAAGTATTTCATATTAAAAAAATTAAATATGAGCATTTTACGAGTGAATTATTTATGGCCATGGAAGAACGTAAAAAAAATAAATTAAAAACAAATATGATCGTAATTTCGCATTTTCCATCTTTTAAATTCTTTTTTTGGCTGTAAATCATGACCTTTGCGGTACAGATAGATCAAATCTAAGTACCCATGATTGTTTTTTTCCAAAATAGAGAAATGCTTACCTTCGTAGTAAGTACAGATGTGCCATTTTCTGAAGCTGATGCAGCAAAATTGTGTTGGCTTTTTGGCGATGCAGTATATATCAGTACCGAAAGTCTTCCAGGTGATTTTATAGGACCTCGGGCTGCCATGGTCACACCATGGAGTACCAATGCAGTAGAAATCACCCAAAATATGGGGATCACAGGTATTAAGAGAATTGAGCAGTTTGAAACTCATCAGGAGGGTCTCCAATTTGATCCTATGTTGTTTCAGAAATTTGAATCATTGCATCAAAATATCTTTGTCCTGGATATACAGCCTGAGCCTATTTTGGAAATTTTGGATATACAGGCATACAACCAAAAAGAAGGGTTGGCACTCAGCGATGAAGAAGTTTCTTATCTCAATGAATTATCTGAGAAATTAGGAAGAAAATTGACCGATTCAGAAGTTTTTGGATTTTCACAGGTCAACTCAGAACATTGTCGGCATAAGATTTTCAACGGTAAATATATCATAGATGGTGAAGAGAAAGTAGATAGTCTATTTGCTATGATTAAAAAAACTTCTACTGCTCATCCCAATGACATTGTATCTGCTTATAAAGATAACGTAGCTTTTATCAAAGGTCCAAAAGTCGTTCAGTTTGCTCCAGAGCGAGGAGATATTCCATCATCTTATACAAGGAAAACATTTGATTCGGTACTTTCTCTAAAAGCAGAAACGCACAATTTTCCCACCACCGTGGAGCCGTTTAATGGTGCTGCTACGGGTTCGGGTGGAGAGATCAGAGACAGACTTGCTGGTGGACAAGGTTCATTGCCTTTGGCTGGTACAGCGGTTTATATGACATCTTATTCCAGACTAGAAAAAACAAGACCATGGGAACGAAAAGTAGCCGAAAGACAATGGCTCTATCAAACTCCAGTGGACATTCTCATCAAAGCATCCAACGGTGCTTCAGATTTTGGAAATAAATTTGGTCAGCCTTTGATCGCGGGATCATTACTGACTTTCGAACATGAAGAAGATGCGCGCATTTTGGGTTTTGATAAAGTCATCATGTTAGCAGGTGGTGTAGGATATGGTAAAGCTTCACAGGCAAAAAAACATATACCTTCACCAGGAGACAGAGTAATAGTCATGGGTGGTGACAATTATCGTATAGGTATGGGTGGAGCAGCGGTTTCATCTGCAGATACTGGCGCTTTTGGGTCAGGAATAGAGCTCAATGCTATCCAAAGGTCAAACCCTGAAATGCAAAAACGTGTAGCTAATGCGATTAGAGCTTTAGTAGAAAGCGACGAAAATCCAGTTATTTCCATACACGATCATGGGGCAGGCGGTCATCTCAACTGTCTCTCGGAGTTGGTAGAAGCTACAGGAGGAAATATCGATTTAGATGCTTTACCTGTTGGTGACCCTACTCTATCATTCAAAGAAATCATAGGCAACGAGTCTCAAGAAAGAATGGGATTGGTTATTGGCCAAAATGATCTGCCTTTATTAGTCAAAATAGCTGAAAGAGAACGAGCTCCTATGTATGATGTAGGTGTGATAACCGGAGACCATCGTTTTACTATAGGCTCACCTACCAAAGGAGTAAATCCAATGGATTTAGCATTGGAAGATATGTTTGGGTCAAGTCCCAAAATGATCATTAAGGATCATCACATAGCAAGCAATTATGCTAATCTGGAATACGATAAAGCACATTTTGAAACCTACCTATCTCAGGTTTTGCAACTCGAAGCGGTGGCATGTAAGGATTGGCTAACCAATAAAGTAGACCGATGTGTAGGTGGTCGTGTAGCCAAACAACAATGTACCGGACCACTTCAATTACCACTAAACAACTGTGGTGTGATGGCTTTGGATTACGAAAATAACCAAGGTATAGCCACTTCCATTGGGCATTCTCCAGTAAGTGCTTTAATTGATGCAGAAGCAGGTAGTAGAAATAGTATTGGCGAAGCTTTGACCAATATAGTTTGGGCTCCCTTAGAAAAAGGTATCAAGAGTATCAGCCTTTCGGCCAATTGGATGTGGGCTTGTAAAAACGTCGGAGAAGACGCCAGACTTTATGTTGCAGTAAAGGCTTGCTCAGATTTTGCTATAGCTTTAGGCATTAATATTCCGACAGGAAAAGATTCCTTATCCATGAAGCAAAAATACAAGGACAAGGAAGTCATAGCACCCGGTACCGTCATCATCAGTGCAGCTGGACATTGCGATGATATCATGAAAATAGTAGAACCTACCGTAAAAATATCCGAAGGTTCACTTTATTATATCAATATGTCATTTTCTGAGTACGAACTTGGAGGTTCATCATTAGCTCAGACACTAAATAAGATAGGCACCAAAGCACCGGATATAAGAGATAGTGAAAGTTTTGTCACTTCATTTAATATTCTACAATCATTAATCAAAGATGGTAAAATAGCGGCTGGCCATGATATAGGTAGTGGCGGATTGATTACTACTTTATTGGAAATGTGTTTTTCAGACCCTAAAGCTGGATTAAACATTGATCTATCATCTATAGGTAATTCGGACTCCGTTAAACTTCTTTTTGCTGAAAATATCGGTTTGGTGTTTCAGGTGACCCAAAATGCTGAATCATCAGTAGAGTTAGCCTTTAAAGATCATAACATTTCATGTGTAAAAATCGGTGAAGTAACTCAAACTCCAAACTTGAAAGTCAAAAATCATGATGATAGTTGGTCTTTAAATGTAGCTGAATACAGTGATATTTGGTATAAAACTTCGTACTTGCTAGATTCGCGTCAGTCGGGAGTAAAGAAGGCAACAGAAAGATACGACAACTACAAAAATCAAGCTCTTGAATATAGCTTTCCAGCACATTTCTCGGGTAAAAAACCAGAAGTCCCAGCAAAACGCTTGCAAGCTGCAGTCATCAGAGAAAAAGGTAGTAACTCAGAGCGTGAATTGGCAAATGCCTTGTATCTAGCAGGTTTTGATGTACGGGACGTGCACATGACAGACTTGATCTCGGGCAGAGAGACCTTGGAAGATGTACGTTTCATTGGCGCCGTAGGTGGATTTTCCAATTCTGATGTCTTGGGTTCTGCCAAAGGCTGGGCAGGAGCTTTCAAATATAATGAAAAGGCACGAAAAGCCTTAGATCAATTTTTTGCCAGGCCAGATACGTTAAGTGTTGGGATTTGCAACGGATGCCAGTTGTTTATGGAGCTGGAACTCATCTACCCTGATCATGATATCAAACCCAAAATGCACCATAATGAATCTCACAAGCATGAAAGTGGTTTTACTTCCGTCAAAATAAGTGCCAATAATTCAGTGATGCTATCTACTCTTGAAGGTGCACAACTAGGCGTGTGGATTTCTCACGGAGAAGGGAAGTTTTGGTTACCCAAAGATGAGTCCGCTTATCACATAGTGGCTAAGTATGGATACGAAACTTATCCATCAAATCCTAATGGTTCCGACTACAACACTGCGATGATGTGCTCAGCAGATGGTAGACACTTGGTGATGATGCCACATATAGAGCGATCTATTTTCCAATGGAACTGGGCATATTATCCTGAAGGTAGAACTGATGAAGTTTCTCCATGGGCAGAGGCATTTGTGAATGCTAGGAAGTGGCTGGAAGCGAAGTAATTGAATTCAAGAAAAGATAGGCTCTTATATTCAATCTATAAATTGCAAAGTTCATAGTAATCCATTACTTTTGCGCCATCTTATAAAACAAAAACAACATGGCAAGGAAATTTATAGCGGCTGGAAACTGGAAAATGAATACAACCATAAAGGAAGGAATATCTTTAGCGCAAAAACTTCAGGATGGAAAAAGAGATGTTAACGTAGTTACCATACTTGGGGTACCCGCTACACATTTGTATCCATTAAAGAAAAAGATCAAAGCGAGCAGTAAAATTCTATTGGCTGCTCAAAACTGTCATCATAAAGTTTCAGGAGCATATACTGGTGAGATATCACCTGCAATGTTGGCAGACTTAAAAATACCTTACGTGATTTTGGGTCACTCTGAAAGAAGAGAATACAATCATGAAGATAATGCACTACTTGCTTCTAAACTTAGAGCGGCACTTGATGCAGGACTAAAAGTTATTTTTTGTTGTGGAGAAGCACTTGATATCAGGAAAGCCAGTACGCATGTAGCACATGTAAAAACCCAGTTGGTTGAGTCTTTGTTTTTTCTGTCAGCAGCAGAAATGAAAAACATTGTGATAGCTTATGAACCCATCTGGGCTATAGGCACCGGCGAAACTGCAACACCACAGCAGGCTCAAGAGATGCACCAAGCCATCAGAAGCATGTTGTCAAAGAAGTACGGTAAACGTGTTGCTGAAAACACAAGTATTCTATATGGAGGCTCCGTAAAAGGAAATAATGCTAAAGAAATTTTTAGCCAACCGGATGTAGATGGAGGTCTTGTAGGTGGAGCGTCTCTGAATGCAGATGAATTCCTTCAAGTCATCAACAGTTTTTAATTTCCCAAAAGGGTATCGAGATAGTTGAGAATTTATACAATTGATTTAGAGGCACTTCCTTACAATTAAACTGTAGTTTACTTACTTACTCTTATTCATAGATATAGTCCAATTGCTTTTTGGCAGCAGCTCTTTTTGTAAAAAGATGATACAGATTTACATTAGCGCCAAAGAAAACTATTTGTGGAGAAAGTATATAGTTGGTAAAATTGGTTTCTTTACCAAAGCGGGAGCTGAAACCTATATAAAAAGGCTTATAATGTCCTCCAAAATTCATTTTAAAAGCAAATTCTGTATACCCTCTAAAACCTTTTTCAGCGAAATCTCCTACCGGATCTATGTCTATATTGGGGCCTACCCCGAAGGTTTCTATTTGGGATGGATCTAACCATAATCTTCTCAATGTAGCATCAAATGCCAGATATTTTGATTTTATATGACCTCCGGCCTGAACAAAATATCTTTTGCCGGTGTAATTGATTTCGAAAAACTGCTGTGTAGGAGAAATAGTGCCAGGAAAACCTCCTGAAAAAAAGGGCAATTCAATAAATATATTATTGGCAAAATTATAGGTAGCACCAGCATAAAAATCTAGATGCCTGCCTATATCTATAAATTCTTTTGAAACAGAAGGCCTGATTAACTCAAATTTGGTATAATCGCTCAGGTAAACTCCTGCGGCTAGACTGTGCTGTTGTAATTGTGTGCCGATCATCTTGGTATCGTAAAGCACAGCAATGTTTTTTATCGGACTATATCCTGCATCGGCGTGAAGGCCAGAAGTACCACCTGAACCAAAAAAATCAGCCTGTGCTATCCATTGATCTTTAGCATAGACCGTTTCTAAGCCTTCTTGTCCATTTACATAAGCCCGATTTACATTACAACTAGAGTTGAATATTATTACTGTAAGAATAGATAAAAGTATAAATATGTTGTAGGACTTCATTATATGAAAGTGATTAATACAAGAATACATTGCAGTATTGAAAAATATATCTCAATATTACAATGTAATTAAAAAATGCAAAGAACCATCTAGTCAAATTGGACAAATTTTTGAAACATTTGTCATAACAATAAGATAGAGTTAAAAAAAGATCTATTTAATAAAAGGATCACCAAATTTAGGATCGGCAGTAACCACATCATCTGTCATGGTAGCAAAGAAGGCTTTGAGGGCTGCTTTATCTGATTCACTAAAATTCATTTTTTTAGCTTGATTGCTTACCATAAGCTCAGGGCTTAAACCAGCTGTATTCTTAACTCTAGTACTATAATGCTCTAATACATCATCTATGGTTTTCAGGCTTCCATCATGCATATATGGACCGGTAAGAAGTACATTTCTTAACGTAGGTACTTTAAATCTTGGAGCTCCACCATCATTCGCACCCATTCCACGATCACTGTAGGTTGTATACAAACCATTGTTTCCTTCTGTTCTTCCAGGCCTTCCTGCCATAGTTCCATGACAAGATGCACAGTTGTCTAAGTACAAATTTTTACCAGTATTTTCTTCAGCGGTGAAGTTAGCCATCGTGATTTCTCTTACATTTGTATTTCTGGCCACTTTAAAATGCTCATCCACACTTCTATCAAATTTTGTATTATAATTGGTGATAGAGTTGGTAAACTCAGCTATAGCATCCAATATTTGATCTTGAGATAAAGACTCTTTACCGTATGCTTTCTTGATGAGAGGCTTGTAGTATTCGATACTATTTACTCGACTGTGCACTTGAGACATGTGCATATTCATTTCATTGGGATTGGCAAGTGTCCTTCTACTTTGTTCCTGAATAGTGTTAGCAGAGTTATCCCAAAAGAAAGGAATACCATTGAATACTTCATTTCCATAATATAAACGGAAATTGATTACAGAACCTAGAGCTATTGAATTTCTTGTGGTTACTTTTCCTTCTGCTCCAGGTGAAAATGCCACATTGTCAGAAAATGCAAGCTCTTGTTTATGACATGTGGCACAAGATACAGACTTATCTGACGAAAGACTCTTGTCATAAAATAATACTCTTCCTAATGTTGCTTTGTTATAATCTATGTTGGTATTGACAAATGAATTGATATAATCTGGGTAATCAATATTATAATTATAAGGTAATTCGGGTAACTTAAGATGTCTATTCAGTATTTCATAATCTGCTTCATCATAGTATCGATTTTTAAATTCTAAATCTTTGTTACATGCTGTAAATGCTACGGTAAATAAAAGTAAAAATAAAATAAATTGGAAATTTTTCATATTTAAAAATTGTTTTAAAGTGATCGATAAATTATTTTAAACCAAAGATAGTCATGATATTGTAAAGAAAACGAAAAAAATTGTTAAATGTGTATTTTGATTAAATTTTAACATATTAAAATAATTATAATGTTAAATTATTGTGTTATTCTAATAGCAAAACCCTTTTCTTCAAAGTAATTTATTACTGTAGTTAATTAAACTAATTTGTATATTTGCACCCACCTATTACCAAATAAAAATCAAAGATGACAGAAGAGGAAATTTATAATCCGTCAAATAAAATAAGGATAGTGACTGCCGGATCGCTTTTTGACGGCCATGATGCTGCAATCAATATTATGAGGCGTATCATGCAGCGCTCAGGGGCAGAAATTATACATTTGGGACATAATCGTTCTGCTCAGGAAATAGTAGATACTGCTATACAAGAAGATGTGCAAGGTATCGCGATCACATCTTATCAAGGTGGCCACAACGAGTTTTTTAAATATATATATGATCTATTGCAAGATAAAGATTGTGGACATATTAAAATTTTTGGAGGCGGAGGTGGCACGATCTTACCTTCTGAAATCAAAGATCTGCAAACATATGGCATTACCAGGATATATTCTCCAGATGATGGCCGCAGCATGGGCTTACAAGGGATGATCAATGATCTTCTCAAAACTTGTGACTTTCCCATAGGTGACCAACTCAACGGCCAAGTGAAAAGACTCAACGCTCATAATAAGCATGACATTGCAAGAGTGATTTCTTCTCTTGAAAATTACCCGGAGAAGTTTATCAATATACTTAATGACATGCCATCACCAAAAAAATCAGTCCCGGTTCTAGGTATTACAGGAACTGGAGGCGCAGGGAAGTCTAGTATGGTGGACGAATTGGTACGACGATTTCTTTTAGATTTTACAGACAAAACTATAGCCATAGTCTCAGTAGACCCTTCCAAAAGGAAGACAGGAGGTGCTTTGCTCGGTGACCGTATCCGCATGAATGCTATCAACAACGATAGGGTATATATGAGATCGCTAGCTACGAGACAGTCTAATCTAGCGCTTTCAAAATATGTGCAAGGAGCCGTAGATGTACTTAAAGTTGCAGGTTTTGATCTCATCATACTGGAAACATCAGGCATAGGTCAATCAGATACTGAAATCGTAGATCATTCAGATGTATCTATGTATATCATGACTCCTGAGTACGGTGCCGCTAGTCAGTTGGAAAAAATAGATATGCTCGATTTTGCAGATATTATTGCCATTAATAAATTTGATAAAAAAGGAGCTTTGGATGCTTTGCGAGATGTCCGTAAGCAGTATCAGAGAAATCATAATCTTTGGGATATCAATTCAGAATTATTGCCAGTTTATGGTACGATTGCTTCACAATTTAACGATCCAGGAACTAACACTTTATATAAGAAACTCATTGAAATCATCAATCATAAAACGGCGGCAGCATTAGATTCAGATCTAGAGTTGCCTGCAGGCGAAAGTGAAAAGATTTACATCATACCTCCGCAGCGAGTAAGATATCTATCAGAAATAGCAGAAAACAATAGAAACTATGACAAAAATGTAGATCAACAGGCAGATTTGGCATCAAAAGCATATGGAATTTCCAGCACTTTAGAGCTCATAGAAGATGCTGCAGTGAAATCATCTTTAAAGTGTAAGTATCAAGAAGTGTGGGACGATATCCAAGGTGAACATAAAAGAATCATCGAAGAATGGGAAACCAAGAAAGGAAAATACAAGGGAGATATTTACTCTTTTATGGTAAGAGATAAAGAAATCAAAATAGTGCCTTACACTACTTCGCTTTCAGGTACCAGAATTTCTAAAGTCAGTTTACCTCAATATAAAGACTGGGGCGACATCCTTACATGGAATCTCAAGGAAAATGTACCTGGAGAATATCCATATACCGCAGGTGTGTTTCCATTTAAGCGTGAAGGCGAAGATCCTACCCGAATGTTTGCCGGTGAAGGAGGGCCAGAAAGAACCAATAAAAGATTTCATTATGTATCTTCTGGTCTGCCTGCAAAACGCCTTTCCACTGCTTTTGATTCAGTAACTCTTTATGGTGAAGACCCTGATTACAGGCCAGATATCTATGGTAAGATAGGGAACTCAGGAGTCAGTATATGCTGTTTGGATGATGCAAAGATATTGTACTCTGGATTTGACCTTTGTGATCCAGCAACATCTGTATCCATGACTATCAATGGTCCCGCAGCGACTATTTGTGCTTTTTTTATGAACGCTGCTATCGATCAGCAATGTGAGATATATATAAAACATCAAGGCCTGGAACATTTAATAGAGCAAAAGCTAAAGGAAAAGTATGATTCAGAAGGCTTACCTAGACCTCAGTATAAAGGTCAGCTTCCCGAGGGGAACAATGGATTAGGAACCATGCTCCTAGGTCTTACGGGTGACGAAATATTACCGACAGAAGTTTATCAAAAACTCAAAGCCAAAGCCCTAAGCTCGGTGAGAGGAACCGTTCAGGCAGATATATTAAAAGAAGATCAAGCACAAAATACGTGTATATTTAGTACGGAGTTTTCTTTAAGGCTTATGGGAGATGTTCAGAAATATTTTATAGACCAAAATGTGCGCAATTTTTATTCAGTGTCGATTTCCGGATATCATATAGCAGAGGCAGGAGCTAATCCTATATCACAATTGGCCTTCACATTATCCAATGGATTTACTTTTGTGGAGTACTACCTTTCCCGAGGCATGCATATCGATGACTTTGCTCCGAATCTTTCTTTTTTCTTTAGCAATGGAGTAGATCCCGAGTATGCAGTTATAGGTAGAGTAGCCAGAAGAATTTGGGCAAAAGCTATGAAGAATAAATATGGAGGTAATGCAAGATCGCAAATGCTTAAATATCATATCCAGACATCAGGAAGATCACTTCATGCTCAAGAGATAGCCTTTAATGATATCAGAACGACACTTCAGGCTTTGTATGCTATTTATGACAATTGCAATTCTTTACACACCAATGCATATGATGAAGCCATAACGACTCCTACAGAAGAAAGCGTAAGAAGAGCCATGGCAATACAGTTGATTATCAATAAAGAGCTTGGATTGTCGAAAAATGAAAACCCAATCCAAGGTTCATTTATTATTGAAGAACTGACTGACTTGGTCGAAGAAGCTGTTTTGTCAGAATTTGACAAAATTACTGAACGTGGTGGTGTATTGGGTGCCATGGAAACTATGTACCAAAGGTCAAAAATTCAAGAAGAATCGTTGCATTACGAAATGCTCAAACATACCGGTGAGTTTCCGATCATCGGGGTCAATACATTTTTGTCTAAAGAAGGCTCACCTACGATCATACCTACCGAAGTTATTAGGGCAACTGAAGAAGAAAAAATAGCACAGATACATACAGTTGAAAATCTTAAGCAAGCCAATCCAACTTCAGCTCAGAACCTTCTGGCGTTACAAAAGGCCGCCATTACAAACCAAAATCTATTTGAACATCTTGTGGAAACATCAAAAGTATGCACATTGGGCCAAATCACCAATGCATTGTATGAAGTCGGTGGTAAGTATAGAAGAAATATGTAAAACTTTTTTCCTTCACCACACACCAAAACATAAATACAATGCATCTAAAAGATAATCTCAGAAAGTTGAGTGACCAAACATACTTAATCTTGGCTATTTTGTGGACGGGTGTCATTCTATATTTGTCACTAATATCTGCCCAAGAAGCTAAAAAGTTTAATGTTTGGGACATCGTTGGACTTGACAAATTAGGACATTTAATATTTTATGCCGGTATGACTATTTTATGGTCCATGGCAATAACCAGAAAGCAACCGGAAAAAAAAATTATTTTATTTTTTTCAATTTCTTTTGGTGTATTAATGGAAATTTGTCAACTTTACCTTTTCAATGGAAGATCGTTTGAGATTTATGATATTGTCGCAAATATTGTAGGCTCAGTGATTGGATGGATATTATTTAAAAATCTTATTAATTAACACCTTATGTTCAAAGAATTAGAAGTGCCAAGTTATGGTGTTGCACTAACGCTGGCGGGTATAATCTTAGCGATTATCGGTCTGATCATCTTTTTTAGACGCAAGTATAATTCGTATAAACTAGACCAACTTGTAGCGGCAAATCAAAACGCTAAAGACCAGTTTTTGAGTAGTCGTACTAAATATCCTGAGATGGATGTATTTAAAAATTCAGGTAGTTTCTTTAACTTTGGTATGGCATCAGCAGTTGCACTATCACTGGTAGCAATGAGCTGGACTACATACGAAGACAAAGTATTTATACCTGATGATGCCTTAGTGATGGAAGAGGAAATGGAAGTGGATATCCCACGTACTGCAGAGCCACCACCA
>CAMBRK010000064.1 GCA_945870185.1 Aureispira sp. CCB-QB1 | reverse complement strand
GGCTATTGACCAAATTCAAGCAAAATGGACGAAGCCAATTAATGACTTCGGTATTATTCATAATCAAATTCTTATTATCTTTGATCATTTTTTAGAAAATGCCTAATTTTCCTTCTCTCGAGTTTACACATTATTTTTTACACTCTCTTCATCAAGCAATATAATGTCATCATCAAAGGAATCATCTGTGTTGTTACTGTCATCTTCAGTTTCACCGATCTCACTAGAACGATCATCAGAGGGCCCAATGACAATTATTTCAGCTTCATCATCATCATCATCTCCAACTATTAAGATTTCTTCTTCATCTTCATGACCAAAACCATTAGTGTCTGCATCGTCAAGTATTACAATATCTTCAGTGTCATCTATGCTTTCAGACACATCATTAAGTATATTTACTAATTCTTTTTCCTTATTCTCGTCTCCAGCCAGAAAATCTTTATCGATAGACTCAAAAAAAGCTACTTTGTCACTTTTGTCCATATTGTCCCATTCTTCTTTATAATAAGTATTATACAGATTTCCTTTCCATTCGAAGATGCCACCAGCCCCGACCTCTGCCCTCGATGTCTGGAAAGCTTCAGTAAAACTCATACTATCATTTACACCCTTTGCAAATGGCGCATCAGTACATATAACCACATCCATATTTTCTGTTCCGCATCCACCAGCTATTACAGGTGGGATGACTTCGCCTTTTTCAGATGGAATAGTGGCACCCATGAGAGTCATAGCAACAACTCCAAGTGATACTCCTGCAACACCCGCACTCGCAGCACCTAAAATACTTTTTTGTTTGTCCGTGAGTGAACTGAGTCTAATCTTCCTTTCTTCTCTGACTGGTAATCTTTGCGCCTTAGGAGCATTGTCGATTTCTGTTATTAATGTATCCATGTTAATGTTAATTTTTATTTTTTGATTAAAATATACTACAAATGTAAATGCTGTTTGCTAAAGTGAGCCTAGTTTATACATCTACTATCTATTTAAATCCATCTTTTGTACTACGAAACCCAGATTGCGTCACAGGAATTACATTTTTTTTCGTCTTTCCAAAACTTGTACGTCCCTCCAGATAAATCTTTACGACACCGGGGACATACCAAAATTTTTGAGTATTCTCTCTTCAGTGCAACGTACTGGTCCGAAGCATTATCCTTTGATATTAAATAAGGAACGATACCTCCCGCTAAGATTCCACCACCTATACTTGTTATAAATCTTAAATCAGTCGGGATTCCCATACGCTCTCCAAACATAAAAAATATCAAAGCTATTCCAATGGCTAATACGCCTCGTACAATATTCATTTTATTCTGCAACGATTGGTTGACCTTAGCTTTTTTCTTTTCGTATTTTTTAAATTCCGCTTCAAGTGCTGCAAATTCTTCTACCCAAAGAACGCGTTTATCCAGGAAGAACTTATTTACCCTATTAAAAAATTCATCTCCTGGATATATCTGATGTCCTATTTTTATGGTTTGGTTCCTTTTTAATGTACTTTCCAGTATTTCTATATCGTCGATTTTAGTACCATTCAAGCTACCCAAATCCACTATGCGCAAGGTATCATTGTCAATTTTTGAAACTTCCAAATGTACCCGACTCACCGAGCTATCATTTATTTTGATATGATTTTCAGGATTACTCGCATGTCCTACCTTTATCTTACTCATTTGTGATAGTGTTTAAATATTTATCCATAATAATTCATCTTTTAAAGTTTTGATGGCACGTGGGCTCAACTCCAAACTTATCATACCATTACCTATGAAACTAACTTTACACCCAGATATCTGTGCTACATTATTGATATTGATAATGATTGATTTTGTAAGTTTTATGAAATTAAATTGATTCGCTAATGCTTTTTCTATCTTACTGATTCTATAAGTATAAGTCTTAGCTTTGACGACTTGTCTGTAAAGTGTTATATAATCACCCTGACCCATGATAATATTTACTTCATTTAAAGGAACAAAATCATAGCCCCCGGTAAATCCTAACCTGACTTTTTTATTTACCATTTTCGATATGGCCTTAGCTTCTTCATATTTTTGTCCCAAAAGCTTCAGCTGAGCTATGGTAAAAGGAAATTCCATAAAATGAAAAGCACCTACCTTCCAGGCAAACTGAGCCACTTTAGGATTAGAAGATATAATCACAATATAGTTAAAGCGCTCACTAAGCATCCTTCTCAATAAAATTCGATCATCATTATCCAAAGTATTCATTAGAATGAATCCAAACTTTTTATCGTCTACAAATTTGGATACATCTTTTAATGGCTCTAATATAGCTTGGTTTACTATATTAAAGATGTGTTCCGGCAAATTTTGATTATAAATTTTCAAGAGATAGGTTTTTTATGTTAGAGAAAAATATACCTACATTTACTGACAAAGATATTTAATGAATTAGAAATATACAAATAAATAAATACTAATCTTCATTCAGGAGCTAGCATACTTTAAACTAAAATTCAACGCCCGACACTAAATAATCATCAATTTTTGTATTATTCAACTCAGCAGCTTTCCTTTTACTCTTGTAATAGCCCATTAGTAATTTCTTTAAAGACCAAATGCAGTATCCTATTAAAATACCCAAAACTTTTATCTTGACAACTTGGCCCAGTGATGCATTTATTTATAAAAATCAAATTTATGATTAATACAGTAAGTTTCCTACTACCATACTTACCATTTCTAACACAAGTATGCTACTTGTGCTTTCCTTGCTTAGCAGTATCTTTTAGTTCCTCTTAGTGACATCTCTACACCCTGAGTAGTTAACCTCCTTCATTCCCCACCATCCATCAAACTCCCCAACCACATCATCCATCCGATCCTTAAAATGTTGGTACATCGCATACTTAGACTCCATATACTCATGAATAGTAAAATCAGTAAGATACCGATCAAACAAATAGCTATAGAACTGTCTTACATACGTCATTAAAAAACTGCAAGCATCCACATCCATTTGTATTTTCGGATGCGGAATTATAAGCCGACGTAACACACCATCAATCTGATATGGATAGATGATTCTATAAGGTTCTATCTGTAATGCACTATGAAATACCATGTAATTTTTCACCTTAGACTCATTCCGAAGAAACCACCTCATCACCTTGACTTTACTTTTTGGTTCAGAGCATTGCATCAATTCATGGCACTTCTCGATCACCTGCTGAAAACCTTTTCGCTGATTAAACACATTCTTAAGTGCAAACCAATCCTCATATAGCTTCAGCATTTCCATCTTATATTCAAAAAGGTAAGGCACTTCATTAACATCAAAATAAAGTTGATTATAGTCCACAAGTTTTCTCTTCAGGCCAATCAGCCCCAATGTATGCCTCCTAGGATTAGTCATATCTTTGATAAACAGCTTAACTTCCTTTCTCAAATCTTTATACTCCTGACTATCAACAAACCCAATCTTTTCATGATCATAGATGTAGAAAGCTTCATATTCAAAAGCTTCATTAATAAGTCTCACATCCCGGCCATCATCTTCATGTCCATAACATTGTCCAATCCCTTTGATCTCATCACCATCCATTTCAAAATAAATCGCAAAACCCTTCTTGGTTTTTTCCGCATCAAAAAGCCATATCACCTGCCCACAATTACACTGAATCCCATCTGAACACGCTTTTCGTTGCACGGTGAGCACCGCATCACCACCCATCTTGCACAACGTAAAAAATGAATGCAACCTTTCCAACCATACTTCCTTATAAGTACTTTCATACATTCCATGGTCCGGCAACAACACATCCAGCATCCGCATATCCATAGTACAGATACAGGACACTATTTTATATCTAAGTGCATTTTGATTGTCCATACCTCGCTTTTTTTAGAAAACGATGATCTATAATAAATTGTTATTTAAGCCTATTAAAAACCAATGCACACTGCAAAAAAAAAGTAGTTCGTCGGATGCATGCTGATGCTTCTGGAAAACTTCTCGAGACGCATCATTTAATGTACACTGGATTGATGAGTTGGAGATTGGGGAAGGGGATTTATGATGTAGAACTAAAGTTAGAAAGTGGACAGGTGTTAATGGAAAAAGTGCTGGTGTTGTGATTGAATTTAATAAACATGGTACATAAATCCATCATTATGACCCTGAATATTTAAAATTCAAATATAAATCATCCTTCAACCCTTTAATCGTCATTTTATAGGTTTCACTTACTTTAATTTATAATCTTCCAATTTTATATTTAGAAAATTTTTACCAATGACAATGCATTTCACTTGTCTTCCTCTGGCTTCATCATCAGAACTTTCCAAACCCCCATTATCACTACAGTAAACAAAAGATTGCTGCCTGCCTTTACTATCTGTGAATATGACTGTCAAATTTAATAATCGCTTAAATGTATTTCTTGAGATTTTATTCTTTGCTACTCTTGACAATATTGTAAAATTTGAGCATACTGATGACCTGAAGTTGGGCTTAAATTTAAGATTTTTTAAGCTTGAGAGAGTGTGTCATCACAATTGAAATCAAAACAAGCAACATCCGTGGCTTTTATCTTAGTGGTACCGTTCCAGAAGTTGAAATACTTACTTCTTTAGTAGCTTGACTTACTTGATCTAAATATCTTATCACTAAATTTTTTTGTTTCAATAACTCATAGTATTTTTCAAATTCTGAATATGGGTAAAAGGATTTAACTTCAGTATTTGTTTCATTGATTAAAGGTTTTTGTTCCGCAAGAGAATCCTCATAAAAGTGAAGTATAAATTTTTTTACAGAACTTGGTGGAGTACTATTTGAAGGACTACCTTCAACTTGAATGGTTGCATATTTAATAGGGAGCTTACCTGAACTGTTTGCAGAAGTCTGTCCGATGAAAACTGTCGTCGTTTTTACACTCATGAAGTGATTATTTGATTGGGAATAGGCAAAATTATTAATGTTCACAAAGCAAAAAAATAGAAGAAAAAAACGAATCATGATCTAAAGATTTTATTGATTAAAGAAACTAAATTATAATGCAAAATTAAGAAAAGCTATTAGCATCTTTTTAGTGATATTGAAGTATTCATAAGTGGTTGTTGTTTTGGTTTTGACTATCTTTAATGATGTTACTTCCTAAAAAGTAACCCGTCATCCTAAAAAAATATTTCTGGCAAAGCTACATGACAGAAATTACCCTGTCAATATAACTTTTGTTATATGCCATCTAAGTAATGACAAACCAAATCCAGTATGGTAAATACATAAATAAAAACTCCCTAGAAGGAAGATATAAATGGCCATTGAAGCCATTAAGTGTTCCCGTTATTTGTTCCTGAGTAGACTGAGTAAAATTGCCTACCAGGCACAATTGATGTAAGTAGACCATCATATGTGTTTTAGTTGGTTATCAAAAAATAACCTACAAAACTAAAGGTAACGGGTGAGAAATCCTGAAGGTATGTAAGTTGAAGGACAAATATAATTATATTATTTATTTTTGGTAATTTTAGTTGTAATATTTTTTAATATTTCATAATTACATAACTATTTGGTCGCTATTTTCTTACTATGTATATTATTATTTCGTGGTATCTATATGCTTCAAATATATCATTTGATATGTTCAGTATTGATAAATGAAGGCTGTGGTAGGGGATTTGAAAGACTCCTTTTTTTATATCCAGGATTGTAAACCTATTGAAATTACAATGTTAATTTAATTGGATGCTATTCCTCCTCCAGAATATCATCCTCTTCAAACGACTTCTGAAACATCTCCCCTCTATACGGCAGACTCACGCAATACGCTACCCTTAACAAATTAAAAAATGGTATCAGCTGTTCGTAACCCTGATACGGAAAATAATGCTTTGGAATTTTGGATGCCCCAAAATAGCCATCATGTGTTTTTTCTATTTCATAGTCCAATGACTTCACCACCCGAAATCCACGCCCATATTCGTTGGACCAATGATAGTTTTGTTCAGAATCTTTATAATCGACATCTTTATAGGCTCTTATACCCTGAACTAGTTTGTCATATTGGGTATAACCAAGAGAAATTTCTTCCAATACTTCAAAAAAAGCACCAAAAGGACTTAATGCTTTATAATCATAATAATCTCTATTGATATCTTCATAAAATGACCTGTTCTCTTCCACCCATTTTGCTAGGCGCTCTGTGGTCCAAAAAACAGTTTTAAACACGCCATCTTCATCAAATAAGTTTTCATGGATAATGTCATTGATTTTCAAATACTTTTCATCCGGAACAAATGACAAATATTCATCTTTGTACACAGATAAGGCATATCTGAAAGTTAATTCTGATCCCCAAAAATTTTGATCACAATCATCCATACAATATTTCCCGGGTGCTGTTTCATAAATATCAAAGATAAAATAACTTTTATTTACGTGAAAAAACACTGGATCACAATAATGATGTTCTTGTATATATTCTTTAAAATCAACATCATTTTTAAAAGTTATAGTTGCATCTTCACCTTCATAATCGTCTATCATTTTATAAAATTCCTCAAGCTTTTCCATAAAATAGGCCTTGGACAAGTCTGAATGTGTGATATCATCATCAAGATAAGACGCTATAGAGATCAAACGTTTTTTAGCAATGGCTTGGATAAGGGATTGGCGATGGTCAATATTCAATTTTAATCTTATTTTAATCTAAAACGGAACCTGAGTACACATTATACCCGTTAGCATTCAAAATCATTAAACATAAAAATTCAGGGCTTTCATCTTCTTCTGTCTCAACAAAGATAATTTTTGCAATGCCTTGAACATTATCATAAGTATTTTCATAATACCAATAGAATTTTAAAGCATCTATCATTTTTCCCTCTGCGGGATAAGATATCTGGGTCAGGTCTCTGATATATCCAAAACTCTGAGTTTGTGCTTTGGGCATGATATTAGCAAAATAAAGGTTAGTGTCTCCTTCTAAAGTATAAAATTTCATATAAGCATTTTGTTCTATATACTGATCTGAATAATCCAACGTATCAAAAATCGCTGCCTCAATTTTATAAACCTTCTCCAGTGAAATATTGAATTTTTGGAGTTGATCATATTGCGTCTGACCTACAGGAACTTAAATAAAATAAAACAAGATTAATTTGAAATATTTATGATTACCATTCATTTTGAGTTATTTTGTTTTTATAGGATACGATCAATCTTGATCAAACTCTGATTTTGTTATTTCCTTGCCACCTGTAGCTTGTACCACATTGGATTCCGTTATAGTAAAGGTTAAGGTAAGTACACTATACCCATCCGAACCATTGTATACACTAAATTGCTCGCCCTTCCGGAATACTGGTTTTTTCCCGCTAAGTATTGCTTTTGTTTTGGTGAAATAATATCCAGTTTCCGAAAAATAAATCGTTTCTGATGAGTGAGCTGGAATTTCTACAATTCTATGTAAGGTGCCATTGCCACTATCGACTTTCATCACCTTGACGGTCATTATCCTTTGAGAGTTATTATTAATCTCCAGTCGTGCTTGACCATTGCCATGGTAAGAAGTACTAATAATCATTACCAGAAAAAGGGCTATTTTAATTAAATGATTCATTTATTGTGTTATTTATAAAGATTAAAATTGACGCAACCATTCAGCCACGCCTCCATGATGTGAACAGGTTCCCCTACGGTTTCTGCTAAAAGAGAAAGTCCCGTCACCACATATAGCGCAAGCACCTTCTGGTATATATTTATAATATGTAGGAGATTGAACTTCTTCATCATCAACATTTTCGTAAGTATCTGGCGTTTCCAAAGGGTAATTATCTGGATCTTCATCCCAGGTAACGGGATTATCATCCGATACATATTCTCCTTCTTCATCTTCCATATTTTGGTCATCCTCGTCCAGCACCACATCATTGTATTCTGTATTTTCATCAGTTTTTACTTCAAGTATTATTTCTTCGTCTTGGATCTCGCTTTCATCGGCATATGTAGATGTTGTATAACTTACAGCTGGGCTATCATCCTCATTCAGCGAAGTGTAGATTGTTTCTGTATTGAATAGTAGAAAAATTGAACTGGCAAAAAATAATAAGACTTTCATTAGATTTAATTATTTATTTTTTAGTATTAAAATGAAATCCCTATAATGTACAAACCTTAATTTGATGGTATTACAATTATAAGGATTTCCTGTTTGGATTAATTTTAAAGTTTGAATTAGTTAGCTGGGATAAGTTCCAATCACTTAATTTCTTTTAGGAACATATGTTTTATTACCATTACTGTTGTAATAATATTGACCACCACGTGGTCCAGTGTAGATAGTTTGGCCAGCACCATAATTGTATGCTTGATTAGAATAGTCTTTAGCTCTAGAGCCATTTTCCGTAGTATATGGATTTCTTTGTTGGGTAGTACTCCAGTTGTCATGATTGGTACTATTGGGTGTTTGTCTGTAGTGACCTTGGACGTAGGTACCATCAGACTTGTAGTACCCATTGACATAAGTTTGATTTTGAGCGTAGGATAAAACACTGGTGAAAACGAAAGCTAAAATAAAAAATAAAGATCTCATGATAAATAAATTTAAGTTGTTAAAAATTATGAATTACAACTCTTAATACCATGAGTAAAAGAATGTCGCCACTTATTTAAAAAAAAAATTAAAAATATTTAACGATAATAAAGGAGACTGATTTTTAATTAAGTGTTAGGGGTGCTTTAGACAAACTAATTTATCACTCCATCAGCACAAACCCTCCCCACTTATAAGGCTCATCCCTATACTTATCTCTCATTAGCTTTTGGGTCGCATTGTAAGCATCTCTAATAGACTTTTTATGGGTGAGAAGTTCTGTATAGAAAGTGGTCATAAACTCCTGTGTAGCATTATCAGGTACCTTCCAGAGACTCATCATTAAGTACCGGGCGCCTGCCATTTTGAATGCACGTTGTAGTCCATATACACCTTCACTACCTATGATGTCTCCGAGACCAGTTTCACATGCAGAAAGCACTACAAGTTCTGTATTTTTAAGATAGGTATGACTTGCCTCGTATGCAGTCAAAATACCATCTTCCAAATCTAAAGAAATACTATCACCTACCCACGCTTTATTGCTCCCTGTAAAAAGCAAGCCGGAGCGATTCATAGGATTGTCCGCTATGGTGAACGGATTATCAGTATGAAAGGCCAAACGATCCAATTTTTCTTTAGATACTTTAGGGTCTGGAAAGAAAAATCCATGAGTGGCTATATGCAATATGGAAGGAGACTTGTCACCATCCAAGTTTTTATATTGTTCTTCTAAAGCATCGGTACCCATGTATAATTTTGCAGGAATATTGGCATCTTTACTGATGTTGTTAATATTTTCAGCTTCCTTTTTTGTACCGGGTAGGTAGGACCATTTACCACTCCTGGTGCTATCTTGGATATACAGACCCCTTGACACATAGTCAACATCATTATTTATATTCGCTATGGATTTTGAAATATCCTGTTCTTCGGCTTCGTAGTCCATGCCACCGAAGAGTGTAATATCAAGAATCTCCTTTTCCTCATTTTTATTACTAATCATTCCTGTACTTCTGACCAATTCAAATTGATATTTCTCCGATAAATACTCTCCTGTGGGATTTTTAATGGCTCCTAACTGAATTTTATGCAGTAAACCTGATGGAGAATAGTACACCTTACTCCCTATGGGAATGTGTTTTTCAATATCTTTCCATATCAAATTATAAAGTTCAACACTTTTATATAGGTTGTTTATAGAAGATGATTCTCTACTGACTCCATTATTAAATAATTTTAGTATACTGTAATTATCAAAAAGCTTAATTAGTTTTGGCTTAGATTCTCCTTTATTTATCACCAATACAAAATATAATACGCTGTCGGTAAAATTTTCATTTTCTAGATAATTATAGTGAAAAAACTCCAACACTGATTCATTATCATTCAAAGACTGTTCTATTTTACAAAAGTAATCATTTTCCTGTGATTTCAAATCTGATTGAATTGATACTATTCCATTAATTCTTCTTTCATAATCATTAATTTTTAGTTTAAGAGAGTCAATATCTATATTTCTTTTTATTGTTGGAATTGAAAATTGCTTTCCCAAAAGTTTTTTAAGATCTCTATTTTGGGATTTCAAAATATTTAAACTCTCATCTTCTGATTCATTTAATCTTCTAAAAGTTATAACTTGGGAATTAAGGACTAATCCTTTATTAAAAACTATTTCATTATATATTTCCCGCGTTTTTATAATAGAATCATATTGCATATGATTTATAAATGTAAATAAATTTCTTAAATTTTCACTTATAAAGTTTTCTTTATCATTTTCAGAAAAATAAGAAAATATTTTGTTTATATTATTTTTAGTTAATTCATTATAAGTTTGCCAAACATTAATGCATTTTGCAGTATATCCACCTGCTTTGTACGAAAGGGCTAAATCTGTATATAAAAAATTGAAATCATGATTTTCAGTCCCAAACAAATTTTTAACGATATTTATAGCTTCGAGATTATATTCAATCGACTTTTCATAGTTTTTTAATCTAAAGTACCATTTGGCTAGATTATTAAGATATGTAACATATTTTTCACTATTCCTGCCATATATTTCTTCCACCTTTTCTAGAATTAATTCAATAGTTTCTTCATTTTCATTAGCATTTAGTTGGTCATTATAAAAACGGTAAAACAATAGATTATAAACATATGTAAAATAGATTGAGCTGCCACTCCCGTATCTTAATCTGGCTACTTCTACAACTTCTTCTAGAAAACTAATTGGTTTATAAACAAAACCTAACCCGTAATAAGATTGAGCTAACAAATTTTTTAAACTTAATGTAGATTCTTCATACTCACCGTCCAAACTTTTCATTTTTTCTAATGCATCCTCAATTAAAAAAATTGCTTTTGAGAACTTACCAAATTTATTATAAGAGTTTGCAATATTTTGTACAAGGTCAAAATAATCATTATCAAATTTATTAGACGCTTCATTTTTTTTGTGTATCTCCAATACTTTCTCATACAAGTACAAGCCCTGGTTATAAAACATATTAGTATTGTACGATTCAGCTAAAACTTTTAAGTATAATATATAAGTATAGTTATTACTTTCATTGAGATTTTCTACAATTTCTAAAGCATCTTTATTCAATTTTAAAGCTTCAAAATCCTTCCCTATAGTACTAAGAAAGCTGGCATATTTACTAAGGGCATTTGCATATTGTCTACTATGCTTAGAATATTTGTATTCGTTGTATTCCAATGTTTGTCCGTAATATCCCTTACATTTTTGATAATCTTTTTCTATTTTGGATAGTTCAATTTTTAATTCCAAAGTTTGCTCTAAATATGCACTATCCTTACAAATTACTTTTTCATTTTCTGCAAAAAAATCAATTATAGTTTTCTGTGCTAATTCATAGAATCCCTTCCTAATGTAGTTTTTAACTAGTCTAGCTGTCGAAGTATAGTATTCTTTAAAGTGGGTGTTTATATTTTTTTTATAAATTCGAATAGCTTCTTTATATGACTCTTCAGCAAGATTGTAATTTCCTAAATAAATACCTTGCAAGTCCCCAATAAAAAAAAATTCATCAGCACAATTGACATGATGTTCACCAAAATAGGTTCGAAACGTATTTAACTCTTTTTCCGAATATTCGAGTGACTTAAAGTGATGTCCTTCAAAACCATAAATAAATTTTGCTTCCCAATTAGACATATTATTTTCATAATTAGTCACAAAAGTAATTTCACCATTTGAATTAAAATTTTTGAAAACTCCATGTTTTTTATTTTCTTGGTAGTGCTTTTCTTCAATTAATTTACCATCTTCATTGAAAGTTAGATTTTTCCCATCATAAAAGTTGTTAGTATTGTCATAATAATCTAAATACTTAGCTGAAAATTCAGAATGGAGATTACCAGAAATATAATATATTCTCACTATACCACTTGGGATGTTCTTTTGAGAATAGGTTACCTCTCTAATGTATGATGCCGAATCTTGTCTACACCTTTTCCATTTATCGTCAAAATATTCATTTTGGATATCACCGATTAAGGGATTGTATTTAGCAGCAATATTTTCTTTATAGGCATCATAATAGTCGCGATTCAGGTATTCTACAGAATATTTAGTAATATAAGCCCCTGAATAGGGTTCATTATCAAAGAAAAATCCTTCAAATTTTAATGAATCGTTATAGGTCATTTCTCCAAACCCGTGAAAAATACTATTAACAAAATGACCACTATATTTGTAATTTCCATTCTTATTTGTTTTACCACTCCAAGATAATTTTCCATCCCCTTGCATCAGCCCTTTTTTAAACTTTCCGCAAAATTCAAAGTATTCATTATTATCTGTATATCCAGATAAATTTCCATAACCACTAACCAGCAAACTATCACAGTCACCGTCCCAAATCAATGAATCTATCTTTACATCAAAATTATGATACATATAGCATTCTGAGTTTGACACTTTGTGCATATTTCCATTATTGATTTGAGCACCAACATTACTTAAGTTAAAAGTCAATAGTACAATTGAAGTAAATTGTTTTATTTTTATATTTAAGTTTTTCATACTTTAATTTTATGGATAGTATATTACATATTTTAAAATTTTATAATTTGAATCCAAAAATAATATTAACCATGTTACATAGAACGAGTCAGAAATATTTTCACGATACCCAAGTGATAATTCGATTGAATACGATATTTTGTTTTCTTTATTAAACAGAAGTAATTCTTGAAAAACAGTTTCATTGTGTTCATGATAAGCGGGATCATCTGAAAATATTTTGGGTTTTATATGATTAATAATTAGGTTATCTATATCGAAATCTGATATTTCAACTTCATTAAGGTCTAAATCAATATTTTTATAATCATCTTTTAACAATGCCATTAAATCCGCTTTGAGAGAATCTACACTTTTTTGTCCAGCTACTTTTATAGAAGTCAATAAAAATATTAAAAGAAGATATTTCATGTATATTAATTTATTATAAAACTAGATCACTCCATCAGAACAAACCCTGCCCACTTATACGGCTCATCCCTATATTTATCACGCATCTGTTTTTGAGTCATATTGTATGCTTCTCTGATAGACTTTTTGTGAGTAAGAAGCTCTGTGTAAAAAGTAGTCATAAAGTCCTGTGTGGCATTATCAGGTACCTTCCAAAGACTCATCATTAGGTATCGGGCGCCCGCCATCTTAAATGCACGTTGTAGCCCATAAACACCTTCACTTCCTTTGATATCTCCAAGGCCAGTCTCGCAGGCAGAGAGTACTACAAGTTCCGTATTTTTAAGATAGGTGTGACTTGCTTCATATGCAGTCAAAATACCATCTTCCCTATCTACAGAAATACTATCACCAACCCACGCCTTATTGCTCCCTGAAAAAAGCAAACCGGAGCGATTCATCGGATTGTCAGCTATGGTAAATGGATTATCGGTATGGAAAGCCAATCGATCCAATTTTTCTTTAGAAATCTTTGGGTCTGGAAAGAAAAATCCATGAGTGGCTATATGCAATATGGATGGTGACTTGTCACCATCCAAGTTTTTATATTGTTCTTCTATAGCTTCAGCTCCCATATATAATTTTGTAGAGAGATTGGCATCTTTGCTGATATTGTAAATATTTTCAGCTTCCTTTTTTGTTCCGGGTAAGTAGGACCATTTCCCACTCCTGGTGCTATCTTGTATATTAAGCCCCCTTGACACATACTCAACATCTTTATTAATATTAGCGATAGATTTTGAGATTTCCCGATCTTCAGCTTCGTAGTCCATGCCGCCGAAGATAGCAATATTTTTGTCAGCCTTTTGTATCTTTGATGATCTAGTCAAAACAGTAGTGCTAATCACTTGATTAAAAATATATTCATCAGCAAGAAAAGTAGAGTCAGAAGTGGAAATAGATCCCAAGTTTATTTGGTTCAAAATTCCTGAAGGAGCAAAATAAATGTTATCACCTTTTTTTACAAAAGGTTCTAAGGGTTTCCAAATTAGATTGTAAATTCTTCTATCCAGATAAATTCCATTTATAAACAATGACTCTTTAGTACCAGTTCTGGCAAATAAACTATCTATTTGTTTTTTATGACATAATGGCACTAGCTGCGGATATTTTTCAGTATTGTTTACAATCAAAGCAGCAAGCATTAGATTATTTCTGAAAATACCATCTTCAATAATAGGTATTTCAATAAATTCAATTGCCAGTTCATTTGCATGAAGTGAATGTTGGATATTGCGCCATTTGATTGGCTCAAGTTGTTCTTTAAATGGTGCAGATATTCTTACCAAATCAGTTTCCAACTGATTACATTTATCTTTAATTTTATTCATGTCAGCCCTTCTTTGTTCATAAGGTAATGAATTTTGTTTAGCAAGAATATTACGAAATAACATCCATTCGTCATATTTTTTAATCATGGTAGAATCAAAATCATTAAACAATATACTCCTCATATCGATGGATGATCGAAGAATAATACCTTTTAATTGTAATTCTAAATCATACAAGTTTTCAATTTCAGGTGTATTTTTATTCAAATATAACAAGATTTTATAGTTTGTAAGTTCATTTTGAATCAATCTATAAAAGTTCTCATTATCTTCTTCTGAAAGAAATTTTGAATTTAGACTAAAAATATCTAATAATAATTTACAGCCCTGGCGAGTATATGAAATACCGTCATCGTATTTTTTCTTATAATAATAAACAGCTCCAAGGTTAGTTAAAGTGACTGCATATTTATAGTGATATTCTCCTATGTTTTTTTTCATATTATTTAGTGATGCTGTATAATATATTATGGCTTTTTCAAAATTAAGTAACTCACTATATGATCTACCACAATTGTTGTAAATAGAGCCTAAAATAGGGTTAAAGATACCTTCTTTCTTTTCTATAATCTCAATAGCTTCTAAAAAAAAATTAAGAGCTTTTTCATATTTTCCACTATCTAAATAATGTGTACCTATATTATTCAAAATTACGCTATATATAGGATCCACTTGACCAGAATATTTTTTGATATTTGTTAAAGCTTCTTCAAAAAAAAATAGAGCTTTATTGAATATACCCAGCTTTTGAAAAATCATACCAATAGAATTTAATCTCCTCCAGTATACTGGTTGAGACTTTCCAAAATTTTTTTCAGCGTTTTCTAATGCTTCTATAGCCAATGGAATTCCCTTTTCATATTGCCCCGTTTCTAAATATAAACCTGCAAGATTATTTAGTCTCACCCCGTATTCAGGGTGTGATTTACCAAGGTTCTTCTCAGTAATTTGCATCGCTTCTATATAATATGGAAGTACCTGATGATATTGTCCCATTTTTAAGTATAAACTTCCAATACTATTCAATAAATTTCCATAATTAGAATGAGATTTTCCGTGGTTCTTCTCAGTATTTTCAAGAGCTTGCAGATAATGTGTAAGAGCATTTTCGTAATGTCCAATTTCTAAATATAAATCTGCTAGACTAATTAATCTTTTCCCGTATTCAATGTGAGATGTGCCTGAATTCTTTACAGTAATATCTAAAGCTTCTATACAATAAGGAATTGCTTTTTCATATTGACCCAAATCATTTAATTCGTCCAGATTAACATAATAATCAATTAATTGGGTCAGTATAGATAAATAAAACTCATTATTTATACTACCTATAACTTTTTCAATATCAAGTAATTCTAATAGCGTTTTTTCACACTTTTCATTTTCTTGATTGTATTTATACACACTAGCAAGTTTTACATTGATTTCTTTACAATTTGAATTATATTTACCTGCCAATAAAAGGTGATTTTCTTTGCATTTTTCGAATATAGGTTGTGCGTTCATAAAATCTTTATTTTCATAATAATATATTCCTAACGAGAACAAAGAAAGTATGTATTCTTCTTTGTACTCACCTTTTAATTTCTCTAAGTTTTCATTATGTAATTTTAAATAATATTCAGCTGTTTTGATTTCCTTATTAGCCCAATATAAGTGTCCTAACTCTTTCAAAAGCATTATTGTCTCAAAATTATAATTAGCATCCTTTTCAGTTTGTAGTTCAATGTATTTTTTAAGATGGTTTAAACTAGAGCTATAATTTTCAAGCTTATTATCAATTGTATAAACATTATAAATTGATGTTTCATATTCTTCAATATTACCATCCATTCCGTTGACTTTTTCTAAAGAAATCAATGCATAATATCTAGCAGAATCTAGAATATTTCTTTCAAAATAACTAATGCAAGAATCATTTAACTCATCCCAACTTTTAGATAAATCTTTTTTATCTATTGAATTCCCATCTTCATCATAAAATGTCCACAGTCCAATTTTTTCATCATTCGAGATGGTCCCTTTTAATTCTATTTTACCATTGGGATAATATTGTTTGTATTCCCCATTCTGAATATCATGATCATAATGTTTTTCATTTTTAATTTTCCCATTTTCATAATAAGAAGTGTAAGTTCCATTTATTTTATTATTAAAATAAAAATTTGATTTTTCAACATTACCGTTTTTATAATACCACAAAGCTTTTCCTTCGAAGAAGTTTTTACCTTCATCATTATAATCAACATAAACACAATTATATTCTGATTGGAGCTGCCCCGTGATGTAGTAATCTTTAATGACACCGATGGGCATATTATCTTTTGCATAAGTGATTATCCTAAAATAACTTGCATCATCTTTTGAACTTCTATTCCATTCGGAATCAAAAAACTCAGTAATTTCTTTTCCAATTTCTGGTGAATAATTACTTTTATTTGCAATAATTGTATCTACTTTATTGTATTGCTGGACATAGACAATATTGCCATTTGCATATGAAATTTTTCCAGTATAAAATCTATCTGAAACAAAAAAACCATTATAAGTAGCTAAGTCTGATGTTCGAAAGATTCCATTTCCATGCATTCTATAATTAATAAAATTGCCCACATAACTATTTCCATTTAAATCTTTCATCGTTCCATCACCCATCAATTGGCCATTGATAAATTTCCCAGACTTACTTGTACCATCTTTATGGCTAAATGTCCCCATGCCTTCTCTTACACCCATGTTGTAGTAACCTTCAAAAGTTGATTCGTATTCTCCATTATTATATTTTATGAGTTTGCCAAATCCGTGTGCTATATTATCTATACAAGGACCATCCCACGTAATGCTAATACCATTTTGAAAATAGGGATCTACTAATTTACACCCATTTGGCTCACTTATTACCCATTGGTCAGATAAATTTTGAGCCTGACACAAACAATTATATAAACTAAAGGATAAAATTAATATTAAAATTTTACTCATTGATCTAATGTTTTTACAGTTTCATATATTGTTTTATTAAACTCATTTATGGATGTTCTGTAATTACCCTTTTGGAAATATTCAAATGGTTTAGGCATTACTTGGGATGATAACCTTAGGCTTATAACCATGCAGATTAAAATACAAAATAGCTGAATACCAATTTTCATATAGCACACTTTTTACTTTCCACCAAGCTCCTTCCACCTATTCACATCCTTCGACTTTTTCTGCTTACTACTCTTTGACAATTTGATATCATTATCTATAAGGACTGATTTTTCTTTCCCTGACATATTAGGTGATTCAGCTCTTAGTTTCTTTTCTTTATAAAGTGCATATCCTCCAAGGAAGAATTTTTTAAAATCGCTATACTTTACCCAGATGTATCCACCATTGCCCCACGCTTCACCCCAACTATTTAGTATCTCAAAGGAGCCACCATGCTTTTTATCATCATATCCCACCACTACCAGAGCATGACCGTAGCCATCGAGTTTGGTTTCAGTGATTTTAGGAGTCCATAGTGATTTACCTATGGCCATTTCAAAACTATTAGGTACATTCATACCTATAACTACTGGCAGCCCTTTGGAAATCACAGCTTTGATTTCATCCGTACTTTTAACTCTAAATATTTCATCAGGTTTGTTTGCCACTGCCGTTGCTAGGTCCTTCTCAAAATCGGGTGGATAGTAATTGCACAGTTGAACTTCACCGTATGGATGAAAATCAGGATATTCTACCATAAGCATATAAGGAGCTCCATAGTTTAATAAATCCACCATGGCTTTATCGATATTGAGCCCTTCCTTACATGCCTTATCTGTATTATCTCTATTTCTATAATAAATCCAATGTGGAGAAAGCATTTGTATGGAGATAATTTTTGTATCCGCCTCGTTTTTTAATATTGCATTGAGCATAGTCAATGCTGTTGCAGTAGAATACGCCACACAAGTAGATAACTGTTGACGCAAAACATAAGGTGCATATTTTTTGAGTGAAAAAGCATCAGGTATAAAATCAGATCTTTCCATTTCATATGATTCACCTTTATCAAAGGCTTCCTGGTCAAAAACCATCCCTTGGCCTTGGGCAATAATCGATAGACCAGCTATCAAAAACACTGTAATCATCATTCTATTATTCATCTTTGTCATTTTTAGGTTTAAATAAATATTTGTTGTCTTTAATTTCTATTGCAATGTTTCTTTGTTGATTCAAAGTGATGACAGGATCCATATTTTTGAAAGTATTAAATAATTTCGGATCAGCATATAAAATCAAATAGTCCTGTGTGAGTACATATTCATTGACGACTCCCAATTTAAGAACCACATGAATTTTTTCATTATTTATTCCACCAAGATTGCCTTCCTTGGGTAAAATCTTCATTATATGATTACCTAAATTAACCGTTTTGTCATCAGCAATGTTAGCATCAGCACTAGGACGTTGATAAGCTAAGGCGTCTTTATCCTTACTTGAATAAATACCTTCATCCTCGCTAGTGCTTTTGTTCATACTATTAGCTTTATTAGCGCTCAAACTGTCATTTCGAATTACGTCTACAACATTAGGATTATTATAACTTATACTATCATTTTTTAGCAAAATAACCGTTGCAACCAAAGTTATCACAGTCGCAGCAGCTCCCATAAATAACCATCTGGGCATTAATGGTTTAACAACAGTATCTTCGTGGTTGACTTCTTTTTTGATACTATCAAGCTCATCCTTCAAATCGAGACGGGCTATCTTTTTTATTCCGCTCCGGATTGACCTATGTAAATCGAAATCTGCTCTGAGCGATGGATCATTATTTATCATCTGTTCAAATTCATATTTTTCGGCACTTGACAGAGTACCGTCTATGTATTGATCCATCATTTCTAAAAATGTCGCCTTATCCATGATTATTTATTTTATCGGTTACGACTTTTTTTAACTTTTGTATGCACTTATACTTCCGCTTACGTAGATTTTCTTCTGTGATAGTACCCATATCTTCAGCGATGTCTCGCATAGATTTTTTATCATAATAATAAGCGGTTAATATCTTTTTGCAGTCTTCATCTGATTCATTTAATGCTTTAATGACTTGCGTCTCTATCTCATTATTATCTGAAATCATATCTATATCAAATTCATCTACACTATCCATGATTTCTGTTTCGTCAGAAAATTTGATATCCCTACCAGCCTTTTTATACCACATATTTTTTCCAACAGCAAACATATAAGTACTTAGCTTAGTCCCTTGGTTTAAAACAAAGTTGCCTGCTGTAATTTTTTCATAAAGCAAGATGATCACACTTTGTTCTATTTCTTCCGCATCCGCATCCTGTCCTCCATTAGTTTTTACAAAATGTTTTATGGGCCCAGTATAGTTTTTATACAGGTATTTGAATGCATTCCGATCTTTTTGCTTTAGTGCTGCGATTAATTCATCATCATCTTTATAAGTCATACTCTATAAATTACGGCAAATATATCTAATTATTCTTCTAAATTCATATTTTTGTGAATAATCAAATTTTAAAAGAAAAACGTGTTTTTAGGCCAAACCACCTACACTTGAGATACAGGAAGTGGTAAGAAGATCACATTTTTAATAATCAATCTAATACATGTATATACATCGAACCATATTTTTATCCATCATCCTTACACTTTTTTCAGTCAGCTCTTTTGCCCAGTCAGTTTACAAAACACCATCGGGTAATAAATACCATTTAGCAAAATGCAAACATGTCAATAATGTTTCACTGCAAATGACAGTTGATGAAGCTATAAAAAATTACCACCTTCGACCTTGTAAGGTCTGCAAGCCACCAGTTCCGAATGAAGCAATCTTCCTCCACTCTGGAAAGAACAAAGCAGTTGGTTCTTGTGAGACTGCAAGATGTAAAGGGAAAACAAAGGAGCAACTAAGGTGTAAACGACGCACCAGATTATGCAACGGATTTTGTTTTCAACATAACCCAAATAGATAAAAAGCACTTTGTACACCTGCTACTCAAAAATATTTTATCTTTTTTTAAACATCCTGAAACTTAAATCACCCTTTTGTAGTTAATGTACTTAAATAAATATTTTACACAACTTGAGAGTATTATTAAAAGACATTGCTGAAATCCAAACAGGTGTATTCGCAAAACCAAATGTAGATGGGAATGTGGTATGCCTTCAGGCCAATGATTTTGACGAAAGTGGAAATCATTTAGGATTTTGGGCACCCACAATTTCTGGGGACAATCTACACTCAAAACATTTTCTAAACAAAGGCGATGTCTTATTTGCTGCTAAAGGAAATAAGAATTTTGCGGCTGTCCGTAACCACAGCTTACCTTTAGCGGTAGCATCCACTTCCTTTTTTGTCATTCGATTATTAAGAGCTGATATCTTACCGGAATACGTAAAATGGTTCTTAAACCAACCTGACACCATTCAACGACTAAAATCCGAAGCCAAAGGAACTTCTATTCCTTCTATTTCCAAAAATTCATTGGAGCAAGTGGAAATACCACTTATTCCTTTAGACAAACAAAATTTAATCCTTAAAATCGATCATTTAAGGATGATTCAAAAAGAACTCTTGCAAAAAATCGCATCCTTGAAAGACCAATTAATCCAACAACAAATAATTAAATCATTAAATTTATAAAATATGATAGACATACCTTGCAAAAATTGCGGTTGCCAATATTGTGACGCAGAAACTAAAAGTGGCGAAAAAGTAAAAATTGAAATTTGCCGTTGTAATGATGGGGGTGGAGAATTTGACGTGTCAATTATTCCTCAAGATGGTAGTGAAGCAACTTATGAGAAACATCAATGTAGCAGTGAAGATATTGAAACTTGTTTAGTAAACAGGTTTAATATAAATATTGCAAGTATGAATCATCAATGTTTTAATTAAAAATAGATTATGACAACAACCATCACACAAAAAGACATCAATGATGCCGTTTGGAAAGCTTGCGACACCTTTCGTGGCAGCATAGACCCTAGTATTTATAAGGACTATATCCTAACGATGTTATTCATCAAATACCTCAGCGACGTCCATGATGACAAATATGAAGCATACCTGACCAAATATAATGGAGATGCAGAAAGAGCAAAACGCGCCATGCAACACGAACGTTTTGTGGTACCAGAACATAGCCATTTCAAATACCTGTACGAACACAGGAATGATACAAACATTGGCGAGTTGATAGATATAGCATTAGAAGATCTCGAAGAAGCCAATAGAGAGAAACTCTACAGCGATGATGGTGCAGGTATCTTCCAGAATATCAATTTCAATAGTTCTGTGCTAGGCGATACCAAAGATAAAAACACTCGGCTCAAAAACCTATTACTAGATTTCAACAAAGATGCTCTCAATCTACGTCCATCCCGATTGGCAGGCAATGATATCATAGGTGGTGCGTATGAATACCTTATATCCAACTTTGCCAGTGATGCCGGCAAAAAAGCTGGAGAATTCTTCACACCCGCTGAAGTGTCCACTTTACTCGCGAGATTAACTAAGTCTGCTCCTGGTTCTAGAATCTGTGACCCTACATGTGGTTCAGGATCATTACTAATCAAAGCCGGTCAGGAAGTAGGGTCAGACAATTTTTCGCTTTATGGTCAAGAAGCCAATGGATCTACTTGGGCACTTGCAGTGATGAATATGTTTCTCCATGGTTTCGACAATGCCACTATAAGATGGGGAGATACCATCCGAAATCCCAAACTAAAAGAAGGAGATTCGTTAATGAAGTTTGACACAGTAGTAGCCAATCCACCCTTCTCACTAGACAAATGGGGAAAGGTAGAAGATAAAGACGGTGATAAAACCACCATATCTTATGACCCTGAAACGGACCAGTACCAACGATTTTGGCGTGGAGTACCACCTAAAATCAAAGGAGATTGGGCGTTTATTTCCCACATGATCGAGACCACTTACGAAGGCAAAGGCAAAGTAGGCGTAGTGGTCCCGCATGGTGTCCTATTCCGTGGGGCAAGTGAAGGCAAGATCAGACAAAAGACCATCGAAGAAAATATCCTGGAAGCTGTCATCGGTCTTCCTGCCAATCTCTTTTTTGGTACCGGCATTCCAGCAGCTATTCTTATTTTTAATAAAGCAAAGGGCGACAATAAAAATGTCCTTTTCATTGATGCCTCCAAACATTTTGAGAATGCCAAAAACCAAAACAAACTTAGGGAATCTGACATAGCGCACATTGTAGATACCTATCGCAAATTTAATGAAGGAACTTTGGCACCTGGTGTCATAGAAGATAAATATAGCTATGTAGCCACATATGATGAGATTGTTGAAAATGACTTCAATCTCAATATTCCGCGCTATGTGGATACTTTTGAAGAAGAAGCGGAAGTGGATATCGCTGCAGTACAAACAGAGATCGAGCGCTTAGAAGCTGAACTGAAAGAAGTAGAATCCCAAATGAGTAAGTATTTACAAGAGTTAATAGACTAAACCCTATGGCAAGAGAAATAAAAAAGGCATCAGAAGGATTTCTTTCTAAAATAATGTTCAAAAAAGCAAAAGCATGTATAACATTTTTGATAAAATAAATCAGCTCAAATCCGAATTATCCGGCCTAACAATCTCTGATAAAGATCAACGAAGATTGGACGAAAAATTTCGTCTTGAATTCAATTACAATTCCAACCACATGGAAGGTAATACGCTGACTTATCAGGATACAAAGGTTTTATTGCTGAAAGATATCCTACCTCAAGGCAAGCTCTACGAAATGCGTGAGTTGGATGAAATGAGGGCCCACGACGCAGCATTTATGATGATCAAAGAATGGGCTACGGATCCAAGTCGAGAGATCAATCAGAATGATATACGAGAATTAAATAGAATAATTTTAGTCAAAGACTTTTATAAAGATGCCATTGACCTTAATGGAAATCCAACAAGAAAAAAGATCAAAGTAGGTGATTATAAGGAGTACCCTAACTCAGTATTGCTACAAAATGGAGAAGTCTTTCATTATGCGGATCCAATAGAGGTTCCCGCATTGATGGGAGAGTTGATGGATTGGTATCGAGATGAAAAAGATGGTTTGCATCCCATTACACTAGCGGCGGTATTCCACCATAAATTTGTATTGATTCATCCTTTTGATGATGGAAATGGCCGTATCTCAAGACTTTTGATGAATTACATCCTAATACGTCATGGTTACCCACCTGTGGTTATCAAATCAGCTAACAAAGACAAATATCTCAATGCACTTCGTCTCGCTGATGCTGGAGATATGGAGTCATTTATCACATATATTGCAGAACAAGCTGAATGGAGTTTGGAGATTGCAATCAATGCAGCCAAGGGTGAAAGTATTGAAGAAGCCAATGATTGGGAGAAAGAGTTGGCTATGCTTTCTATGAGAGAAGACACCATACCAACTTTACGTACAGTTGAAAATACGCTAGAAAGGATGGATGATAGCATATTTCCAATGCTAAGAGAATTATATAAAGTGATTGAAGAAAAGTTTACACCATTGTTCGAAAGTTCAAACTTTCAGTGTGTCTTTAATCAAAGTGATTATAATGCATACATCCTTCACGAATCACCACAATATCAAAATATGGCGCAAAGTATAACGCCTTCTATAAACCAACAAATGAAATATGTTCCATCTTTAATAAATTTCAAGAAAAACGGACTTGACATATTCGGTATTCAAGGTGTCCTATACATTGATTTTACTTCTAGACAATATAAAATATTTATGAATGAAGATCCAAAGTTTAATTGTGAAAAGTTAATCTCTGAAATCCTAACAGAAGATGAAATTCAAGACATCTTAAATGAATATTGTCGTCGAGTTGTAAATGAAATTAAGAAAAAGGTAAGTAAATTACAATGGTAATGATAAATGTAAAAAAATCAAAACAGCTTAAAAGGCTGCTATTCTATATCTCAGTACTTCTAGGAGTTATTTCCATCTGGCTCGGAAGTTACTTTTGGATAAATAAGTATTGTGGTGATGCTGATGGACCAGGTACATTTGGAGACCAGTTCGGAGCAGTTAATGCACTTTTTACAGGATTATCCTTGGCTGGTATTATTATTACACTTTGGCAACAACAACAAGAATTATCAGCTCAAAGAAGAGAGTTTATGACTAGTAGGGCGATGACTATTGTTTATAAGCAGATAGAGTTATTGACAAATATTATATCAAACTTAAATTACCCACTACTTTCCTATTCGGATGGTAAAGATAATATTGAAAAAAATGGTATAAATGTTGTCATGTGGTGGAATACAATAATTGAAAAAGTTACCTATAAAATTGAAACAAATATTTTAATTGTTACCAAAATGAGACCATTACTAAGCAGCTTATCAAATAGTGTTAGAATTCTTAATAAAACAAGGGAGAATGAAAGCATGTCTGATGATGATGCACTTTTTGTATTTGAATCTTTTAAATACAACATTGATCATAGAGTATGGACCTTTATAGAGACATTAAGACAAGTAAATTGGGATGATACCGTAAATGATCTGAAAGATATTAAAAACGATGTACAAAATATAAGTTCATTTCTTGATGAAGTGGAATCTTTAAAAAACAATACGAATTCTAGCAAATGACGAATAAAACTAAAAGTACTAAGCAATTTTATAATACTGAGATTCCAAATGATTGGGATGTAAAACATTTTGAAGATGTAGCTGATATCGATAAGGAAAGTTTAAGTGGAAGCACGTCAAAGGATTATGAATTTCAGTATATTTCTTTATCTGATGTTGACTCTGAAGATTTCAAAATTGAAACAACAAAACAAATTTTTGCATCAGCACCTTCAAGGGCAAGAAGAATAGTAAAGAAAGGTGATATTTTAATGTCCACAGTCCGTCCAAATCTTCGAGGTTTTTCGTTTATTAGGAATGAAGTAAAAGACTTAATTGCTTCAACAGGTTTTGCGATTATTACAACAAGAAAATGCTGTAACGAATTTTTGTTTCAATATTTATTCAGTAATGGTATTGATAGGCAATTTCATCATTTGTTAGTGGGATCAAATTACCCTGCAATTAATTCTTCTGAAGTTAGGAAACTTAAAATACCACTTCCTCCACTCCCCGAGCAAAAAGCCATAGCATCCGTTCTCTCCACCTGGGATAATGCCATCCATAAAACAGAGCAGCTCATCACCCAAAAAGAAGTCCGTAAAAAATGGCTCGTGCAGCAATTACTTACTGGTAAGAAGCGATTGAAAGGGTTTGATGGGGAATGGAAAAAACTTGGTGCGGGTGAAGTTTTCAAAAGTATATCAAAAAAAGGTTATGCTAATGAAGAACTTCTTTCGGCTACCCAAGACAGAGGGATGATACCTAGAACAATGTTAGAAGGTAGAGTTACGATGCCTACAACAGGTACTGAAGGATTTAAGCTTGTAGAAATTGGTGATTTTATCATTAGCTTGCGTTCATTCCAAGGGGGATTGGAATACTCATACTATAGAGGATTAGTTAGTCCAGCTTACACAGTTCTGAAACCGAAAAAAGACATCTGTGATGAATTTTATAAGCAATATTACAAATCTTCAGATTTTATTGGTCATTTATCTATTGCAGTTATTGGGATAAGAGATGGAAAACAAATAAGTTATGACGATTTTTGTATGGTCAAGATACCATTCCCTTCAGTAGAAGAACAAACAGCCATTGCCCAAGTCTTGCAAGCCGCAGACAAAGAAATCACCCTTCTCCGTGCCAAAGCAGACAAACTCCGAGAGCAGAAAAAAGGATTAATGCAGATCTTATTGACAGGAAAGAAGAGATTAAAAATTTAAATTAGAGTAATATGGATGATTTGGATATAGTTAAAATAACTTCGTTAGAAGAGATTATTGATTTAGTTACAAACAAATACAATTGTGGTCACTTCTTGTTTAGAGGTGTAACTGACTGCGTAAACCATAAATTAATTCCAAGTATTGGAAGAATAAATAGCGAAGGATTTTGTCATTTGACACTGGATGATTATGAAAAAGAAACTTTTAATAGATTTAAATTAAGAGCAAGAGCAGAAATTCACCCCGAACCTAGCAATGATTGGGAATGGCTTGCTGTTGCTCAGCATCATGGTCTGCCAACAAGACTTCTTGATTGGACATCAAGTCCATTAATAGCACTCTATTTTGCTACAAAACCAGAAGCTAACTTTGATGGTACGCTGAAAGAAGTAAATATAAATGGCGCGGCTTTATACGTTATGCATACATGCCATTATATTGATACAACACTAGATATCGACCCATTTAATATTACTGGTCATGGAATTTTTTATCCGCCACACATTACAAAAAGGATCTCAGGACAATTTGGATTATTTTCCATTCAACCAGA
>CAMBRK010000063.1 GCA_945870185.1 Aureispira sp. CCB-QB1 | reverse complement strand
CCGCCCATCCCTTTCGGGTTCCTTCACTTCTCGCATTGTCATGCTCGACCATAAAGGATCGTTCAGTCCTGCATTTTTCTATCGCCTTGATTATCAGATGTTAACTCTTAGTATTCTTCCTTGGCGATAGACGCACTTTTGACTCTTCCGTTCTCTATCGCTTGTTTTTTGAACGATATCCTAGACCTATATCAATAACTTTTTTGAAAGAATTTGACTTTTTCAGCAAGCCCTAATTATATAAATGCCACTTTACGGCTAAAGGAGACCTGACATCAATACGATAAAATCTTGTGAACTTAATGATCTTATAATCAGGTGATCAGCAGATTCAGATATTGGCTGAACCTGTGCGTTTGTATTTATGTGGTTGTGTGTGTTCGATTATTCGACAACCAATACTGCTTCTTCCAACACATATATCAAGTAGTCGAAGTTGTCCCGATTGAGTTTTAGACGACCTCTGAATTTGATCTTGGCATCTAGTTTTAAGTGTGGCATCTTATTCGGTGATAATATGTCAATGATCGATTCCACACCAGCCTTGCCGCAAAAAAAACATTGAGCAAACGGATAAGCTGATAATATCACAATCTTATCATCTCCCGTCTCACTTACTGGAATAAAAAAACCTTCTACTTCTACCATTTTACCGTCAAGGACTTTTAAGGTATCTGTAAAAATGGGTAGAGAGACTTCCATAGCCATGGTATCCACGTATTTTTCTTCAAATTGGGTTCTCAATAACATGGGCCATTCCAATTTGTAAAAATCTCCATTTTTCTTGAAGTACGATAGTAATGGTTCTTGTGTAGCTACCGAATCTTTTTGATGGGTTGTATCTGATAGCGTTTTTGCGGTGGAATCAGGCTTACAACCTGTACTGAAAAGTATAAAGCTTACTATGCTCAAAACCAACCAAAATTTTATATTCTTGTACATATATGTTTAAGCTATGGATCATTTAAAATAAAAGGGTCAAATTGATTCTTTTTCTAGAAGCGTCGACACTCATTACAGCAACTTTTAGTTCTTGCCCTAAGCGCAAGACTTCAGCTGGATTTTGAATAAACTTTTTGGTTATCTGTGAAATGTGTAAAAGAGCATCTTGTTTGGCACCAATGTCTACAAAGGCGCCAAAATTGGTCATATTGGTCACTATACCAGGGATCACCATTCCTTCATATACATCAGCTATTGACCTTATATTCTCGTCAAATGAAAAAAGTTGGGCTTCTCCTCTAGGATCCAAGCCAGGTTTGTCCAGTTCCTTCATGATATCTGTCAAGGTAGGAAGTCCGACATCATCTGTAATGAATTGTTCTAGTTTGAGTTGTTGTCTTGAAGCTTTGTCATGAATAAATGCATCCAAGTTCAAACCTGCGACTTTTGTCATTTTTTCTACCAAAGCATATCTTTCGGGATGTACTCCAGTGTCGTCCAAAATATTACGACCATTCTTGATTCTTAAAAAACCTGCGGCTTGTTCATATGCTTTGTTGCCTAACCTAGGTACTTTATTCAATTCTTTAATCTCCCTAAAATCACCATTTTCTCTGCGATATTGAACAATATTTTTGGCCAATGCTGGACCGAGACCTGCGATATAAGTCAGAATGTGCTGAGAAGCTGTATTGACATTGACACCTACTTTATTAACACAACTTACTACCGTTTGGTCTAGGTTTTCTTTCAGTTTACCTTGGTGCACGTCATGCTGATACTGTCCTACACCGATAGATTTGGCATCAATTTTTACAAGCTCTGCCAAAGGATCCATCAATCTTCTACCTATAGATATTGCACCACGAACAGTCACATCATGCTCAGGAAACTCTTCTCGAGCAACATCTGAAGCAGAATAGATAGATGCACCACTTTCACTGACTACGTATATATCCATTTTTTGATCAAAACGAATAGTATCTATCAAAGTTTTCGTTTCCCTAGAAGCGGTACCATTACCAATTGCTATAGCTTTGGCCTGATACTTATCTACCAGCATTCTGATTATATTTTTCGCTTCATCCAGTTGATTTTGGGGCTGATGCGGAAAAATAGTTTTATACTCCAGAAAATCTCCATTGGCATCCAAAGCGACCACTTTGCATCCTGTACGAAAACCAGGATCAATGGCTACCACTGCTTTTTGTCCCAGTGGAGCAGCTAGGAGTAGTTGTCTCAAATTCTCTCCAAATACACGAATCGCTTCATCGTCAGCCTTTTCTTTAAATTCGTTGATAATCTGGGTCTCCAAAGCTGGAAAAATAAGCCTTTTATAACTGTCTTCAATCGCTGCAGCAATCAGGTCAGCTTCTTCACCGTTAGATTTGATATACTTTCTGTCCATCATTTCCAGTGCTCTCACATCATCTATTTCCAAAGACACTTTCAGCATACCTTCATGATCTCCTCGCATCATAGCCAAAAATCGGTGTGACGGACAACGAGATAAGCTCTCTTGAAATTCAAAATAGTCTTGAAATTTTTCCGCTTCAGCTTTCTTTTTGGTTACTACTTTGGATTTAATGACGGCAAACTTCCTGAAATTACCTCTCAATCTTTCTCTAATGTCCTGATCTTCACTAACCCATTCTGCGATAATATCCTGTGCTCCTGCTATCGCATCTTTGATTTCTTCAACTTTCTCATTAAGAAATTTATCAGCTTGTCGGCTAATGTCTTGATTTCTTTGAGCCATAATGATTTTTGCCAGAGGTTCCAACCCATTTTCTCTGGCTACATCAGCTCTAGTTTTTTTGCGTCGCTTGTAAGGAAGATATAAGTCTTCTATTTCATTCGAATCAAAGGAAGCCATAATCTTTGCTTTGAGCTCAGGAGTCAACTTGCCTTGTTCTTCGATAGATGCCAAAATGCTTTCCTTTCGTTCAATAAGTTCAGTGAGTTTTTTATATTGTTTTTGTATATCACTTACTTGAACTTCATCAAGGCTTCCTGTTCTTTCCTTTCTATATCTGGATATGAAAGGTATGGTAGCCCCTTCCATCAATAATTCAAGCGTATTTTTTACACTTTGCTCTCTGATCCCCAATGAATGAGTGATTAACTCTAAAATTTTACTATCCAAATGTTTTTTGATTTTGTTAATCTGCTTTATCGAACACTATTAAACCAAATTCCAACTAGATTGGTTCAATCCTGTTGCTTGATCGACAATACTTAAAGTGGAATATTAGTGAGTTTAGAACCTATTTCATCTGACTAATCCACTCGGTAATCAATGCTAGTCCTTCAGTATGAGCCATCTTTCTACCCAACTCTGGCATAGCAACACCTGGCTGTAAAGAGTTCATACGATAATGAAGAATGGACTGATCAGGTTTGCCTGGTACGATGTCATATTTAAGGCCACCTGAACCAATGCCTGCTGCTATCGGAGTCTTCATGATACCATAGGCGATGGGATTTTTTTCAGATGCGAGTAGATTGAGTGCACTGTTTTTGGCAGGACCTTCTGGTCTGTGACAATGCGCACAATTGATGTCTAAATATGCACGCGCTCGTTCATCTATTGCAAAAGATGGATCAGAGTAATCTGCTATTTTGGGGCAAGATGAGGCGCTTGTGATGCCTTGGAGATTTCCCAAAGATATGAAGTGGTCCAATTGATTAATGGTTGATTTGGCAAAGGCATAAGGTTTATTAAGATTTCTTGCAGCTGGTCCGATTGGCATCATTTTACTATTAAATTCATGGCAACTTTTACACTGAATGAGATTGGGTACACTGTAATTTACGGATTGGTTTTTGCCAGCTTCATCGATCCATGCTACCGTTTTTGTTTCGCCTGCGATGGTAAGAAAAGCTTCGTTTTGCACTTCATTCCAGATGTAAGTGAGCGCCGACCAATCGTTATTTTCTCGGATGAGTACCCTAGTTTCTATATGTTGTAAGTCTTTTTCTGGCTGTCTAAAATCTTTTGGGTAATAAAAAAACTTAAAGATCAAGCTACCTTCTGGGAAATCAAATGCCTGATCTTCATGGTACGTCATTGCGGTACCTTCAGGCAGATAAATAAATCTTTTTTTGAAAGCATAATCTGTAAAAAGCGACGAATTCAGGTCGTAAGGTAAAACGCCTTCTTTGGGTTTTATCTCAGCAAGCGGTAATTCAAACATGCCATAATCTGACAATTTTTTCAAAGCTTGTACATCTTCTATGCTGCTGTGCGTATAGTTTTCTTCGGTTACTTGTACGGATAGCTCTTTTTGTTTACAAGCAATGGGAATAATGCAAATTGTGATGAAAATGACTATTGGTATCAGAAAATTACTGCGAAATATATTAGACATTTGGAGACGTTTAGAGATTATTGACCTGGAAATTTGAAGGTGGTTTCTTTTACAATACCTTCTTTACACAGATAAGGACTTGGATCGGTAAGTATGTTTTTTAGATTTTCGGGAATGTTTAGGTTGGCAAAAGAAGCTTCTGATTGATCCATACAAAAATCAAATCCATCTTTTAGTTTGGTATCAGAAAAACCATCAATCACAATGTCAGGTGTATCCATAAAAAACTTGGTTAGAAATAACTTTCCAAAATCGGACTCTAGGGTAGGGAACCAATGTGTATTGGTGTAAGTATTGCCGTGAATGAAGACATAATTCGGATATGGATTATACAAACTATCTAATTTGTATTGGTGGTTTACAGGTTGACCAGATGAGTCGTTTTCTTTTTTGTCTTGAGACATTTCTGTTACCAAATCATAACTAATAATGGCTGTCGGGCAAGTACGATTGTCCTTGATTTCATTACCAAAAATTTCTATATTTCTCGTAGCCAACAACATGATGCCAGTCCCGGGTGGAACCATACCAACAATGTTACCTTTTGGTGCAAAATTAGTGTGGTTATTGCTGATGACCTTATTGTTAAATACCCTGGTGTGGTGGCCATATTGGGTCAATCCAGGTAGGTCAAATACTAAAATGCCACCAGTATTATTGTACGTATGGTTGTTGTAAATTTCTACAAAATTGCTGTTTTCACTTTCAATTCCTGCCACATTTTCATAAACAATATTTCGCCTGATCACGACTGAATCTGATTGCCCCACGTACACACCTGCATCCGATGCACGAGCGGCTACACAATCTTCAATCACCACACGTTTACAAAGCACAGGATAAAAACCATAGGCACCATTACTCTCTTTGGCACCATTGGTCCAGTAAGCTTTGACTTTGGAGAAGAGAATACCATCAGTATCCGTAACTTTGATGTTGTCACCTTTGGCATCTTCTACGGTGAAGCCTATGAGTTGGATGTTTTTACAATTGGAGATTTTGATACCTTCCGCACCTTCTTGTTGCCCTTTGAACGATAGTACGGTTTCCTCCATTCCAGCTCCTATGATGACGATATCTGATTTGCCATCCATCATGATACTACGGGTAAACCAAAAATGGCCACCATCGAGTCGGATAGTATCTCCGTTTTTTGCGGAAATGAAAGCGGTTTGCAATCCTTTTTCGATATTTTTCCAAGCAATGCCTTGACGCTCGTCTTCTTGTTGGCAACTTAGGAAGGTCGTGATAATGACGATATAAAGACCTAGGTTATACAATGATTTTCTGGACATAAAAAGGTGGCATTTGATAGGGTAGCAAATTTAATAAAAAATGGTAAATCTTCAAGATTTTAAATAAAAATGTTTATTTATACTCGCTATTAGGTTGGATGTGATGAAATGAGTGATTGAGTATCTAAAGATGTAAGTATCTATTATGTGGGGAAACTAAAACTTCTTTTGTGAAATTTTTAAATTTAAATGATTTACTGATTTTTGGTTATTCTTCTGAATTATATTATTTAGTATAACTTTTTATATATTTTGTATGAAGAAAGCAATAATTGTATTATCTTCGTTTTTAGAATAGGACAATTATGGACGATCAGATTCCTAGTGCAGAAAATAAAAATTTTAAGTTTAAGGAGCTTAAGGTATATTCATCCACAGAATGGCTTGCGGACAATAGGAAAAAGTATAGACAAGTGTTTGAAAAGAGCGAAACTACATATATCTATGCTGAGCTTTCCTTTTACAATAAATTATTTGATAGAGATACTTGGGATGTTGATATTGAATTAAGGTGCTTTGATGTAAAAAGTTCTAAGAAGAAAGTTTGTAACCTTACGTTTAAGAAGAAAATTTCAAAGTATGATCATGTGGTCTTTATACGAGAAGGTTGGGGCAATAAGAAAGAGGGAACATTCTGGAAGAAAGGTACCTATTATTGGGAAGCTTGGATTGATGGTGTCCTTTCAGGTTCTAAATATTTTTATGTTGAAGACTTTGCTGTGGATTTGCAAAATGAAGTTCAGGCACAACCCGTAAAGCTGAAAACATTAAGGCTTTACGAAGGACAATATGATGATCTGATCGAAGAGGAGAGAAATTACTTGATGACCTTTTCAGCAGAGCAAACAAGGTATGTCTACACGGCGATCCATTTGATTAATAAAATAAAGTCTGAAAATTGGCATTGTGAGTTGTTTGTTAAATTTTATAATCAAGCAAGGGAATTAAAAGGACAAGTCACTCGACTTAGTCACATTAAAAAAGATGACGACTATATCAAGATTACTGCAGGTTGGGGTGCTAATGCCAAAGGATCGTGGAAGCCAGGCATGTATACCGTTGAAGTAGTTTTTATGGATTATTTGCTGGCCACTGTTGAATTTGAAGTAGGTGATGATGCTATTGTTGGTTTCCCGTTAGTCAAAACTTCAGAAAGTGGATTTTTAAATGATCCCAACATTGTGGATGATCATGAAACCTTTGACGATGTATATCAAAGACTAGATCAACTAGTAGGCTTACAACAGTTAAAAAGACAAATTAAAGACCATGCAAAATATCTTGAGTTCATAAACTTGAGAAAAGCAAAAGGATTTGATGAGTTGAGTTCCTTAAATTTACATAGTGTATTTAAGGGCAATCCAGGAACAGGAAAGACCACAGTAGCAAAACTTATGGGGCAAATATATAAAAAAATGGGCTTACTATCCAAAGGTCATGTGGTAGAAGTGGATAGGGTTGATCTAGTCGGTGAATATATAGGTCAAACAGCTCCAAAAACAAAAGATGCGATCGAAAGAGCTAAAGGAGGAGTACTTTTTATAGATGAAGCTTATTCCTTAGCTAGAGCCAACGATGATGCCAAAGATTTTGGGAAGGAAGCCATAGAGATTTTGATAAAAGAGCTTTCCAGTGGGAAAAACGATATGGCAGTAATTGTAGCGGGATATCCAAAAGAGATGGAATATTTTCTTAAATCCAATCCGGGTTTAAAATCTAGATTTAGCCATCAATTTGATTTTCAAGATTATACGCCACAAGAATTATTGGAGATAGCTATTCTTAAAGCTCAGTATATGGAAGTGCTTTTTTCTGAAAGTAGTCTTAAAATTTTAAAAGAAATCATTACCAGAGCCTACAGAGACCGTGACTATACTTTTGGCAATGCCCGATTTATCCAAGATTTACTCGAGAAAGTAAAGCTAAATCTAGGTCTGAGAATCATGAATAGAAAAAATCCAAGACGGCTTTCAAAAGCTCAATTGTCTAATGTCACAGATGCTGATGTACTCCCGCTAAAATCTAAGATAGCCAACAAATTACCCGAAATACCTGTAGATGAAGAATTGTTGGATTCAGTAATGGGTGAACTAGACGCTTTAATAGGAATAGACCAAGTCAAACAACAAATTAAAGAAATGGTCAGCATAGTCAGATATCACAATACTATTGGTAAAAGCGTACTTTCGGTCTTTTCTTTGCATACTGTCTTGGTAGGTAATCCGGGTACAGGCAAAACTACAGTAGCACGCATCCTGGCTAAACTTTATAAAGCTTTGGGCTTGCTGGAACGTGGGCATATCGTAGAGACAGATAGGCAAGGCCTAGTCGCTGGCTTTGTTGGTCAAACCGCCATTAAGACAGCTGAAAAAATTGATCAGGCTCTGGATGGCGTACTGTTTATAGATGAAGCCTACGCTTTAAGTAATTTTAATGGTATGCAAGGGGATTTCGGGCATGAAGCGATACAAACCCTGCTTAAAAAGATGGAGGATTACCGTGGCAGAGTTTTTGTAATAGTAGCGGGATATCCCGATCAGATGGATGTATTTTTAAAAGCAAATCCAGGCTTGAGTTCTAGGTTTGACAAGACCTATCAGTTCGATGATTATACAAGTCAGCAGCTTATGAACATTGCTTTGCAAATGCTTCTAAATGAAGGATATAAATGCGACCTTAAAGCCAATGTCGTCCTTTTACAATGTCTCGAAGACATGTATAAAAGTAGAGAAAAGTATTTTGGTAATGCTAGGGCAGTCAGAAGATTGATTCTGGATGTCATTAAATTTCAAAATCTTAGAGTTGCTGATAATCTTAGCAAAAATGGAAAATCCAAAAGCAATATTATTATAAGCTCAGATATTGTATCAGCAAATGATACCTTACTAAATGGCAAAACCAATAAATCTGGTATTGGTTTTAAATAACCTTTTGACTTTGTTAAGTAAATTTAGGTTTGAAATTTGCAAGACAACTTTTAATTCTTTTTACGGCTTCTATCAGGTCTTCATCAGCGGCAGCATAAGAAAGTCTTATACATTGGTCGTCGCCAAATGCTGAACCAGACACAGTCCCTACATGTGCTTCTGTAAGCATGGCTTCGGCAAAATCATCAGCGTTATCGATGGAAACATTTCCATTTGTTGTACCAAAATATGCACTGACATCAGGAAATACATAAAAAGCTCCTTGAGGTTGATTAACTTTGATTCCTGGCACATCTTTAAGGTGAGCGATTACAAGGTCTCTACGTCTTAAAAATGCTTTTTCCATTTCCATGGCTTCAGTTCTTTCTTTACGAAGGGCTACAGCCGCAGCTTCCTGACTAAATGATGCAGCTCCAGATGTGATTTGTCCTTGAACTTTATTGCATGCATCAGCAAGCCATTGTGGTCCTCCCATATATCCTAATCTCCATCCAGTCATCGAAAAACCTTTAGAAAATCCATTTACAGTTGCAGTACGGTTTCTCATGGATTCAAATGCACCTATACTCGCATGCTTACCAGTGAAATTAATGTACTCATAAATTTCATCTGATATCACTAAGATGTGGTCGTGGGAAGCTAATACTTCAGCGATAGCTTTAAGTTCATCATAAGTATAAACAGATCCTGTAGGATTACAAGGTGATGAAAATATAAGTAATTTTGATTTTGGAGTTATAGCATCTTTGATTTGTTCAGCTGAAACTTTAAAATCCGCATCAATACCAGCGCTTACGACCACAGGTTCACCACCAGCAAATTTTACGATTTCTACATATGAAACCCAGTATGGTCCTAAGATGATAGCTTCATCTCCATCATTGAGTGTTGCCATACAAATATTGGCGATAGATTGCTTAGCTCCATTGGAAACTACAATCTGTGATGGTTTGAAATTAAGGTCGTTTTCTGCTTTAAATTTATCACAAATAGCATTTCTCAAATCCAAAGTACCTGGTACGGGTGTATATTTAGTATTTCCTTTTTTTAAAGCTTGATAAGCAGCATCTTTAATGAATTCAGGGGTGTCAAAATCAGGTTCTCCCAGACTTAAACTGATCACGTGAACTCCTTTTGCAGCTAGATCACGTGATTTTTGTGCCATCCTGATGGTAGCTGATTCTTCCATGGCCTGCACTTTTGTCGAAATCATTATATCGGGTCTTAAACTCATATACTTATTTATTTGTTTATATTTCTTTGATTAATTTGATGAGACAAAAGTAGTAAATAATACTTTAGTGGTTTGTACTAAAATAAAAATAGTTAGCAACTTATATACAATAGGTTAAAATACTATAAATTTTAGTTAAATAAGTAAAACGACATGAGAAAAAATGCAAAAAATTTATACTTTTGACCAAAATAATGAATGTTATGATGACAATTTCTAGATTTTTAAAATTTTTTATACTTGTATTTTGTGTTTTTGTGATGGCAGATCATGCAGACGCACAAGTAAGAAAGCGTACTACTTCTACAACTTCCAAAAATAAAAAATCAGTTAAAAATAAAATGGAAATAACTCCTCCATTTTCTGAAAAATTAACTGGAGATTTATTGTTTGGGAATCTTGGCTTTTTTAATGGTTTATCCATCTCTTCCAAAGCAAATGTAGGGTATAAACTTCACGAAAGGTTTTCCGCTGGCGGCGGCATGAAGTTGTTTTACGATCAATTTTCAGTTCAAGGCCCAGATCCATCTATATTAGATTTAGGTGGGTTTGTGTTTGGTCGTGGCAAGATAACCAACGAAATATATGTTCAGGCAGAGTATGCATTTATGAATTATTCTAAAGATCCAGATGGATTTCTTCCTTTTAGGGGCATAATCGAGAACGAGGCAATCAATTTCCCTTTAATCGGTGCAGGGTACATGAGTGGCGGAGATAAGTGGAAGTTTGGTATTCAATTGATGTTCAACACCAATGAACGAGCACGTGATCTTCAGCGTTCTATTATAGAGTATTGGTTTGGAGCTAGTTATAATTTTTAAAACTTTGCCAAAGTATGGTTAAAATAGGAAATACCAATATTGGTGAGTTTCCATTACTGCTCGCTCCTATGGAAGATGTTAGTGATCCACCATTCAGAGCTGTATGTAAAGAGCAAGGTGCAGACTTGATGTACACAGAATTCATTTCTGTAGAAGGTCTTATCCGTGATGCAGGTAAGAGTATTCAAAAATTGGATATTTACGACGAAGAGCGACCTATTGGAATTCAGATTTTTGGAGCTGAGATAGACTCTATGTCCAGAGCTGCTGAGATTGTGGAGGAAGCAAGACCAGAGTTGTTGGATATCAATTTTGGTTGTCCAGTGAAAAAAGTAGTGTGTAAAATGGCAGGAGCAGGCATTTTACAGGATATACCTCGAATGATAAAACTGACTGAAAGGGTTGTAAAATCAACTTCACTTCCAGTTACCGTCAAAACCAGACTAGGTTGGGACGAAAGCACGCTCAATATTGAAGAAGTTGCGGAGAGACTTCAGGATATTGGTATCCAAGCATTATCAATTCACGGGCGTACCAGAAAGCAAATGTATAAAGGTGAAGCAGACTGGACGCTTATTGGAAAGGTAAAGAACAATCCTAGAATACATATTCCTATTTTTGGTAATGGTGATATAGATTCTCCTCAAAAGGCTATGGAATATAAAGATCGTTATGGTGTAGATGGAATTATGATAGGTAGAGCGAGTATAGGATATCCATGGATATTTAGAGATATCAAACATTATATGGCTACAGGACAAATCCTTGACGCACCCAGTATTGATGATCGTGTAGAGATAGCCCGCAAACATTTGAATAAGAGTATAGAGTGGAAAGGTGAAAGGGTAGGGATAGTAGAAATGAGAAGACATTATACCAATTACTTTAGGGATCTACCAGGCATAAAAGATTTTAGATCTAAATTAGTAGCTGAGATGGATGGCAGGTTGATTAATGAAATATTAGATGAAATCAAAGCACATTATCAGGAAGTTTTGGTCTGCCAATAGATGTTTAAATTAAGACTTTCTCATATTTAAAATAAAACACAAGAGCTTAGGAGTATACATGGTATTTAATATAAAACCGTACGAAAGAAAAATATTTGAACTTATACAAGAGTCTGCTTCAGAACTCAACGTACCTGTATATGTAGTCGGGGGTTATGTTAGAGATCGCCTGCTCTCTAGAGAATCCAAAGACCTCGACGTCGTTTGTGTTGGAGATGGCATATCCTTAGCCGAACAGCTAGCTTCTAAATTGAGACCTACACCTTATATTGCGGTTTATCGTAGATTTGGTACTGCGATGATAAGGCATCAGGAGTTAGAGGTAGAATTTGTAGGAGCGAGAAAAGAATCTTACAGTCTTGATTCCAGAAAACCTGCAGTAGAAAACGGTACACTTGAAGACGACCAAAATAGAAGGGATTTTACCATAAATGCTTTGGCCGTAAGCTTGAATGAAGATGATTATGGTAGGATAATTGATAGTTTTAATGGATTTTATGACTTGGAGCATAAGATTATTCGAACTCCTTTAAACCCGGATATTACCTTTTCTGACGATCCATTACGTATGATGAGAGCCATACGATTTGCTACTCAACTTGACTTCACCATTGAAGAAAAAACATTGAAGTCAATCATAAAAAACAAACAGAGAATTAATATTGTAAGCAAAGAACGTATCAGTGTAGAGTTGGAAAAGATCATTATGTCTGACCGACCCGCAAAGGGTTTTAAATTGCTTTTTGATACTGGCTTACTCCAAATCATATTTCCGGAGATGGCAGCATTACAAGGTGTTGAAATTCAAAATAATATTGGCCATAAGGATAATTTTTATCATACCCTAGAAGTCCTAGAGAATGTATGTAAAGAATCCAATGATCTCTGGTTAAGATGGGCCGCTATTCTCCATGATATTGCAAAACCTCCAACTAAAAGGTTTTATCCTAACTTGGGATGGACTTTTCATGGGCATGAAGCATTAGGTGCCGCTATGGTCCCTAGAATTTTTAAAAAACTAAAACTTCCTTTAGATACTAAAATGAAATATGTACAAAAATTGGTACTTCTTCATTTAAGACCAATAGCACTCACCAATGAATTGGTAACCGACTCAGCCGTAAGAAGATTACTCTTCGATGCAGGAGAAGATATAGATGATCTGATGACTTTATGCAAAGCTGATATTACCTCTAAAAATGAAGGTAAAGTAAATCGGTATAAAGAAAACTACAAAGTATTGATGGAAAAAATTAAAGAAGTAGAAGAAAAAGATCATTTGAGAAATTGGCAACCTCCTATATCAGGGGATGAGATTATGGATATTTTTAAACTTCCGCCATCCAGAGAAGTAGGTATTTTGAAAACAGCTATCAGAGAAGCAATTTTAGATGGCGAAATACCCAATGAATATGATGCAGCATACCATTTTATGATGCAAAAAGCAAAAGAGTTAAGTATGGTTAATATAAAATAAAACTGCCATAATGATCAATGACTGGTTCGGTTTTACATTACAAGAAAGAAGAGGTATCGCAGCATTCATACTTTTGTGTATTTTAGTCTATTGTGTAGGCGAGTTTTGGCCCCATAAAGACTTTAAAGAAGTAGAGCAATCTCATTACTTTGTTTCAAATGATAGTATATCACATGATACTGATGATCCCAATCAAAATCTGAACGAAATGATGTGGGGAGTTGAGAAGCCTATTAAAAAGGCAGCCCAAAAATTCCGCTTCGATCCCAATACAATCAGTACAGACTCCCTTGTTTTATTAGGTTTTAGTAAATTTGGTGCTAAAAGTCTTACCAATTTTATAGCTAAAGGTGGAAAAATTTATGATGAAACCAAGTTTAAATCTATTTATGGAATTGATACTATTTTAGTTAAGGAGCTACAAGGTTTTATTTCATATCCCGTGAAAAATACTTTAACTTACTCAAAATCGGAAAAAAAGGAATTTGTAAAAACTCAAGAACTAATTATTGTTGAACTAAATACGGTAGATAGTATTACATTGGATGCCATAAAGGGAGTAGGTCCCTATATGGTGAAGCGTATTTTGCAATATAGAAAAAGGTTGGGTGGTTATCTTTATAAGGAACAGCTGACTGAATTAGGAGTTATTGCAGATAGCCTTTATCAACCCATAGCTGAGTTTGTACTCGTAGATCCTTCCAAAATTAACAAAATTAACTTGAATACAGCCGATTATAAAGTTTTTACAGCCAATCCTTATTTTTCAAAAGAGACTACTAATGCAATTATTAAATATAGAAAGCAACATGGACCTTTTACCGATGTCTTACATATTCGAAGGATTAGGTCGTTGAAGGAAGAAGTTGGTGAAAAAATTTTACCGTATTTAATGGTAGAATAGTAGTCATAAAGTGTTTTTGGAGTAATAAATAATTAAAAAAAAAGTTAAAATATTTTTTAATTACGACAAATGTCATTATATTTGTGTCATAATGCTTTTTTATGCAAAAGTTTATAGATTTACCATCAGATTCAATAGCATCCGAGCCAGCTGTCCCTTATATATTATCCCCTATATATAATGCTGAATGGAGTCAGTCTAGTCTGAAAGTAGTACATGATGCTAGAAATGGATTTACATTTGGTGACCTACTGATATTAAGTAAGGTTTTGAATTTGTCATTGTCTGATCTGACAGTAATTTTTAATCTTTCATTGAGGACTTTACAGAGGTATGATGTGGCTCACAAAATGGATGCAGATGCATCATCAAAGATCATTCAATTAAGTATTTTGAAGGAAAAAGGATTGAGTGTTTTTGGTGATCAAAGCTCCTTTAATGAATGGCTAAAGCAGCCTGTGCCAGAGCTAGAAAATGCTACTCCATTAAGCATGTTAGATACTCCCTTCGGCTATCAGATACTTTTTCAGATTTTAGGTAGAATGGAGCACGGTATTTTTGCATGATGACGGTTTATCGAATTACTAAAACTCAATATGCTGATGATTTGTCTGGTCAAGGAGCGTATTTGTATGGCGGTAGGTGGAATAAGCCTGGAACTTATGCATTATACACAAGTGAAGCTAGGAGTTTGGCACTTTTGGAACTTTTAGTGCATTTTAATAGCAAGGCTGCATTAAAACAAAATTATGTGTTTATCCAATTGTCAATCCCCTCCGACCATATGATTACTATTCCAGCATCAGTATTGGGTAACCATAGTAACTTGTTAAATAACGAAAATTTATGGAGAATAACAAATCAACACTTTTTTGAAAAGCAGTGTCATGCCATCCGGGTACCTAGTGTCATCATTCCTGATGAATACAATATTATTTTAAATCCTTTGCACCCAGATATGCAAAAGGTGAAATCTATCAAAAGTCAACCTGTGTTAATGGATCCAAGACTTTTACGTTCCTAATTATTTTTCATTAGGTGTATTCAAATGTTCTAGAAATTAAACTTGGTATCAATTTTGATCTAATCATAAATGAAAAAGGATTTTTTCAAGAATAGATTTTTAAAATTAAACATAAATCATGCCTACGCCACATATTGAAGCAAATGAAGGGGAAATAGCTCAGTCTATTTTACTACCTGGTGATCCGTTGAGAGCCAAATACATAGCCGAAAATTTCCTTACTCAAGTGGTTCAATTTAATAGGGTACGCAATATGTTGGGTTATACGGGATATTATAATGGTAAAAGGGTATCAGTTATGGGAAGCGGCATGGGTATGCCATCTATCGGAATTTATGCATATGAATTAATTAAGTTTTATGATGTTAAAAAACTCATTCGAGTGGGATCAGCTGGCTCCATTCAATCTCATGTAAAAATTAAAGATATTGTAATGGCACAAGCAGCTTCAACAAATTCTAATTTTAGCAAACAATTTAAGGTGAGAGGAGAGATTGCGGCTATTTCAGATTATAGCATGTTGGCCGCTGCCGCTCATAGAGCACAAGAACTCAACCTGGTTTACCATGTCGGTAATATTATGTCATCTGATACTTTCTACGATTTTGAAAAGGGCAGTTGGAAAAAATGGGCTAAAATGGGTGTTACTTGTTTAGAGATGGAAGCTTATGCGCTCTTCTTGACTGCCGCATCCCTTAATGCTTCAGCGCTGACTATTTGTACTATTTCTGACTCACTTATCACTGGTGAAAGCATGCCCCATAGTGACAGAGAGCAATCATTAGGGCAGATGATAGGACTAGCTTTAGATATAATTTAAAATTAAATTACAAAAAATATGGTGGATTAGTAACTTTACTTTATTTTTATACCGAAATTTCTTATTTTTTAATTTAAAAATTATTTATTATGGACGGTATTGAAAATATTGGACAGTCTGCACCTGTAGGACTTCAATTGGATAATCTTGCCAAAACACATCTCAAAGAAACTGCAAAATGGGCAAAATTTTTAGCTATTTTGGGTATGGTCATGATGGGTTTCATTATACTCTTAGGTATCACAATGATGGTTTCTATGGGAAGCTTAAGTGCATTATCTCCCGAATTGGGCATGATGAGCGGTATGATGGGCATAGGATTGGGCCTAGTCTACATAGTTATGGCTTTGATTTATATTTATCCTATTTGGAAATTATATGAATTTGCAAATTTTACTAAAAAAGCGCTGATAAGTGAAAATATCGACTTGCTTACTCAAGCTTTTGGTGCACAGAAGTCCATGTTTAAGTTTTGGGGGATACTGATGGTCATTTTACTCGGCATTTATGCTTTAATTTTCGTGGTGAGCATTTTCGGCTTTATGCTTATGGATTTGGGTAATTAGGATAAAGGTTGCAACTTAACTGTAACCGGTGTAAAATGATATGATTCCTTGGTTTCAAATATAAACTCATTTACTTCTGCTTTATGATATTGCTGTAGAGTTTATCCAAAATAGTCTTTATTTTTGTTACCTTTGCAGTATCAAAGATAGCAAATCTAAACTTAATGCGATTTATATTCATATCGATTTTAGTTCTAATGTTGACTACAAAAGACCTAAATGGCCAATCCAAAGTAAATTTTTTGGAGGTTGGACTATCATATTTGCAACCTTCTGGATCTTTTAAAAGGAATTTATCATCGGGTAGGTTAGGAGTCAATTTTGGATATTTACGTCAATTAAAGGAAGATAAACCGCTTTTCTGGGGTGTTAATCTATATTATACATCGCTAGGAAGCGCAAGTGACGTGATACAGGAAATTATAGATTTTAGTTTAGTTGATTTTGACTTCGAAACCACCAGTCATTTACTTGGCTTCAATGGCAAATTGAGATATTATCCAGAGTTTTACATTCGCAAAATGGAGTTTTATGTTGAAGCTTTATTAGGTTACAAGTGGTTTTATACCACAACAAACCGAACAGTTTCTGGTGATAGTGAGACATCAGACTCTCAAATAGATGAAGGCAATTTATCGCTTACCTACGGTTTAGTAGGAGGAATTCATTATCCAATCAAAGGTGATCATACGTTTCTTAATCTAAGTATTAGTTATCTGCCTGGCTTAAGCGAGAAGTATTATATTAAAAACCCAAACAATCAAATCACTTCAACTACCCTTGATCTTTTTGATTTAAAGAAAAGTACAACGGATATTTTTAGGTATGATTTAGGGATTACATATAGATTTTAATTTATGGGAGCAGCAATCAAACTTTCAGACTTAGAACAATCTGATGAACTTTATGAGCATCAACGAATCATTTGTGATAAGAATCAATCTTCAATTCGCATCGATAAATTTTTGATAGATAAATTGAATAATGTTTCTCGATCTCGGATCCAAAATGCTATCGCTATAGGCTGTATTTTAGTTAATGACAATCCGGTGAAGTCAAATTATAAAATTAGGCCAGGAGACACTATTTCTTTAGTACTCCCTTCCAATCCTAATGATTCAGAAGAGTTGCTCGCTGAAGAGATTCCATTGGATATTCATTTTGAAGATGAACACATTATGGTTATCAATAAACCGCCGGGCTTAGTAGTGCACCCTGGAGTTGGAAATACTACAGGTACTTTGGTCAATGCCCTTTTGCATCATTTTAAGCAAGTCCAGTTGCCTGTTATGAAAGGCAATGCTGCAGATAGACCAGGATTAGTCCATCGCATAGATAAAGATACTTCAGGTCTTATCTTGATTGCTAAAAACGATTATGCTATGACTCATCTTTCCAAACAGTTTTATGACCACACTATAGATAGAGAATATGTCGCGTTGGTATGGGGAGACGTCAAAAACGAAAGAGGTACTGTTACGGGGCATATAGGGCGTCATGAGAAGGACAGGATGCAGATGGCAGTTTTTCCTGACGAAAGCCAAGGAAAGCATGCAGTGACTCATTATGAAGTTATCGAAAAAATGTATTATGTTTCTTTGGTGAAATGTAAGCTAGAAACAGGGCGTACACACCAGATAAGAGTACATATGAAGCACATAGGACATACACTTTTTAATGATGAAAGATATGGTGGTGATAGAATTCTAAAAGGTACTTTATACAGTAAGTTTAAACAATTTGTGGACAATTGTTTTCAGATCTTACCACGCCAAGCTTTACATGCAAGAAGTTTAGGTTTTATACATCCAGCTACTGGACAAAAAATGTTTTTTGAAACTCCGTTACCTGATGATTTTATTAAATTGTTGGAAAAGTGGAGGGCTTATGTAGCATCAAGAAAAGAAGTATTGGCAGACGAAAGTACCCACGTTTGGGAAGATTGATTCAGTAATTAATTATAATCAATGACCTTAGAAGAGAGAATTCAGAGTATAGTATACCTTCATGAAGTATTGTTGGATTTAGATAGTGAAGACTTACAAGCAGTCATCTCTCAAGCCTATTCCGAAAATCAATGGTTTACTACTGAAAATGTAAAATCATCGTTACATGCTATAAGTCAAAATTATTTCAATTCCGAAGCGCTTAAAGAATTTACTACTAATTACCATTTGGATAATCTTGTTGTTTCAAAAAAAATAGGGCTTGTCCTTGCTGGTAATATTCCACTTGTAGGAATACATGATATTTTATGTACTTTTTTAGTTGGCCACATTAGTATGATTAAGCTGTCAGATAAAGATAAAGTTTTGATTCCATTTCTGATTCATAAACTTATCGAAGCATATCCTGATGCAAAGCCTTATTTTCTATGGGTCAATAAACTTAGCGATTATGACGCTGCTATAGCTACGGGAAGTAATAGCACAGCAAGACATTTTGAATATTATTTTCGCCATGTGCCGCATATCATTCGCCAAAATAGGAGCTCAGTTGCCGTCATCACTGGAAAGGAAAGCAACGAACAGTTATTAGCTTTAGGGTCTGATATTTTTTCTTATTTTGGGCTAGGTTGTAGAAATGTGAGTAAGATTTATGTACCTTCGGAGTTTGATGTGACTACTCTTTTTGTAGCATGGGATTCCTATGGCAATATCGGTAATCACAATAAGTATAAAAATAATTTTGATTATAATGTGGCATTGTATTTACTGAATAAAGAAAAATTTTTACATAATGAATTTTTGATGTTAAAAGAAAGCGAATCGATAGTCTCTAGAATTGGCTGTATACATTATGAATACTATACTGATTTAAATAATCTAAGCACCCACTTAACAGCTCATCAAGTAGAAATACAATGTGTAGTCAGTATTATCGATTTAAAAGGTATAGAAACTCTAAAGCCTGGCCAAGCACAATGCCCTACCATAAAAACATACGCTGATGATGTAGATACTATTCAGTTTTTACTTTCTGTATAAATGAAGATTAGAAAGGTTTTCTATTTCTTATATCTAAGATTAGAAGTAATGAGTATTCAATAATGTATTCTGACTACATCGTTATTCCTTTATAAACTTCTCATGATATACTTTATTTTTTGAGTGTATTCCAATGATATACAATCCAGGATTTAGGGATGATACGTTGAGTACCATTCTATTATTTTCAATATTAGTAGGAACATATAATAATTTACCGTCCGAGTTATAAACAAAAACAGTAGCATCTGTAAGTGTATGATCACTAGATAAGATTTCTAGACTGTTTTGTACTGGATTGGGTCTTACAATCAAGTTGGTGACAATATTAGGATCAATAAGAGAAGACAATTCCGCTATTGTGGATACTTGACATCCTTTTTGGTCTCTCACAATAATGTTATATGATTTTTTTTCTAAATCAGTGAATATATTATTGTCCAAAAATACGATACCATTATCAATACTGAATTTGTAAGGCTGAGTGCCTCCTTTTACTATAATGGTCAAGTCATCATCTTTAATTTCTAAATCCAATGCCAAACTATCAGGCTGCAAAATGTCTATAATACCTGTCAGCGAATCATTTTTATTGTCTCTTACTGTATATTGATATTGGCCTGCTGCAAGCCCTGTCCATTCTTTGATATTACTAAAAGGTCCATTATTAAGTCTAAATCTTATAGGTGCTGCCCCTCCTTGACTTGAAAGCTTAATGGAGCCATCTTTTTTACCAAAACAAGATATGTCATTCTTGGTGATATTTACATTTTTAATCACATTAAGTACCACGGTAAATGATTTTGAGCAATTTAAGGAATCTTTTACAAAAATTTTATATGCCCCATTGTCTGAAAAAGTAAATACATTGTTAGTGCTATATTGTATATTATTGCTACTGTATAAAAGAACTCCAGTTCCTCCTTTTGCAGAGACTGTAACTTGTAGTTTATTATTAGTAATTATGGCTTCTATAGGCTCCGGATTATTAGAAAATATAGTATCTGACACTACTGTTTTACCTCCAGCATCCTGAACATAGATAACAGGATTTCCTTTAGTTGTCGTAAAATCTTCTTTGGTACCAAACGTAATATTATCTATACTATATCTATAAGGGAAAATTCCACCTGTAGCTTCACCTTTGATAGCTAAAATTTGTCCAGCGCATTGAGCATCACTGATTAATAACCCTTTTATTGTTAATTTCGGGATATTGATATTAATGTTTTGGGTTACTTCACACTGATTAATATCTCTAGCATATAATGTGTATGAACCATTGCCAGGATCTGTAAACTTAGTAATAGTATCGAATACTAAACCATCAATACTATAAGTCAAAGTTCCTGTTCCTCCCGTACCAGATAGCATAATATCGTAGTTCGTTTGGATTACTTGTAAGTCTATTTTTGTTGGCTCCGTAATGTTGATTTCATTAGCAGTAACGGTTGCGCCCGAAGCATCTTTTACACTGATGGCATACTTTCCAGCTACTAAACGAGAAAACGAATTGTCAGGTCCAAAACTAGTTCCGTTTATGGCGAATAAATATGGCTCAATACCACCAAAAGCAGTTACTTCTATTTCTCCATTGGTATCACCAAAGCATTTTAATGTACTTTTTCGAATGGCAATGGCTCCTAGGGAATTCTGTTTGATAACAATCGAAATTTTAATATTAGGTAGCCATCTATTTTGATCATCTAATATATTTACCGAAAATCCATCAAATTTGCTTTCATCACCCAAATGCAAGTAGGTGATCTTACCAGAAATGAGATCTGCTTGAGTAAAACTATTACCCAAGGTTATTGGAATGTTTTCTTTTAACAACCTTCCATGTTTGGGAAGTTCGGTGATGGTAAAAGATATAAAATCTTGATTGTTTCCTTCTACCAGTAATTTATCTGTCGACAGGGTTACGGATTTTGATTTTTCAGCCAAAATAGCTTCATGTATTAATAGCAATGCATCGCCATTAGTTTGCCCCGCAGTTCTAAATGATTGTGTTTCGCTAAACGGAAGTTGAAGACATGGTGTGACACCTTTTAGACGCCAAAAGTAAACTTTACCATCTTCCAAATCTCTTATAACTTCATTACCTGTGGTGGTGATAGAAAAGACAAGATTTGAAAATGAAGGTGTTTGACTAACTTCAAGAGTAAACTCTTTGATTCCTGGTATTAGTTCCCATGAAAATTTTACGTTTTGAGACAAGACGCCATTAGCATTATTTACGGGAGTCTTTAATGTTAATGGTTCGTTTTTTGTTATCCCTCTGAAAATATCAAGTGTGGTAGTTAGTTTTTCGTTGCCAGATGAAGCTCGAATGATGGCCTTATAAAGCCCAAAAGGTAAATTATTTACGTTGCTTAATGATAGGCCAACTGAAGCAGGAATAGCATTTATTGGATTATCACTAAAGTCATATACAACCTCCAATATTGGATTTTCAATAGATAATACTATCGGATTGGATAAATTGGTAACCTGAGACAAAACCAGTTCTGTGGCTAATATATTTTCATTACATAAATTTATATTTTTTGGATTTGGTTCGATTTCAAAACTTGAAATGATTTTAAAGTTTACATTAGAGACATCATAGAAAATATTGTCTGCTGCCGATACCATGATTCTAGCTCTGGAAGTAGGAAATGCAGGGACTTCTATTTCAGCGGAGCCAGTATTAGGCACTCTTTTGATTACTTCTACAGGATACGATGCACCTCCATCAAAGGAAAGAAATATATCTACAAAAGAACAATTAATAGGTTCAATATCTGTTTTTGCGCTATTCCAAGTTACGGTTTGTTTGGATCCAACCAACCAATTAACAGAGGTGGTATTGGGATTGGTAACTACAAATGGACCTGCACTATTATTGGTGTTTACGGTTACATTTACTTCGTCTGTACATCCATTTAATGGGTGATTATCTCTTACTGTACATCTAAAATTAAGTGTTCGGGACACTGATGGTAAAACTTCCCAAGTGCTATATCTTCTCAGTAAATCTGGAAAATGCCTCGTAGGAGAAGTAGTAGGATTTAATGATCTGAAAGTTGGTCCCGCTGTCGCACTAGCTACGGGTGGCATGGTAGCCACTTGATTATTCATTTGTTCCCAGCAGTAGGTTAGTGGGTCATTGTCTGAGTCAGTTGCCAATGCAGTTAAAGCAAATGCAGTAGAGATAGGTATAGTGAACGTGTTTTTTTGAACGGATACTTCGGGTTTATTATTAGGAACATCTATGAGCAGAGCACAAGTATTTCCATTTCCGGCCACTACAAAATTTGCGATTTCCTGTACACTAATGGCATGAAAATAGGGATCACTATTAACTTGTACATTGGGGTCACATATTCCAGCGTAACCCATAATGGTACTGGCACTACCTGGCTCCATAGCGGTAGACCCAGATCTTTGGCACTCATTATTTTGAGTGTGATTGGCACCAAATTGATGTCCCATTTCGTGCGCTACATAATCAATGTCAAATGGATCACCCACAGGATTTGTCTGTCCCGTTACTCCTTGAGCTTTATTGTTTGAGCAAGGTGCTCTGAGTTGGGCTATACCTCCACCTCCTGTGCTGAATACATGGCCTATATCATAATTGGCTCTTCCTATGAGATTATCCATAGTTGTCTGATTCTGACCCAGCATTGCTTCACCGTTACCGTTATTATAGGGATCTGTAGCGCTGTCCAAAAATATAACTTTGTCGGTATCGGCAATGAGCTTCATGGTAATACTTGCATCTTTTTCATAAACGCCATTGACCCTGGTCATTGTGGTGTTATAAGCTGCAAGTACTTTTTCTTTAGTGCCGCCATGAAATCTTGCGTATTCTCCCGTACAAGCAATGGCAAGCCTATAGGATCTCAATTTGCAATCACCTGCTAAAGACTTTGCAGCTGTAGATGTTTGGTCTGAAAGGTTTGAATATGAGATGTAATCTATTGCAGCTACTCCACAAGTAAATTTTCCAGTTTTTTTTCTAAAATCCTTTTTATAATATATTTGATATAGATGTCCGTGGTCATGTAAAGTTAACGGATCTATAAAGAAACTTCCCATGTTGTCGGAAATAACCATGGCATTGATACCAAAAGGAGATACACTGAGTTTTAAGAGTGCTGTTGGATCTTCAGTGCAATATCCAGTAAATGAGTAGAAATCAGGATATTTGCGCTGCAATGCTTCATCAAATACAGATGTAGGTATTAATTTAAATTGGAGTATATTGCCTTCAGGAGTAGGGATAGGAAATGAAGATATGGTATTCCTTGAAGACGTTGATAAAAGTACCTTGAATTGTTCGTAATCAAAACTGAAATATTGGGCTTTTTCAGGAATTATGTATCTTATGGCGGAATCACTACGCGAAGCTTTTTCAGTTGTAGGGGTCCAAAAATTGGTTTGTCCCCAGCTCAATGTATGAACGATACAAATAAAAGTAAATAACACAATGGATCTCATAAATCTTGATTTGAAGTGTAAATATATTCACTTTTCTTACTTTCCAATAAATAATAAATGAAAATAAGCAGAATAGGCTTCTAAACGACAATTAAATGGTTTTGATTTTAATTTCTAAGTCCATAGGTCATGTTTTCGTAGGTAAATGCCCATTTGTTAAAGTTTTTACTGTTTAGATTACTTTTTTACACCAAGAGATTTTAAAGTCTAGGAGTCCAAAACTAAAAATATAAAATTTTATTAACAATTAAAAAGTGTATTTTTTTAAAGTAATAATTATATTATTCATCGTGCATTGCTCGAGCATTAGATGGAATAAAAGTTAAGTGTCCAAAAAATAAAGCATTATTAAACATACGTTGTGTTCCATACCACGAACCTCTGAAAAGTGGATTGTCGGCAAACATTATAACTCTGCCGTTGCCAATCTGACTCACAATAACAGAAGCTGATGACTTCATAAAGTCATTGATGTTTTTTTGAGATATAAAGCCATCAACATGAGGGTTTTTGTCATAAACTGCAATATTACTATATTCATTTTTGCTTGGAAGTAACCATACCGTATTGTTTTTGTAAACATTCAGCTTATCTTGAAGATATCCAAAACATAGTGGATGTGTTCTGTCTATCGATGTTTTCAAAATGGCGCCTCCTATGGCTTCCTTACCTAAGTATTCACTGGCCTGATCAAATGGAAGTCTTTTGCTTTCTATGGGTTTGTCTGATTTAGGTCCTTCATTGATTTTTTCTTGGATGATTTTATTTTTAATGGCCCAAGTATTTGAATTTCCAATCGTAATTAAAGTATTTCCTTTATTTACCCAGTTTTTGATTTTTTTGGCATCCAACGTATCTAAATTACTGTAAGAACCTGATATCATGATTAAAACCTGATATTTATCGATGTCTAAGGTTTTTACACGGGTCAACATTATTTTTGAAAGAGGCATATGTAGTTTTTGATCAAAATGATACCAAACTTCGCCTGCTTCGGTAGAGCTAGTTCCGTCGCCTATTAAAAGTGCTGCTTTCTGTTTTTTTAATGCTTTTACTTGCCCACTTCCTATATCGATTCCTTGCACACTATATCCGGTTGATACGGCATAAAATTGTACATTGAATTTATTTTGTGCTTCACTGACAATATTAAATACTTCATCGGATGATTTATTTTGTTTTGCTACGGCTAGAATAATATCCCCAAAATTGACAGTTTGTTTACCTTGACTAGTCATTACATTGTAGGTTTTGAATGACACTGCTGGTATCATTCCTTTAGATTGTAGATAATGTAATGCCGGTGCTCCCTGATCATCATTCCAATCCAAAATATAAGCATATTCGCTTTTATTAATTGCTTTTGTTGGGTTTAAATCACTTAAATCTTTGATTTCATCGCCCAAAACTGGGAGTACTTTTGCTGCTTCAAAATTTATATTGTAAAAATTTGCAAGTGACCATGCTGATGCATCATAAAACACACTATCTTGATATGCACTATAGGATTCAAAAATGGATTGTACCATTCTGTATTGTTTTTGTGCAGTGGGTACAATGAAGCCTTCACCAGTTTTATGGTGATACACTTTTACTTTATGCAATAGTAGTTTGTCCAAAAAAGCTTGAGTATTACTTGGATTCTGGTCTTTTTTTATAATATAGGCTTTGTTGTTATCTACAGCAGCATTGGCGATTGCCGAACTGAAAAAATTAAATTGATAGTCAAAAAGTCTTTTTTTATTTTCAATTGAAGCTTGTATTGTAGCCATACTACACACAAATTGATTTCTAATAGTAAATGCAAAGGTTAAGTCTCCGTAAGGTGTTTCTTGTACATGTCCACGCGAGCTGGCTTGTTCAAATAAGAGGGCCAAGCCACCTTGAAGATCTCCGTACGAACTGCCATATCCAGGATATGTACCATCAAATACGTCTTTAGTAAAATATAGAGATCCTATGGCATCCATTTCATTCACAAAATATTTTGCGAAAATATCATTCAATTCTGTATAATTTTCTTTTGGCATTATTGGCTTTTTGGAACCATTGGTTTTCATCGGTTCGAAGAAAAAGCTTGAATTGGTACCCATTTCATGAAAGTCACCGATTACTTGCGGGTACCATTGGTGATACCAGTTTAGCTTACTACGACTCTCAGGTTGAATAGCTAAGTACCAATCTCTATTGAGATCAAACCAATAGTGATTTCCTCTACCTCGTGGCCAGGCTTCATTGTGTTCTACATCATCATTGTCAGCGATCAATGGGTCAGCTTTGTACATATTAGCCCATTGACTATGTCGCTCTCTGCCGTCAGGATTCAGCGCAGGGTCTATAAAAATAACAGATTCATTGCGATACTTTACAATGTCAGGATGCTGTGATGCTATCATGGTATAAGTTGTTAATATAGCAGCATCCATTGTAGAAGGCTCGTTACCATGGACATTGTATCCTAGATTGATGACTATAGGTCTATCATCTCCCACTTTATTGTTGATACCATTAAGGTTTTGAGTCTGAATATTTTTGAGTTGGTCCAAATGTTGACTATGGCTTATGACTAGCATACACAATGGTCTTTTCTCATATGTAGTCCCATATTCCATGTATTGTGCAAAAGATGACTTATCATCCAGCATTTTAAAATAATTTATCATCTGATCGTGCCTAGTATGATGATCGCCTATGTTGTACCCAAAATATTGGCTAGGAGATGGTATGGATGGATCAAAAGGTCCATATTTTTGATAATAATAATCTTGACCCAGTATCACCAAACTAGATAATAAGAAACAAAAGATGTTAATTAAAGACTTCATGATTAAATATTTGATGCAAATTAAAGTGAAAATGTAATGATTATATAATTATTAGAGATTTTTATCTTTTAAGGCAAACAATTATGGAAGTTATATACGAACTCTAAAAATCATATGGATAGTAATAAAAAGTTTAATTAGGGCTTGCTTGGTGTGATGTAAATTATAGATTATCAAGCATATATGTTAAAATTTATTGGTTTAGATGCACGGAAATTCCATCAAAACTCCTAAATCATTTGCACTTCATTTAAACTTTTGCCCTATGCGGGCAGCATTTACTTTTTTTCTTTTTGCTTACTCTTATTACCTTCGTAATGCTAGCCCAGAAAAAAAGTAACCAACCTGTCACGCTTTGCGTGAAAAAGACCAGTTCAAAAAAAGGTAACTGAATGGTACAGCTTTGCTGTATTGGAGTGATACGAAATCACTCAAAAATGAAGGCACTGATCTAAACTTAGATCAGCTACGAGTAATTCTAAGTTCATTCCCAAGT
>CAMBRK010000062.1 GCA_945870185.1 Aureispira sp. CCB-QB1 | reverse complement strand
CACACACACACACGCGGCGTTGGTATTCAGCGTGTTAGGGCGTTTGTTTTGATCTTGTTTTTACTGATGATCAAGGTAGATGTCGGATGGGGACAGGGAGGATGTATGCACATCTGTCAAGAACAAATAGATAATCAAGATCTTGCCATTCAAGGAGTAACTTATCCTATTCCACAAGGACATGCAGTTGCTACGTTTAGTAGGCAAATGGTTCCAAACGGTCCAGGTAATTTCTGGAACTCATCACATAATAGCCCACATCACATTCAATATGTACCCAATACATGTAATTTTAATTGGACTATGCCTAACGGAACAGAAACACCTTGTGTAGTGTTCAACGGTACAACGGGTTTTACAGAAGGTATCTTTACAAATATAAATACGAATGGAGATCCACTAACTGACTATTGTGTCTCACTAATCATGCAAAAGTTGCAATGTCCATTTGGAAATGCGACGCACAATGTATTTGGTGCATTTACATCGAATTTGGTTCCTGCACCGCCAGGCGTAAACGCCCAAGTGCCATTACCAAATAATCCAAGAGATGTAATCTTTAACCATTTTTTTGTGGCTTCTTCAATAGGGGAGGTACAAATCAATGCTCAATATACTCCTAATGGAACAAACCTTTACAATCAGTTTTGGATTTATTCGGTAGGTCAAACTGGAGGTACAGCAGCAACAACATTTAGAGATATAAACATTTCCTGTACTACACGAGCTTTGACAGGTATCACCACCACCGAAAACAGTGATTTAAATTGGAGTTTTAGTGCAGAAAATGCCAGTACAGTAAGTACCTTCGTTTCACACAACTGGACGATTACGGATATTTCCAATAATAGGGTAGTGTTTACATCTACAGCATCCAATCCTAACTTTACTTTCTTAGAAGAGGGTACCTATGAAGTCTGTGTGGATATCGTGGATAATAATGGCTGCTGTGCTTCCATTTGTGAAGAAATCATCGTGGAATGTGATGATCCAGTGGCGAACTTTACTATTTCAGGGGAATGCCCCAATTTTACATTTTTTGCCAATAATCTTGATGAAGGCAATACCTACTCATGGGTGATCAATGGACAACAAGTAGGCACTAATGGTGTGCTTCCATTTTCATTTACAGAAAATGGTATTTTCACGATAGAGCTATTTGTGACAAATGAATGTGGTGACATAGCAAAATCTACCATTACTTTAGAAGTAGATTGTATATGTGAGCCACCTGTGAGAGATTTTAATATGACCTTGGTTTGCAATGGTGGTGTTGGTAATGCCACATTTACCGTATTGAATGCTCAGCCTGGCGATAGCTACACCTGGAATTTTGGTGATGGTACACCCAATGTGACTACATCTTTAGCCACTACATCGCATACTTACACCAGCAATGGACTATTTACGGTGACCCTTGTAGTGACCAATGAGTGTGGAGAGACCCAAACTATCACAAGAACCCTCAATGTACAATGTGTCCCTCCGAGTCCACTATGCGCCCGATATCTGGAAAATGGAGGCTTTTTTATTGATGGTGGTGCTGGACCTGTAAATTTTGCACAGTATGTGATTCAAAATAATGTGCCACATACGACAAATTGGTGGTTTAATAATCAAATATTTGTAATCAGAGGAAATGTAATCATGGATAGAAATTTAGTATTCGTGGGGTGTACATTTTTATTTGAAGGTGGTGCTTCTCTTGAATTGAACAATACATCCAAGAGCCAAAACATAGTATTTAGTAATAGCATACTTCAAGCTTGTGACAATGTCATGTGGAAAGGTGTCAAATCCATCAATGGAAACCATAGATTTGTATTTGGAACCACCATTCAAGATGCAGAGTATGGTATAGAAGTGTTAAATAATGGATCAGTCACATGTAGAAATGTAAAATTTTATCAAAATGGGGTTGGCATTATGTTTAGAGCGAATGCTTCTCACACTATAGTAGGATGTGATTTTTTAGGAGAAAGGACTCGTCCTCTTTTAAACATGTACAGCGGGCAGCAAAATTATAAAGGGAAAGCTTATGCAGGCGTCTTTTTTGATAATATAGCTTATGGTAATGTAGGAGAAAAAAATTCATCATTAAGGAATAACTTTGATAATGTTATAAATGGTATCATTTCAGATAGAACTAACTTGTCAGTGTATGGATGCAATTTTAATTCTTCACCACCTTATGCTGGTAATTTTTCGTATACAGATAAATGGCAAACTTCCAAATGTAATATATGGATATATGGTGGAGTAGATCATGATATTTCTGAAAATAATTTTTTAACGCCTGCAGGTTTTGGAATATTAACTTCAAACGTAATGCATGGTGAAATCTTTGTGACACGGAATAGGGTGGAAAAATTGGCGAGATTTTTTGAAAGTTTCAATAATTCAAATTGTAAATTTGAGATTAATGAGAATAGTAGAAGTTTTTATCAGAACGGAGGGATTTCAGCTGTCAGTGGCGTACTGCAATATTGGCTAATTGGTGAAAATACTTTTAACATTTATCAAAATGACTTTTCATCAAATACGAACGGAAATGCGGCTAGTAGTAGCATTTCCATATATAATGAAGGGAATAAATTGACGAGTAATATTTCTCATAATAAATTTGAAATTAGTAACATTCAACATAATAATCCTGCAGGGATTGAACCTATTGTTCATTTGTCTAGTTTTTACAAGACAAACTTTGATAACAATATCATTAATTCTTACGGGAACAAAAAACATTCGTTAGTTGACCTTCAAAGTATGAAAAAGTTTAATGCTAATGATAATCAACTTTTTAACTATTCATTAGATCCACAAAATGCTGTTTTCGGTTTTGGAGTATTTGGAAGTTCTGATGCCAAATTTTACTGTAATCAGACATTTGCAACTGATAAAGGCTTCTTTTTCGGAGGCGATTACCCTGTGATTGACTTTAAATCCAATCTGATGAAAAACAATCTGACCGGTATCAATGTCTTTAGATTGTTCCAAGGTCAAGCAGATAAAGGAAACCTATGGGTAGGGGCTAATAGCCTTGCTAAACACGAAAACGGAGGGTCGTTTGCTTGGACTGTTAACCCTAATCAAGTGGCACCAGCTAGTGAGCCAGATGGAAAATTTAAACCAACTAAAGTTGCTCCTCCAAATTGGTTTACAGATGTTGCGTATGACGCCACCCATTGTTTTGGGCCTCCAAATGAAGAAAATGGAGATGGACCAGAATCTAAAGCTAATTTGATTATCAATAGCTTATCCAATGAAGTCGTAACAGGAGATTTGCAGAGATGGAATCTACAAAATCAAATGTATGAATTGTACAGTGAATTCCCGCACTTATTACAATCCAATGACATATATGCCCAGTCATATGTAGAGATACCCACTGAAGTACATGCCTATCAAAATGTCACAAATGAATACCATTCTATTTTGCAATTGACACCCATAGAAGAGTCAAACTTGAATACAGTGAGAGACTTAATCAAAAACAAGGCTCAAATTAAAGATGATTTATGGGCTGTCATTGATAATACTCCTGAATCAGCAGAGGCATCATTTGATTATCCATACCTATTAGCTGCAGAATTGGTAGTATTGAAAGCTCAGGAGAATCAAATTTTATCAGATATCAAGGCAAGGCAAATCTCAGAAATGAATGAGTTGAAGTCAGAAGTTGAGTATCTGCCAGAAACGGAATATTTTCATAACCATATGAAAGATATCTTGAAAGTCAAAGCCGATTTATTTTGTTTTGGGGTAGATTATGTCTTTCAAAATCATTTGCAGAAATTACAGAGTATTGCATCAAAATGTTTTGTAGAATATGGAAAACCTGTGACGGATGCCATTGCCATTTTGAAGCTCAATGAAGAATTTCATAATGTAAATTTTGACAATTGTGCATCTGTAGAACAAAGAAGCCTATTGGCCAAAAATACCAATGAAGAACAAGTCATTTACCCTAATCCTGCGTCAGATAAGATATTTATAGCTCAAAAATATGCAGCTATTACAGAATTAGTGCTCAAAAGTGTAGATGGTAGCTTAAGTAGAAATTACCAGAACATTGAAAATGGAGTCGATATTTCAGATTTATCCAATGGTGTGTACATAGTACAATTGATGAACGAAGGTGTTTTAATAAAAAGCACTAAATTTCTTAAAATCAAGTAATTAGTTTTATTAACTGACAAATAGCGAGGTAAGATGGTAATAACTTGCCTTGCTATTTATCTTAAATAAATTTACAAAATGAATTGTCCATGTAAAATTCTGATCTTTTTAATGTTGCTCTCCAATCAAGTTATATCGCAAAAAGAAGATTATGTCTGGCCTTTGGGATCTCCATCTGGAAGTTCTATCGATCAAATGAAAGCTGACAGTGTACTAAAGCTTTATTGGCCATTTGATTTCAATTTTAATGAAGACCCAATGAAGCTAGAGTATAAGCTAAATCGCATATCGGACCCCAATGGTACATTTTCATCAGTATGTACGCCTGATGGTCAATTGTTTTGTTATAGCCACGGAAGATCTGTTTTTGACGCTAATAGCCAATTTGCGATAAATGGTGATACCATTGGATATGATATATATTGGAGTCTTTGGTATCACCCTAAGGCTAATTTCGGATATAGAATACCACAGGGCGTCATCATGTTACCTTTTCCTGGTAAAAGCGATTCAATATTTTATATGGCCATGAAACAAGATCACATACAGGATGTACAGACGGGTGTGTACTGGGGCATCATCACAGGATACAAAAATGGTAGTAGAGCAAATGTAGTAAATAAAGATAATGTGATTGACCATAAATTTCTGGGTAATGGTATGATCAAGGCGGTACGCCATGCTAATGGGCGGGATTGGTGGATTATTCTCATCAGTGGAGACAATACCACATATTACACCTATCTGCTAGATCCATCTGGTCTAACGCTGCAACATACCCAAAGCATCGGCAAGGCACAAAGTGGATTTAACTCAGGCAATGCGGCCTTCTCCTATGACGGCAGCAAATATGCTGTTATAGACGGGAGATATATACCGCAGCAGGCTGTAATATCTATCTATGATTTTGATAGATGCAGTGGTCGCCTTAGCAATCCACATCATAAGGAGATTTATATTCCAAAATTTGCTTTAGGGCAGAGTGTAGTTTTTTCTCCGAATGGAAAATATTTGTATGCCAATCACGATACCTTATTATACCAAATAGATCTCACTAAGTCAGGATTTCCGATGAAAGAAATAGCCGTTTACGATGGATTTCAGAGTTTTCCTGATCCTAGTTTTTACCAGACCGTATTTGGTTTTTGGGCAGAAGGTCCTGATGGGAGACATTACAATGTATCTGGTGCGGGTACTGCTAGACATATGCACGTCATGGATTTTCCTAATGAAGAAGGAGACGCAAGTTCTTTCAGACAACATGCTATTCGTATTCCTAAAATCGCATGGACCATCCCCAACTTCCCGCACTATCGCCTAGGTCCACTAGACGGCTCACCCTGCGATACCCTCGGCCTAGACAATCACCCCATAGCCAAGTACCGCTACGAAGCCGATAGTACAGATCATCTACGCCTTCGCTTTACAGACTTGAGTTACTTCAGGCCGGAGACGTGGTCTTGGGACTTCGGAGATGGTAGCCCCCGAGTGAGTACACAGAGTCCCTATCATACTTTTGCACGAAATGGCACCTATCGAGTATGTCTCACCGTCAGCAATGAAAACAGTAGTAATACCAGCTGCCGTACTATCACGCTTGGCACGAGCAGTAGTGACGACGAGTCTATTAGTAGAGCAGATGTATCTCTCTTTCCCAATCCTGTACAAGATTATCTGCTCATCACAATCGGAGAGTATGTCCCTGCTTTTGGTCAGGTCATGATCTATGATGTCACGGGTAGACCCGTGATCACGCAGCGTATCTATTATGGGCAAAATAGTGTGGACATGAGCACCTTGCCAGCAGGGATGTATGTATGGAAGGTGATGGATGGAGAGTATGAGATTAAAGAGGGGAAGGTGGTGAAGATGTGAATGACTTCCCTTCGTTTCGAATGATGATTCTCGCTATTACTCCTTTATAAATCCATATAATGAATCGCTTAAGTAAGAATTTAATCATTTTAATGTTGCTTTCCAATCAATTAATATCACAAAATGAAGACTATATCTGGCCTTTGGGAACAGCTAAAGGAAGTACTATTGTGCAACTGGAAGCTGACAGCTTGCTAAAACGTTTTTGGCCCTTTGATTTTAATTTCAATCATGACCCTATGAAGATAGTATATAAACTGGATCGCATATCTGACCCAAATGGTACGCTTTCATCAGTATGTAAACCTGATGGTCAATTATTCTGCTATAGCCACGGTAGATCAGTTTTTGACGCAAATAGTCAATTTGCAATAAATGGAGATACTATAGGATATGATGTATATTGGAGTCTCTGGTCGCATCCTAAATATAATTTTGGATATAGAATTCCACAAGGGGTGATCTTGTTGCCTTACCCAAACAAAAGCGATTCAATATTTTATATGGTCATGAAACAAGATCATATAAAGGATGTGCAGACAGGTGTGTACTGGGGCATCATCACAGGATACAAAAATGGGAGTAGAGCTAATGTTGTAAATAAAGATAATGTAATAGATCATAAATTTCTGGGCAATGGTATGATCAAGGCGGTACGCCATGCCAATGGACGGGATTGGTGGATTATCCTCATCAGTGGAGACAATATCACATATTATACTTATTTGCTTGATCCATCCGGGTTAAAACTCAAACATACTCAGGGCTTGGGAAAGTATCAAAGTGGATTTAACTCAGGCAATGCGGCCTTCTCCTATGATGGCAGCAAATATGCTGTCATAGACGGGAGATATATACCGCAGCAGGCTGTGATATCTATCTATGATTTTGATAGATGCAGTGGCAGGCTTAGCAATCCACATCATAAGGAGATCTACATTCCAAAATTTGCTTTAGGCCAAAGTGTGGTTTTTTCACCTAATGGTAACTATTTATATGCCAACCACGATACCTTATTATACCAAATAGATCTTACTAAGTCAGGATTCCCGATGAAAGAAATAGCCGTTTACGATGGGTTTCAGAGTTTTCCCGATCCTAGTTTTTACCAGACCGTATTTGGCTTTTGGGCAGAAGGACCTGATGGGCGACATTACAATGTATCCGGCGCGGGTACAGCCTATCACATGCATGTCATGGACTACCCCAATGAAGAAGGTGAAGCTTGCACATTCCGTCAACATGCTATCCGCATTCCCAATAATCCTTGGACTATCCCCAACTTCCCGCACTACCGCCTTGGCCCACTAGACGGCTCACCCTGCGATACCCTCGGCCTAGACAATCATCCCATAGCCAAGTACCGCTACGAGGCAGATAGTACAGATCATCTACGGCTGCGCTTTACAGACTTGAGCTACTTCCGGCCGGAGACATGGACTTGGGACTTCGGAGATGGCAGCCCACGAGTGAGTACGCAGAGTCCGTATCATACCTTCGCACAAAATGGTACTTACCGCGTCTGCCTCACGGTCAGCAATGAAAACAGTAGCAATACCAGCTGCCGTACTATCACGCTTGGCACGAGCAGTAGTGATGACGAGTCTATTAGTAGAGCAGATGTATCTCTCTTTCCCAATCCTGTACAAGATTATCTGCTCATCACAATCGGAGAGTATGTCCCTGCTTTTGGTCAGGTCATGATCTATGATGTCACGGGTAGACCTGTGATCACACAGCGCATTTACTATGGGCAAAATAGTGTGGATATGAGTACCTTGCCAGCAGGGATGTATGTTTGGAAGGTGATGGATGGGGAGTATGGGATCAGAGAAGGGAAAGTAGTGAAGATGTAGTCCAATAAGCTTAGTGCCCTTGCTTCACTTAAGGTAGTAAAAGCGTCCCGATTTTGAAAAATAAAATCATGCTCAAAAGCCAAAATAGATATAACGTAATATTGTACATGTTCAGAATTAAAAGTAACTTTATCAAAGCTAAACATAAAAGAGCATCGAAAATGATAGAAATTGGGTCGCCCGAATTCGGGCAGTCTTGTCAGACTTGGAACAGACTGAGACCGGAAGAATATAGTATCGAAGTTACACCTGTCTGTCCAGTATCGGGCAGATCCGTCCTGCTTTAGCAGGAAACTTCGACAATCGGGTATAAATATAGCTTCAACGATATGAGCCTGCTCTGTGCCACCGCTATGAGAATCTAAAGTAATTTTTCTCTCTATATCTTTGAAGATGTCATCACTTTGCATTAATATTGCATATTATTTCAAACAAATCAAGTATTCATGTTCGATTCGTGGTTGTTTAAGTTGAGAGGCGATCTGCAAGGTAACCAAAAGACATTGTTAGCGATAGTTGGGATTATAGTTACGATTTTCATTTGGTCAATCTTAACCATGGGTGGTAATCCTATCATTCCAAGAGCAATATTTCCTGATCCATGGCGTGTTTTTAATGCTTTTGGCGAATTGTTTTATCAAAATGATTTGATTCAGAACATTTGTAAATCTGTAGGACTAAATCTCGGTGGATATATTAAAGCCATACTTTATGCCATTCCTGTAGGTTTTATCTTGGGTTTAGTTCCTATGTTCAGGGGCGCATTTCAGAAAATTGTAGATGCTATTAGATTTCTCCCTTTGACTGCGCTTACGGGCTTGTTTATCATTTGGTTTGGAATCTACGCCGAGCAAAAGATCAATTTCCTGGCCTTCGGTATATTTATCTACCTCTTACCTATTGTCATACAACGAATAGATGAGGTAGACGATGTATATCTTAAAACAGTTCATACCTTGGGTGCAGGGTATTGGCAAACCATCCGAACGGTCTATTTTCCGTCAGTGATTTCCAGGCTTTCTGATGATATTCGCATTTTAACCGCTATTTCTTGGACCTATATTATCGTAGCAGAAACATCAGCAGATCAAGGCGGTATTGGGTCCCTAATCTATAAAGCCGGACAGCGATTGGGTAGAGTAGATGTTACCATTGCATGTCTGATCATCATTATGTTTATAGGCGTTTTTCAAGACAGAATTTTTTCTTACTTGGACCGAAAGTTTTTTCCTTTCAAGTATCAAACCAAAAATACTTACCAAGGCACCAATAACTTAAAAATAGTAAGTGGTTTGGATGCTATTATTGATTTTGTAATCAGTATCTTGACTTGGATATTTATAGGAGTATATCTCTTATTATTATTTAACGAGATGAGTCCCTTTTTGGATGGATTGAGACCATTGAGTTATTTATTCGGAGATACTTTGTGGACTATCCACTTTATTTTTGCTCTAATTCTGATTTACCAATTATATAATTTATATCAAAAAATTACTAAAAAATCATGAGCCAATTTGAAATTAAAGATCAAGTGAGTTTGGATAATATCATTGAGCTCAAGGGAATAGGCCAATCTTATGATCATGGCCAAAATTGGATTATCAAAGATTTTAATCTGATCATAGAAGATAAGCCTGCACAAGGTCAATTTGTGGTCCTGTTGGGCATGTCTGGAAGTGGTAAATCTACCATACTCCGTTACATCTCTGGATTACAAAAACCGACTGAAGGAGATGTATTAATCAAGGGAAAACCGGTAGATAGTAATACGCATATCAGTATGGTTTTTCAACAGTATTCTTCTCTTCCCTGGATGACCGTTTTGGACAATGTGGGACTAGCGCTCAGATATCAGGGTGTATCCAAAAAAGAACGTGACGAACGGGCAATGGAACTTATCAAATTGGTAGGTCTCGAAGGACATGAGTCCAAATATGCAATGTATCCTACACTATCAGGTGGGCAACTTCAGCGAGTGGCCATAGCGAGAAGCTTGCTGGCTAATCCAGAAATTTTACTGATGGACGAGCCATTTGGTGCATTGGACATCAAGACTAGAATCCAGATGCAAGATTTATTGCTTGAATTGTGGGAGAAGTTTCACTCTACGGTGATATTTGTAACACATGATATCTCCGAAGCAGTATACTTGGGCGACGATATATACATCATGAAGTATGCACCTTCATGTATCGTTGAGCATATACCTGTAGATCTTCCCATACACAGGAACAGAGATACCAAGAGAGATATTAAGTTTACTGAGATCGTACATCATGTCGAAGACACCATGATCAAAGTAAGTGGAAATAAATAAAAAATCATAAATCACAAATATGTATAATTTTGACCATCAGTACAGGGTTTGTTATGGTGATACCGATATGATGGGATATCTTTATTATGGACATTATGCCAGAATGTACGAAATCGGTAGGGTAGAGACCATGCGGAGTATCGGATTGAATTATAGAGATATGGAAAATATTCATGGGATTATGATGCCTGTAGTACATGTGGATGCAAGATATCTTTATCCCGCTAAATACGATCAATTGCTTACTATAAGAACTATTTTGTCAGAATTGCCTGGCAGGTTGGCGGTTTTTGGTAACGAAATTTATAATGAAGACCACATTTTACTTCATAAAGCAGAAGTTAAATTGTTTTTTGTAGAAATGGCTTCTGGTAAAAAAGTATCCTGTCCAAATTATATGTTAGAAAGATTAAAGCCTTATTTTGAGAATAAAGAAGTATAATCTAAAAAAAAGAATCCGGAACCATGCTTTAGTTACTACACTTGAAGGATGGTCAAAGCGGTATAGCCCTCCAGGCTTTTCGGGGATCACACTTTATGAAACCATATCATTTGTATTAAAAGAAGTGCAAAAGGATAACTTGACTACTCGAGCCAATTCAATCTCATTTAGTTTGTTTTTATCTATATTTCCAGCTATAATATTTCTTTTTACGCTATTGCCCTTGATACCTGTGGTCCAAAACTATACAGAAATGCTCAGTGTGCAATTAGACGGAGTCATTCCCAAAAGTGCACATGATTACATTTTTTCAATTATTTATGATATCACATCTATAAAAAGAGATGGTTTACTATCTGTGGGTGCCATTTTGGCTTTGTTTTTTTCAAGTAATGGGATGGTGACTTTGATGTCAGGTTTCGACAAAGCTTACAATGAGACATTTTCGGATAGACCTTGGTGGAAGACTAGAATTATTGCCATTGGACTGACATTAGTCTTGTCCATCTTATTGATCGTATCTTTAATATTTATGGTGGTAGAAGGCAAAGTGATGGATTATCTACAATTTGAATATCATATATCTTCTTGGATATTGTCTCTCGTCAGTGTTTTCAATTGGTGTTTTTCTGTATTCCTAGTGTACACAGGAATTAGTTTGATATATACCATCGGACCATCTATGCATCGACGTATCAATTTTATTAATATTGGTTCCATGACGGCTACATTCTTATCCTTGTTGACTTCATTGGGATTTAGTTATTTTATTAACAATTTTAGTCGATACAATGAAGTGTATGGGTCTATTGGGGCTTTGATCGTCATCATGATTTGGATTCAGTTCAATTCATTCATCATCTTAGTAGGTTTTGAACTCAATGCATCCTTAGCTATTCAAAAAACACTCAAGTACAAAGAAAGACTAAAAAACTTAGGGATAGTTTAGTTAAATACCCTAAAAATTAGTTCAGTTAGATAGTTTTAATGATTTAATAATCAGTGTATTGCGCTAACTTAGTTCAATGTTTACTTCGGGGTTTTGTACACTGATTTGGCATTGAACATTGTTTTGTCCTAACATAATGGATTCAATCTTCGGATGCTCAAATGAAGGAGATAACTTAATCTGATTATCCAATATATTTATATTAGGCAATTTATTAAGAATCGCTTTAATGGGTGCGGTTGGATTAAAAGGTAATTGGCTTTCTATTTTACTTTTTACAATATTCTCAATGATAGGTGAAGCCATTTTATAAATAATATTTTCTGCATTCACATCTATTTGAAGATCATCAAGGTATAAATTTTGACTTTCAACATTAAACTTAGGGTTACATAAGATAGTAAGTATTCCTTTAATTGGAGCGGTAAGGTGAACTTTTACTTCTAAATTTTGAGTATTTCGGAAATGAATACCCTCCACTTCAAATTTTTTGCCACCAATCTCATTTCCGTCGATTATTGATGTGATGTACTTAGCTAAACCTATGTAAGAAAATTCAGCTTCTAAAGTTTGTTGATTAGTTTGCGGCGCAAATTCAGCCCAGAAAAAATTCAATTGGGATTCAAATTGATAATTGACAGGTTCGTCTGATATTTTTGCTAAAAGTTCAACCCAAATATCTACATCAATAGCATCTTGTGAGTCTTTGGGGTGTCCTAGAAATATATGGTTAACACTGCCATTAAAATATAAATCTGGTTTTGTGTGTATCTTGATATTTGTTGCAAACTGAGATAGTTTCTGCTCAACAATATCTTTTAAGTGAATGGTTTCGACTATTTGCTGATCAATTTTAGTAGTAATGTCTTCTTTTAAAAAGTTGATTACACAATTACTAATAGTCTCTGCAGGGATACTTAATTCTCCAACATGAACCGTGGGGCCTTTAAACCACTCGTGTGAAATCCAGGAAGTCTTAGTTTGAAAATCTAAATTTTGAAAAATGTCTATTTCTACTTCGACATCAATAATAATAATGCCCTCGCCTTCCATTGAAAATAGCCCGGCATTTTTAAATAAAGTAAAGCAAATAGGAAGCTTTCCCATTATCTTTTTTCCTTCAAGCTTTATTTGGGGACGAATATCATCTGGTAATGCCTTAATAGAAATGGTCACACCATCGAGCTCTATTTTTTTGTTTTGGTACTGTGTATATACTTTAATCAAAACTTCATTAAGCTTTGATTTATCAATCTTGGAGGGAAGGTAGATGAGATTGTCTGTCATACTTCATTTAAAAATAATCACAAACGTATAAAATATAATCATAATATTATATGTTTATTCAAAATATTTTAAAATCAGGTATATTCAATAGTAATTAGGTTGTTAAAATCATATATTTTAAAGGCTTGAAAGTATTGCAATTAGAAATGCTGCAATTTTGTTATCAAATTTGATTGGATTATACTTAACTAAAAGTTTCGAAGTTATCATTTTTAATTTGTCCTTATCAAATTTAGATTGTTCTGGTTTTTATCCATTAGTGGTATTATTTTACTTACTGTTCTTTTGTCTTGACACAAAAGAACCAAAAAGTCAAGGCTTTTTCCTTTTCTTAACGCCAAAACTTCAAAAAATAGCTAAACATAAAAAACTCGCCTAAGAATTAAGATCGCCGTAATATATATTTATTGAACTTCGTTAATTTCAACTCGTTTTAATCTTTCGTTTTGGCTCATACAGTTTTCTGTTTTTAACGCTATTTTTCACAGTTTTGTCTAAAAATGAAAAGGCCAGAATATCCGCTGCATTTAGATTCTATCTAATTGTTAATTCTATATTTTTGGTTTTCATAAGAGTATTGTAAAATTAAGATAATTATTTGTAAACTTCGAAACTTCAATAATAAATCAATTTTCGAAATAATTTATATCTTTGTTCAATAATTCGTTTTTAATCTAATGCGCAGCCATTTTATTTTAATCCTAGTTTTTACTTTTGGTATAACATTTTCATTTAGGTCGAATACTTTAGACTTAGGTAAGAAGATAGATAGTTTTAATGAGGTAGCTGTGTATTACAATGGAAGTGATTTTACAAATGTTTCTGGACGGAATGTGGCCGCGGATGGTTACAATTTGGGATTGAGATACCAATGTGTAGAGTTTGTAAAACGATATTATTACGAATATTTAGGGCACAAAATGCCCAATACTTATGGTCACGCCAAAGACTTTTTTGACCAAGACCTTGGAGATCGAGCTTTCAATAATAAAAGAGGGTTGATGCAGTATAGAAATGTCAGAGAATATGCGCCACAAGTTCATGATATTTTAGTTTATAATGGATATGCTGGAAATAGGTTTGGTCATGTAGCTATCATATCCAAAATTACTTCTGATTATATAGAAGTAGTGCAACAAAATATGGGTATGAAAACTAGGCTCAAAATTCCTTACGTCAAATATATGCAATATCATACTGTAGCAGATCATAATATTTTAGGCTGGCTCAGAAAAGAATCTTGACCATATGTTATCCACACACCAAAACAATCATCAAAGGGCAGACAAGATATTAAACTTTTTTAATGAAATAAACTTTGACAATCCGCTGCCTGATCATATCAGCATCATGAATCCCTACAGAGAAAGTGATGATATCAAGCAGATATGCAATCTTTTTTACAGAAAGTACTACAATGATTGCAATCCTAGAACGCTGATTTTGGGCATCAATCCTGGAAGGCTAGGAGCTGGAGCAACAGGTTTACCATTTACAGATACAAAACGACTTAATGATGACTGTAAAATACCTTACGACAAATTTTCAACACATGAGCCGTCTTCGGTCTTTGTTTACGAGATGATCCAAGCTTTTGGAGGGCCTCAGTTGTTTTACCAAAAATACTACATCAATTCTGTTTGTCCATTGGGTTTTGTTAAAATAATGAACAACAAAATGGTTAATTACAACTATTATGATTCTAAGGAACTCGAAAATGCTATGCATCATTTTATCATTGAAAATATAAAACAGCAAATCGAAATATGTGGGAAGAGAGATGTTTGCTATTGTTTGGGTTCTGGAAAAAATTATACATATTTAAATAAACTCAATCAAACTCACCAATTTTTTGGAGAAGTCGTTCCACTCGAGCATCCAAGGTACATCATGCAATACAAAACAAAGGATAAACAAAGATATATTGATGACTATCTTTTGAAGCTACAATAAAAGTTATAACTTTACATCTTATAAAAAGTGAAAATTCATGAAACTTTTAGAGTCACTTTCAGGAAGGGCATTTTTATTTTGTGTATTGATATCATGTATCGTTGCTTTTTTCTTTTATCCTAGATGGGAAAAGCAAGGAACTGAGAGCACACTTTCATGGGATGCTTCGGGATATTATTTATATTTACCTGCAATATTTATTTATAAGGATATTAAAAAGTGTGAATTTAGAGATTCTATTTTAACAAAATATAGACCTACGCCAGATTTTCAACAAGCTTTTTTTCATGAGCCATCTGGCCATTTTGTGATGAAATACTCATCAGGGCAAGCATTAGTAGAAGCACCTTTCTTTTTCATTGGTCACTTATGGGCACAAAGTGCTGTCCAGTATCCTGAAGACGGATTTTCTTATCCCTATCAAGCATCTGTAGGTATCGGTATGTTCTTGTTTTCCTTAATTGGACTTTACTACTTAAGAAAGATTTTACTTCAGTTCTTCAAAGAACTTACGGTAGCTATGCTACTTTTGTTATATGTTATCGGAACGAATTATATTAATTATTCGGCTGTAGATCAAGCCATGACGCATTCCACTTTATTTACGTTATATTGCTTATTGCTGTGGAATACGATTCAGTTTTTCAAAGATTATAGTAAAGGGCGAGCTTTACTCCTGGGCGTTTTGTGTGGATTAGCTACGTTAATTAGACCTACGGATATTATATCTGTTTTAATTCCACTTTTTTGGGGAGTACATTCTGTAGAGACACTGACAGAAAGATATACTTGGGTGACTAAGAATTTCCATCTGTTGGCACTAGCTGCATTGACTTTTACTTTTATGGTCATGATACAGCCTATTTATTGGAAATATGCTACGGGAGAATGGATAGTATATAGTTATGGAGAGCAAGGATTTAGCTGGTTGAAGCCACATGTATATGATTATTTACTCAGTTTCAGGTGTGGATGGTGGCGTTTTACTCCATTAATGGTCCTTCCTTTCTTAGGAATGTTTGTCTATGGCAAAGATAAACCATCACAATGGCTGATGATTGGTTTTGGCATTTTATCACTTTATTTAGTAACAGCTTGGGATGTTTGGGATTATGGTGGTACTGCCGGACGGGCAATGGTGCAGTATTATCCCATTCTTGCTTTTCCTTTATCAGCATTGATTGAGAAAGTGATGGATCATCGTATTTTGAAATGGTTTTTCGGCTTTGTATTTATCATATTATCTTATCTAAGTGTATGGTGGGTATACCATGCGCATGGAGGACAGGTTCAAGTTTTAGAACTTTCGAGAAAATATTATTGGAATAAAGTAGGAAGATGGACTGCAGATGATGAGGATAAAAAAATGTTGGATAATAAGCACGTATTCAGAGGTCTACCACAAAATGTCACTGCTATATATCAAAACGATTTTGAACAAGACACATCTGCCAATGTAGTTCAAATTGACGGTAATAAGAAAATCAGAATGGCCAAAGAATTGCAATTTTCTCAAGAATATAAATTTGATCGTCCTGGAATGTCAAAAAAATGGATGAGAATACAAGCACTCTTTACTTGTACCAACAAGGAGTGGGATTTATGGAGGCAGACGCAGTTTACCATTAGGTTTTACAATGGACAAAATGAAATACAATCAAATATGATCAGATTACATAGGTTTATTCATGACGGTCAATCACACGAAATTTTCATGGATGCTAAAGTCCCTGCTGAATGGACACAAGCCAAAGTTTTCTTGTGGCATGCTGATAGTGACAAAGAATTGTTCATGGATAATCTTAAAGTTGTAGTATTTGATGAATAATCTAAAGGAAAACCCTTAGGTATAAACATGGTATTTTGAACGTTTACATATTAGTTATGATTGTATTCATTAACTTTGCATTGTATTAAATTGTTACTGTTTTAATTTTATGGGCTACAAAAAAATCTTTGTAATAATTTTGGCCTTTATGGTCTCTTCATGTTCTTTTAATGACAAAAAGTACAGTCAAGAAATCATTGGTACTTGGGATGTATTCATGTCTACGCTCAATGAAAAGCCCAATGGATTAATGAAAGATGCTTATTTTATATTCTCAGACGACAAATCAGTCACTTCTAATGTATTTGAAGGAAACCAAAAACAATCTTTTAGCGTTGAAAATGGTGTATTACAAATTGATGCTGATTTTCCCTTTGAAATGAATATTGTTAGATTGGAATCAGACACTTTGTATTTGAAAGGCAAAATGAGTTATTATCAAATGGAATATTATTTAGTTAAGAGAAAGTGATTTACAATAATCTAAATTTCAGGAAGTTTTACATTGTTTTTTAAAATTTTTAGGATTGTAGGTTTAGTAGGTTTTAATCTCTTTTGAGTGATTCATTATTTAAAAACGTCTTTACTTTTTTCTTCAAAATTAAAAGATTTGGATATGAAATATTTATTGGTTGTCATTTTTCTAGGGTGTTTTATTTCTGTACAAGCACTTCAGTTGGATATCAAATCATATAACTTTTTTGGAGATCAACCTTATACAGAAATATACCTTAGAATCACAGGACAAAGTATAACTTGGAAAGACAACAAGGCATCTGTTCAGTTATTACTTTTAGTAAAAGACAAGAGCGATAAAATAGTCGCATATGATAAGATCATTTTAACTTTGGACAAGAAAGACTCCATAGTGGATCTATTAGAAGTAAAACGTTTTAAGTTGTTACCTGATTCGTATACGATAAGAGTAGAAGCATTGGATATAAATAAAGATGGAAATAAAATTGAGATAGAGCAAAAATTACATGTACCTATTCCACCATCTGCCTATGGATTATCTGATTTAGTCCCACTTGCTGTTATAAAAAATGATACTTTGGGTGGAAATTTTTCAAAAAGTGGTATGTATATGGAGCCCTTACCTTTTCATTTTGCTGATCAGGTAAAAAAACAGTTAGATTTTTATTTAGAATGTTACTACTCACCATCCAACGAGTCCAACGAAACGTTCATTCAGTATAGTATCAAGGAAGGATTTATCAACATGAATGCTCCCAAACCATTATTTTCTAAATTTAAGAAATTGCAAAATCTAGCTACAGAACCTACCGTCATTTCATTGCCCATACATGCTATAAAATCAGGTGAGTACCATGTAGAAGTCAATATTATGAATAAGTCAAAAACAATTTTGGCAACTTCAAAGTCTGATTTTGTCAAAGACAATCCTGAAATTGATATTGCTTTTTTAGAATCTTATAATGATTCGCCCGAGCACGCTTTTGTCCAAGCTATAAAACCAGAAGACATGGACTATGTCCTAAAAGCACATCTGCCCATCACACCGCAGCATCAGGTTGGAGTTTTAGGTGAATTAATTAAATCAAATAAAATCAAAAGCCAAAGACAGTTTGTATTCCAACTTTGGAAAAAAAGATCACCTGCTAGTCCTGAGAAAGCCTATCAGCTTTATATGGAGGTTGCTGAAGCCGTAAACAAAAAATTTTATACCAACGTTGGTTATGGATTTCAGTCAGATCGTGGACACATTTTTCTAAAATACGGTAAACCATCTAATGTATTGACTGTAGATACTGAAGTGGATGCTCCACCTTATGAAATATGGTATTATCATCAAATGCTTTCCACAAGTCAAACGAATGTGAGGTTTCTCTTTTATAATCGCTCTTTGGCGCATAATGATTTTCAATTATTGCACTCTACCTGCCTGGGAGAGAGAGTCAATCTATCGTGGGAAACGGAGTTATATAGGTCGGTACCTATGGAACGTCAAGGCAATACTGTGGATGCCACAACAGTTGGTGAAAATTGGAATCGTAACGCCAGACGTTTCTTTAATGAGTATTAATAAAACAAAATTTCTAAACAAGATATATCATAAATCATTATCTTTACATTTTGAAAGATTTGTTTGTTAATGTCTAAAATAGTATCTTATGCTTCCCGTTAGCCCAGTTTTGTTTTTTTTGATTCCACTGGTATTGTTTTTACTCCTTGGAACTTTTTTTATTGTAAAGCAGCAAACTTCTGTAATTGTAGAAAGGTTTGGTCGGTTTAACAATATAAGGAATGCAGGCCTTCATATTAAAATACCATTAATAGATCGTTTAGCCGGGAAAATCAATTTACGAATTCAACAGCTTGATGTCATTATCGAGACCAAAACAAAAGACAACGTTTTTGTTAAAATGAAAGTATCGGTTCAGTTCAAGGTACTTCAAGAAAAAGTGTATGAAGCATTTTATAAGTTGGAGTATCCACACGATCAGATTACATCCTATGTTTTTGATGTAGTAAGGGCAGAAGTCCCGAAGTTGATTTTGGATGATGTTTTTGAAAGAAAAGATGATATTGCCATAGCGGTCAAAAGAGAACTGAATGAAGCCATGACGACTTATGGTTACGACATTATCAATACGCTCATTACAGATATTGATCCTGATATTCAAGTCAAGAATGCTATGAATAGGATTAATGCTGCCGATAGGGAAAAGACCGCTGCGGAATATGAAGCGGAAGCAGGTAGAATAAGGATAGTAGCTAAGGCTCGAGCAGAAGCAGAAAGCAAGAGATTACAAGGACAAGGAATAGCTGACCAAAGAAGAGAAATAGCTAGAGGGCTTGTAGAAAGTGTGGATATTTTAAATAAAGTCGGCATTAATTCACAAGAAGCGTCTGCACTTATTGTCGTCACTCAGCACTATGATACACTGCAAGCCATAGGCGCTGATGCCAATTCTAATCTAATATTATTGCCAAACTCTCCACAAGCGGGTACCGATATGCTCAATAATATGGTAGCATCATTTTCTGCCAGTAATCAGGTGGGAGAGGCCATGAAAGCCGCTAATAGTACAGCTAGGCTCAAAAAACCGACAAAAGATGAATTTGGTGGTCAAGAATAATACCATCTCTATATTCTGAAAAGGGTTTTTATGGTTTCCAGTGATGTGGTTCAATTAATGAATGTTGAAAATATTTCTATTTATTTTGCTTTCCAAAATCGGAGTGTTATTTTATTAAAAGAAGTTTCATTTTCAGTTAAAAAAGGAGAAATACTGGGAATCACTGGGTTTTCTGGGAGTGGCAAATCGCTCACTGCACTAAGCATGATGGGCCTGATGTCGCATTTTGATCACTTAGATATTACGGGAAGTATAAGGTTTAATGGAATAGATATATTGAACGCGGGTGAAAATAGCCTTGCAAAATTGAGAGGACATCATATCAGTATGGTGATACAGCAGCCCATGGATGCGTTTAATCCTGTAGTGAAATTAGGCAATCAGCTTAGGGAAGCTGTAATAATCCATCATCCCAAATTCTCAAGAAATCAGGTGGGACAATGCGTGGAAAAGACTTTAGAAGAAGTAGGACTTATGGAGATTGATAGGTTTTTAAATGCATATCCTCATGAGTTATCAGGTGGCCAACTCCAAAGAATGGCTATAGCTATGGCCATTATGAATGATCCTCAGTTGTTAATATTAGATGAGCCCACATCATCATTGGATAGCTTAGCATCATCTGAGATCAACGAATTATTTAAAAGGTTAACCCTAAATAGAGGACTCACTTTGGTTTACATTAGCCATGATTTGGAGATAATGAAAACTATGTGTCATAGAATTATTATCTTGGAAAATGGTAAATTAAGTGATGAGATAGCCCTGACAAAAGTGTCATTAAATTCTACACTGCCTAGAACTATGAATTATTTGGATCAAAAAATGAAGAACTTTGATCGTAAAGTAATCCATGATGAAACCAAAACGAAGTTAAAACTTGTCAATATTTCCAAATCCTATCAAACGACTTCATTTTTTGGATTAAATAAAAAACAACTTAATGTACTTAAAAATGTCAGCATAACGGTTAAAGAAGGTGAAATGTTGGGTATCGTTGGTCCATCCGGTAGTGGCAAGACTACACTGATGAATATCATTTCAGGGTTGATATCAGCTGATTCAGGATCTTTGTATTTAAATGATAATATTTACGATAAAGAACTTTTAGAAAGTAACATAGCCATAAGAAAGAAAATACAAATGGTTTTGCAAAATGCTCTTTCAAGTCTTCAACCCAAGATGACCATAAAGCAACAATGGTTGGAAGTTTTAAAACTATACCAAACCGGAGACAAATCCTTTTACGATAAAATGATGTTTGAATGGGTCGAAGATACAGGGTTAACAAAAGATGCTTTAGATAAATTTCCTTTTCAATTATCTGGAGGTCAACAACAAAGAGCTGCTCTAGTCAGATCAATTTTAGTGCAACCACAAGTGGTTATTTTTGACGAATCACTATCTGCATTAGATATCTCGCATCAAAATCTCATGTTGGAGTTAATAGTCAAACTTCAGGATAAATATAAATTTGCAGGTCTCTTTATTACCCATGACCACCGGTTAGCTACGGCAATATGTCATAAGATCATTACTATCACTGATGGAAACATTCAATCTAAAAACTAATAGTTTCTTACCCAAAGCACAAATTTTACCCCTTAAAGTAAGATTCAGAGTTGACTAAATATCCATCTTGATCACTGTCTTTTACTGCATAAACAAATCCTGGCTGAATACTGAATGCTCCATGCTCGCCTGACTTGTTGATCGCTAAAAAACCTACTTGAAATGTTTTTGCTTTTTCAGGATTTATTTTTACCAACCTCTCGATTGCGGCTTTACAAGCATCCGTTGGGGATTTACCCATCCGCATATATTCCACTACCAAGTGTGTTCCACAGATTCTAATCACTTCTTCACCTTGTCCAGATGATGTGGCAGCCCCTATTTCATTATCTACATATAAGCCTCCACCGATTAAAGGTGAATCTCCAACTCTTCCATGCATCTTGAATCCCATACCACTGGTAGTACACGAGCCTGATAAATTGCCTTGACCATCCAAAGCTACAATGCCCATAGTGTCATGATTAAAGTCACCATTATCAAGTTTTGCTGGTGCTGCTTGGTTATTTTGGTTTTTGGATTGCGTTTGTTCAATATTGATTATGGGTTTATATTCTGATTTTTTTAGCCACTTTTCATATTCTATTTGAGCGACTTCTGAAAGTTTTCCATCTTCTTCTTTAAATCCATTGGCCAAAGCAAATTGTTTGGCACCTTCACCCACCAACATCACATGTGGAGTCAATTCCATTACTTTGCGAGCAACACTAATGGGGTATTTGATATCTTGCAAGTAAGCCACACTTCCACAATTATATTGATCATCCATAATACACGCATCTAGTGTAACATATCCATCTCTGTCAGGATTTCCTCCTAATCCCACACAACAGTTTATAGTATCTTCAATAGAATTAGCTCCTTTCTCTACCGCATCAATTGCCTTTCCACCACTACTTAGGATTTTCCAACCCACTTCGTTTACGGGCAGCCCACTATCCCACGTAGATACTATGATAGGTTTTTTAGCTGATGCCTGTTTGGTTTCCCCACAAGAACTTGCTATGACCATTATGGGAAGTATTGAAGCAGTATTTTTCAAAAATTTTCTTCTTGGGTATATCATATGTTTTTAAGACTATTGATTTTAAAAAGGAGTTCAATGAAGCATTAAATACAAATTATGTTGCAAAACTATAAAATAAACCATAATGAAATAGTATACCACAATTTATTTTTTTACAATTCTAACTATTTCTTTAAGATATACAATTTATGTGAAGTATTTATTTCTCCAAAAAATATCTATATTTGCGGCTCAAAAGGTATAAACATGTTTGAAAATTTAAGTGAAAAATTAGATTTAGCTTTCAAAAGTCTAAAAGGGGATGCGAAGTTAACGGAACTCAATATTGCTAATTCAATCAAAGAAATACGAAGAGCTTTAGTTGCAGCCGATGTAAATTATAAAATTGCTAAAGAGTTTACAGATAAAATCAAGGATAAAGCACTAGGAACTGAAAACGTTTTAGCTTCGGTAAAGCCTGGTGAATTGATGGTCAAAATCGTCCAAGACGAAATGACTGAATTAATGGGAGGCCAAGCTGCAGGTATAAATATTAAGGGAAATCCAGGTGTAATACTTATTTCAGGGCTTCAAGGGTCGGGAAAGACCACTTTTACAGGAAAATTAGCAAAGTTTCTTAAAGATAAAAAATCAAAAAGACCACTTCTGGTTGCATGTGACGTTTACAGGCCTGCAGCGGTGGACCAACTTTCTGTTTTAGCTGAGCAAGTGGGAGTTCATATTTATAAAGAACCTGAGAATAAGAATCCTGTTCAAATCTCCTTAAATGCCATAAGCTATGCAAAAAGTCATAGCCATGATGTAGTCATAATTGATACTGCTGGTCGTCTTTCAGTCGACGAAGAAATGATGCAGGAGATCGAAAATATTAAAAAGGCAGTTAATCCGTCTGAAACCTTGTTTGTAGTAGACTCTATGACTGGCCAGGATGCCGTGAACACAGCTGCTGTTTTTAACGAAAGATTGGACTTTGATGGTGTAGTATTGACTAAATTAGATGGTGATACTAGAGGTGGAGCAGCTTTGTCAATTAAGTATTCAGTAGGAAAGCCCATCAAGTTTGTCAGTTCTGGTGAAAAACTTGACACTTTGGATGTGTTTTACCCAGAAAGAATGTCTCAGCGGATATTGGGAATGGGAGATATCGTATCTTTTGTAGAGAAAGCCCAAGAGCAGTTTGATGAGAAAGAAGCAGAGAGATTAGAAAAGAAAATTAAGAAAAACAAATTTGATTTTAATGATTTTCTAGGTCAACTTAACCAAATAAAAAGAATGGGTGATATCAAATCACTCATGAATATGATTCCAGGTATGTCAAAACTCACTAAGGACATTGACATAGATGATAAAGCTTTCTCAAAAGTAGAAGCGATTATTCAATCGATGACTCCAAAAGAAAGGGCCAATCCTGATCTTTTAAACATGTCAAGGAAAAAGAGAATAGCAACTGGAAGTGGTAAAAATCTTCATGAGGTCAACATGTTTATCAAGCAATTTGATCAAATGCGAAAAATGATGCAAATGATGAGCAAGAGTAAAGGTATGGATCGATTCATGCAAGGTATGCCGAATTTAAATAGGAAATAGTTGTTTTAGGGGAATATTATTTCTTAGGTTTTGGTATTTTATGATCTAGTAAAAAAAATATTAGACCAGTTGTTTTGATAATAAAAAGCAATTCCTATATTGTGCCTTTATTTAATATCAAATTTTGTTCACTAACTAACACCTCATTTAAAATGAAGAATTTTTTACTTAGTTTATTTTTCTTTTTTGGGTTAATGTCCACGTCTTTTGGTCAATTACCTAACGGTACTGTCTCTCCTAACTGGAGTGGAACAGATTTAGATGGCAATCTACACAATTTATACGGTGATTATTTGGATCAAGGTATAAGTGTAGTTTTGGATATCTCTGCTACATGGTGTGGACCATGCTGGAGTTATCATAATACTAATGCCATGAAGAATATGTATAATACTTTTGGTCCTCCAGGCACAGGGGATTGCCAAGTAATCTATGCAGAAGGCGATCCAGCAACAAATCTGCAATGTCTATATGGTCCTACAGGTTGCGTGGGAGGTACTCAAGGTAACTGGGTTACGGGAACGCCATACCCAATTATACATACTGAAGGCCCATCAATTAGAAATACAATGACTATTACAGGATATCCTACCATTTATTTGATATCTGCTCAAAACAAAAAAGTATATAGAAACAGTGGTTCTCACCCTAACTTCCAACGTTTACAAGATTGGATTTTAGGATCATTTAAAATGGAGGCAAATCCAGTAATTACAAATGCCACTTGTGGTGGAGATGGAGCCATAAATTTAACCATTACTGCGGGATATGGTGCAAAAACATTTGCTTGGAGTAATGGTTCTACCCAACAAAATCTTCTGAATGTCGATCCAGGATCATATATTTGTACGATTACTGATGCTAATGGATATAGTATAGTGACAGATGATATAACTGTTGGTGGATTGCCGGGTGGCCCTGTAACTGCAGTACAAGTAGGGGCTGTTAATCCTACCTGTTTTGGAGCAACCAACGGTAGTGTTACTATGCTTGCTGCATTGGGCAATGGTGGATCTACTTACTTATGGGATGATGGACAAACTACAGCAACAAAAATTAATTGTGGTGCTGGAGAACATCATTTAACAGTTACAGACGCACTTGGGTGTACTTTTGCAACTCTAGGTACTTTAGAGCAACCTACTGCATTAGGTTCGAGCGTAGTAGCAAATCCGATTCCTTGTGGTCAATCTACGGGTACAGCCACAATAACAGCCTCAGGAGGTACTGGCCCTTATACTTATAATATAGGAAATGGACCACAAAGTTCTGGGGTTTTCAATAATTTAAATCCTGGTCCATATTCATTTACTATTTTGGACAATCAAGGATGTAATTTATCTGGTAATTTTAATTTGAATGCCATAGTAGGTCCTACTGCTCAAGCAGCAACTCAAGGTGGGCTTACTTGTACTACTACTCAAACCCAAGTATTAGGCAACGGATCTTCTGCAGGTAATAATTTTACATATCTTTGGACTACCACCAATGGTAACATCGTTTCTGGACAAAATCAATTAAACGCTATAGTTAGTGCATCCGGAACTTACACTTTACAAGTAACTAATACGACAAATAACTGTACTTCTGTGGCTTCAACTGTCGTAACATCTAATACAACACTACCAACTGTAACTGTAAATAATGCAGCGTTAACATGTACTACTACTAGCGCTCAATTGTGTGCAAATACTGATGCCACCAATACCGTCGTATGGGTTATTAACGGCCAAAATAATTCAACTACTTGTGTAAACGTTAGTGCTGCGGGTAGTTACCAAGCAAATGTTACCGCTCCAAACGGTTGTATTACTTCTGCAACATCAACAGTTACTGCTTCTGCTGAATTGCCGCAGATTTCTATTCAACCTGCAGCTAGTCTTACATGTGTCACCACTCAGGTCACTTTACAAGGCACAATAACCGGAAATCCTGCTGATTTTAGTATTTTATGGACAACAACCAATGGGAATATTGTATCTGGGGCTAATACATTAAACCCTGTAGTAGATGGAGATGGCGTATATAATAAGGCAGTAACTTCCAATTCTAATGGATGTATTTCTCATGCCCAAGTTGCGGTTGATGAAATACCTAATAATCTTGCGGTTTCTTCTGTAAGTATAGTAAATGACGCCAATAACCAGAACATAGGTTCTATCACGCTTGTACCTGGTGGTGGAGTAGGAACATTGACTTTCTTATGGTCCAATGGAGCAACGACTCAAAATATTACAGGTGTTGGTGCAGGTAGTTATTCGTGTGCAATGACTGACGGTAATGGTTGTAACAGATCTTTTGGCCCTTTTGTAGTAGAAAATACATCTTCAGTTGATGAAACTAAGCATATCACACAATTGAGTATTTCGCCAAACCCTGCATCAAACCAAGTTAGTTTAGAAGTAAATTTTGTAAAAAATGAGGAAGTTAATGTTCAATTAGTGAATAACTTGGGCGTACAAGTGATTTCTAAGTCATTTAATGGTAATATTAGTGAAACATTTGATGTATCTAATCTTTCTTCTGGTGTTTATATGATTCTATTAAATGGATCAAATTTTAGAATTTCAAGAAGATTAGTAGTTGTAAGATAAGTATCGATTCAAAATAATATTGTCTTAGAAATTCTTATTGAATATTTTCTAATGCAATAAGCAATATAAAGAGGGGTGTCTGTAGATAGACATTCCTCTTTTTCATTTAAAAAAAATTAAATCTATGACGATTTTCTTAGTAGGAATGCCGGGTTGTGGTAAATCTACAATTGGCAAAATGCTTTCTGAAAAGCTCGACCTACCATATTTTGATACTGACGAAATCATTAGTAGAATGGAAGGCGACACTATTCCGAAAATATTTGAGAATTTTGGAGAACCTTACTTTAGACTTAAAGAGGAAGAACTTATTAAAAATTGGAAATTACACAATGCTGTGATTTCAACAGGCGGAGGTCTTCCTTGTTATAATAACTTGATGCAAATATTATTATCCAAAGGCCATGTGATCTGGCTCAAAGTAAGTGCAGAAATATTAAGTGAAAGAATAATGTCAGAACCCAATCAGCGTCCTCTTTTTGCTGATAAAACGAAGCAGGAAACGATCAAGACTATTAAGAAAATGCTTGTTGACAGAAAGGATTTCTATCAACAAGCACCTATTAGAGTTTTAAATGATGGTAATTTAGAAGATGTAGTTAAGAAGATAATTGTAAAACTATATTCACTATGATTTGTATAGCTGAAGTTTTACAGGGTGAGCGTAAAATTCTTGGTCATTTATTATTTACTTTTGTTTGAAGATTTACCTAAAACTTTAAGGCCATCAGCGCTTTGGAAATCCATACCTAGTTTTGCTAGTTCCTCAAAAATAATATTGCCTGACAACATAAAATATATGTTCATATCTTCATAACTGACCTGTGCAAAAACATGATTGAGAAAATTCCCGTTTTCTTTGGCATATAATTTTACTTTCTGATCCTTATTTTTTACATCTACCAATAAATCATACTTTTCTCGGGTGATTAACTCCTTGATTTTTAATTTGTCAGAAGTAGAGATGTCTTCCTTGGATTTAAACATGACAATATCTACATTATCGACAGTACTCATTATTTTTTCTTTGGATTCATTAAACTTTTTGAGTACTTCGCCGGTGAAATTCATATTGACCACACCTTCATCATTTTTATATTTACGCAGGACCTGATCTATGTTTTTCTGGGCCCCAATAGGATTACTTAAGACGAAAGAGAAAATAATAATGGATAATTTTAACATCTTCATTTTGATTATTTTTTATTTACTTTTTCCAGATGTTCCGCACCGTCAATATCCAATTTCTTAGCTAGTTTAGCTATTTTATTGAGATCAATTGTTCCAACAAAACTCATCATAACAAATTCATTTTTTTCGCCAATTAGCAGTAATAATTCAGATATTTTACCGTTGGATTCTTTTGTAATAAAACGAATATTTGAGTCTT
>CAMBRK010000061.1 GCA_945870185.1 Aureispira sp. CCB-QB1 | reverse complement strand
GGCTATTGACCAAATTCAAGCAAAATGGACGAAGCCAATTAATGACTTCGGTATTATTCATAATCAAATTCTTATTATCTTTGATCATTTTTTAGAAAATGCCTAATTTTCCTTCTCTCGAGTTTACACATTATTTTTTACACTCTCCTGAATAATAAATTTTACTCTGGCCGATGGAGCTAAAGCTTATCATAAAAAATATAAAAACTAAGAACTTCATTACTTCTTTAACTTTATTTCAACATTTTTATTTTTGTCAGGAGCTTTAATTGTTCATCTTACTACTTGAATTCTATTTGGAGCAATTTTCAAATCTTTAGTCATTGAGTTTAATAAGGCTTCTATTGATTTTGCTCTGGCATCCATTAAATCAGCTGCAGGAACATTACGGCCTTCAAATTTGACTAAAGTTTGTAGATTAATATTATTACCTTTAAGCAGAACATTTACCGAAATTTCTAATTTTAATTTTGGATCTCCTTCTAGTAACGAAAGAAACTTTGTAAAAGTTCTTTTTGCACCTTTTTTGTTCAAATCATCAGAACTAGGGTAGAGGCATGAAAGTCAACGATCTAAGATACATCGAAACTCAAGTTTATTATGCACTTCATAGCAAAGATAAAGTAGTTTCAATTACTAAATATATTTAAAACACACAAAAGCGACGCTACTTATTCTGTCGTGTGGCTTATGTAAATGGTTAGATGCACGAGTTACAAACTCGCGCTAGCATGGGCCTGTTATGTGCTGTTTTTTTTCTTTTTTGAAATTATAAAATCGATTTGTTTCTTGTCTTCAAATAGTCTGTCCGGCAAATAAATACTAATGCCATTTTCAGGTTTTAAAAGCACTCCTTTTTTTGTTTTAATAATGTCTTTTAGTCCATCCCAGTCAAGTTCTCCTTTTGAAAAAGGTCCATTATGTTTGATTGTGGTTTCATTAAATTCTATTGCGAGTAGTTGTCCTGCAATTCGACTGTCTAAACGGTCTTTTAACCATTTCTTTTTCTCAAAATAGAATTTGTAAAATTCGTAAATTCCAATACAACTAAAAACGAAAGGAAATAATCCTAATATTTTATTAGTGTCAAAAAAATACAGCCCAATTCCCAAAAGCACCATTATTGTAGCGAAAATTGGCTCGTATTTTTTTAATTTAAAGGATGAAATTATTTCAGCATATGCTTCTTTGTAATAATTTTCATCAGGTTTAAAGTTCAAATTGAAATTCATTCTTGTAAAATAATTTTAGTCAAATCATCGGTCTTTCTAAAATAGCACATAACCAAGAGAATATACGCCAGATTGCGTATATACCGGACATAAGAATACGTCTTAATAAATTGATTTACAATGCATAATGAAACATAATGACAAACATAAAGTTTGTTAATAATATTCGTTTTTGAACGCTTATGATACGTTTGTACACAAAAACTTATGAGATAATCTTGCCTGACACCACTATGCATTATCCAATCAATTTCACTTTGTTAGAGCAAATATAAACTATTTATTGAAAAAATGAAGCAGGTAGGTTCGATATTTCAAAATAATTTGATCAATTTTATTGATAAGATAAGGCCCATGATAATGATCAAAATTCCATCTCTTTATTTTATTCTGCCCCTAAACGGAGCAGCAAATAATATTTGGAATATTATATGATCCTTTAGGGAGCTAGTCATAAAATTTGCTGGACAGTCAGTTTCGCAAAGTTTATAGATATTTTGTGTTAAATATTTTAGTTTCCGGAAAGGATTGCCCCAAAATGCTTTTTTGGCGGGTGATTCCTTTCAGAAACTAGAAAAAAAGAGATTTTAATCTTTATTTTCTATAGGGAAACCCAAAAAATGAAATTATGATGATTGATTCCGTTTAGAAAATAGGAATTTTAGACTTTTTTTTATGTCCTCCGTTGCGGATTCGGTAATTACGGGGCTGAGCAGCGATTTTGCCCCCAAAAAGACTCATTTTAGGTGCATTTTGGGTAAAAAATGCTTCTTTTACGACCCCTTTGGGTGAAATTTTGGTGCCTTTAACATGACTAAATGACGATACCAAATAATGTTTGGGGAAAGTGGCGTCTGTGTATGGTACTTCATACGCTTTGGAGAGTAGCGTTGTGATTTCGACCTCGCTCAATTTTTAATCAAGCTTCAGCATGACACCGTCATAACCACGAAAAAAGGAATGTTGACATGTCAGTTGTGAAATCTTTTGAAATCATAATAAGTACAATTTAAACTTGTACCTAAAATAAAAGTACCAGATAAGCTTTTTCCTACTTACACCTCAGCTTATACACTGCAAGTTGGCGACCAGAAAAATACTCAAATTTTTTGCCATCAAACCATCCATTTTCTTCCAGCATGATACGTATGACTTTTCCCCATTCAGGTATTTCTGATGCAGCATTCAATTCGATGGAATAGGCTGTATTGGTGTTTACGGTATAATCTCCGGTGCCAGGTACGCCACCTTGTTGATCCCACATACCAATCGTTGGCCCTGCAGCATGTCCGTGAAAACCCAATGGATGGGAATAAACAGAACTTGTGATTCCTTCTTTTTTAGCCTGTGCCAAAGTGTTTTTTAGTATCTCATTTCCCGATTTTTGTAAAGTAAACTCAGCCGTCAGAATGTCTTGTAATCTATTGGTTTTGTCAAAAGCTTGCTTTATACTTTCAGGTACTTCAGTTTCATTTGGTTTGAGTACATAAAAGTGTTGTTGTTGGTCTGTGTTGAGTCGATTGTATGTGATTCCAAAATCGACATGTAGTAGGTCACCATATTGTATAAATTGATCTTTGGGCCTGCCGGAAAAACTTCTTAAGTGATCAAAATTACCTTTATCTGCTCTTTGTATCGACACAGTGGGATGAAACCAAACATCCAAGCCCGCATCTCTTGACAACTGACGGAGACGCCACACTATATCATCTGTAGTGGTCACTCCTGTTTTTATAAATGAGGGCGAAAAGCCTTCCATAATGATGTCTCTACCTAATGCACAAAGCTGTTTGTAAAAGTCAATTTCCATTTCGCTTCTTGTTTCGAGCCAGGAAATAGCTAGTTTTTCTGCAGAAACGACCTTATCTTTATCACTTGGTTTCAATATTCTAAATAGATGGTCTCTTTCTGTACTCACTAGACCATCGGCCAAACCAAAGGATTCGGAAACGTTGATGCCTATCTTCTTGGGATTATATTTTTCTATCAATACTTTTAAGGCTTCCCACTGATCGGGGTATACATCAATATTCCAGTCGCCTTTCATCAGCCTGCCTACATCATATCTAGCTATAGCGATTTTTTCTAAAGGATTTCCATTTTCGGGATTGTAAAATACAAGTATGGTTCTTCGTCTTGCTGATAACCATTCCGCTGGAAGCATGGTTTTCATGACAGGGTCTTCATTGTATTCTCTTGAAATGATGACCCACATATCCAAATTGGCTTTTTTCATCAATGCTGGAAGTATGATCTCCATTCGATATTGCAACATACTATCTACCCAAGTGGAGCGTTGCCTTTCAGACATGATATGGTAAGATTCAAATTGTGCATTTACTGACCATGTACTACCTATAATTAATAGAAAAATAAACCATCTTATCATCTTCTTTTATTTTAAAACTAGAATATTCACACTTTAAGGCAAAAACTGAATAATACTTTTTTATTCATGAGCTCCAAAATGAATACAAACATATCATTTTTGTTTCATTTCCTTATGATTTGAAAGAAAATATATCTTTTTTATAAATAAATTAGTCAAGTCAAAGGTATTGAAAAATGAATTAGCTATTTTGGGGCGTCTTTTGTATTTTTATTTAAAAGTTTATAAAAATATACTGTACAAAAAATAAAATAATCAAAACAAAACCTGACTCAGAACTCAATTTATGCGCTCACTGAAACACATAGCTATTGCTGGAAATATAGGTGCTGGAAAAACCACCTTAACGGAAATGCTTTCTAAACATTACCAATGGGAAGTACAATATGAAGATACTACTATTAACCCATATTTAGCTGACTTTTATGAAGACATGCAGAGATGGTCCTTCAACTTGCAAATTTACTTTCTGAATAGTCGATATGATCAGATCCTGAAGATTAGAAATGGTAATCAAACGGTCATACAAGATCGTACCATATATGAAGATGCCCACATTTTTGCACCCAATCTTCATGAGATGAACTTAATGTCATCTAGGGATTTTAATAACTATTTTGAACTATTTAAACTCATGTCATCACAGGTTCAGCCACCTGATTTGCTTATTTATTTGAAGTGTAGTATTCCTAAATTGGTTCACCATATTCATACGCGAGGTAGAGATTATGAAGGAAATATGAGTCTAGACTATCTTAAAAAGCTCAATGAACGCTATGAAAATTGGATTAACGGTTACTCGGCAGGTAATTTATTAGTTATTCAGAACGACAACTTAGACTTTAAAAATAATCCTGAAGATTTTGGTCTCATCATTGAACAAGTAGATGCCGAAATTAACGGTCTCTTTCAATAAATATATTATATGTACGATGAAATTAGACAATTTGCAGAAGACCACCAAGCTACTTTAGTAGCTGTTTCCAAAACAAAGTCTGTGGAAGATATCATGCTTTTGTATCAAATGGGACAGCGTATTTTTGGCGAAAATCGTGTTCAAGAATTGACTGATAAATATGAACTACTACCCAAAGATATTGAATGGCATATCATAGGTCACCTTCAAAAAAACAAGGTGAAATATATAATACCTTTTATCGCTATGATACATTCAGTAGATAGTTTTGATCTGCTTGAAGTGATCAATCAACAAGCAAAAAAACATAATAGAATAATACCTGTATTATTACAGTTTCATATAGCCCAAGAAGAAACAAAATTTGGGCTCAATATAAAAGAAGCTAATAAGTTGTTACAAGATGCTGAAGATCATAAACTTGTGAATGTTGAGATTTGTGGTGTTATGGGTATGGCAAGTTTTACCGATGATCAAGTGCAGGTTAGGAATGAGTTTAGAGCATTAAAGGATTATTTCGATACACTAAAAAATTGCTACTTTCCCAATAATGAAGCTTTCAAAGTTATCTCCATGGGAATGTCGGGTGATTATAAGATCGCAATAGCGGAAGGATCCAATATGATTCGAGTGGGTAGTGCAATTTTTGGAGCTAGACCAGGGCATTAAATTTACCTTTCGATTACCGTAAAGTATTATTTGACATTACTTTGTTAAAGCAGTTTTAGCTGGGTCAATCAAATCATTTTGATAACAAGCGCCTTCTCTTTTGTGAATACCGCGGCCTTTATCATTAAGCCATAAAAGTGCAGGAACCGCTCTATTTCAAAAATAACTTTCAGGCCAAGCCCAATGGTCGTTCCATTAGTATTTGCCGAAGTAGATGGTGATTGGCTTGTTTTTTTAGGTGTTGAACAAGAATGAATCAAAGTACATGTTATCATTAACAAGAATATTTCTTTCAAATTATTTTTATTTTGTCTTGATAATTACCATACGACCGGAACTTATTTTTTGATTGTTTTCACTCAAAATAGTGTAGTTGTAAAAATTGTCGTTACAGTTAAATGCAATAAGACCAATAATATCTGGGGTCAGATCGAAAATTATTTGATTGCTTTGAGTGCGATACGAATCCACATATCTTCCATGACTGTCGTGTATCAATATCTGTACGGATTCATTATTAGGGTTGTCAAAGTATATGGTCCCAAATCCGTTGTTTGGATTGGGAATTACCTTTGTTTTTTGTTCGCCCAAAGATATACATTCTACTGCCATAGGTGGATTTGTTTGTCCAGAAAAACCAAGTTCCAATTTGTAATAGTTGATTTGATTGGGAAATGGTTTATCATCTACAAAAGTATACCGTTGCTCAAAGTCTGGACTACCACAGATACCTTGTATATTACCTATTTCTTTAAAATTGATGGTATCATTTGATCTCAAAATGTTGATACCAATGCAGGAATTACCTTGCTTGATGGACCAATTTAGTATAACTCTATTACCACTCTTCTCTGCCTGAAAACTAGAAAGTAAATAATGAGATTGACCAAAAATGGTAAGGGTAGACGAACTTAATAAGATAATAACAAAAATATTAAAATATTTCATTTGCATTTTTGTAAACTGATTTGTTTTAACATAACACTAGATTATTTTTTATTATTGTATTAATTATCAAATTTTTACCTGACCTTCGAACACAAAAGTAGCTGGCCCAATTAATGAAATATTGTAAAATAATGCATTTTTTTTATTCAGTTTTACGGATAATGCGCCACCTTTTGTACGCACACTTACCTCATGATTACCGTCATCAAGGTCAATGCAACAACTAATAGCCGCAGCTGTGACTCCTGTACCGCAAGATAAGGTTTCGTCTTCCACACCTCGTTCATAAGTGGCTATTTGTATATGATCGTTATGATTAACCACAAAATTTACATTTACTCCTTCTTTTACATAGGGTTCAGCATATCTTATTTTTTTGCCTTCTAGATTGACATTGGTAGGTATCTGATCACAAATGCTTACATAATGTGGAGATCCAGTATTCAATAGGAAGGTATGTTGGTTTAATCGATCTATATGGTGAACATCTACCATACCCAAGCTTACCCAGTCATTACTCAAAATCTCAGCGTGATGCAAACCATCTATAGCTTCAAAAGTAGTCTGTCTATCAAATACACCCAATTTGTGCGCAAAACTCACGATACATCTACCACCATTCCCACACATGGAGCTTTGGTTGCCATCAGAATTAAAATAAACCATTTTGAAATCTGCTTGTTCTGATTTTTCAAGGAGTATCAAGCCATCCGCTCCAATTCCAAATCGCCTATCGCATAATAAAGCTATGGATTTTTGGTCTTGATGGTGGATTGTTTTGACATCTCTTTGGTCTATCATGATAAAATCATTACCTGTACCTTGATATTTATAAAAATGTATTTGCATGAATTGTGAACATATTATTTACAAATGTAATATTTTTTAAACAAGAAAGTTTAAATAATTATATATTTGCATCATAATCTCTTACTAAAAAGTAATAATTGTCCAACTATTGAATATTAAAAAAGAAGGATTTAAACTTATATTAATCAATGTCATATTCACAATATCGTGTTTGTGCCTTTATCATTTTGTTTTTCTACAAGAGTCACAACTTACAGAACGAGTTAGTAATACCGCAAAGCAAGTTGTGGAGTCCGATTTGTTATTGTCAGCAAAATTGCAAGCAGCTTACCGAAGTGCTGAACCAGGAAGTTTTATTCAGGCAGCAGAGAAGGGTAGACGAGGAGTAGTTTTTATAAAATGTGATGCTGAAGGTGCTGAAAAAGATATCTTTGGCATGAATACAGGATCAGGGGTTGTTATAAGCCTCAATGGGCATATCATTACCAATTACCATGTGGTCAAAGGTGCACAAAAGATTTCTGTTACCTTAAATGATAACAGAGTTTTTGATGCTGATATTTTAGGGTCGGATCCCAATACGGATTTAGCAATACTAAAAATAAATGCAGAAAATTTGGACTTCCTAACCTTTGGAAATTCTGATTCGATTCATATTGGAGAATGGGTATTGGCAGTAGGTAATCCCTTCAAACTGCAGTCAACTGTTACTGCCGGAATCGTAAGCGCTAAAGCTAGAAATATCAATTTGCTTGAAAATCAAGGTATTGAATCCTTTATTCAAACAGATGCTGCAATTAATCCAGGCAACAGTGGTGGCGCACTGATCAATACACAAGGTGATTTAGTTGGTATTTGTACTGCCATTCAAAGCAATACAGGTAAATATGAAGGATTTTCTTTTGCCATACCATCTAATTTGGTGCGGAAAGTTGCTGCTGATATTCAAGAATTTGGTGTGGTTCAGAGAGGATGGCTAGGAGTAGATATTGAAAATATAGATAATGATCTTGCCAGTAAGTTGGGTCTTCCATTTGTTTCAGGAGTTTATATCGCTTCGGTATCTAAAGACGGCGGGGCACAAGATGCTGGTGTTAAAAAAGATGATGTAGTATTGATGGTTAATGAAAATCAGACTCAAAATATCAGTGAGTTTATGGAAACCATAGGTACCTTAAGACCAGGAGATGATGTATTGTTGAAAATCTTGCGATCCAATAAAGAAATTTTTATAAAAGCAAAACTAAGGAATCAACTGAATACAACAGATCTGATAGGTACCTACGACCATGGTATTTTAAAAGAGATTGGAGTCGAAATCAGAAATCCAGATAGTTATGAAAGATCCATTCTTTCATCAGATGGCGTAGTGATAGTGAGTGTGAAAATTGGTTCTGTGATCGATAAATCAAAAATGGAAGCAGGTTATTTCATAACCAAAGTGAATCATAAGGAAATTAAATCAGCTTCTGAATTTATAGAAATCTTGGATTTATACAGAGGGAAGACCATATTCATAGAGGGTTTTTATCCCAAAATTCCCGGAGATTACCCGTATACATTTCAAGTTCCTAAATAATTTTTTTTACAACCTTTTATCAATAGTTATGACCAAAGCAGAGATAGAGTTTAATAAGAATGAAGATACGATGTTGCTTAAGTGGGCGGAAGTTCAGCATAAATTAGATAAAATATTTTTGGGTGGTGGAAAAGATAAAATAGCTCACCAACATAAAGAAGGAAAATTAACCGCAAGAGAACGAATCAACCTTTTGGTAGATAAAGGGAGTTTGTTTTTTGAAATAGGTGCATTCGCTGGATATGAAATGTATCCTGAGCACGGTGGGTGCCCTGCAGGTGGTGTAGTGACCGGATTAGGTAAAGTGGAAGGCAGACTTTGTATGATTGTTGCCAACGACGCTACAGTCAAAGCAGGTGCTTGGTTCCCCATTACAGGTAAAAAAAATCTAAGAGCTCAGGAAATCGCCATGGAAAACAGAATTCCTATTATTTACCTAGTAGATAGCGCAGGAGTTTATTTACCCATGCAAGACGAAATTTTTCCAGATAAAGAACATTTTGGACGAATTTTTAGAAATAACGCCAAACTTTCATCTATGGGTATTCCACAGATAGCTGCCATTATGGGTAGTTGTGTAGCAGGAGGTGCCTACTTACCTATTATGTCAGATGAAGCGCTCATTGTAGAAGGAACGGGGTCTATTTTTTTAGCTGGACCTTATTTAGTCAAAGCAGCTATTGGAGAAGACGTAGATCAGCATACCTTAGGAGGTGCGACTACGCATTGTGAAATCTCTGGAGTTACTGATTATAAAATGCCAGACGACGCCACATGTCTTCAAACTATTCGAAAACTGATCTCCAAAATGGGCAAGTCAGAAAAGGCTGGTTTTGATAGGGTAGTGGCCGTTGCACCAAAGTTGAAAACAGAAGAACTTCCTGGCGTGTTTCCAGAAAATGCTACCAAACCCTATAATATGATGGATATTATTCTCAGGTTGGTAGATGACTCTGATGTGACTTTGTATAAAGAAGATTATGGAAAATCAATGATATGTGCTTACGCCCGCATTGAAGGTTGGGCAGTAGGAATTGTCGCCAATCAACGGTTAGTAGTGAAGAACGCTGCAGGAGAAATGCAATTCGGTGGAGTCATCTATTCGGATTCAGCGGATAAGGCAGCTCGGTTTATTATGAATTGTAATCAAAAGAAAATACCCCTTGTATTTTTGCATGATGTTACCGGTTTTATGGTAGGGAAACGGTCAGAACATGGAGGGATTATTAAAGATGGAGCTAAACTGGTCAATGCTGTAGCTAATTCTACAGTGCCAAAATTTTCAGTGATTATTGGTAACTCTTACGGTGCTGGAAATTATGCAATGTGTGGTAAAGCATATGATCCTCGGCTAATTGTTGGATGGCCCACTGCAAAAATAGCAGTAATGGGAGGTACGCAGGCAGCCAAGGTTTTGACGCAAATCCAAGTTTCGGCCCTTAAGAAAAAAGGTGAAGCTCCCGATCATGAAAAAGAACAAAAACTTTTTGAGGAGGTCAAAGCTAAATATGATGTACAAACCACGCCTTATTACGCAGCTTCAAGACTTTGGCTTGATGCCATCATTGATCCTAGAAAAACTAGAGAGTTTATTGCTTTAGGTATTGAAATGGCTGATCATGGTATGATTGAAAAATTCAACCCTGGAATCATTCAAACCTAAAAGAATTATTATAGAAATGAAGATTGGCTTACGACTTTAAAGCCTTATCAAGTACGTTGATCAGTTTTTTTGCAGATGGTCTCAAAGCATTAGCATCTACAATCATACCATCTTTTCCAATGATGAGGAACCTAGGAATGCCATTAATTCTGTAATCGCTCACTATTTTTGAACTCCAGGCTTGATCAGCAAAGAGCTGAATCCCTTTCATATTTTTGTCTTTAACCATAGCTTCCCATGCTTTTTTATCTTGATCTATGGAAATACTAACAAATACCAAGTCTTGGGTTGAAGCGTAAAGTTCTTGTAGTTTTTCTAGATGTGGCAATTCTCTCAGACAAGGACCACACCAAGTAGCCCATACATCAATATACACCACTTTATTCTTGAAAGAACTAAGGCTGACTTCTTTGTTTTTAAGATCTTTATATTTCCATTCCGGTGCAGGATTTCCTTTTATAAGGTGTTTCCATGTATTAAACATCTCATTGATTTCCTGATTGTATTGCGCATTGGTCTGTAGTTTTGAATAATCAGAAATGACCTCAGCTACTCCATTAGGTTCGGACTGAATGGCTTCCTTCAACAATTCGTAGGCAGCTATTTCTTTAATCGTATTGTTGGTAAGTTTATTTGAAATAACTTGGAATTTTCTGAAGGTCTCCGATTTATCTATGGATGTGCTATCTTGAGATGCTCGGAATGCTATATACAAGGGTAAAAAGCTTCTAAATGATGGAATGAGAAGGTTAGCTTCATTATCCGGTTCTACATTTTGTAAGAAGCTATCATAAGTATCCGTCAGTTTTAGGGTACTGTCAGGATTAAAGTACTCATAATATGCCGAATAATTTAATTTCATTATGGAAGCGTCATAAGAAATGTCTTCTGATAATATCTCACCAAATATTTGAGAGAAAGCTGCATTATCTTTTTGAAAGTTTTGTTGATGCAGGATTATTTTTTGTGTTCTTTCCTCTATTTTCTTTAAAAAAGATTCTTCATCGAGGGAGTATAAAGTTTTAAAGTCATCTTCTATCGATTCCTGTTTGACTTTTTCGTAGGCAATTAGATAATTATTTTCTAAGGCGTGGTCACCTTCAAATTTTGTAATTGCAGGGTTTCTGTAATCTGAAGCAAATGATACTTTGTTTCCAGGTTCCAAGTAAATATTTAATGATTGATATCCCATGATGATTTTATATATGCCGGCTTCAGACAGTTCTGTCGCTAATGAAAATTTGCCATTAGCACCCAATAACAAGTTTTGCTCGGATATACCCTGAAACTTAACATTTGGAGATTCCATAGAAGATATTTGTCCTTCTATAGTTGTGATGGACGGTTTAAACGATTTAGGGCCTTTTTTACAAGACAATAAGAAAGCAAAAAGAAATAGTATAGCCAATAAATGGATTGATTTGTAAAGAATACCCATAATAAGATTCTATTTATAAGTGAATTTGATGTCAAAAGTAAGGTTTTAATTGAGAAGATGACCTACATTATAAAGATACTAAGATTTATTAACAAAGATTAACACGTTATAATATTTTGTAAACACAATAAACTTTATTGCTGTAGATATCACAAAGTATCCATTTAAATTTTTGCCACATTATGGGTTGCTTTGGTTATTGTTCGCCTATATATGGGATGGCAATACTGCTTTTTATAAATTTTATTACACATATACATAATAATTATCTCAATTTTCAATAATAATAAAAAACAATATTGTGTTATTAAGTGTATAAAGATTTATACTTTTGCGCCCAAATTAAAATTTTAGTAAGAAACAGATGAGGACAAAACTTTCGCACTTTAAATTTGATCTTCCTGAGGAATTGATAGCTCAGTACCCATCTCAAGAAAGAGATCAATCTAGACTTATGGTCGTGGATCGTAAAACTGGAAAAATTGAACATAAGATTTTCAAAGACGTTTTAGAGTATTTTGATGATGGAGATTCATTGATTTTCAATAATACCAAAGTGTTTCCTGCAAGAATGTATGGCAATAAAGAAAAAACAGGTGCTAAGATTGAGGTGTTTTTACTCCGTGAACTCAACGCTGATGCTAGACTTTGGGATGTATTAGTCGATCCGGCTAGGAAAATCAGAGTTGGGAATAAGCTATATTTTATGGATGAAAAGGGCAACGAAATATTAGTTGCTGAAGTGGTGGATAACACTACATCCAGAGGTAGAACTATCAGATTCTTTTTCGATGGCACTGATGAGCAGTTTAGAGATGCTTTGAAGTTATTGGGTAGTATGCCTTTACCAAAATACATCACTAGAAATAGTGAAGAATTAGATGAAGAAAGATATCAGACCGTATACGCCAAAGAAGTGGGTGCAGTCGCGGCTCCTACAGCAGGTCTCCATTTTTCAAAGGAGTTGATGAAACGCCTGGAGATCAAGGGGACTAACCTTGCGGAAGTTACTTTACATGTAGGGTTAGGAACTTTTCGAAGTATTGATGTAGAAGATCTATCAAAACATAAAATGGATGCCGAATTTTACAGCATTCCTCAAGTAGCAGCGGATATTGTTAATAAGTCCAAAGAAATGAATAAGCGAGTATGTGCGGTCGGTACAACATCGATGAGAACCATAGAATCTTCTGTTTCGGCAACAGGACTATTAAAACCTACTGAAGGTTGGACTAATTTGTTTATCTATCCACCTTACGATTTCAGCATTGCTAATAGCATGATTACTAATTTTCATTTGCCTAAAACAAGTTTAATCATCATGGTTGCAGCTTTTGGTGGATTTGAGTTAATCATGGAAGCATACAATGAAGCTGTAAAAGAGAAATATAGATTTTTTAGTTATGGTGATGCTATGCTGATTATTTAAATAGTTTTTTTGAAACTTTTTATATCAATTTTGTATTTCCATATTATTAATGTAAATCATGTTATAGCCGATATGTAACCTTATGGTGTTTTGTTCGTTATAAACATATATTAACTGAATTTTATTAATTTTTTAATTTAATTTCCCTATGTATTGGACGTTAGAATTAGCACATAACCTCGAAGATGCTCCATGGCCAGCTACCCGAGATGAATTGATAGATTATGCCATCAGATCTGGTTCTCCATTGGAGGTCATAGAAAACCTACAAGAATTGGATGACGAGTTTGAAATCTATGAGTCTATGGAAGACATTTGGCCAGATTATCCACGAAAAGATGATTTTCTATTTAATGAAGATGAATATTAGATTTTCATTATTTTTTATTGGTCTGTAGTAAAATTGCATTACTTTTAAGAAGCAAATTTAAACTACCTACCAATATTTTTTTAGAATAAATAAGACATAAAAGTCCTGCATGAATTCCATTTTGCAGGATTTTTATTTTTTTAAATGGTCGTTTATATGGTTATCGCAATAGATGGGTATTCTTCATGTGGTAAATCCACTCTAGCAAAGCAACTAGCTAAAAGACTTGGATTTGTGTTTGTAGACACGGGTGCAATGTATAGAGCAGTTACCCTTTATTTCCTAGTACATAAGGTGAATATCACGAGTATAGCAGATATTCAGTCTGCTCTAGATGAGATTTATATTCATTTTGAAAATATCAATGGAGAAAATACTACCTTCTTAAACGATGAAAATGTGGAAGCAAAGATAAGATCAATAGATGTCTCACAGTTTGTAAGTGAAGTATCTGCAATATCTACAGTAAGAACAAAAATGGTAGATCTACAAAGAAAAATGGCTAATCAGACGGGTTTGGTAATGGATGGGAGAGATATAGGGACAGTGGTTTTCCCTGATGCTGATGTCAAGTTTTTTATAACAGCTGACCCACAAATCAGAGCTGATCGAAGATATAGAGAAGCAACATCTAAAGGCCAAAATGTGAGTTTACAGGAAATCATGGAAAATCTAAAACATAGAGATCACATAGATACTCAAAGAGCAGATAGCCCTTTAAGGCAAGCCGATGATGCCATCTTGATAGATAACAGTCACTTAACTATTGACCAACAATTTGAATGGGCTTTAACAATCATCCAAAAGAATCAAAGGAGTCTTTAATATTCTCTGGTTTCAAAGTTTGTATTGTACCTTTTATATTCTAATACTCTATCATAAAGATCCCCCAAGCCTCTGTAATATACTAAAATCTGATAATCATTTTCGGTTTCATTCCAACTGCCTTCTATTTTAGGAATGTCAATATTACCCTTTTTATCTACAATGCCATAGTAAAAATTGTAGTATCCTTGCTTCAAAAACATGTTGCAAGTGTACATATCTTTGGCGCTGTTAAAGTTCATTTTGAATTCATCCAAAGGCAGATAGTTGTTGAAAGCTCCCAAAACATAAATTTCTTCATCTTTTTCCAATATGATATTATCATCTAAATGCAAAGTCACATTTGCATAATCAGAATTTATGTTTCTATCTTCGGCAATATTGTTTCTTTGTGATTCGCGGCTTGAAGATTGAAGAGCTCCAATGACTGATGATCTTGCGGTTGAAATATTTTCTGCACCTAAAATATCATCTAAACTAATACCGTTACTGAGTCTATCCCAATTTTCATGAAAAAATTTGCCATTAAAATCAAAATATGCTAAATGTACTTTATTTTGCCTTGAAAAAGTGGGCTCTAACAAAATATCAGTACCATCAACTCTTCTATCTATATGCTTTACTCCTCTTCCTAATCTAAAAAATGACCTGATGTCAAACTGCCTAAATTCTGCATTTCCCCACCATTGGAAATTACCAAGTTTGTTGAATCTTAAATTCGTGCCTGTCAAAAAATTTGGTTTCACTTCAACTGCAGAATTCCACATTTCGTTTTGTAGCATCACTACACTGACTTCTTCTATAGGATTTCTCATTTTTTTGGGATCAATGACTACATCTAAGGTCATCTCTTGCTTGTACCGTATATTGAGTACATCAGATGGATATGTACTTTTGATTTCCAGTTTTGCAGAATTTTCTGAAACCACAAATCTATGCGTAAGGATAGGTGTCTCTATATTATCTTCATAAATGACCAAAAGATAATTTCCAGAAATTTTAAAGTTACTGTCTTTATTTGGAAATTTTTGCCAATAGTGTAGATATTGAATTCTGGTATTGACAGCATATGAGTAATTGCGTAGTCTTTCATCATTAAAACCATTGAGATAGTCGATTTCTCGCATGGCAGACTGTTCCCAGTTTTTGTCACAATGAATGATTCTATAAAAAAAATTACGCTCTACATTGGCAAGGTCATCAAATTTTAACATGACATAATCTGCTGACCCCAAACGCAGTACCTGAAATCCAAAAGGGGAATCATTAAAGTCAAACGATACCGAAAGTATATCAGGGTCATATTGTTTATTGATAAACTCAAAGTTATAGTTTTCATTAGCCCATATAGTAAAACTCAAAAGGGAGCAAAAAATTAGGTTTAACAGTTTCATTTTATAATTTGGATTTGTTTTGTTGATGTTTATAACGTAAAGTCATATTACAAAAGTGTTAAAAAAGTATTATTTTTAGTTAAAAAGTATGTTCGAATTCAAAATGATTTCATATTAAAAGTCGAAACGATTGCATTTAATTACTTTAAGTCTATTATTTGTTTTCTATGATAGATTTCAAGTGTTGTTGTATTTCACTTTGCACTTGATGCACATTAGAAAGTACTTCACCTTCTATTTTTAGCATTTGGTCAAATTCAAAGAAATTGGCTTCAATTTTATGGCGGATACGCTTAGTATAATCCGTTAACTTTTCAGTTACTTCTTCCTTTAATTTTATCCTTCCTTTGACAATTTCTTCTTCAAATTTTTGGATGACTTTACTTCTATTGAGTCCTAAGGTGACACCTGCAAAAAGTACACCGGTAGCCGTGAGGACACCACCTGTGATATCGAAAACAGCTCCTTGGGCTACGGCTGCTAAGATCACCCCTACGATAGCTACTCCGCCACCTGCTGCAAGGTTGGGTGTCATTTTGGAAGATTCGCTTACCATCCGATCATCATAAAAATTCTCAGCAGTACTCATAAATTGGCTAAAACTTTGCTGTAGATCTTGGAGTACATGGATACGTCGCTCAGCAATATCTGCAAATATTTCGTCATTGTTTTTCAAGATCGTCTCGGAATACCTAAGTTTATTATCTACCAATTTACCCATAAGTTGAATGTTTTCAGCTACATCTATGATCCCATTTTGCAATTTGTCGCGTAGGGAAGTATTGAGCTTGAGCTCAAAATCTTTAGATTGAGTATTGAGCCAATCTTTTAAACTGCTTTCTTTGCCAAAAATGGATGAGAAAGAACGTCTGACTACACTCATAAACGACAATCCATCTTCAAGGTCGGTAAGTTTTTGCCGGGTAATGTTGTCATAACTATCCAGTAGGTTTTCAGCCAAGACATGGATTTGTTTTTCTGTTTTTAGCTCTTGAGTGGCTATGAGTTCTTTGATTTCATCTCTAAATTTGATGTCTACTTCATATTGTTTTTTACGATTTATGAGGCTGTCATCTAGTTTTTCTGATATAGTAAGTAAGGTTTGGACATTGTTGTAATACTTCAGTAGCGGTGCCTTGCCCCCGGTTATATTTTGTTCTATATAGGATCTGATATCTTTGAAGCCAGAGATGTCGTGGTAGTTATCTATTTCCAACTTTGCAGAGACAGCAAATACTTTAGGATCTGAAATGCCCTTTTTGATGGCATTTTCTATTACTCCTGCGATATTGATTTGGAGATCGCTTTCAGGCAAGAGGTCTTTTTGTTGGAGTACAAAGATTACTTTTCTATGCCATTCCGCATTGATATAATCAAAAAATTCCCATGATGATTGCCGATAAGGATTTTTAGCTTCAAAAACAAAAACGATAAGGTCTGAGTAGGGGATAAACCGCTCCGTAATCTCTTGATGATGAGCAACTATAGTATTGGTCCCAGGTGTATCTACGATCGCAATTTCTTTTAAAATTTCAACAGGTTGTGTTATTTTTTTTAAATATGGATTGATGTCTATAACTTGTTCTTGCTCACCATAAACTATTTGTTGGATGGTGTCTGTCGTGGGCATAGGGGCCACTTTGCATATTTCTTTATCAGTGTCTAAAAGCGCATTGATAAAACTACTTTTACCTGCTTTAACTTCTCCTACGATCACAAATGTAAATGGAGCATTGAGGCGTTCTCTCAATTCAACTAAAGTAAGTTTTAGCTTTTCATGTCCGATCTCGTTAGTAACCGACAGCAGTTTGTCCGTATCATAGGCCAATGATGTGATCTTTGCATTCAGTTCATTTTGAAAATTTTTCATGATATAAAGCTTTTGTTTGATTGTATATTTTGAATCAATGATTCTTTGAGTATAATCGAGCTTTCAGGACCTTTACAAAATAATAAATCCAAAATACTCATATTTTTTTGAAATCCAAATTTTTGATTCCATACTTGCTCGTATGATGAATATGTCATCTCCAGATAATCGAATTGTCTAAGGTCAAGGGCATCTACTTGGTCATATAAAGAGATATAAGTTGTAGTCAGCGAAATGTTTTTAGTTATTTTCAATAGTTTCAATATTAAAGAAAGTGATGCCATGTTAAACTCAAAGAGATGTTGATATTTTTGGTTCATTAAAGATTCGATTTGATAAAAGTAATACTCGAAGTAAGGGCTGTTGCCATAAGAAGATTTAATGGTTTGCAAATGTGATCTAGTCCAGTCTTCTTCATAAGAAATTTTGACATCTTGAATGGGCATTTGTTGATTTTTGCCCTTGGCTAGAGGAATGGTTAAGGTTAATGGACCATTGGTAGTCAAGATGTTATATCTATTTCTATAGGATCTTTTTTGATAGTTCTCGTGGGCTTCTATGTTGATGTTTTGAGTGTTGAGATACCACATAAAAGAGCCTGTCGGCCCGAAAACTTGACTTTCTTGTATTACTGATTTTGTAGAAAAAGTCTGCATTAAATGTCGTTTTACAACTAAATACTTGTGCAAATGTAAATATTTTATCTAGAATATAAAAGTCCAATCCTAAAGGAGTGAAATTTATGGAGAGAACCGGGTTGTGGTTAGTGCGATGATAAATACGAAAACTCGATATTATAAACTTGCTTAAGACGTTGAAAACATAAGGCCCCAATTTAAACGATATTTTATACTCTCTAATACATCAAAGTTAAAAGTGTGTATAACAAATCGCACAATTTTGGATAAATCATTAATAACTTCCTGGAAAATAATATGAAGTTAAAATGTTAATACATGGTGATTCCTCACGTACGTTCGGAATGACGGGGTCAGCTGTGGTGAATCGGAGACGAGGGCAGTGCGGCTCTGCCGCTGCCCTCGTCTCCCATACTCATCACCAGAGAGAGTCATTTCGACCATCGGGAGAAATCTCAAACCGCACTCATGCTAACATTTCAAAGCCTACCTTTTTTTAAATTGCATAGGTGAGAATTAATTGACCATTTATTGTTTGGGCTTGGATATAAATATCAATGTTAGGAAATAATTTAATTAAATACTGCGATTTGTTATACACACAAATTAAAGTTAATTGATTGTTATATATAAAAAAGTATTATCTTTGCCATTGGTTTCCCCAACGATAAATTTGATACAGAAAATAACTTTAAGATGAAATTTTTAAATCTTATATTTTTTTTATTGGCTGGAATACAAGTTTGGGGGCAATGTGGTCTGAACAATCAGAGTGTCACCATACAAGACTTCAATAATTTGAGGCCTGACACGACCAATGTTTCTATCTTGGTTTCGGGAGCTAGCAATAATAATCTGAGTACGCCTCAGCAAGGGCTTTGTGCCGTGCAAATTAAATTTAAACACCCTTTTATGAAGGAGTTGTTTATCGAGTTGATCTCTCCTGCAGGACAGAGAATAACGCTCGTTGGTGGTGACATCGTGGCTACCAATACCCAATTGATCACTTGGAATGTCACTTTTATCGAATGTGCTGCAACGCCTGTTACCGATCCCGGTTTTTCTGACAGATGGGAAAACAATCAACTGTGGCAAATTCTCTCCAATTATACGGGCCAATATTTTCCTCATATAGGCTGTCTTGAAGATTTTAATTCGGGTTCCGTTAATGGTACATGGACATTGAGATGCATTGATTTTGAAGATGAAGGTCAAGGGACTTTATTGGATGCTAAATTGATTTTTTGTCAGGATGAAGGGATCAACTGTGGTCTTTGTAAATTAGCTCCGGGTGATATTCAAAATGTGGATATCATCACCTGTCAAAATGATCCTGCATTAGATATTGTGGTCAATAAAACCTTTCCTATCAATGTCTTAGACACGTCAGTGTACTATTATGACAATGTTGTTTTTTCTTTGGATTCTATAGAGTCTTACGGTAATACCGATCTTTCGGGATATGCAGCGGGCACATATAAAATTTGTCCTATTCAAGTATCTAAAAACCAAAAAAATATTTTGCCTGCGAAAGGTGCTTCTTATAACGAAGTGTCGTTGCAGAATTATTTTTTTCTAAATGGAGTATGCGCCGTAGTTGGAGACTCCTGTCAGGTAGTTCAGATTATAGAAGATAAGCCTGCTACCACGGTGACAAAATACATCTGTAAAGGAGATAGCCATATCGTGGATGGAAAGTCTTACGATAAGGAAGGTATTTATAATATTGTAATCGAAAACGGAGTTTGTGATTCTTTAGTCAAGTTGGATCTCAAAATACTGGACATCAATGCTGAAATTACGGCGGAGCGAGATTCGTTTACCTGCAATGGGAATAAGATTTTGTTAGAAGCAAAAAGTTTAATGGTCGTGCCAGGAGCCTATTCATATCTATGGACAACAGCCAATGGTACCATAGTCGGTGACTTTACATCGGATAAAGTGGATGCTGTCAAAGATGGGACTTATCTTTTGGAAATACTGGTACAGATAGATGATTTGATTTGCAAGGATACCGATTTCAAAGTCATTTTCCCTGATCAAACTTTCCCCAGAATCAGTTTTTTAAAAAATGATCTAAATTGTGATCGAGATACGGCGTTCATTTCAGCGACAACTTCATTGCCCGTTAATTCTGTAGTATGGACAAGTAAATCAGGGCTGCCCTTTACAGATAATGGATTGAGCATCCAAGCAACGAAACCAGATGTTTATTATTTGACTGTTCAAGGTGTCAATGGATGTTTTACCAAAGATTCTATTGAAGTTTTCTCAGACTTGAATATTCCCAATGTCCGTTTTACAGCTGAAGAAATCAATTGCAAAAACGATTCGGTCCAAATTTTGGCGATTTATGACATTCAAAAAAATTATCAGTTTTTATGGCAAAATGTTCCCTTTGCTTATCAAAATGATTCAAGTCCATTGGTGGATTTTGGGGATAAATATGTAGTAACCATCACCGATATCAATAATGGATGCACCACTTTGGATACGGTGGAAGTCAAAGAAAATAGGGTAGTACCTATTATAACATCTTTTGAAATAGATACGATTACTTGTGATCGCAGCGAAGTGACTCCAAGACTCGTAGTAGATCCAAACAATGTTATGTATAAATGGGAAGGACCAAGTTTTACGTCTGAGTTAGTTAATCCAAATATTCAAAGATCAGGGAACTATACGCTCACCCTTACAGACACCACCAATCATTGTAACCGTATCTTTAATTTTGAGGTCATCAAGGATACCATCGCTCCTGATTTTACGATCACATCAGATTCCATTACTTGTTTGGTCGATTCGGTTAGGCTAAATGTGCTTTCGCCCCATAGTATTAAAAGTATCACCTGGTTGGGTCCCGATGGCTTTACGTCCAAGCTGTTATCGCCATATGCCAAAATCAATGGCACCTATCAAGTCGAAGTAGTAGGTCAAAACGGATGTATCAGTAATAGCAGCCATGAAGTATATAATGCAGTATCCAAACCAGAAGTAACCATTCTATCGGATACCATCACCTGTACCAAAGATACCATAACTTTTCAGGTCACGGATACCAAGCCACAGTTTCAGTACGCTTGGGATGGGCCGGGTTTGCTCTCCAATAATGTCGTAAACCCAAAAGCCATTGCGCCGGGTACTTACACACTTACGGTGACAGATATGAATACAGGATGTACATCGAAATTTATAACTGAAGTCCAGGATAGCCGAAGGAATTTAATGCCCAATATTGTGATCCCAACTTTTAATTGTGGTGTTGATAGTGTTTTAGTGGAGTTTACTAATCCTGAAATTGATGTCATTTTAACTACCGGTTCTGATTTTAACGCTACTAAAAAATCATTTTACGTTTATAAACCTGGTACCTATTTTTACAGCATCACGGATGATAATGGTTGTTTGAGCACAGGGGAATTCAATGTAAGAACTAATGATGTCATACCTAACGTGGATGTGGAATTTATTCCCTTTCAATGTGATCAGGATTCAATATTATTGACTGCAAAATCAGATTTAAATAATACTGTTTTTAGTTGGGAAGGACCTGATGTTACTGGAAAGACAGGTCAAAGTATTTTTATCCAAAAAAGTGGGTCATATGCAGTCAAAGGTACCGCACCTAATGGCTGTAAAAATGAACTGAAATTTGATGTTGGATATGATACCCTATCACCAGTTTTCAAAATTTTACCTTCAGATACCCTGACATGCAAAAGATCAGAAATTGAATTAACAACGGACTTCGAACTGCCAGGAACCATCACTTGGTTTCCGAGTGGACAAATATCTACAACTTTAAAAGTAATAGAACCTGGTAGGTATATTGCTACCGTCAAAGGAGCCAATAATTGTATCTCCACGGACTCCATTGATGTGGTTTCTTCAAAAGTTTTACCCGCTTTTGACACCATTTCTACCATTATTAATTGTAGGGACATAATATCGAGAGTAGAAATTGTACCCCTAAATGGCTTTGTTGCTATAGCCTGGGATAATGTTAACAATCCTGTATCCGTCGATGACAATCTGCTGAAATTCAGTACATCTTTTCCAGGTGTTTATGGCTTTGAGATGGCAAATGCAGCAGGCTGTACTTCAAAAGGGACCGTCTCCGTCAAAACAGATACAGAAAAGCCTTTGGTCATTTCAAAATTTCAAAAAGATATTGATTGTATCGATCCTGAAGTAGAAATAGGGGTAACCTTGTCGCATCCCGGAATCGAATATCTTTGGAATGGCTCTGATATCACAGATTTAAAAACGGACACCCCTATGCTCCAAATATCGCAAGGAGGTACTTATTATCTCAAAATAACGGGTAGTAATTTTTGTGTGACCAATGTGGAGTTTGAAATCAAAGAAGACGCCAATGCACCGGAGTATACGCTATTTTCGGATACCATTACCTGTGATCAAGGAAAAGTTAATATCGGAGTCCGGTCTCCCAATACCAATTTGATTTATTCATGGACTGGTCCACAATTTTTTACATCCATGGCGGCATCACCACGAGTCATAGTTTCAGGTACTTATTTGGTTACCATCATAGCTGATAATGGTTGTACAAAATTTGATTCAGTTATCGTTGCAGAAGATTTAGCCATTCCGGAAGTAATCATTCAAGATACGATACTGATGCCCTGTGATTCTACAGAAATCTTATTGTCAGTTGCTTCAGACAAGCCTATCCAAAGATGGTCATGGATTTTTCCGGATGGATCATTTTCCAATCAAACTACTACCTTTTCTAAAGGAATGGGTAGGTATTCTATTCAGATAGCAGGAGAAAATGGCTGTTTGAGTGAGTCCAAATTTTTCGAGCTTATAATTAGTGATCAATTTCCTGAATACACCTTACAATTGGATACCATTACGTGTATAAAACCTGAAGCTAACCTTAAAGTATGGAGTAATGCGCCTACTCTTGAATACTCTTGGCATTTTCCAGATGGTAGTGTAAGTTTAGGACCGTCTATATTGACTAATTTGATAGGCGCATATGTTTTAGAATTGACAGATAGTTTGAAGTGCAAAGCATCAGTAAGCTTTGATGTTTTAATAGACACGATTCGACCAAATATAGAGATATTAAAAAATGGTATGCTCCAATGTGCAGAAAAGTTAGTCACTTTGGACGCATCAGCTTCATCTTCAGGTGCTGCATATATTCCCACTTGGAGTACTAATAATGGCAATATCTTGGGTAGCCCAAACAGTTATGTAATAGATCTGAACCGAAAAGGCCAATATATTTTTAGTTTACTCAATGCTCAAAATGGTTGTACCAAAGATAGCATCATCGATATCATCGAAGAATCAGGTAGTTTTAGTATATTAGAAACAGATGTGATGGTACCTCTGTGCATAGGGAAGGCCACCGGTATGGTCTCCATCATCAATATGAACGGAACGGCACCATATGATGTGATTTTTAATAATGAGCCCAAAGGCGAACAAACCATATTTACGAACTTAACACCCGGCATCTACAAAATCATGGTCACCGACGCCGTGGGATGTACTAATGAAACTGAAGTGGAAGTGCTCCCAGGTACGGACATCAATTTAGAAATAGAAAATGAATATCTCATAGGTTTTGGAGATTCTCTTTTGCTTGCTCCCCAATTAGATGGAGACTTAAGTGACCTAGCTCAATTAAATTGGTACCAAAACGATTCATTGATCTGTCAAAATTGTCCTTCGCTCTATATCAGCCCATCTACCAATACAGTGTATACTATTGAATATACTATCGGGGCTTTATGCAAAAAAGTCGTTGCAATTTTAGTCAGAGTGGACAGAAGATTGGTTACAGGTATACCTAATGTCTTCATGCCGGCATCCTCATCTGGCAACGAAACATTTTACATACCTCAAACTAGAGGTATCCAAAAAATAAATCGATTACAAATCTTTAGCAGGTGGGCAGAAAACGTTTACTCCATCACCGATGCCGACCCAGGTATCCCATCTATAGGGTGGGATGGTACCTTTGCGGGCAAAGAAGCAGCGCAAGGCATCTATGTAGTGATAGCGGCATTTACCCTTGCTGACGGTACGACATGGACCTACAAGGGAGATTTATTGTTGGTGAGATAGGAGGAGTTTTAGGAGCGCGTTTTGTCTGTTTTTTATATCAAACTTTTCTGCTTTTTGACGGCTTTTCATCAATTTTTCGTAAGAATAAGTATCTAGAGCATTGATTATTATTGAACTCAGCAATTCAATATTTTTTGTTCGAAGAACAAATCCAGAATCTTCAACTATCATAGGCATAGCACCGACGGAACTTACAATGGGAATACATCCACAAGCCATAGCTTCAATTACTGCATTTGGAAATCCTTCTGTAAGTGAAAGTTGTAAATAAAACTGATGCTTATTTAAAATTTCTGGCAATTGATCATTAGGTAAAAAAGGTATGGTCTTGATATTCTTTGGCACCACCAAATCATTTGGAAATGAGCCACCAATTATGGTTATGGTTATATCAGGCATTAATAATGCAATTTCTAAAATTAAATCTATTCCTTTTACAAGTCTTCTTTTAGGATCTTCTAAAACACTACAAATGGTAATGAAACTTTTAGGTTCTCTAAACTTATGCATTAATTTGTATTTTTCAATGTCTATTCCATTATAAATTACCGTATATGGTGTATCAATATTTTTAATGAAAGACTTAAATCCTTGTTTTTTAAAATCTAGGTCAGTGTAGGAGTATTCGCATTCTACAAGTTCTTCATTGACAGGTATAAGATGGAATGCATTTTTTAATGAATATTCAGTAGCCCAACGTAATAGTCTTTTATTGTAATTTCCATAATTAATTGACGGTAGCCAGTTACAATCGGTTCCACCCAAAATGATATAATTTTTTAATCCACACACTTTGCCTATAAAAGTTGGAATGACTGATTGATATCCAGCAAATTGGGTAATGAGGATAGCATTTTTATTTAAATTTTTCAATATAAAGAAAATCTGCTTTAAAAACGTAAAAACAGATACTAGGTTATCTGTGAATTTTAACCTACAGCTTATGTTATTGAATCTTGATTTTAAGATTTCAATGTCTTTTGTAATGAATGGGGCATTATTTAAATGAAAATAGATTACGTTCAATGGATCAAAATATGAGTGTTCCTAAACAATTGGCAAAGATATAATTTTTGTTTTGATATGATATAAATTTAAAATATTGTTACTTTTGGCAATTAATTTAGCCTTTATGATAAAAGTGTTTATAAATCAAGAAGCAGTTTATTATAAACCATTAGTTTATACTTTAAAACTACTCAATCCGTATTTGGATTCTGAAATTATTTTTTCGAAAAATAAGGAGCATGCTAACTTTATTTTTGATCATACTGACAAAGAAAGTAAAGATGTAAATGTTGATTTTTTTCATAGTATTATCATTGAAAAGAAGTATGGTTTTGAATATTATTTTAAAAATGAGCCAATAATACTACATAGATGTAAAATAAAGAAGGATTATTTAGGTACTGTATTTTACTTGGTTAATTGTTTGCAAGAGTATGAGACTGATAGTTTTAATCATAATTATGACAATTTTGGTAGATTCAAATTTGAACGTTCTTTGCAATTTAGATATAACTGTATTGAAGAGAATTTAGTGGAAAAGTATCTGATAGAGTTTTGTAAAGAAGAATTGAAGATAAATGAGTTTAGAGAAAAGAAGTTGGCTAAGGTTTTTTTATCACATGATATAGATAGTGTAAATGGGTCTTTATTACAGGACGGGAAATGGGCCTTCAAAAAAGGTAGATTTGATATTGTGTTAAAGTTGATTTTCAATGAAGTAATCAATAAACCTCATTGGAAAAATATTGATTATATTAACAAAATTCATTCTGAAAAAGGTTTAGAAAGTGCCTTTTTTTGGTTAGCTACAAATGAAGAAGGACGATTTAGTGTTAAGAATGCAGATTATCAAATCAAGGATGTAAAGGAACTAACCCAATATTCGCAAATAAATGGCATTCATAAAAGTAGTTGTGAGAAGTCCATAAAGACCGAATTAGAACTATTGCCATTTCCTACTTTTATTAATAGGCATCATTTTTTAATGTTTAAAATACCGGAACTTTGGGGTGAAGTGGAGAATTCTAATCTAAAATTAGATGCCAGTCTTGGTTTTGCAGAAAGATATGGGTTTAGAAATTCATTTGGTTTACCATTCAGACCTTACAACTTTAGTACAGGAGAAGCATATTCTTTCATTGAAGTACCTTTAAATATTATGGATGGTACTTTTCAAAAATATATGAAAGTACCCATTGAAAACACTGCCGATACAATAATCAACTTTTTCGAAAAGAATAAATACAATACTGTGTTATCAATATTATGGCATAATACATTTTTTACAAACTATAAATATAAAGGATACTTGGACCAATATAAAAAAGTATTGACCTATTTGGTAGAGTCAAAAGTTAATTCAATTACTCCGGATGAAATAATAAGAATTTATGAATCATAATAAGTTTGATATTGAATATTGTATTTTAGAAGATCATGAAATACAAGATGTAATTGATTTCTATAATTCAATACATAATTCAGGAAGGAATGTCGAGATGTTTAAATGGGAGTTCTTAAATGGAGTTTATGGGAAGGCTATTTACATAATTGCAAAAGATAAAAATACAAAAAAGATAGTTGGTTCTCAAGCTGCAATCCCAATCCAACTTATCAACGCTGATGGTCAGATTATCTTAAGTGCAAAATCAGAAGATACCATTGTTGATCCTAATTACAGAGGAAATAAGATATTTGATAAAATGTATGAGTTATTAATTTCAGAATGTAAAAAGAATAATATTGAATACATTTGGGGTTTTACACATGCAATAAAACCTTTTAAAAATTTAGGTTTCGAAATTCCATTTTCACATAGCCAGTCTCTGTTAGTTTATGATATTGTTAAAGCTTATCTATATTTGGCTGGTTTAGATAAAACAAATACTATTACAAGAAAAATAAAAATTTTAGGCTTAACCATAATTTCTTGCGTTAAGTTTTTTCTTTACAGAAATCAAATTTTACGAAAATCAGGCTTTAAAATAAATGTTTTATCTAATTTTGATGACATTCCTGATTTTGAGCTTAATAAATTAGCAAGTGTTTATTCAAGCCACTTTTCGATTAACCTTTCAAAAAATTTTATAGATTGGCGGGTTACAAAAAATCCATATGCAAAAAAAAGCTCAATTATCTCCATACAAAAGAATCAGAACTTGGCTGCAATCATAATTTTTAGTTCAAATATTGATGGTGTATGGTTTTTAATGGAAGAATTTTATGATAATGATCTTTCTGACAAGGAAAAGGAAGAAATATTAATTAGATCAATACTGATATTAAAAGCAAATAGAAAAAACGAAGTGAATTTGATTAGAACTTGGGATTTTAGACATAATTCTTTTTCTCGGAAGTTAAAGAAAACAAAAACCAAGGCTGGACTAATTAATATAGAAAAAGGTATGCCTTTTGTTTGGTTAAATATTTCTGGTAAAAACGAGTTAGATGTCGACAGTATTATTTTGTCAAGGCTATCATCTCAAGGTATGTCATGATTAAAATAATATTTGTTTAAGTTAATTTTATTTCAATAGAGTAATTGTACCATTTTTAATATATTGATTTTCAAAAATGAAATATTTTAAAAGATAAGTATATACTCCACTTTCACAGACACTATTTTTGAAAGTTCCATCCCAAAATAAGTCATTACCTTTGTAAACATTATTTCCCCATCGGTCAAAAATTAAAAGTTCCACATCAGTAAATGTACATTCGCTATCCAGATATATAGTGAATATATTGTTTTTAATGCTTGACGTTAAAATCACATTTGGAGCAAATATTTGGCATGAGTCACAATTCATGAAAATTATATTTAAATGATTTAAGGTGTCACAACCTCCATCTACTTTAATTTTGTAGCTTCCCTCAGGGGTACTTTCATCAAACTGAATTCCATTAACAACGAATTTATATCCATCATTTTTACATCTGTATAGTGTGGATACACTGGAGCATGTTGACCCCCATAAACAGAATGAATTTCATGTTTAGGCATGTTTGATTTTTTCTGACAATCTGGCTGATGCTGACCCCCTTTTTTAAGGCGGTAGAGATTTTATTCTGGAGCATATTGACCCCTCTGAGTAG
>CAMBRK010000060.1 GCA_945870185.1 Aureispira sp. CCB-QB1 | reverse complement strand
CAAAATTAAAAGCATTACAAATAGCCTTAAAGATAAAACACAGACCCTTCACAAAACTAAAATCTGTAGTACACAAACCGAAACTCAAAAATCTTGCAACACCCATAAACAGGGAACTCTTGTCAGGTTAGCACGCAATGTGGGTTAATTAAATCATTCTTTCTTCAATCATTTAAAATCATAAAAAAAGCAGTACCTTGACTCCAAAGTACTGCTCTTCTTAAAAACAGTTCAAAAAACAAATATTTTAAGCACCAACTACTTTACCATTGCTGATTTTACCTGTAATTTTATTTTTTTCTAATAATTTATTTATACCATCTGCTTTAGATTCCAAATTCTTGATCTTGGCAGAAGTATCCTTCAACTTACCTTGTAGCATATCCAGGTTTTTAAGTTGTGCATTGGTTGGTTTTCCTGCATAGCCCAATACTTCACCGTAGAGATTGGCGATCTTTTCTCTCAATTGTGGTTCAGCGGCACCTACATAATTATCGCCTGTAGTCACTACCAAAACTTTTCTCAGTTCTTCGATCTCTTTGATGTACTCATTGAGTTGAAGTTTTTTGAGCATTTTTTTATCTTTAATACTGCCTGAGATGGTCTCTGATGATTTTTGCAATTGGTCTATTTTCTCTACCTCATCAGCCAGAGATTCCATCATTTTATATAGTTCCATGGCTTTGGCGTCCTTGATTTTACGATCTTCTTCGCTATGGATAGAATTTGGATCATACTTCAGAACCAAATCTTGTGTATACTCTTCCTTACCTTTGGTGATTTTTACAGTGTATTTGCCCGCAGGTACTTTAGGTGCTGCAAATCCTCCAAAAGTAAATGTCTTACCTTTTGCTGTTTTGGGCAATGGCAAAGTGTAATTCCAAAGAACTTCATTGATACCCTTGCTTTTGCCTGGAGCTAAGTCGGCTACTTTCAAGCCATTTTCGTCAAAAATCTCCATCGTCATTTTACCAAAAGTATGTCTTTTGTTCATGTAATACACGATTCTTGCAGATGTTGTCGGGGTATCACCCAAATACTCACCTACTGCAGGAAATTCTTGAAAAGTGACGCTTTCACTAATTACAGCTGGATCAAGATTTACAAAGGCAAGGTCTTTACTGAGAAGGTTCTCATTGATCGCACGAAGTGGTTTCAGGTCGTCGATTATGATGACGCCGCGTCCGTGAGTAGCCATGACCAATGCATCTGCTTCTTTTTGTATGGCAAGGTAATGTACTGCAACTTGTGGCATATTATTGTCAAATCTCGCCCAGTTACTTCCACCGTCCAATGAAATGTACAATCCCATTTCAGTACCTAAATACAAGATATCAGGATTTAAATGATCTTCTTTAATACATCTTGCAAAGACCGGAACCTGTTCGTTGATCACTGATTTCCAGGTATTACCACCGTCAGTGGTTTTCATGACATAGGGTTTAAAGTCGCTCATGGTATGACCATCAAAAACAACATATGCTGTGTTAGCATCAAAGTTACTGGGTTCAATATAGTATACCCATGTATTTTTAGGAACCCCTGTTATTTTAGAAGTTACATTGGTCCAAGTTTTTCCTGCATCTTTGGTCACTTGTACATTACCATCATCAGTACCTACCCATATGATATTTTTGTCTACAGGAGACTCATTGATGGTAAATACGGTACAATGATTTTCAGCTCCTGAGTTATCGGCACTCAGTCCTCCCGATGCTTCTTGCAGTTGCTTTTTAGGATCATTGGTGGTCAGGTCCGGAGACATCTTGGTCCAAGTCTCTCCTTTATCGTCAGATACATGTACATATTGGCTTCCTACATAGACCCTATCCGGATAGTGTAAGCTGGTAGACAAAGGTGCGTTCCAGTTAAACCTTAACTTTGGATCTCCTTCCTCAGCGTATGGTTTTATAGTTTTTGCCTGACTTTTAGCGACATTGACTCTCCAAATATTTTCTGCGCCTTGCATTTCTGAATAAACGGTATTGGGATCAGATGGATGTGGATAGACTCTAAAACCATCACCATATCCTACAGAAGTCCAATCGCTATTGCGAATACCTCCAATTTTGTTGCTAGGACCTACCCAAGAGCCATTATCTTGCAGGCCACCATATATTTTATAGGGTTTTTGATTATCCACAGACACATGATAAAATTGTGACAATGGCAAACCTTTTACCATTTCCCAAACTACACCTCCATCTCTAGAACGATATACTCCACCATCTGTACCCACTACGATATGGTTAGAGTCATTAGGATCAAAAATATAATCGTGAAAATCTGAGTGGATACCACCTCCGATACTCCTGAAGGTTTTACCACCATCTTTACTGATATATCCCTGAAGACCTGCTTTGAGAATGATATCAGGATTTTTGGGGTCTACCACGATTCTAGAGAAGTAAAATGGACGGATAACCAATTCAAAATCTCCATTAAGCTTCGTCCATGATGCACCACTATCTTCAGATCTGTAGAGCCCTTTATCGGTATCTTTTTCTGTTTCAAGGACCGCATAAACGGTAGATGGTTTAGAAGGTGCTATCGCAATACCAATCCTTCCCAATTTGCCTGTAGGAAATCCATTGTGGATTTTGTTCCAGTTTTTGCCTCCATCTGTAGATTTGTAAAGCGCGGAATTAACGCCACCGGAATTAAACGAATAGCCAGTCCTTCTGAATTCCCAAAATGATGCATACATAATATCGGCATTCGTTGGGTCCATGATCAGGTCAGCACATCCTGTGGTTTCGTTGATAAATAAAACTTTATTCCAGGTATTACCACCATCATCAGATCGGTAAACACCTCTTTCCTGACTATCGCCCCAAAGAGCGCCCAAAACGCCCACAAATATCGTTTTAGGATTTTTGGGATGTACGATGATATTGCTGATGCGCTCAGATTTTTCCAAACCCATTTTTTTCCAATTTTGACCGCCATCTTCAGACTTGTAAATACCGTCTCCGATACTCACACTATTGCGGGTCCAAGTCTCTCCGGTACCCACCCAAATGGTCTTATCTGGATCAGAAGGATCTATAGCAACAGCCCCGATACATTGAGTATGTTTGTCAAAGATAGGGTTGAAAGTAACTCCAGCATTGACGGTTTTCCATACGCCACCGCCTGCAGCAGCCACATAGTACACTTTGGAGTCTTTTGGATGAGCTTCTAGGTCTACTACCCTTCCGGACATTACCGCTGGGCCAATTTGTCTAGCTCTTAAGGCACCAAAAAGCTCGTCACCTTTTATTGGAATGGATTTTTGACCTATTGTCTGGGATATACAAGTTAGCACGAAGGCTATCAAAATGATACTTCTCATATTTAACTAAATAATAAATTGGTTTATAAATAAATTTAAGGGTTAAATGCAGCCTAGTTCCTTTCTGAATCAAAATCAAATCAGAAAGAAACTAGGCAACCATACACTAGAATACGAAAAGTCCTACTCCTCTGGGAAAGCAAATACTTTATCGTCAATAACAACATTAAGTTCTATAGTATTGACCTTAATGGATGCTTGAACTTGCCCTTCAAATTTAGAATCAATAGTAAAAGGCAATATCAAACCGTTAACTTCTTGATAATCTGACATATAAGTTTCTGAAAACTTTCCTTTTGCAGGCCCTTTTTTTACCTCTGATTTCACTACAATAGGCACATAACTTTCTTTGTCAAAGAAATAAAAAGATGCATTTTCTACTTCTACTCCATCTACTTTAACTGGTTTTTTGGTCAATTTTATTTTAAAACAGTCTGTTCCTTCTACCGTTTCGCTGCCTTGAAGCTCTGCCGTATAACCTTTCTCTTTGTATTTCAAGAAAGCATCCGGAAAATCACCAAATTCCGATTTTAACATCTCGCTATCTTCTGCTTCCATCTTTTCTGCTTTCATAGTCATAAAATTGGTCTGCCACCCTACTTGTCCATCAAATGCAGGCTGCACAATCTCTTTTCCTTGAAAAGTAAATGAAATTTTTTGTTTGCTTTGTTTTGAAAGCATAATAGTAGGAAAGTCCATACCTTGAGTTTTGACATTTCCTGTAGATTTCATAGATGTCACCTTGGACCAAGCTTCTCTTCCGCCTGTATTTTCGATATATTTATTGATAACATCATCTGCAGTTTGAGCTGATAAAAAATACGAAGACATCAATAAGATTAGCGTAAAATAATTTTTGATACGAATCATGTGTTTTTGTTGATTTAAGAAGTGAATAATTGTTTTAATTTTATATGAAATGTTAAACAAAATTAATATTAAAAAGTGCATTAAATCTTAAAAATAAGACGAAATCTGTAAATAATTAGATTAAACCTTATTTTCTTCACTAAACATCCATCACAAAATCACTTTGCATGAATTCTTTTTGAAGTACTAGTTTAATATTTAGGGTTACGATTTCACCCATGGATTTACAATCCAAAAAAGCACAGTTTTGATGATGATCAGCAAGTTCTTGTTTAAGCTGATCCACTTTACTAGTTGGTGAAATATCATCGCTGCTCATACATTGGAGCAATTTTGCAAGTCTTTCTCGGGATACCTTGGCACGTCTTGCTATAAGAGAACGTTCTTCGAGTTGATACTGAACGACTGAATCCCGAGTTAAATACTTAAAACCAATATTAAGAATACCATTATTTTCCTTAAAATATTGAGGAAGGTAAAAATGCTTTCGTCCTTCATAAGACTGTTGGTCAAAATCTATGGCCTTGATCCGATACTGAGAACCTTCGATATCTGGGGTAACGCTAACTATAAAATTATACGCTCGCATATCACCCAAAAGTTGAACAAAACACCTTTCGTTAAACTTGATAAATTCTTTGGCTATCCTGATTTGATTAAAAGGGTCAGTGTCTATGTGATTTTTAATAAAGTCATCTCCAGGTATACCAGCTATGTGCTCTTCAACCAAAGTATTTTTGTCCACAAGATATGATAGGCTATTGGGTGAAAGCAACTCTTCCAATTCTAAGCCATATATCCGGGAAGCATCAGTTTTCTTGATATAAAAATGATCATAATTGTCATTGAGCTTATTGATAATGCGCACTCTAAATGGGTGTGTATTGCCAAAAATACAAAAATCGACTCTACTCACTGCCAAGTGTTCTATCATCTGAATATCACCGTCAGTTTTTAGCAGCGCATAAATAAGGCAAAGTCCCTCATAAATCATCTTCTTTTCGTATTCATTATATATCACCGTCTCCCAAAAGGTATCTTTACCAGCACTATTGGTCAGTGGTACAGAAGCTATATATTGCACCATATCATCATATTGTAAAGGCAGTTTAGTTATACGACCATATCTTTCCAAATACTGTTGGAGTTCTTCCTTAACTGGGAAAGCAACTTTTTTTCTAGACGGTTTATTACCTATCATATGTTTTATTTATAAGACTTCTGCTTCAGAAATAAAATAACTTTTAATATGAATAGTTTGCTTTTAAATGCATTTACCAAATGTTAAAAAGATATTTTTTAAAATTCAGTGAACCAAAAATCGAAAATTCATATCAAAAGTAACAACAAATATAAACTTGTTTTATACAAACTCCATATATTTGCAATAATATGAAAAATGATTGGAATGAACAAACGGCAGAATAGTTTTTAAAAGTAAAAATCATTTTTTGATGATGTACGAACATCTAGATGACAATTCACAAAGTATAATTAAGCAGGTAGTATGGCAAAAGTGATGGCTATATCCCAAAAGTTTAATCCATTCCAAAACACAATTAATAGGTTCCATCTGTGGTGGATTTTAAGCCAAAGCAGGATTTTTAATCAGATTAAGTTATCTGCATTTGATAAATTTACACTTTCTGAAAAAATCCGAATTTTAGTTTAACCATGATTATGAAAAGAAAAATATGACTGGGAGTCAAATTAATTTAGCTATAAAGCATTCGTTTTAAATCAATAAAAAACAGAAGTACATAGCCATTTTCTGGTTATGTACTTCTATAGTTTTCTTAATTAATGAAAATCAAATCTTAATCCCAAAGAAACATTATTCTGGTCTAAGGCATTGTCACTAAATAGTGGATTGAGATCATACTTTGCATAAATACTAATATCTTTATATCCAACATACCCGCTTACCCCGTATACAAAAGTATTGACATTGTAATCTCCTTTCGTAATTTGTTCAGTGGTAAGTCCATCTTCTTTGTACTCGAGTATTTGCTTGCTTCTGATATTAAGTCCACCATAACCACCTACACCTAGTCTAAAACTCTTTTGTGTTTTTACTATAACTTGGTCATCACTTCTTCTTTTTTTAGAAAAGTCAAATTCTAAATGTACAGGAAAAACAAGATTGATCATTCTAAAATAAGTTTCATCTGTCAATGTTTTTGGATGTGATGCCAAAACCGTTTGCTGATCATTTTTTACAAAATAAGTATTGTTTTCAGGTCTTAAATTATTATAGGTTAAAGATGGACCATACTTTAAATTTAGAAGTGGTGAGTTTTGAAGCAGTCTAGTCTTCCAAGTCCAACCCCATTCATAAAATCTTGAGTTATTGGCCCGTATCCCGTTGTTATCCAAGGTAGCTAAATCACCATCTTGTGCCACATTATTGATTCCGAAAGCAAAAACAAACTGGCTTGTAGTTCTGGCTTCTCTCTTATTCTTTTTGTTCTTTTTATTTTTAACAGAAATTTTAAAATCGTCCATGGCATCTTTGATATCTTCTTTGGCGTCTTCTATGTCATCTCTGATATCTTCCATAGCATCCTCAATTACATCAGAATCACTTTCCGCAGCTTCTACCTCACCTTTGACCAATCTTTGCAATTCTCTTTCTAAGGGTTCAATACGTGCTTCGATCCTATCGGCACATGCTTCTGCTTTTGCTCGTTTTTGTAACTCAGCTTCAGTTTGAGTAATCTTCTTTTCGCTTAGTTTTTCATTGATATCAGCAACTTCTTCCTCAAGTGTTGCTTTCTCTTGTGCTGTGATGATTTCGATGTCTTTTTTAATTTCTTTGATCCTGGTTTCGAATCTATCTGACTGTGCATTTATGATGTTTGAAAAACAACAAATGATAATAAAAGTGTAAAATAAGGACTTCATAAACTATGTTTAAATGATTAAAAAATATAATATGTTAAATTTGTACTTTGACCGTAGGTTTAACTATTTTTGGTAATTTCTGTTTGAAACTACAGCGATTACATTTTCAGAGTTATTTTGTAAACTCTTAAAAATTTTCTGCAAGGTTGATTTTTCATTGGCCTTTTCTGCTTCTTCTAGAAGTTTTGAAGGATCAGGTTTGAAGGATAAACTTGCCACTCCTGAAGAAATTTTCTTTTTAGCTTTTAATTCCTGATCTACTTCTTTCAGTAAAAGATGAGCATCAATTTTGATATTATGTATAGATTCTGATTTAATCTCGTGTTTATCCGTTTTCGATGCTACGACTACATCATCTTCTATTTTCACCGCAATGGTTGATATAGGCTCTGTTGAGTATACAATTTCATTAACTTGATGACCAAAATTCAAAGTACTTTCGCTTTGAGAAGCAGAAAATCTCTTTCTTGGAAGTATGTCGGCAATTACATTTGTATCATTTTTGACTACAGAAGGTAATATGATTGTTTGGGTTATAGCTTCATCTAAAGAATCAGCTCCTAAATGAACATCAGCTTTTGCTACAACTTCGTGAGTTTTCACAGCAGGTCTTTGATTTAATAAAAATAGAGCGATCATAAAACCTGCGAATGAAGCAGCTGCCACCCAATATAAAGGCATTTTCTTCGCTGTCGACGGAACTTCTGATACAGGCATCAAGCTTTCCATCCTATCCCAGGCATTATCTTTTGGAGCTAGAGTTCTTTGTTCAAAAAACTCCTTAAATTTATGGTCAATAGGTTGATTATCCATGGTTTACTTTTTCTGATTGTTCTATTTTTTGTTGTAAAATCCTTCTAGCATAGGACAACTGCGACTTTGATGTGCCTTCGTTGATACCCAACATTTCAGAAATTTCACTGTGTTTGTACCCTTCTACAGCATAAAGTACGAATACCATTTTACATCCTTCAGGCAATTTGTCTATCATCGCCTGCAGATCTGCTTGCACTAGTCCAGAATCGGTTTGACTTTGTGCTAATATCGTCTCTTCATTGGGCTCTATAAAAGTTATCTTTTTTTTACTCCTCATATAAGAAATACATTCGTTTACAGCAATCCGTCTGATCCATGCTTCAAAAGCTCCTTTATTTTCAAATGTGTTTAGATTTTTAAATATCTTTACAAAAACGGTAAGCATCATATCCTCTGCCACAAAATCATCTGTAATATACTGTCTGCAAATACTTAAAATCCTGGGCGAAAACTGCTGAAACAGCATCTTCTGTGCCATTCTGTCGCCTTCTGATACTCTCTTAAGAAGGTCCGAAAAGTCTTGTTGAAGATGAACGATTTTCACTTGATTGTTTTGATTTATCTTAATGACGAAGAGCGTCGGAAAAAGGTTGTAAAGAAATTTACTTTTTTTTGAAAAATAATTTTCTATCTACTAAAAATCTTAAATTATACTATTCGAATTACATTCAAAAGTACCGTTAATTTTTAGGTATGAATAAATACTATTCCTCAAAGTGATTATGTATCCTTATCTTTGTCGCAGTTTTTGACCACAATCCAAAATTTTGATGACAAAACAAAAAATAGAAATCCTAGCTCCTGCCAAAAACCTGATACAAGGTATGGCTGCCATTAACGCGGGTGCAGACGCGGTTTACATAGGTGCTCCTATATTTGGTGCCCGAACTAATGCCACAAACTCGCTGGAAGATATCGCCGAAATGGTGCGTTATGCGCATCTTTTCAAAGCTCAGGTTTTTGTTACTATCAATACCATTATGTATGATGATGAACTGGAACTTTGCAGAGATCTCATCGTACAATTATATAATATTGGTGTAGATGCGATCATCATACAGGATATGGGTATCCTTGAAATGGACTTACCTCCGATGGTCATTCATGCCAGTACACAAGCCAATAACCGAGATCCAAAACACGTAAAATTCTTAAAAGATGCAGGAATCAAACGGGTGGTCTTGGCGCGAGAACTCAATCTGGATCAAATCAAAGAAATTCATGATGCCACAGATGCTGAGTTGGAGTTTTTTGTATCTGGAGCACTTTGTGTATCATTCAGTGGCAACTGTTACATGAGTGTAGCCAATGGTGAGCGTTCTGCCAACCGAGGATCCTGTGCTCAAAACTGTAGATTGCCTTATGAATTGATAGATGGGACTGGAAAAACCTTAAAACAAAGCAGCCACTTACTTTCCATAAAAGACCTTGACCTCAGTGATTACCTTCCGGAAATGATCGAAGCAGGTATTTCGTCTTTTAAGATAGAAGGAAGGCTTAAAGACATCATTTATGTAAAAAATAATGTCTCATTTTTGAGACAAAAACTGGACGATTTCCTATCTAAAAATTCCGAAAAGTACCAAAAAGCATCATCAGGACGGACAATATACAACTTTGAGCCTCAGATGGATAAAAGTTTCAATCGGGGATATACCGATTATTTTCTCCATAAACGTAAAGAAAAAATCGGTAGCTGGGATACTCCAAAATCTCAAGGTCAATACATAGGTAAAGTCATTCAATCCAAAGCTAATGGCTACATCATTGAAAATCATGAACTACTAAATAATGGTGACGGCTTGTACTTTTTGAATGCAGATGGCGAAGCTGATGGCGCGCAGGTCAACATCGTAGTCAATGACGTAGTCGTCCTCAATAGTCATAAAATCATAGCAAACGGTACGCCTATTTACAGAAACTCAGATGCCGAATTCATCAAAATGGTAGAGCAGGAAAAAAGTGCTATTCGAAAAATAGGTGTGCATCTGCTCTTTGAAGAAGTAGAATCCGGATTTAAACTCACGGTAACAGATGAAGATGGCCACCAATGTCACAAAATTATAACATCAGAAAAAACTTTAGCCAATAATCCAACAGATGTTGTTTCTAATATAACCAAAAACTTAGCCAAAACAGGTAACACCGTTTTCGTAGCAGATGATGTTCAAGTCAGTATCAGTCAGCCATACTTCTTACCAATAAGTATCATCAATGAATTGAGAAGATCGCTTTTGGATGAGTTGGTAGAAGTGAGAATAGAAAACTATGATAGAGAAACCCACCCAATAGTAAAAACGGATCATCCTTACCCGGTAAATAAACTGGACTTTACTTACAATGTTTCCAACCACCTTGCCAGAGCTTTTTACGATAGACATGGTGTCACTGAAATAGAAAAAGCATTCGAACTCCAATGGGATCCGGGAAAGTCCAGAGTGATGGTTACCAAATACTGTGTCAAATACGAACTTGGAAAATGTGCCAGGTTCCAAAGAGCCACCATGGGCGAAAAAGTAGTAGAACCACTCACTTTACGTCACGGCGAAGTAGAATACAAACTCAAATTTAATTGCAAACCCTGTGAGATGGAAATCTGGGAAAAAGATGCAGAGCTAGAGTATATTGATGAAGATGAACAAATGGGTGTGAGTTTTAGGTGAATTTAAAAATTCAACAAAATGAATATTTAAATTACGGATACGGGATCATTACGGTAATTTTCTTCTTGCGTGCCATTGGTGATTTTAACTACTTCGGTGTTTTCAAAAAAATCAAGTCAACTCCTTTCGGTATTAAAGACACCAAGATATACACACCACTTTGTATTTTAATCTTTATATCAACTTAAGTGCTACTTTTCAACTAATTAATGTTGCTTGCTGCCCATTTAATGTTTTAAAAAATGGTTTTAAGCATTCAAAAAAATAGGCCATTGGTCTCGTAAACACACTAATTACTGTGAATAAATCAAAATATTTTGACTTTTTCATAGTAATTAGTAAATTTGTGGCATGCACAAAACATTAATTTATGATCGGTCTTTTTAGTATATTTATTCTCTTATTTGGATTTAAATTATTGCAACTTTTTTCAAAATCAAAAACTGAAAAAAGGAATTATTTTAAAAGGAAGTGAAAAAAATGAGCATAAAAAAACTATTCCATGCTCATTTTCATCTTGATCTACACCTTCTTCGGAGGTAAATCAAAAGCTATGGCAGTATGCTCAAAACCATCTCTATGTGCACCATCACAAAAGGGTTTGTTTTGTGACAAACCACATCTGCATATGCCTATAGTATTTCTACCTTGTAGATTATATTCATTGCCCTGTGCATCAAGTATGATGACATCTCCTTCTACCTTAAGAGACCCATTGTTGTTTACTGTTATTTTTGTTGGTGTCATATTTGTTATATTAATTTGGTTTTGAAATATTTAATGTGTTTATTTAAACCTGATTAGCTTACCTTGACCACTTGTTTGAAATACTCATATGTCCTTTGCAGACCTTCTGCCCTATCTACTTTTGGGGTCCAACCTAGGATTTCTTTGGCTTTGGTGATATCGGGTTGTCTTTGCTTCGGATCATCTACTGGTAGTGCATTGTAGATGATGTGGGCTTTGGGATTATTAACCAATGCTAAGATTTCTTTGGCAAACTGCATGATGGTTATCTCTGAAGGATTTCCGATGTTTACAGGCATATGATAGTCACTGAGAAGCAATCTGTAAATACCTTCTACGAGATCATCGACATAGCAAAAAGATCTGGTCTGATTGCCTTCTCCAAATACAGTCAATCCTTCTCCGCGTATTGCCTGTGAGAAAAACGCCGGTAATACACGTCCGTCTTCCTGTCTCATGCGAGGCCCATAGGTATTGAAAATACGAACGATTCTGGTTTCCAAGCCGTGATAAGTATGATATGCCATAGTAATAGCTTCCTGAAATCTCTTGGCTTCATCATATACACCACGTGGGCCGATAGGATTGACATTACCCCAATATTCTTCCACTTGCGGGTGTACTAATGGATCACCATATACTTCTGAGGTAGATGCGATGAGAATTCTAGCTTTTTTGGATTTTGCTAATCCTAAAAGATTATGTGTACCCAATGATCCTACTTTGAGTGTTTGGATAGGCATTTTCAAGTAATCTATAGGACTTGCTGGTGAAGCAAAATGGAGAATATAGTCCAACTCTCCAGGTACGTGTACGAACTTAGAAACATCATGGTGATAAAACTCAAAATGCTCCAAAGGATATAAATGTTCTATGTTTTTTAGGTCTCCGGTGATCAGGTTGTCCATACCTATGACGTGATATCCTTCTTTGATAAATCTGTCGCAAAGGTGTGAACCAATAAATCCTGCCGCTCCTGTAATTAAAACTCTTTTCAAAATGATACTATTTTTAATGACACAAAGGTAGCGATTAGCAATTAGTAATTAGCAATTACCCTTTAGAAATTAAATTTCTCCCGTATAAAAATTATAGTCTCTGATAATGGTAGATATAAATCTGAGTTCTTCCATATCATCTTTGATACCTGATACTTCTTCAATTTTTCTGACCAATTTTGAAATCATCACGACATCATTGTTTTTTCTCGCGATAATGTAGGTTTCCTTGATGATTCTCATATCATTATCAGAAAAACGAACCACTTCCGGATACTTGGGTTGATAGTCTTCTTTGATTTCTTCCAGAATAGTGTGTGAGATATTGATGTCATTTTTCAGCTGAATGACTGCGGTCCCTGCGGCAATATCTCCTAATCGCTGATGTATTTTGGATACTGAAGCAGCAAAGCCTCCTACTACACAAAATGAAAGTGAAACATCAATAATTCTAAAGACCCATCTAGTCAAAAAATCTAAAAAAGATGCTTGGTAGCCATCCATTTTGACGACTCTGATAGACAAAAGCTTCTTACCAAAAGTCTGCCCTTCCATGGTAGTTTCTTGGACTATGGAATAAAACGTAACTGGCAAATATAACACGATATAAATACTCATAATGGACCAATCATCCATAGTAAACCCATCAATGCCCATATTGGCAATTACAAAATTATGAATAAATAAAATATAGGCAATTTTGATTCCTAAATCAATGCAATATGCTCCTATACGTTGACCAATGGTGGCAATCTGAAAATTTATGGGAACATTTTGGGTTGTATTGATATTTATTTCCGGCATAAGTATTAATTTTGACCCTATGAGAGAGGTTGCTTTCATTAAAAGGAATAAAAATAAATGGCTTTCATTTGAGGAAGCTATCGGTGGCAAAGTTAATACAAATCCTGATGACTTAGCAGGCTTGTATATTCAATTAATTAATGATTTGTCATTTTCTCGAACTTACTACCCCAAAAGTAAAACCACAGTGTACTTAAATCATTTGGCAGCTACGGCCTACCAAAAAATTTACACCACTACAAGAACAGACAAAAGTCAAATCAAATTCTTCTTCCAATACGAGGTACCTACTATTATCAGAGAGCATAAAAAATATTTGGTATTTGCTTTTGCAATATTTTTCATTAGTGTGTCTTTGGGTGTACTTTCAGCCATTTATGACGATGCTTTCGTAAGGCTTATCTTAGGCGATGACTATGTAGAAATGACCCTTAAAAATATAGCAAATGGAGATGCAGTGGCTGTTTATAAATCCGGTTCCAATTGGGGTAGCTTCATCGGTATCACCATGAACAACCTTAAGGTAGGTTTGTATTGTTTTATTTTAGGAGTAACAGGAGGATTGGGAACCGTTTACATTGCGCTTCAAAATGGTATCATGCTCGGCGCTTTTCAGACGTTTTTTGGACAGCATGATGTTTTTTGGGAAAGTGTGAGAGGTATTTGGATACATGGAGCTATGGAAATTTTTGCCATCGTGATCGAAGTCATGGCAGGACTGATTTTGGGCGCCAGTATTTTATTTCCGGGAACTTACACTAGGCTGGAGTCCTTCAAAAAAGGTATGAAGACTGGTATCAAAATATGGTTGAGTACCTTGCCTTTTACTTTTGCAGCAGGTTTTTTAGAAGGTTTTGTCACCAGATACTCTAATGTGATGCCCAATTTTATGAGTGTTGGAATCATACTCATTACCTTAGGACTGATCTCTTGGTACTACCTGATGTATCCATTTCAGCAAACCATAAGTGCAGAAGAATTATGAAGTGGTATTTGATCTATATTGGGTTTCCAATGGCTGCTTTGGCTCAGACAGATAGTTTGGTGCTTCGGGATATAGATTTGAGTGATACTACATCGATGGATAGTACCTATATACCTGACAATATCGTAACTCAAGATACTTTTGTCATCAATGAATTTGATCCCGGATTTAAAAATCGTTATCAGGATCCTGCTTTTGAGTATGAAAAGAGAGAACAAGAAGCGATTAAAAAGTTGAAAGAGCAAGATCAAGACGCTGACATAGACATGGGCAATTTCTTTTCATTTTTACCTACTTTATTTAAAATTTTAGTGGGTTTACTTTTATTATATGCTGCGTACATGATCGTTACGGTTTGGCTGGGAAAGAAGGGCAATTGGTTATTCCAGAAAAAAAATGAAAAGTTGCTAACTTATCAAGAAGATATAGACATCACATCCGAAACTGATCTACAAGCTAAAATAAAGGAAGCATTAAGTCAAAATAACTTCCGACTGGCCATCAGGTATCAATATTTATATTTGTTACAGCTAATGTCTCAAAATGGCATCATCACATATCATAAAGAAAAAACAAATTCTGATTATCGATACGAAATCAAAAATCAGGCATTGGCCCAAGCCTTTGACTACACATCTTATATATATGACTACACCTGGTATGGTGGTTTTGAAATGACCGAATCACAGTACGAAATGGCTCTGCTGGCTTTTGATGACACTATAAAAAAAGTACGCCCATGAAAAAGTCAAGTATCGTGGTGATTATTTTTGCTTTAATTGCGGCATTGGGATTGATGGTCTTGGCAGGATATTATGCACCCAAACCCATCAACTGGTTTCCTTCATATAACACCAAAGACAAAATACCTTTGGGGCTGTATGTTTTAGATAAAGAAATAGACAGCTTTTTTCAATATAATTATGTAAACAAAGTTAAAGAATCCATTACTGAATATTTTTATGAAGGATATTTTGATGATGCCATAGACGAAGTTGGAAATTTAACATACAAAACCAACTTTCTGTACATCAATCCTGAGATCAAATGGAATCAAAACGAAGTAAATCAAATCTGCCACCTAGTCCGTCAAGGAAATACGGCTTTGATTAGTGGTATAGACTTTCCCGAAGCACTCACAGACTCCTTGAAAATTATCATTAATCCAGTCTACTTTGATCCAAAATGGAGACATAAAGCAGATACCTTGAGCCTGAGTTTAGCTCAAAATATAAAACCCAATGCCACTATCACCGATCATAAAGGTATTTCAGGAAGTTGGTTTACAAAATATGAACAAAACAAAAGTCAACTTCTGGGATATGTTGAAAGTCAAGAAGGAATAAAACCCAATTTTCTTAAAATAAGATATGGTGATGGCCACTTTCTTTTGCACCTGGATCCTGGTGTGTTTACCAACTACTTTCTGCTCAAAAATGATTTTCACCAATATACTGCTGGCGTACTCAACCAATTGCCCGCAGATCATGACATCGTCTGGAGTCTAAACAATCAAACATCTAAGGTGGTATCTGATTCCCCTTTGAGATTTATACTTTCTCAGCCGGCATTAAAGTGGGCGTGGTATCTGCTACTGGCTGGTGTTTTGATATTTATTATGTTCAATCTCAGGCGTACTCAAAGACCTATACCTATACTGCCCAAAAATCTGAATACATCGGTCGAGTTTGTAAAAACGATCGGCAACTTATATTATCAAGAAGGAGATATCAGAAATTTGATAGACAAAAAAATCATCTATTTGCTCGAAAAAATCAGAGGAGATTTTCATATAGATACGTCGTTTATCAACGAACATTTTATACATCAATTGACTCAAAAATCTGGCAAAGATGAGCAAGTAGTCGCACATATTTTTTTCTTGATCAGAAAACATCAAGAGCATGATTACGCTTGTACGATAGATGACCTCAGAAGATTAAACACCGCGATAGAAAATTTTTATAAATAAAGTTAACATAAATACATAATCATGGAAGATACCCAATCCCATCCTGAACAAAATGATGCTCCACACGAGAATAATATTCCTATGGAAATCAATGATGACCCCGTAGAGAAACTCCGCGAAGAAGATCAGCAAAACACCGAAAATGATCAGGGTCTGACTTTCAATACCAGAATACAAACGGCACCTGTAAAAGAAAAATTAACAGCCGTAAGAGAAGAAATCAAAAAAGTCATCGTAGGCCAAGAAAAAATGCTAGACTTGATGCTGGTAGGTTTGCTTGCTGATGGTCATTTACTATTGGAAGGTGTACCTGGTGTGGCCAAAACCATCACTGCTAAACTCTTGGCCAAATCTATGGATACTGCTTTTTCGAGGATACAGTTTACTCCAGATCTGATGCCTTCTGATATATTGGGTACGCTAGTATTTGATACCAAAAAGTCTGACTTCGAGTATAAAAAAGGACCGGTTTTTTCTAATATCGTGCTGATAGATGAGATCAACCGTGCACCAGCAAAAACACAAGCGGCACTTTTTGAAGTCATGGAAGAACGACAAATCACCATGGATGGAAATACTTATCCCATGTCGCTGCCATTTATGGTCATTGCGACCCAAAACCCTATAGAACAAGAAGGTACATATCGACTGCCCGAAGCCCAGTTGGATAGATTTATTATGAAAATAGAAATCGGATATCCGGATTTAGAAGACGAAATTGAAATTTTACACCGAGAACATGCTCTAAAATCCAAAGGAAAACTGGATGATATCACTCCCATCATCTCAGGTGACGATATCTTGGCATTCAGAAATATCATCAAGGATGTCATAGCAGAAGCACCTATATTGGCTTACATTGCCAAAGTGGTCAATAGTACTAGAAATAATCCACTCTTGTATCTAGGTGCTTCACCTCGCGCATCTATTGCCATCCTAAATGCGTCCAAAGCACTGGCAGCGCTGCGAGGTAGAGATTTTGTGACGCCAGATGATGTCAAAGAAATTTCTTATCCTGTACTAGGTCATCGTGTAGTCGTAGCTCCCGAAAAAGAAATGGAAGGCATCACCGCTAAACTGATCATCAAACAAATCGTGGACAGTGTAGAAGTACCTAGATAAAAACACAAGAGTGAAAGCATTAAAAATTATATTTTCAGGATTATATATTCACCCGAGATTCTATATTCTCGGATGTGGCGTGATCGTACTGTTTATAGTTTCGTTTTTTATTCCTGTATTGTTTTTGGTTTCCCAAATATGTTTAGCATTGCTACTGATATTTTTGATATTTGACGTTTTTCTTCTATTTAGGGTACAGGAAGGTATCATAGCCAAAAGAATACTGAATGATAAAATGTCTAATGGTGACCCGAATGAAATCAAAATAATCTTGCAATCGAGGTATGATTTTCCTATCACTAGCGAAGTTATTGACGAGATTCCGGTGGAGTTTCAGGTCAGAAATTTTCATATTAAAAAAGAGTGGCCTGCAGGGAAAAAAGATACTTTGTCGTACCAATTGAGACCCGTTTTCAGAGGATTGGTGTCTTTTGGCAAGATCATTGTCTACGCTACATCTCCACTGAAAATGGCCAAAAGAAGATTTGATTTTGACGAAGATGTGACGGTACCCGTTTATCCATCATTTATGCAGATGAAAAAATATGAACTCATAGCATTTTCAAACAAGACGATGCATCATGGGCTCAAAAAAGTACGACGAATAGGACACACGATGGAGTTTGAAAAGATCAAGGAATATGTAGCTGGAGATGATTTTCGCACCGTAAACTGGAAAGCCACCGCCAAGGCCAACAAACTCATGGTCAATCAATATCAGGACGAACGCTCACAATCGATCTACTGCATGATAGACAAAGGACGCGTGATGAAAATGCCCTTTAATGATCTGACCCTGCTAGACTATGCCATCAATGCTTGCCTAGTGATCACCAATGTGATACTGAGAAAACAGGATTTTGCTGGATTTTTTTCGTTTTCGCGCAAAGTAGAAAATCGGGTACTACCTGACCGCAAAGCATCCCAAATGCAAAAAATCATGGATGCATTATACAATGTCAGCACCGACTATTTTGAGTCAGATTACGGGCGTCTTTATGCAGATATCAAGAAAAACATACCTCACAGAAGTTTGCTGTTGCTTTTTACCAATTTCGAAACCCTAGACGGATTACAGCGGCAACTACCCTATCTGAAAGCCATATCCAAAAACCACTTGCTGATAGTGATCTTTTTTCAAAACACAGAAATGGATGATCTGATCAAAACCGATGCCACAGACCATCAGTCTATCATAGATAAAGTCATCGCAGAGAAGTTTGCCTTCGAAAAGAAACTCATCGCCAACGAACTTAAAAAATACGGCATCCAATGCATCTTGACCAAACCAGAAAATCTTACTATTGATAGCCTGAACAAATATTTGGAAGTCAAAGCGCGAGGGATGATCTGAAGAAGCTTTAATCCTAATGTGATTTCGACTTCGCTCAATCACCTAGATTAATCTATGCGAACCCATGGTTCAGAGATTAACAAAATTTCAATAGTATGATTATAGATTATATAGAACTTTAAGCCATATTAGCATTAAAAATAGCGCATCACTTTTTTTGATGTGATGCGCTATGGGTATTTATTAATTATTATCTATTCTTTAGACACGAGTTGCACCTGTTTGTTCTGCAAGATGCAGAAACTCGCGCCAGAAAAGGGATATCAAGTTCTGCTTAATTAAGGCACCAATTTAGGATCAGCAGGTCAAAATCTAGATTTTTGCACATATTTTGGATACTTTTTATATAAATCAATATCATTTTCAGACATATGATTATTTCTATATGTCCATATTTTAATATTTTTTAAATTTGAATATTTATCCATATCAAAAAGAAAAGCACCCAAATAGGTAAAATCTACAGAATGATTTTCAATCGAAATAGTAAAAAAATGGTAATGTTTGTATTTTGTTATATTAGAAACTACGATATTAAAACAAGTTTCATTATCAGGTGGATTCATCCTTAGGTCTTGTGTTTCTGAATGGAGAAGTTTATAAACTACTGGAACAACTTCAATTTTACTGTTTCCTTGAATAGAAAAATTTGAACAATCTTTAAAGTCCCATTTGTAAACAGATTCAATCTTACCCAAGTCATAAGTAAATGATCCTCCATTTCCAATAGTATCTACGACAATTGTAATTTTTTTATTGCATTTTGGTTCATCAATTATACCTAATTGCTCAATCATCTTTGATACTTTCAAACAATCAGTCATATTTGTATTTAGAGACTTATGCGGTGAACATGAAGTAAATAACCACAGAATCAATAAAATCAAATGTATTTTTTGGAGATATAAACACATATAATACGCTTTAATTACATCCATTAAATTGCAAATCACCTGCTGGCGCAAGTTTGAAACTTGTGCCTTTAATACGCCATTACTATTCATTTGTAAAACATAACAATCCATAAGCCATTACTATATAACCACACCCAAAAGACTTCCTAAAATTAAAAGAACCCATATTTTAAGAAATTTGAAATTCAGGACAATGGAAATAATCTGAACAAAGATAGGAAAATATATAAAATTATGAGCTATACATTATAAAAATAGCTCATCACTGATCTTTGGAGTGATGGGCTATGATTACTTATTAATTCTTCTTTAGCCAATCATGAAGACAGAAATGAAAGTCACCCAATATAGCTTTGATACTAAGTTCTGCTCACGGCACCAATTTAGCTTCAGCAGGTCAAAATCTAAATTTCTGCACATATTTTGGATACTTTTTGGATAAGTCGATACCGCTATCTGAATTCTGATTTTTACTATAAGACCAAATATGAAGATTTGAGATATTGCCATATTTATCTATGTTAAAAAGAAAACTTCCGCCATATTCTTCTAAAGATTTATTTTCAATTTGAATGCCAAAATTATACCATCTTTTGTATTTATCAATGTTTGTTATATTTATATTATAACAAATATTATTAGTTGGGGGATGCATTCTGAAATCTACAATATCAACTTGTAATGGCCTATAAATTGGTTGCAATATTTTAATAAATGTATTATTTTCGATCTTAAAATTATTACAAGAACTAAAATCCCATTTTTTGTAAATGTACTCTCTTTTTCCTAAGTCAAAAGTAAATAAGTAACTTTCGTCAAATGAATGTACACACAGAGTAATTGTATCAATACAATGTTTCTCATCAATGATTCCTATTTGTTGAACTATATTTGATAACAACTCGCAGTCAGATATGTTATTTACATTCAATTTCTGAGCTGAACAGGAAAATAAATTTAAAATTGTTAATGCTGCAAGTAACATTTTGGATATATTCATATATTTCGTTTTATATTCCTATATTATGTTTTAATTACATCCATTAAATTGCAAATCGCCTTTACCCTTGACGTTGTTATTGAAATTACTTAGCAAATCATCCATATTTTTGGGCAAGAAATCATATTTATGTCTTGTTTCTTCTGGATATGCACCTAAAATACCTTGCCAAGCAAAGATCAAATAATCAGACGGATCTCCTACACCACCGTTCAAATCGTGAAGAGCTTGAGCCAAATCATTGACATAAACCTGTGCCATAAGTTTATGTTGGTCTTTACCTACAGGAATAATATCAGGAAAGTTTGATTGAACAAAATTATCCCATATATTATTCAAAGCCGGTGGTCCACTAACTATTTGTGCAAAATGGCCTCTATTGTACAAGCTCTCATAAATTCTTGCATGAATAAGCTCATGTAGTAGCATACCAGCTATTTCTAAAGGATCTTTGTCTATGGAACCACCACAAAGAAGTGGATTTATCTCTATTCTTGTATTAAATAATAATAATTCACTTCCATTGCCTACATTTGATGTATTAGGTATTGCAACTGCATTTGTTTTATCTGGTAAATTTAAAGTGCTAATCCCGATTTCAGCTTGTAATGGTCCTTCTAAAAAATCGCTTAGCATTTGCTGCCATGAGCATTAAACTAAATAAACTTAACTTTTTCATGTAAAATTAATTTTTTAAAATGAATTATTCATAGAAAATAGTAAAAAGTTGTACACCCTTTCCACTTTTTTCTTGTCACGGCAAAGATTGTTTTTTTTTTTTCGTATAAACAATACCTAATTTTGGGTAATTTTAGTATTACAGAATATGTGTGCATATATGTTTATGATTTCGTTGAAGATATATCCTGAATTTTAACATATACACAGAATAAAAATGTGAGCTTTTTCAGATTTTGTCGTTTTGGTGACATTTGGGGATGATTTTTATGGCTTTATGTCAGATGCTTCCCCATTTTGCTCATAGTCCACAATGTAATACCCAATCTACCAACTTCTAATAGTTAATGCTTTATTGACAGCATTTGCAGCATTAGCTTGAAGCTCAGAATGAACATCATTGATGGTGGTGATAAGTTGTGATATATTTCTTTTTACTTATCATTAATTTTATTGCAGCATTACAGGCAGCGTAAACAGAATATACTGCATCTTATACATATACCATATTTAGTATAATTTAAAAGCCTTATTATGAAATACTTCAGACTCTCCATTTTCATTTTAACCTTCGTATGTCATTATAATTTTAAAGCCATAGCCACTAGTATTTCTAAAAAAGGTGATGAAAGACCAAGTGCGTGTTCGATTACAAATTTAACTGTAAACGAATTTCAATGTGGTGATTGGAGTAAGGGGTTTAATTTTAACTTCACTGGTGTAGATTTTGGTAACAATGGCTATAAGTTAACATTTAGCAATTCTAATGTCGTTTATAATTATTCGAAAATTGATTTTAAAATTTTTTCTGTACCAGCAACATGTGATGAAAATGTCATAATTACTCTTACGGATAATGACAATCCTAATTGCAACATCAGTTTAGATTTAGGCAAAATTTGCTGTGCTTGTCAATTATTTGATGTTGAAATTATTAATTCCGCATGTTCTGATTTAAATTTTAACGCCACCGTCAATATAGGTTCTGATGGGTCTTGCTTCTATTATGACCCAGTAATTTATGTGAATAAAATACAAGTTAGCTATACACCAAATAACAATTTTCCTTTTGGCACCAGAGAATTTATAATACAAAATATTCAATCATTTGAGTCTGAAATTGAATATGAAATATGTTATACAGTTCCTGATTTTGATATCACCTGCAAGACAATAGTAGTACCAAATCCTTGCCTTCCTAAAATACATACCTTTGATGTTTTTAAAAATACAGCAAGTTGTTCTAATGATAGTATCGATCTGACATTCAACTTTACAGGCGAAAGTTTCGGTCTCAATGGATTTCAAATTGTATCTAATGTAGCTCCAAATAAATCTTTCCATCTCGGTGATCCCTATGTTTACAAAATTCCCGCAAATTGTATTGAAAATATCGAAATTGCGATCATTGATAATAATGCCAGCTCCGTATTCAAAACCGCAAATATTGGAAAAGCCTGTTGCCCTTGTACATTAGATTATGATTATACATTTACCCAATGTAAAGACCAATCTTTTGATATTAGGCTTTCAAAATTTGAAGCTTCCAAAACCTGTAAAATCAATAAAATAGCTTTTTTGATCAATCGGGATACGATTCCACTCCTTTATAATGATACTTTATACTTTGTAAAAGATTTTAAAAGCCAGGACTCTATATTCCATTTCAATCTGACACTAACCCTAGAAGATACAATAATCAGATATTTAGACACATTGGTCAATCCTTGCCCTTTTATACCTTGTGCGGTAACTGACTTTACGATTACTAAAGACGAAAATTCCTGCACAGGCAGTGATATCCTTCTGAATTTCAGCTTTAAAGGGGTTGAATTTGGTAAAAATGGATATCATCTGATTGCCAATAATGGTTTTACTAAATTATATCAATTAAATGATCCAACAGTAATGAAAATTCCTGCTGATTGCAATGTGGATTATGAGTTTTCCATTATCGATGCTGACCAAAAATCCTGCTCTGCTCAAAAAAATATAAATACTTTATGTTGTCCATGTCAAGCAGATATAGCCATTATCAATGATGACTGTATCAATGGAAGTGCTGTTTCCAATCTGATAATCAACACATTGGAAGGCTCCTGTACGCTTTATGATTGGACATTGAATGTCAATAAAAGTCCTATGATATTGACAAAAACACCAACAGGATACACCACAGATTTGATAGGCATAAAAGATTCATTATTACAGTACGAATGGTGCAATTTGGTACCATCATTGCCCGAATGTTTTACTTATACTGTGGCAAATCCATGTTACACTACCCTTGTAAGCACAAATAATCTCGAGCACCAAAGTTTTTTAAAGGTAGTTTCCGGAAATGGTGAGTCTATTTCGGTGCGCAATACATCTGATATTAATTTGGACTTTGAAATATACAGTATCAATGGATTGTCTATGACAAAAATTCAAACCATTACCAAAAACCAGGAAATCAACATCCCTACAAGTGAGTGGCCTGTCGGCTTGTACATTATCAAAACCAAATACTTAGGTCACATATCATCAACAAAATTTTTGGTGTTACGATAAGGAAGTATTCTAGAGTTATATTCTATTCGATGTCTCTACCAAAATATTTTGTTGATATAAAGATTTGGGATTCAGTGACCCCCGAATTTGTTCACCTAAAAAATAATAAAACTGATAAACTAATCTGCCATAATCTCTTTACTTCAGATACGCCTTCAATTCTTCATCAAAATATTGCAATGCATTCTTGATCGGTATCGGTAGTCCGCCACCTAAAGCACATAACGAACCTGCTTCCATAGTCTCCAACAAATCTTGGAGCAATGTCCTGTCTATCTTATAGTCTGAAACCATCGCCTTTTCTACCATTTCGTACCCTCTAGTGGAGCCCAAACGACATGGAAAACACTTACCACAACTCTCATGCGCTGTAAACTGAAACAAATGTCTGATATATTCAATGATCGGAAATGACTCAGGAATACTTACCACTGATGCATGTCCCAGCAGAAAACCTTGTGAAACAAAGGATTCGAAGCTGATATCCAGATCAGCAATTTTGGACACGGGAACCAATCCTCCCAAAGGACCACCGATATGTAAGGCTTTGACCGGTGACTTAAATCCACCTCCAAGTGTATAAACAACATAGGCCAGTGAAGTACCCATTTCTACTTCATATATCCCGGGACGATTAAAAAAACTATCCAGTGAAATCAGCTTGGTTCCTGTAGATTTCCCACTACCTATATCAGCGAAAGCTTCGCCACCATGTTTCATGATGTACGGTATACATGCCAGCGTCTCTACATTATTGACCACAGTGGGTTTTCTGAACAGACCTTCTTGAGTAGGAAATGGTGGACGCACTCTGACTTCAGGCCTTTGGCCCTCTAGTGAAGAAAGTAATGCGGTCTCTTCTCCACAGATGTACGCTCCTTGAGCTTTGATCACTTTGAAATTAAAACTAAAACTACTACCTAATATATTTTCTCCTATCCATCCTTTTTGTTTTATCGATTCTACCGCATTACTTATAGTTAGTATGGATTCCGGATATTCTGCACGAATATATAATACTCCCCATTGTGCGCCAGTAATATATCCAGCTACTATCATGCCTAGTAATAAAGCATGTGGGCGATGCTCCATGATGTATCTGTCAGAATAAGCGCCGGGATCACCTTCATCAGCATTGCATACTATATACTTGGTATCTGAAGGCGTGTCTCTACAAGATTGAAGCTTGAAGGATATTGGAAATCCTGCTCCACCACGTCCACGCAATCCTGAAATCCTCAGTGCCTCTAGCCCATCATTGGGATCATTGTTTAAAACAGCCTCAAGTATTTCATAATAAACATCTAAATCTACCATAGGAGTAGTAATGACATCTCTACCAGAAGATGCTACATGATAATGATCATTTTGATTATTGTGTTGAGTCTTTGATCCATCAAACTCCAAAATGGCTTTACCTGAGTAGTTTTGGCCTTGAAAATGGTAGGCGCTATTCTCATGACATCTGCCTAAACAGCACATTTCGCCTATTTCTTCCTCTGTAAAACTAACTTTAAGTTGTTCTCGTAAGTCCGATTGGGTGCCTGCAGTCATGCATGCAGTACCATTACATACATATATTTTTTTGCCTTTGTTTTCTTCTTTTAAGAAATCGTAAAACGAAACTGTCCCATGCAGATTAGCTTTGCCAAATAAAAACTCTTTTTCCAATTCCTGTAATCGGTTAGGATCAGGTGTACCTGCGGTCTCAGCAGATATGCCTAATTGTTCGAAAAGGTTCAAATCCAAACCCTTTCTTCCAGACAAGTGACTCAAATTTTTTGACATAAAAGCTTTAATGGTTTTAAAGTGCTAAACTAATACAAACATTAGATTTAAATAAAAATATTGCTGCAAAAAAAATTAATTTATCATTTTGAATTTTCTTAGCCTGAACACAAAAAAGAATAAAAATATACAATAAACTAATATTTAATTTATTACATATAGATATTTATACTAATGTAATTTAATTATGCAAAAATGATATTATAAAAAATTACAGTCAGCCAAATTATTTTTTTTACATTGAAAAAATGATGTATTTTTCGACTTTAAAGAGCCACTTCAAATGTTCTATTCATTTTTCAATACGCTAATCAAAGGATATCTTAGATATAGACGCAATAGAATTGAGTCTATGTACGAGACCCCTTTTGAATTGCAAGACGAAGTATTACAAGCTCTCATTTCCAAACTAAAAAATACTAAATATGGAAATGATCACCAAGCCCATAATATAAAAACCTTCGATGATTTTAAAAGCAAATTACCTATAACAGAATATGAAGACTTGTTTCCTTATATTGAAAGGATGATGCAAGGAAATGAAGGTGAACTGTGGCCAGGAAGTGTCAAATGGTTTGCCAAATCATCAGGTACTACAAATGATAAAAGTAAGTTTATTCCCATCTCTGACGAAAATTTATTTGACAATCATGTCGAGGCTAGCTGGGATGCCATGTCGATACTCTATCGTAACCGACCAGATGCCCGAGTTTTTGATGGTAAAAATCTCATCATGGGAGGCTCACTGACTCATAAAAGTAGTGATGTGATCATAGGTGATGTTTCCGCCATATTGCTCAGTAGAATGCCCGCAGTGGGGAGACCATTTTATACACCAGATTTTGAGACAGCGCTGATGGCGGATTGGGAAGCTAAGATAGATAAAATAGCCCAATCAACTATCCACGAAGATGTAGTTATGTTTGCTGGAGTTCCTACATGGACGGTGGTACTTTTTAAAAAAATACTCGAGATAACAGGTAAGTCCAATATCAGAGAAGTATGGCCCAATGTCAAAACCTATTTACATGGTGGTGTAGGTTTCGATCCCTATGTGCGACAGTTTAAGGAATTTTTACCTGGTGATGATATAGAATATTATGAAGTTTACAATGCTTCTGAAGGGTATTTTGCGATACAAGATAGGTTGAACCAGAAAGGTATGTTGCTCCTTTTGGATAATGCTATTTATTATGAATTTATCCCCATGGAAGACTATGGCAAAGACAATCCTACCGTATTATCACTCCGAGATGTAGAAGTCGGCAAAGATTATTGCATCGTCATTTCATCATCCGCAGGCCTATGGAGATATAAGCCCGGAGATGTAGTCCGATTTGTGAGTGTTCATCCATATAGAATTATGGTAAGCGGACGCACTAAGCAATATATTAATGTGTTTGGCGAAGAAGTTATGGTTCACAATACTGATGAAGCATTAAAAATAGCGTGTGCTAAATGGAATGCAGAAGTCGTAGATTATACGGTAGCCCCACTGTATATGGATGATGGACAAAAAGGTGGCCACGAATGGTGGATAGCTTTTGAAAAAAGTCCAGAAAATCTGCAAGCTTTCAGCGCTGATCTAGACGATGCTTTGAGAACGGTAAATTCTGATTACGACGCCAAACGGTTTAAAAATATTGCATTGCAGCCATTAACACTTCATGATATTGATAAAGATACTTTCTATCATTGGCTTAAAAGCAAGGGAAGACTTGGTGGTCAATCCAAGATTCCAAGGTTATGTAATGACAGAAAATTTGCAGATCAGCTCGTTCAATTCATACAGTCAAAAAATTAAACAATGAATGAGAGTTTCAATTTAATTTATAACGACTTGAACATCGAAAATCAGCAAGAATTGACAGCTGACCAATGGTTGGAGTTGATTGCTGACAGAGTATCCTGGTTTTTGGAACACGATAAAGATCTTTTGATGAGTTACCTTTACCGCTTGGATATACCCGAAGAACAAATCGACAAAGCGCTCACACCTATCGATCCCGATCCTGCAAATATAGCTATTGCAAAGCTGATATATAAAAGACAGATGGAACGCGTGGCTACAAAAATCAAGTATAAGGTAGACCCTATAGAAGGTTGGGAATTTTGATCACAGTGTATTAGAAAATCCAGCATGCAATTATACAGCACACAGGGAATCATCTTCAGGACACTAAAATATTCAGAAACTAGTATCATTTGTGATATTTATACTAAAGATAAAGGTCTCAGATCATTTATTGTTTCAGGAGTTCGGAATTCAAAAAAGGGATCCAACGCTGCTATTTTCACACCGTTAAATATAGTAGACTTAGTTGCATATGATGCCGATGTAGAAAAATTGGCTAGAATCAAAGAAATCAACTTTGCCTACCATTTTAGCACTTTAAATCTAGAAGTCATCCCTTCATCTATGGCTATCTTTATCCTAGAAGTATGCCGCAATGCGATCAAAGAAAGAGAAGCCAATCAAGAATTATATAACTTTATTATAGATTGGATTCAGTACTTGGATCATAACGGATCAATAAATCCCAATTTACATTTACTTTTTTTGTATGAATTTAGTGCATATCTGGGTTTAGAACCGATGAAAAACTATAGTAACGTAATGTCTTATTTCGATATGCTTGAAGGTGCGTTTTGTACTACTGACCCTGGAGGAGAGTATATTTTAGACATGGAAGACAGTAACCTTTTTTCTTACATGATGGATCAGAAACGAGAGCAAATCTCTACCTTTAAAACCACCAAAATTCAACGGGACAGGTTGACTGATCAATGGCTTCTATACTACAAATTGCACCTACCTGGATTTAAAGAATTGCTTTCTTTGGATGTACTGAGGAGTGTGTTATAAGCTTCTCAGAATATTAACTCAAAGTAAAGTTTTTGTTAAAAAGTCTTATGAAATGTAAATCATATGTTAAAATTTGACGACCAATTTTTCCTTGAAGTCACAAAAATAAAGTTATTAACCAATTGATTTGCAGTATATTAAAACGAATTCTTTTTGTTTGAATATCACAAAAGGCATACGAATGAGCCCTTCTTCAGAATAAAAAATCCCTTACCTTTGTATTGTAATCGATCTCAAAGATTACAAAATGTGGCTTTAATGATTTAAAAGCAGGTCTGCAAAAAGTTGTTTGATCTGCTTTTTTTTTATCCCGCATTATGCGTTAGAACTTCGTAATGAAGGTCGAAAGACCAACCAGCCTGACCACTACGTTGTAGGCGGGCAGGTAAAATAAGAATTTTCCCGAGCGAATCATACTGTGTGACGCCTTGACGTTAGTCACCACTACCGCTGTGGTGGTACAAGTTATG
>CAMBRK010000059.1 GCA_945870185.1 Aureispira sp. CCB-QB1 | reverse complement strand
TGATTTCGTATCACTCCAATGCAGCAAAGCTGCACCATTCAGTTACCTTTTTTTGAACTGGTCTTTTTCACGCAAAGCGTGACAGGTTGTTTACTTTTTTTCTGGGCTAGCATTACAAAGTAATAAGGGTAAGCAAAAAGAAAAAAAGTAAATGCCACCCGCATAGGGCAAAAGTTTAAATGAAGAGCAAATTATTTATGAGTTTTGTAGAAATCCCCGTGCATCGAAATCAATAAACGTAAACATATAAAATTGATAATCAATATTATATTTTACACCAAGCAAGCCCTATTTAGGTTCATTTTCCATTATTCTTAACGGTATCATGGCATTAATGATTTATGTACTTCAAAAAAGAAAAAAAAGTGCCACAAAAAAAAATTTCCATCTGAGTAGCCTTCAAATGAATGAAAAAAGATCAAGAAGCTAAAAAAACACTTCCTGAGCTAATCTAAAAGTATTGGCGTGAGCATCTATAATATCGGATAGTTTTTCTGAATAACCACCTGCCATAGTGATCGCTATGGGTACTTGGTTAATCTTTGCAATTTCGATTACAAATTTATCTCTAGCTTTGCACCCTTGTTTTGTCAGACCCAATCGTCCCAATTTATCTGTCTGAAGTACATCCACACCCGATAAATAAAAGATAAAATGGGGCTCAAACTCCTGTATGATCCGTGGCAATTCATACATCAGTGTTTTAAGATAATATGCATCATTACATCCATCAGGCAAACCAATATCATAACTTGATTTTTCTTTCCTGGTGGGATAGTTTCTTTCACCATGCATAGAAAAAGTAAATACCCGAGATTGATGTTCAAATATTTTAGCCGTCCCATTTCCTTGATGTACATCCAAATCCACTATTAATATTCTAAAGGTTGGGAACTTTTGAAGTAAGATATTGGTGGCTATCGCTACATCATTAAATACACAAAAACCTTCTCCCCTATCCGCAAACGAATGGTGCGTGCCACCAGCTATATTCATAGATATACCATATTCCATGGCAAAGAGACTACACTGATAGGTGCCGTTAGCAATATGCTTTCCGCGTTTGACTAGTTGCGAAGTCATAGGGAAGCCTATATTCCTTATCTCCTTGGGCGATAATAATTGATCATTGAGCTTATCGATATACTCTTGTGTATGAGTCCATAGGATAAACTCATCACTTAAAGGTGTTGGATTAAAAAAAGCATCTTCACATACGGTACCTTCATAAAGCAACTGCTCAGGTAGTAACTCATACTTCACCATAGGAAATCTATGACCTTCAGGTAAAGCATATTTATACGTTTCAGACCAGGCAATTTTCAGCATCGATACATCCCTTACTTCACCAAGGTGATTGAACCAGAATATGATGTGGTTTTGCCATTAGTATCCAAATAAACTACAACCAGATATACATACACACCAGGTACAGCATCTCCACTATTGCCAAATTTCCCTTTCCACCCTACGCCAGGATCATTGGGTGGGGCATCTTTTGCGTCGAACACCAAATTGCCCCATCGATCATAAATGGACATCTGCTTGACAACACCTGTAACCTTTTCAGGTAACTGTACAAAAAATGATCCATTGCTGCCACTATTGGGATTGAATATATTAGGTAAAACAATGGTTGTGCTTAATCTTTCTATGGTTATTAGTCTGGACGCAGGACACTTGTTTCCGTACAAGTAATTGAGTACATAAGTTGTTGTAATAGTAGGATTTGCGATTGGGTTCAGGCAATCTTCACAACTCAAAGAATTGGAAGGTGTCCATGACAAGTCATAAATCACATTAGGTGGTACGATGGTTAAGATCTGCACCGTTCCATCACTTAAAGACGTTTGAGACAATTGTACATCAGGGCCTGCATTCACTGCATCTACTGGAATGTTTACCGTATTGGTACATCCTTCACCATTGGTAATGATGACAACATGATCACCTGCAGCTACCTTGGTAGTGAATGGCAAAACTGCTGCATTACCTAATACAGCTCCGTCCAATTCCACCCTATAAGGTCCAGGATGCGAAGCTAGATTTAAAGTAAGTGTTGCAGTAGCCTCGTCACATGCATAGCTAACTGAATGTTGGAATGTAAAAGGACTAAAGATCAACTCTACATTGACCAAACTATCACATCCACCTCTCGCAGCACCTGGAAGCTCTATCTGTCCTTTGGGATTCGCTTTATTTAGCGGAGGCTTACTACCTCCTAGTGAATAAGTAAAATTGTCATTGCAGGTGGATACATTTAAGCTCCCTGTAAAAACTTGCTTCTCATATTTGATCTCAACTTGAACGATACTATCACATCCATTTTTGGACGCACCTTTTAATGTGGCATCACCTTTAGGATTTGAAAAATCAAATAATTTCCCCCCGATGTTGAAAGTTTTGGTTTGATCACATTCGGTGATAGTAATTTTCCCAGTGGGTTGATCGTAAAATCTCAGAGATACATTGACTATCGTATCACATGCATTGGGGGTTATAGATGGAATTACCGCTGTTCCTATAGCATTAGAAAATGAAAACAACTGATTTCCGATAGTGATACTACTTTCTCTACAGATCAAAGGACTAATAACTTTGGTAGCTAAAGGTAGTATAGAGAAGTTTTCAGACACATTATACCCAAATACACATCCATTGAACTTCATACTATCTATTCTCAACGTTACGTTGCTATTTTCTGCCCAAGTATTGAAGTTAAAAGGTCCTGTTTGACTACCACAGATGGAGATGTTTACATTACCAGAAGACGTGGTTGTAAATTGTTGGGACCGTTTAATCGCCCCTTGTGGTGATGTAGCCGAAAGATAAATAATAGCCCCTTGACCTGCATTATGGTTGATTTGCAAATCTCTGCATTTACCCAAGCAGAGATCATCCATATTTAAAATGCTGGCTGTGGGCTTTAAAATCTTGCTCAATGTGATAAAGGCTGTATCTCTTGGACACAATACACCATCTCCAACTATATAAGAAAAAGCTAAAGTATTTTGGGTTGAAGTCGGTGTAAAAACTCCATTGGGAACGACCTGATTATTGAGATAAAACATACCTCCAGGATCAGCCTGCGCAGCAATGTAATCTTTAAGATTTAATATCGTGCCTTCACAAAAGCTGGATTGTCTGTCGGTTCCTGCATCGAGTGATGATTGGATATTTATAGTAAATACAGCGGTATCTGGTTTACAAAACAATGACGAAGCTGGAAATTGAGGTATTGGAACAATGTATAAAAATGTATATTCTCCAGCCATCAAACCATTAGTATTCCATGTAATACCGTTAAATCCACCATAATTATTGACATTTTGAATATTTCCGTTCAGATTAGTTGCTTTGATGAGTGACCTTAAATCTATGGTGGATCCAATACACAAGGTGGTAGTATTATCTTCACCAGCATCTTGTTCAAATACTGTAATGTTTATCGATGCAGTATCAGCAGGGCAGCCATTTTCAGATATGATGTGCGATATGATGTAATTGCCAGCCGGTGGGTTATTTATCTCAAGATTAGGCTGATTGATTTTAATTTTATTGGTAGCAGGTCTGACTATCCAGGTGCCATTGCCATCGTATGTCCCCAGAAACTGATCCAAAGATGTGGTTCCATTGTAACCTGAACAAAATTGAAAAACCCCATCGGTGCCCGCATTATTGCTCACTCTCAAACTCACCACCAATCTGGCTGTATCACGACCACAGATTGGGTCTTCAAGAATATATTGAAGTGTTTGGTTGCCAATGGGCAAATCAGTAATGATGTAATTATTTGCGATTTTGATAGTATCATTACCTAACTTCCAAATACCATTATTAGGTGTTCCTGATGTTAAATAATTAAATAAATTGACGGTTTGAGAGGTTACTTTACAAAATGAAGCTAAGGTATCTCTTCCGGCACTCAAGGTCTTTATTTCAACGGCGTACGACACCGTATCTTTACATCCGCTCCCATCAGTAATCGTGATAGTATAGGTGGAATTATTGGTCAAATTATTGAACGTTGCTGAAGCATTTGTGCCTCCATTGCTTGACCATACATAAGACACACCTCCAGAAGCGGTCAATGTAATATTACTACCTGTACAGGTTTGTGTCGGACCTTGTACATTGCCATTGGGTAGCGATCTTACATTTAGCTGGAACACTACGGTTTCTGGAGGACATGGACCTGTTCCGTCAGGATCATTAGAAGTAAAAGTTATATTAATTACTTTTCCTACATCAGCTAAATCTGGAATATAAGATATATTAAATGGTGTGATCGTGTATGTTGGTCCTGAAAGTACTCCAGCTCCATTAGTAGAAATAACAACCTGATTTGCTGCTCCGCCAAAAGTAACATTATTTAAAATCAATGGTTGACCAAAACATAAGCTTCCGTTAGTCTCTGGCAAAGTAATGATAGCAGGAGTACTACAATCACAAGCCACATTAAAAGTCAATATATTTTCACAAGTAGTATTGATATCCTGCACGATAATCGTATGCGACCCATTGGTCAAACCTGTAAAAACTAGTCCTGACTGAAAGGCACCTCCGTCGATATTGTATTGAAAATTAGCTCCCAATGGCGAATTAATAGTCACTGAAGCATTGCCATTTCCTCCTGAGCAACTTACAGGAAGTATTATTGGAATTTGTGGTTGGCTATTGATCGTAACGATAACATCTACTTGTCCTGCTATACAGGCAGGATTGGCATTGGGGTCATAAACATATAATGTTAAAGACTGAGTGACTACAGCACCTTGAGCGTAAGAAGTACCAGTACCATTAGCATTGGTATTATATGAAACTACAGATGAAATGCCTGTTCCCATTATGGGAGGTAAAATAATGGAAGAACATCCAACAATATCACTAATATCATCAAAAGATACTGCCGGAAAAATGGTGATTTGGACAGTTTCCTGATCATCACATCCAGCATTGATATCATATAAATATAGTAATTGTGATGTAAAAATCATATCTCCGTGATTATATATCGTTCCGGTACCATTGGGTCCAGTAAAATACAATTCATTTCCAGATAAATTACTTCCTGTAATCGGAGGTAGAATGACCTCATTACACCCTGGAGCAATCGATATAGGATCGATTTCTGGTGCCTGAACAATGGTGACATTTACTTGATCACCATACATAGCAAAGTTCGGACATCCTGATATGGGCTGAATGGACAACAACTCAAACGTGGTACTTCCTGGAGCCGGAACAGACAAAGGTGTTGTATTATTAACAGTTCCAGTATGAACTACGGAAGTATTATTATCTCTGACTGTAACATTATAATTATTACCATCTCCAAAAAGAAAATCAAGATCTAAAGTATTCCCTACTAAACAAATGCTGCAATTTGCAGTACCCGATGCTGCACATAGCATGCTGATAAAGGGTACATTTCCCATTTCAACATTCAATATGACAGCAACAGTGTTGGATTCACAAGATGTATTCGAAACATTAGCATAAACGGTTCCACCAGCTGAAACATAGGCCGCTGGATTTGCAATAGGAATAGTGGCATCCATATCTTCAAACCACCCAACAGTAAGACTACCATTTCCACCATTTACAGTATTATTTAGTGAAGTCAGATTAAAAGTACCATTACCATTGGCGTCGGCACATGCTGTGAGTGGTCCCGCAGGTAATGCTGTAGGAGCAGGACTAAGCGTAAGGTTAAAACTACCCGAAGCTGTTCCGGGGCAACCTGATCCGTCTGAAATACCCGTGAGGGTCAATGAACCTGAACCCGTAAAGAAAGAAGGTATAGTTATCGTAAAAGTACCCAAATCAATAGTAGGAAAAACACCTGGCCCACCATAACAAATAGTAAACTGTTGGCTAGCGTTTACTCCGGGTATAGGAGGCAAAGGAAAACCTGGTGGTGATGCAGAAAGATTAATGGTATAAGGTTCGCTTCCACTAGTAAAGTTAAATGAAAAATTGGCGCATTGTCCTGGGCATAAGATCGCACTACCTGAAAGTGTCCCTGATGGGCCGGGAGTAGCTGTGACTGATACGATTTCTTCCCCCGGACATGGCCCTGGAGTAATGTATCTGACATTATAAGTTGTTCCTGCTGTAGCGCCGGTAATTACACCTGTGGTAGGATTTATAGAAGCTCCACCTCCACCAGGTGGCGCAAAACTAAATGTACCTCCGGGTACTCCGGTTATGGATGCGGCAGCTGAAGTGGGTGCACAGAAATCATTATGGGTGAAAGTTGCATTTTGTAGAGGATTGACCACAACTGTCATTGTTGCAGGTGTAGCACATCCTGACCCTGAAGGGGTAAAAGTATATTCGGTAGTGGTTGTGTTGTCAGGTGCCGGAGACCACGCGCCTGTGATACCATTGTTTGATGTAGTTGGCAAACTGAATGTACTGCCGGCGCAAATAGGTCCCACCTGAGTGAATGTTGGAGTAATAGGTGTCCCAATTGGAGTACAGCCTCCCGGGTCAACCGTTGAAAACGACCAATCTAATTCTATAGTTTCATCTCTTCTATTGACTATCAAAGTAACCGTTACTACTTGATCTGTAGCACATTGATTAAAAAAACATCCAGTATAATTTATCCTCGTATTGGTAACCCCTACGACCACATTGACGCCATTGATTCTGAAAAAATCACCACTGTCCAATCCATCTGTATTAATATCACATTCTTGTGTATTTGCAGTGATAGTTACATATTGACCACCAGGAACAGTAATATTTTGATCAATAGTCTGTGTAGCATGGTTTCCTGAACCACCTGGGTTACATATAAAACCCGGAGTTCCCGGGATACCTGGAGTAACACAGCCTGAAATACAGCCACCCGTCATGATGCCATTTGATATTTGAGACCCCATGTACACAGGCTGGCACCACGATAATGACATTTTTAACAAGACCACTTGTAAAACTAAAAAAATTCTGATTTGCATTTTCATGCTTTATACCTTAAAAATTAGATGTTAAAAACTATAACTATATACTTCCTTACCTTGAGTATTCTTAAATATTACACTCAATTTCCTATCTTTTCGCTCGCCCGCCACTTTAAATACCGCAAAATTTCTTTCTGAAATCATACTTCCGGGAATCCGGTGGGTATTGGGCTCTTTGCTATGATCATAGGTAGTAGATGTCAATGCGGATGAAGTAATGTCATATATTTTGATACCATTGGGAGTAACCAAATGAGATATTTCTGAATGATGACGATCTCCTGTCAGGAAAACTACATTTTTAATCTTATTTTCGTCTATAAAATCTATAAGTTCTTGTCTCTCATCTTTATAGTTTGCAAAGTTTTCAAAAGCAGCATAATCGCTCAAAAACTGACCACCGACAGCTACAAACTTAAAACTCGCTGTACTTGCCAATAATGCTTCTTTCAACCAATATTTCTGAATATCTCCAAGGATGGTTCCATTCTCTTTTTGGACGGTGCGGTACCATCTATTGTCTAGCATAAAAAACTGACAATCATTCCATACGAAGGAAGATGTAACGCCATCTGTATGCCCGGCGCCATAAGCTTCTGACGGCCAAAATTTTTTGAACGCTTCCAATGCGTGACCTTTGAGTGGATAAGTCCAGTCCGAATCATTCGGTCCGTAATCATGGTCATCCCAGATGGCATAATGTGGCACCTGAGCTAACAATGGTTGCAGTTCTGGCAATGCCCTGGTATGACTTTGTCTGTAATATATGCCTGACTTGCTCTCATAGTCTCCTTCTCTAAAATAAGTATTATCTCCGAGCCACAACATAAAATCTGGACGAGTACCTGAGATTGCTTTTATGATTTCATATTCCCCGCCGTAAGGTTTTCCAGGACGATCATAAGTAATATCATTCACATAAAAACAAGACCCTGCCGCAAATGAAAAATCAGGAGCTTCTTTCCTAAACTGCCAATGTTCCTGAGTTTTAAACTCTAAAGGATACGCAAGGTTTAAGTATTCATTTTTAATTTTGACTTTATACTCATAGTTTGTGCCCGGTACCAAATTTATCAAATGTATGGCGACCATAAAATGATTAGATGCATCTGCGATCACAGGAGCTGACTCCTGAAATGAATCACTACTTCCTTTAATTTTAAATTCAATTTGCACAAAAGTGACTTGCTTGGTCTGAACCCAAATCGTAGCGTCTCTCAAAGTGATCGGCCCTAGCATGGGACCACTCTGCAATAAGGTATTTTGAGCTTGTGTTAAAACAATCCAAAAAGAGATAAAAATTACAAAAATACTACGCATGTGCTGTTATGAATATGTTCAAGAATTAGCTAAAAAAACACAAAATTACTTACTGGCTACCTATTTAAACTCAATACTGTGTAAGTATTAAGTTATTTATGGCTTAACGTTCTGATTTTTATTTTTTACATACTTATCCAGCCATTGGTCTTGCTCCCAAAGCATATGTAAAATCGACTCTCTGGCTGCATATCCGTGACTTTCCTTGGGCAATATCACCATTCTAGCAGTGGCACCCAACCCTTTTAGTGCATTGAAGTATCGCTCTGTTTGCATAGGAAAAGTACCCGAATTATCATCGTCTTCGCCATGTACCAAAAGCAATGGATGTTTCATTTTATCAGCATTCTGAAAAGGTGACATGGCATCATAAACTTCGGGAGCTTCCCAGTAATTGCGTTCTTCTGACTGAAAGCCAAAAGGTGTAAGTGTCCTGTTGTAAGCACCACTTCTGGCAATGCCCGCAGCAAAAAGATCCGAATGCGTAAGCAAATTTGCAGTCATGAAGGCTCCATAGCTATGACCTCCTACTGCTACCCTAGTCCTGTCTATATAACCCAAGGCATCTACTGCATCTATAGCAGCTTTCGCATTGGCCACAAGTTGTGGTATAAAAGAATCATTGGGTTCCGTTTTTCCTTCGCCCACAATTGGAAAGGAAGCATCATCCAGTACTACATAACCTTTATTGAGCCAGTACAATGGAGATCCGTAGAATGGAAAGGTAAATTCATTGGCATTTGCAGTTACTTGTCCTGCACTGTTTTTATCCTTAAATTCTGTAGGATAAGCCCACATGACCATGGGCATTTTCTCTTTTTTAGACTGATCATATCCTACAGGAAGATATAGCGTTGCAGACAACTCTACGCCATCAGGTCTCTTATATTTGATGACTTCTTTATGGACATCGGAAAATACTTTAAATGGATTTTCATTAAAAGATATTTGCTTCAAATCGTTTTTAAGGATATTTCTGATATAAAAATTGGGATATTCATTCTTGGATTCCAATCGGGTCAAATAAAGTCCTTTTTTAATATCAATATGTGTCACTATTTGTTCCAGACGATTGGTTTCCTTACTATGATAAAGACGTTTTTTGTTAAAATCCAACAACTTATACTCATCTACAAAAGGAAACTTACCCTCTTTAGAAAATCCTTCACCTATCATATACAATTTACCATCTGCAAGATCCAAGGTGTTAGAAAGATATTGATTTCTGGTAGTTACAAAGCTTCCTGGATCAGCATAGGTATCTTGAGAATTTCTTTCATTAAATAATCTGGGAGAATCGGATGGATTGGATGGATTAAAAACCAAGATACGCTCATTTCTAGTATTCCACCACCTTTCGAATAGGATTGCAGTCTGATCATTTCCCCATTGAATGCCTCCGAATCTTTCTTTAGTTTTAACCAATAATTTTGCATCTCCGGAGAAAGGAGCTTCCTGAGTATAAACAGCATCTCTCTCAGCCACTTCAATCGCCGGATCTCCACTATCCAAAGCTTCCACCCATACGATGGTAGCAGGTTTGTCAGTGCGCCATTGAAAACTTCTAGGACCTTTTCTCACTGCCATAAATCCTTTGGGCAATTCTTCGGTCAAAGGATATTTGTGAAGCGCCTTTATTACCTTTCCATTTTTATCAGAAATATTGATTTGGGTTGGAAAACGATCGTAAGTTACAATATAAGAAAATGGCTTTTGCAACTCGTAAGTCATTAAATAATTGCCATCGGGAGAAAAACTCATCCCTATAAACATAGCTGCAGATTTGATCAATTTTGCATTTCCGTTTAGGTCTATTTGATAGATTTCTGACGTTGCTATATTTTCAAAATTAGCTTCATCAACCTGATTTCTCAATAAATCTTGAAATGTTCTATTTTGAGCTTTTTGGCCATCATTTTCAGAAATAACAGGTCCTGTTGGGACATTCTTTTTAGAATCGATGAGGGCATTTCTTTGCTTAGGGAGCATCGTGGTATAAATATACTGATCGTCTCTACTCCAGATAAAAGTATTTCCAATAGCTGCATTAACGTTCGCCAAACTTAATTTCTTGCAAGTAAGCGAATGAATATCTAACACCCAAAGTTCTATACCATCACTTACAGTATTTGTAAATCCTATTTTATCTTGATTGTATGACCACGTAAAGTTACTCATTTTAGCATGAAGTGGTTGCCCTATTGCAGCTAATTGCTTTCCTGATTTAATGTCCAATATCTGTATATCATTAAAATAAGTGGTCCGACTAGGTCCGTTCGTTTTAGGGTTTATCCTTACTCCGGCCAACTTTACTTCAGCTTCAGATAATTCTTCAATACTCTTGTAAGCATTTCTAAAAAGTAAAACTGCTTTACTTGCATCATACCTCATCCTTATGCTTGGTGCAGGTTTAGCGTCTGCAAGTGACAATATTTTATCGTCGGGTTTTTGGTATGGAAAATCAGACTGTGCATTTCCAAAAATAAAAGCTCCCATCATACTTACAAACAATATTTTACTTAAAAATGACTTCATGATTATTTAAAATTTAAAGCTCAAATTTAAAAAAAATTATCGAATCTTACTTCATTAAAAACTTATTAATGGGTTGCAGTCCAAAAGAATTTCAACATGATTTTATATTATATTTTAATTCAACTACTAATAATTAAGGTTTATTCTTAATATATAATTCTTAAGTTAAGTTAAACTATTCCAAAATTTTCAATGTTGTGTATAAAAATAATATTTGATGAAAATTTTTGGATACACATTTATCGTTTTATGTCTTATCGCATCTTGTAAAATGGAAAAATCAGATTCTGTAGAATCATTAGTCAGCTTAGAAGAAAAATTTAAATCTGATAAATCTGACTCAACTTGGTTAAAATTGGTTTACAAAATTGGTAGCGATATTCAAAACACCAAAGATCAGGAAACCAAAGCCAAACTATATCAAAAAGCTATTGAATATAGTTCAGCGCCAGGACAAGAAAATATGAAAGAAACCTTCATGTCAGAATTGCTAAAGCTCCACCCAAAAAAAGAACAAGATATATTGTTTGAATTGGCAACATCGTGGAATAATAAAGATGATAAGGAAATAGGAGCTATTTTGTATGCAGGATTTATTGAAAATTTCCCAAATGACCCAAGATCAATAACCATTAAAGAAAGTGCTTCTAGAAACATTAAGGATCACCAAAAATATTTTTCTTTGTTGAGTAAAGAAGTCACGCTAAAGGCTAGTAACACTGGACTGAACAATGAAAAGGCTCTACAATACATCAATCATGCTGAAGCATTCGGGCTAGGTTTTGCAGTAAATAAAGCTGTTCCAGATTATCTGATGTTGGCAGCTGATCTAAGTAGAGCTTTGGGTGACATCAATCGTTCCATAGGTTTTTATGATTGGATACATCAATACTATCCCGATCACAAAGATGCCAAATTGGCATTATTCCTCCAAGCCTACGAAACCGACACCAACTTGAAAAAATATGCAGATGCAGAAAAAATTTATAAAGAATTTTTAATAAAACATCCCAACGATCCCTTAGCAAAAGATGTGAAGTTCTTGATGTCCAATCTCGGCAAAGCAGCAGATACTTTGTTTAAGGAAATGCAGTATGAAACAAAAAAGTAAGTGTTTTTGACTTCCTATATTTTGTCTGAATAATGATTCTTATGATTTATGTAATTATTGTGATTTTCCTTGATTTTTACTTTTTATATACTCCTTCCACTCGTTGCTACCAAAGATAGGAATCGATCTCATACATTGAGAATTTACTAATTCGTACCTATCAAAAATCGCTCCTGTCGCAGACGCATTTGAACACGCATTCTTGACATTAGCACCTGTCTTTTCGCCCCCAATTCATACGCTATACGTAGCTCAGCTCACTACGGATGCCCATAGCATCAGGAGGAATATCGGTATTTGAAATATGTATTTCATGTTTTTTTGTTTTTGCTTGTTAATTTTATATTTTAACTAAAAATAATTCTTTTATAGACTTTCCAATTAATTCAGATTTCTCACTTTCATTTAAAACAATAGGTTCTATACCTAAGTCAACCATAAAGCCTTTGTATCTAATGTTGGCACCAATTCTAGTAATAGTAAAACTATTGTCACTGAATTTTGCAGATATATATAATGCCTTCTTTACAAGATTTATTTGTGACCTAACTTTACTAACCTGTAAGAAATTTTTAAAATTTCCTTAAGGTAAATCATTCATTGTAGAAACATTAGTACATTGTTTAAATGTTTCTAAAAAATACTCACCCAATTTGTCCAAAGGTGCATCAAATGAAATGCTTAAAACTGGTTCAATAGATCTTGAAAAGTATTCACCCCCAGTACAATGTGGGAGAAAAAACAGCTCGTTTTCAATTTTGTATATTCCTATGCTATTCATCATTATTCAATTACTGCTATAATAATTTCAATATCTGTTCCGTTGTATCCTTTACCTTTAGCATAATCTATTAAATTTGTTTTAACAGTATTTTGCCCTCTGCTGGCTCAAGTTTGTACCTTGGGCCAATAATACCCAACAGCCGTAGTACCGACATAACCGAAGCCCCCAGCAGGTCAAAACTATAAATAAAAGTATGACATTATTGAATATTCAGCTAATTGTAACGATATAAAATATAATGATACTGTCAATGTATAATGGAATAATCTAACTTTAATGTCCAAATCTATCTTATAATAAAAATAAAATACTAATAAAACACTCAGGATAGGCAATAAATTAATCATACCTACAAGGCTTCCCCTAAATGGTCCAATAACCGTATCCAAACTTATAATCAATCCACATATAATGCATATCATAAAATGCTTTAACTTGGGACTGATTATAATTATGTCATTAATGAAAGTTAATGAAACTAAGCAGATAATCCATTTTACTATACTTACACCAAAACTTTCATACGCATTTATAAACAATCCATCTAATTCTTTATAGAAAAGTCTATAAAACAAGAAATGAATAATATCAACTAATAAGTATATTTGATAACCAACTGACAATAAAATTTTGAAATTTTTCATTAATTCAATCCTACTAATTTTTACTATTCACATACTTCTTACAATCATCGGTCTCAAAAATGGGAACTTCTTTTGAAAAATCTTTTCATATCATTTAATATATCGTGCCTGGTCTTTTGCATACACACTCCAAATATTAATCTTAGCCTCAATCTTATCCTAAAAAAAATGCCGCAACATTGGCGGCACTTTCCTTATTCTTCTCCCAAAAATGGATACTTATAATCTACAGGTGGTACAAAATTCTCTTTGATGGTTCGCACAGAAACCCATCTAAATAAATTTAATATGGACCCTGCTTTATCATTGGTTCCCGATGCTCTCGCGCCACCAAAAGGTTGTTGCCCTACGACTGCGCCAGTAGGTTTGTCATTGATATAAAAATTACCAGCGGCATTTTTGAGTTTATCCATTCCTACTTTAAGTGCATACCTGTCATTAGAAAATAATGCACCAGTCAAGGCATAAGGTCCTGTCTTATCTACAATATCCAAAGTAGCTTCATACTGATCATCCTGGTAAACATATATAGTCAATACAGGTCCAAAGAGCTCTTCACACATCGTGACATACATAGGATCTGAGACTTTGATTACGGTAGGTTCTATAAAGTATCCTTTAGTTTTATCAAAATTACCACCTGCAATGATTTCGGCATTGGAATCATTTTTAGCAGCTGCTATGAAAGATGTGATTTTATCGAAGGCTTTCTCATCAATGACTGCATTGATAAAATTAGAAAATTGCTCAGGTGATCCCATTTTGAAATCTGCCAAATCTTCCTTTAAAAATTTAGCCACATCATTCCAAAGAGATTCGGGAATATATGCTCTTGATGCAGCAGAACACTTCTGTCCTTGGAACTCAAAGGCACCACGGGAAAGCGCTACTGCAACTTCTTTGGCATTGGATGACGGGTGTGCTACCACAAAATCTTTCCCTCCAGTCTCCCCAACCAATCTCGGGTAAGTTTTATATTTAGCAATATTCTCACCAATAGTACGCCATATCTTTTGAAATACACCTGTGCTTCCTGTAAAGTGGATTCCAGCAAAATCAGGATGGTTAAAAATCACATCACCAGCTGTAGGCCCATCTACATATATCAAGTTAATGACTCCAGGTGGAAGGCCAGCTACTTCATAGATTTCCATAATCACTGCTGCGGAATAAATTTGGGTTTCTGCTGGTTTCCATACTACAGTATTGCCTAGCATAGCAGGTGCTCCGCAAAGATTGGCAGCTATCGAAGTAAAGTTAAATGGCGTTAATGCAAAGACAAAACCTTCCAAAGGTCTATACTCCAACCTATTCCAAATACCTCGCACACTCTCTGGTTGACCAGCATACATTTCTGTCATATACTGTACATTATATCTAAAGAAATCTGCCAATTCACATACGGCATCGATCTCCGATTGGTATACATTTTTTGATTGACCAAGCATGGTTGCAGCATTCATTTTGTCTCTGAAAGGACCCGCAAGTAGATCAGCAGCCTTCAAAAAAATGGAAGCTCTATCTTGCCATGGCATCGCTTCCCACGCAGGCTTTGCATCGAGTGCAGCTTGTATAGCCGCTTCTACATGGGTTTTGTCACCTTGCGAGTAGGTACCCAAAGTATGACTCAGTTCGTGTGGCGGATGTATGGTTCTTTTTTGATGGGTATATACTTTTTTATCACCGATAAACATAGGAATATCTACGGTGGTGTGTTTCATTTCTGCTATTTTCGCTTTTAGTGCTTTCCGCTCTGCGGATCCGGGAGCATAAGCTAAAACAGGTTCGTTGACAGCAACGGGTACTTTAAAAAATGCGTTTGACATAATATATTATTTAGTTAAGGTTTGTACAATTCGTTAGCTATAAATTCAGGGACAAATTTACCCACATTTCCTTTACCTTTTATGATTTCTCTCACTATAGTTGAACTGATATGAGAAAATTCAGGTTGGCTGATCAGGAAAATGGTTTCTAAATCATCGCCCATGATGGTATTCAGTTGTGAAATGGTCTTTTCGTAGTCAAAATCTGATGCGTTGCGCAATCCTCTAATCAGAAATCTAGCATTTTGCTCCGCACAAAACTTTACTGTCAATCCTTCGAAGTGACTAATCTGGACCTTGGGTTTATCTTTAAAAACTTCAGTAAGCCAAGACAACCTATTTTCTAAAGTAAAAAGTGTATTTTTTTGACTATTGACCCCAACAGCTACAATAATTTTGTCAAACAAAGGCATCGCTCTTTCCACCAGATCAATATGTCCAAGCGTTATAGGATCAAATGATCCAGGAAAAACGGCTATATTCATTAATATTTTTTGACTTAATGATTTTTAAAACACTTTTTATTTCTTATCTAAATAAAATCATTTAGACAATGTCCACACATTTCGAAAGGCAAAGTAACACATTTTATTTGTGTCTATAAAAGAAAGTAATTACAATTTGGATGAAACTATATTTTTCACAATCTTTCAAATTTAGATAAAATGGATATTCTTTTTCATTTGTTGGTAAAATATTATCTTTGTCACTTCCATTTATAGAAATATGATCAGACGTAAATTTCTTAAGAACGCTGCTGCTGGGTTGCCTGTGGTATTCATTCCAAGCTTGATAGCATCTTGTGAGTCAGAAAATAAATCTTCTGGTAAATCAATAATTGTCGTTGGTGGTGGTATTTCGGGCTTAGCTGCTGGTCGTAAAACGGAAACTATGAGCGATACCGAAATAGTAAATGAAGTGATGAACCACCTCAGAGATATTTATGGCAGTAATATTCCCGAACCTAAATCTATGCTGAGAACTAAGTGGCAAACAAATGAAAATACATTAGGAGCTTATTCTTACACGGCAATGGGCACAGAAATGCGACATTTTGATGATCTTGCAACAGCAATTAATGATAAAATATTTTTTGCAGGCGAACATACTCATATAGAATACTTTTCTACAGTCCATGGTGCCTACCTCAGCGGTTTGAGAGAAGCTGATAAAATTATGGCTTTGTAATGTAGATCGAAATTTAAGGCGTTCCGAATAAGAAGAAAGCTTTATGTTTACAAATTCTCCAAATCAAAAGACAAGGTTTCCCATTCGAGCATTTTATTTTCCAAATCATCTTGCAGGGATTTGTACTTTTTATTAGTCTCCATAAAACCAGCGTCCATATAAAAATTAGGATCTGCCAATTTGATATCTAGTAATGCTATCTCTTCTTCTAGTTTTGAAATTTGTTTTTCGACTGTGGCTATTTGCTTTCGGAGTTTTCTGGTTTCTTCTGGATCATTTTTTTTATCCTGATTAGTTGCAGAAGCTTCTGAAACGGTTTTTTGCATATCTACTTCACGCATGTTATCCATTTTCTTCTTGCCGAGGAAGTAGTTAATGTCACCCAAAAATTCCTTGGTATTACCATCCTTAAATTCAATAACTTTATCTGTAAGTCCTCCCAGAAACTCCCTGTCATGCGATATGACCAATAATGTTCCTTGATAGGCTTTGAGCGCATCTTTGAGTATTTCTTTGGAATATATGTCCAAGTGGTTGGTAGGTTCGTCGAGAATTAGAAAATTACAAGGCTTCATGATCAGTGATGCCATAGCTAATCGGGCTCTCTCGCCTCCTGATAGGACAGAAACCTTCTTATCCACATCGTCTCCTGAAAACAAAAATGAACCCAAAATATTTCTAACTCTGGAGCGCATCTCTTCAGGAGCTTTATCTTCCATCACATCCAAAACAGTACTTTTTAAATCCAAAAGCTCTGATTGATTCTGCGCATAATAAGAAAGATGCATATTGGAGCCTTCTTCTATTTTTCCTGATGAAGCAGGTAAAAGTCCCGCTATGATTTTAGCCATGGTGGTTTTTCCTTGTCCATTCTGACCTACAAAAGCAACTCGATCGCCACGTTCTATGGTAATATTAAGATGGGCAAAAACACTTTTATTCCCGAATGATTTACTCACATCAAGGGCTCTGACTACTTCCCTACCCGATCTAGGTACCTCTGCAAAGCGGATGTGCATAGCCTTCCCTGTATCTACGGGAGCTTCTATACGGTCTACTTTCTCCAGTTGTTTTTGCATACTTTGTGCCATCTTGGTTTTGGTGGCTTTGGCCATAAAGCGGTTGATGGTCTTTTCTTTTTGAGCAATATCTCGTTGTTGGTTTTCAAAAGCAGAAAGTCTTATAGCTTTTTGTTTTTCTTTCTCAGCCAAAAAGTTATGGTAAGAAAGTCGGTAATCATCTATATCGCCATGTTCTACTTCTATAATCCGGTTACATACATTTTCTAGGAACTGAATATCGTGAGAAATCACTATGACCGTCCCAGGATAATCTACCAGATAGTTTTCCAACCAAATGATGGATTCTATATCTAAGTGGTTCGTGGGCTCATCGAGCATCAAAATATCAGGTTTTCTAAGTAGTAGTTTTGCTAATTCTATCCGCATCTTCCATCCGCCACTAAACTCCGAAACCTGGCGCTGAAAATCCATATCTGAAAAGCCAAGTCCTCTCAGTATCTTCATAGTTTCTACCTCTAGACTGACAATATTAAAGTGCTCCAACCTTCCAGATATGTGAGCTAAATCTTCTAATAGCTTTTGATAGCTATCACTTTCATAATCTTCTCTGCTGCATATTTCGATATTGAGATCATCAAAATGCTTCTGAAGATTCAGTGCTTCTTCATGACAAGACATAGCTTCGTCGATTACCTTTTGAGATTCATTAAGTTCAAATTCTTGTCTTAAATAACCTACTGTAGTTTTGGAAGGAAACTCTAGCATACCGCTGTCGGGACCACTTTGACCAGCTATGATCTTGAGTAAGGTGGATTTTCCTGCTCCGTTTCTACCTATCAATCCTATTCTGTCTTTAGGACTGATCATAAAACTGATGTCATCCAAAAGCACGCGCTCTCCATATTTAACAGAAATATCTCTTACGTAATACATTGTTCCGATTTGCTTTAAAAGCTCAAAAGTAGGAATAAAATTGGTATTTTGGAATCGTTATACTTATTGGTATGTCAATAGGTACTTTGATTACATGAATTTCAGAAACATAATTAACTTCTAAGCACAAAAAAATAAAATTCTAAACAACTGAAAACAAACATCTTAGCGAATTTATATAAAATTTATCATCTTTTTTTTTATTTTTTTTGAGTACAATAAATGATCTACTGTCTTATATAATTGTAAAACATTTTATTCTAAACTTTTAAATTTTTAAAGACATGAAAACTGAAATTTTTAAATTTCAATGGCTCATGATTCTTGTAGCAGGATTATTTATTACTTCTTGTACGGATACTTCTGACTTCGCAGATGACGCAAGTATCGAAGCACTTGCAGAAGAAGTTGTTACCAGAACAGTAGATGAAAATGCCTTAGGAAGGGGCAATTGTTACGAACTAATATTTCCTGTTACAGTAAACTTTCCAGATGCTAGCACTGCTACGGTGGAATCGTTGGAAGCGTTAAAAGAAGCCATAAAAACTTGGAGAAAAGAGAATCCAAGAGTTAGAACGCGTCCGAGCTTAGCATTTCCTTTTTCTGTAATCAATGCAGCTGGAGAAGTCATCTTAGTGGAAAACACAACTCAACAAAGAGAATTGAGAGCAGCGTGTGGAAAACCAGGTCATGGCAACGGACCAGGAAAAAACAAATCATGTTTTAAAATCAATTTTCCTTTTAGCGTGACACTTCCGAATAGCACAGTCATTACGCTGAATGCAAAAGAAGATAGAAAAGTACTCCATGACGCCATTAAAGCGTACAAAGAAGCAAATCCAGGTAACAGAGTAAAACCAACATTAGTATTTCCTATCTCTGTTACGATGGAAGATGGAACTATAGCTACTGTAAATGATTCAGAAGCATTGAAAGCCTTAAAAGAATCTTGTAAGTAATATTCATAGTCAAATAGCTTATTTAGTCGCATTGCAGGTCATTGTAATGCGACTTTTGTTTTATTCTAAAAGATTATTTTCTATAGCGATGCGTACCAAGCCTACACTATTTCGTGCATTCAACTTTGATAAAAGACTAGACCTGTGTGACTCAACTGTCTTCAAACTGATAAAAAGACTATCCGCAATCTCTTGAGTGGTAAACTCCTGAGCTATAAGTTTTAATACTTCTTTTTCTCTACGTGAAAGTTTTGGAAAAAAAGATGCAGTTTTAGCTGATGCTTTTCTTTGGTTCATGAGACCTTTCATAATTGTCTCCGTCACTTCTTTGGAAAAATAGGACTCTCCATTACCTACCGTTCTGATTGCTTTGAGTAATTCTTCCCTACCTGTGTTTTTGAGTATATAACCTTTTGCCCCATTATTCAGAATTTCAGATACAAAGCTCTCTTCATTAAACATGGAAATGGCCAATACTTTAACATCTTTATAATGAAGGGTTATTTCTTTGCAGACGGCTATACCATCCATACCTGGCAAATTGACATCCAATAAAACAATGTCTACCTTATTGGTTTTCAAAAACTCAATCACAGCAGGTCCATCATAGCTCCTTCCTGTAACAAAAAGATCAGCTTCACTTTTTAAAATAGATTCCATACCATCTACAAACATGGTGTGATCATCGGCAATTAATATATTTATCATAATTGATATATTGAGTTATTTGATTATTAATCATTTCAAGATACAAAGTTACATCGTTTTTACCTATAAAAACTCGGGTATACCCCCAAAAATAAAAATCGGTGTTTACAATGATGTTTACATTTTACAATATCCTGACCTTTGTATTATCAAAAATAACAAAATATAAACAATCAAAAATGATTGATTTAATAAAATATATACAGATGAAGCAGGAGATTTTGGATATCAGAACTTATCTTACTATAGTCTTGGTTCTTATTTCATTGTGTGGGCAACATATGTTGAGCCACAAACATACAATTAAGTCTGATACCCAAAATCTTAACTTCATTTTAGCTAAAACAAATTAGATACCGTTTTTTTTTGTTTTATCCATTAAAATTAAACTTTTTAGAAAGCAAATATTTTTAACTCATAATAATTTTTTAACGAAAAGTGCATTAAAGAATATACATGTTGATAAATTTTCTCTTCTTTTTAAGTTTTACAGAATGAGCAATAGACGAGTTGGTTTGTAGTGTTACCATATGTAACCCCAAAAAATGCAACTCAACTCAAATATTGGTCATAAAAACATATGATCATATAGCATACGATATAAAGATGTAAATACTCATTGGGATTTGACTGTTGCATGAAAAGAAAGGCTCTCAAAAAGTTGAGGGCTTTCTTTTTTTTACACTTCATTATCTCTTAATAATTTACAATAATCACTACATTCGCACTCACAATTCATCATTTTGGCAAGGATAGCATTCATTTGGGTTTTCTTATTTTACACTATCACCGGTTTTACACAGTTTGATAAGGATAGTACCTATAGTTATCAGGAACTCATTAAAATATTGGACCTGGCCAGAACAAACAATGACAATTCCACGCTGGCTGATGTTTATATAAAATTGGGAGATTATGAAGGTGATGTCTTTTCAGAGTATGAAAAATCACTTAGGTATTATAATTATGCATTAGAACACTTTAAAGCTACAAAAAATGAAAAAGGCATCAAGCAAACCAATTATAAAATTGCTGTGCGGTACATCAACGCGGGTTTTTTTAATGATGCTATTAGTATGTTATCAGCATTAGCTAGTGATCATGAAAAAAACAATGAAATTTCTTCTCTTTCTAATGTTTACTTTCATATCCATAGGGCATATCGGGGATTAAGTGATTATGAAAAATCGTTACAATATCTTCAAAAAACTGTAGAGCTCAATAAAATAGTTAAAGATACAGCACTTACTATCAATATATTGTTTGATAGAGTTCAAGCTTTTGAGCTTAGTTATGAGCTGGACAGCGCCTTGGTAGATGCTTATAAGGCTTTTACCTTTTGCACACAAGCCAATAAGTTGGATTTAGCTGCAAAAGGACTTTTCCACATAGGCTATGTCAACAAGTTGAAAAAAGACTATCCTAGAGCATTAAAGTATCTAGAAAAATCTTTGGATATTTTACCATTTTCTCCTTATAATGAGTTGAGAATGATGATTTATAAGGAGTTAGGCGACATTAACCAAAAAATTGGGAATACAAAAGATGCCTATAACTTATTGCTTGGTTATACCCTACTCAATGATAGTATTCACAATAAAAATAAACTTGAATCTTTCACCAACTTAGCCTTAAAATATGGCTCCAAAGAGAAACAAACCAGTATAGAACTTTTAAAAATCGAGAAAGAATATGAGATTGCTAAAAATGCGGCTCAGAAACGAACCTTGTATATATTGGGTATTGGGTTGTTTATAGTTTTGCTCTCTATTTACTTCATCATAAAGTTTTATGACCAACAAATCTCAACTACAAAAATAATTACCGAACAAAAAGAAGAAATTAACCAAAGACAAATCAGAGAGCTTGAAGATAATATTAAAATGAGCTCGATGAAGTCGGTTATCGAAGGTCAAGAAATAGAACGAGAGCGTATAGCTAAGGATCTTCATGACAGTCTAGGCGGACTGCTGAGTACGATCAAACTACAGTTTGATCATGTGAGCTCCATAAATCACGAGCTCAGTGGAATGAAAGAGTACACCAAGGCTCATCAATTATTGGATACTGCAGTAGAAGAAGTAAGAACTATCTCTCGTAATTTGCAACCTGGAGCGCTTCAAAATCTAGGATTGGTGTCCGCCATTAAAGATTTAATCAATAGGTTTGAAGGTGAAAACTATCCTGAAATAGACTTTCAATATTATGAAATGCCAGAAAAAATGGATAAAATGATTTCATTGTCTATTTATAGAATAGTACAAGAATTGTTTTCTAATAGCATAAAACATGCTGATGCCAATGAAATTTTAATTCAACTCAATACCGAAGAAGATGAACTGGTCATTCAATATGAAGATGATGGAATAGGTTTCGATCAACACAATCTCCTGCGCAAAGGTATGGGTTTAGAAAATATCAAATCTCGCGTCAACTACATGCATGGTACCATCACTATTGACAGTAAAAAAGATCAGGGAATGGCAGTGTTGATCAGGGTCAAATATGTATAATTCATGGATCATTTAACATCCGAAATCATACTACCAAGCCCAGTCTTTAAGATTGACCTAGATCTGCTTTGTGAAAAAAAAATTAATCTATTTATAAAAAGGGATGATCTTATCCACCCACAAGTCTCTGGTAATAAATATAGAAAACTTAAGTACAATTTAACCCATCTTTCAGAAACGAAAATTAAAACTGTAATAACTTTCGGTGGCGCATTTTCAAATCATATTCATGCGTTATCGGCAGCATGTCATAAAATAGGGCTAGAATCAGTAGGTATCATCCGAGGAGAAATAGATGAAAATAACCCAACATTAAGTTTCTGTAGAAAGATGGGCATGCAACTCCATGCTGTCAGCAGAACAGCTTATAAAGAAAAAGAAAGCGCAGAAGAAGTCAAGGAAATTCTACAGAAATATTCAAGTTATCAAATCATTGAAGAAGGTGGAAGTAATCACCTTTCAAAATATGGCGTTGCAGAAATCATAGACGAACTTCATTTTGACAATATTCCTACTCCGGACTTCATTGTGTTGCCCTGTGGTACTGGTGGAACTACAGCAGGCTTACTTTGGTCGTCCAATCTAAAGTCCCAAATACTTTCCATCTCTGCCTTGAAGACGGAACATCTCTTTGAAGAAATCATGTCATTGTGCCAGCGAAAAAATGAAGAAAAGTTAAAAGTAGTTACGGATTATCATTTTGACGGATATGCCAAATGGAATGATACCCTTTTGAATTTTATGTCTGACTTCGAATCCAAGACGTCTATTCCACTTGACCATGTTTATAACGGCAAAGCTATGTTTGGCTTATGTGACTTGATTGCCAAAGATTACTTTAAGCCAAATACCAATATCTTGTATCTCCACACAGGAGGATTACAAGGTTTGCAAGGTCTGAGATACATCCAAAATAAAAAAGACCATCATACTAGTTAGCATAACGGTCTTTTATTTTCGGATTTTAGATTATAACTTTATACTACTTCAGGTTGCTGTCCCCATTGTTCAGGCGAGCGCCATAAAGATGAAAGCAACATCTCTCTCATAAAGAAAAATTCTTTAGGAAGCTTATTATAAAAAGTTGCAAAAAGTTCCTCATGTGAAAGCAACTCTTTTTTCCAAACTTCTCTATCGATTGTCATGATGGCGTCAAATTGTTCAGGAGTAAACTCCAGTCCTTCCCAATCCAAGTCTTTGTATCTAGGAACCCAACCGATAGGACTCTCTACTGCAGATGCGCGACCATTGATTCTAGTGACTATCCACTTGAGTACTCTCATATTTTCGCCAAAGCCTGGCCATAAGAATTTGCCATTTTCATCCTTTCTAAACCAATTGACATTAAAAATACGTGGTGCATCAGGAAGATTCCTACCAAACTGTAACCAATGATTGATATAGTCACCTATGTTATACCCCATAAATGGTAACATAGCAAATGGATCTCTTCTTACCACTCCTTGAGCACCAAATGCAGCTGCTGTGGTTTCGCTTCCCATAGTGGCTGCGGTGTATACACCAAAATTCCAATTAAAACTCTGGTATACCAACGGAATACCCGTTGCTCTCCTACCTCCAAAAATAAATGCTTTAATCGGAACTCCTTCTGGATTATTCCAGTTTTCATCTACAGCTGGGTTAGCGTGAGCAGGAGCAGTAAATCTACTATTGGCATGTGCCGCTGGTTTTCCACTGTTTTTATCATAAGGTTTACCATTCCAATCCGTCAATCCTTCGGGTACATCTTTAGTCATACCTTCCCACCACACATCGCCTTCAGCTGTGACTGCGACATTGGTAAAAATGGTATTGGATTTGATGGATTCCATAGCATTTGGATTAGTAGCATAGTTTGTTCCTGGCGCTACACCAAAATAACCGCTTTCAGGATTGATGGCAATGAGCTGTCCTGTTTTATCTCTATGAATCCAAGCAATGTCGTCCCCTACAGTAGTTATTTTCCATCCATCAAGTGACTGAGGTGGTATCAACATAGCAAAATTAGTTTTACCACATGCACTTGGAAATGAAGCGGCTAGATATGTTTTCTTCTTTTCTGGAGACTCAACACCCATGATTAGCATGTGCTCTGCCAACCATCCTTCTTCTTGAGCCATTACAGAAGCTATCCTTAATGCAAAACACTTCTTACCTAATAAAGCATTACCTCCGTATCCACTACCGTAAGAAACGATCAACCTCTCTTCTGGAAAATGGGTGATATATTTCTCTTGATTGCAAGGCCATTTTACATCATCTTGTCCTGGCTGTAACGGTGCACCTAATGTATGTATACATTTAACAAAATTTTCACCTTCAATATAAGACATAACCTGATTCCCCATTCTAGTCATGATTTTCATGTTGACAACCACGTATTCGGAATCAGTCACTTCTATACCATACCTTGAATATGGTGAACCTATTGGCCCCATGCAAAATGGAATCACATACATCGTTCTTCCTTTCATACACGCCTGAGTTAGTTTATTGAGAATATCCTTCATTTTACGCGGCTCCATCCAATTGTTCGTTGGTCCCGCATCTTCTTTAGTTCTGCTACAAATATAGGTTTTATCTTCCACCCTCGCTACATCACTAGGATCACTGAAGCATGCATAGCTGTTGGGTCTTTTTTCCGAATTAAGCCGAATAAAGGTACCCTTATCTACCAACATATTACAAAAATGCTGGTATTCGTCTTCTGATCCATTGCACCAATAGACTTTTTCAGCTTCGAAATACTTAGATAAATCTTCTATCCATTGATTCAAATCTTCTTTACCATGTAAAAGGCTGTCTTGATTAAACATCATCGAATTGTTCATTTTAATTTGGTTTGATTTGTGATACAAATGTACAAAGAAATATAGTAAAATAAACAATCAGGTGATAAAAATCAGTATCATTTCCATTTTAAAACTAATCGTGTCCATCAATAACGGAACTGAAGTGATAAGAATCATTTTTTGCAAACGATTCATTAGATTTTTTAAATAGAAATTCTCAATGTTCAAAAAATAAATTAGGATCATCTACTTCTAAATCCATTCATTTCATAATTCGAAAATTTATAGATTTTATTAATTTTAACAAACAATTACATTCAACTTAACACTTTGAACATGATAAATTTTGTCTTTATGATGATATAAAGGTATTTTTAACTCTATAAATCAAGGATCATGAAAACTTTAAACATCATTCTTACAATTACATTACTCTGTATAACGGATTTAGCTGGTAGCCAATCATTTGCTAATTTTCATCAGTTTTGGTACAATGGATATTTAGAAAAAACAATAGAGATAGCATACTTTGGAAATGGTATAAAAGTATTTGGTCTGCACTTTGGAAACAATCACACTTGGTTTAAAAGAAGATCATCAAGCGCTTATTACAACAGATATGGTGGCAAAATAAAAATATTACGAAATAAAATTGTTTATTATGATAATCGAACCCATAGTCGACTTACTTTTATACCGATAAAATCCAGAATGCGTAGTTACTCAAATACTAATGACTGCCAGCCTAATGAATATGACTGTTATGACCATGATAGGAGATTCGGAGATGAACATCACAGTCAGAGGAATAGATGCAAAAATGATATTTCCTCTCCAAAACAAAACAATCATCGAATGCCTATTTCATCAACTGTGACTCATGACCAAATAGTAGGAATTTGGCAAGTTCAGGATTTACCTAAAAAGGTTTATATCGTAGATACTAGAGATGGAATCAAAGCCCGGTTTAGTGATAATCTGACATGGTATATTTACAAGAAAAGTACCGAAAACCACCTATTCATATCAGAAAATGGTCAAAAATATACATTAAAAAACAACAAATTGATTTGGTCTAATGCTGACAATAGCAGTTCCTTTTCGATGATAAAGGTCTCTGATGATTTAGATGATTAAATGTCATTCAAAAATTATGGTATCAACAAAAAATGGGTAACAGTCAACAAGATTTGAAAGCTACCCATTTTAATTTTTATTTAATCCTAACTATTTACGCAATCCTTCAAAAAGCCAATTAGCGAGTGCTTGTCTATTGGTATTGAGCAATAATCGTTCTTGATCTGAAGCGTTTCTGATATTAGCGAGTTCAACAAATAAGATAGGTGGAGTAACATTTCTTACCATATAAATTCCTCTATCTTCTACAAATCCTGTATACCCGCGTCCTTTTTGGTGTGTCTCGTATTTTGATTCAAAAACTTTTTGAACCGAATTAGCAAGTTCTTTACTGATTTTATTATGTTTATTATAATAAAAGAACACATCTTGTCGAGTATTCTTACTTCTGGAGTCTACATGGATTTCAATGGCTTTATGAACCTTAAACCCTTTCTTTTTGTATTTTTTGTGCAACTTATTGACCGTATATGCTCTTTCTTGCAAACGCGCCTTTTGACCCAAGGGAATGACTTTATTTCCTAATGTTTTTTCATCGTGATCACACTTAAGGTATTTTTCATCACGTATACCATCATTTTCATCTTGAACAATCATCTCTACTGTGGCTCCATGCTGCATTAAATTTCTTGCCAATCTTAAAGCTACGTCATACGCATATTCATCTTCACACATTTTGGATGGGCAATCATTACACACTGCGCCAGGGTCAGGACCACCATGTCCACTTATAATATAGTAAACTTCTCCTGCAAGACTAAAATCTTCGATATGCACCTCATCATATCCAGCTCCCATTAATGGAACATGAATGCTTTTAATACCTTTACGCTTTAATTCCGTACCAGAAATCACAGCACTACTTATCCCTTCTTCACTTTTATCATTTTTTACCTTTATCTCAGATTCTTCTATGTTTATTTTGATGTCATCTTCTGCACAACCAAATTCTGCAGTAGGTACCCATATTTTTTTACTTTTCTTAAAATGTTGATCTCTGATACCTTTAGCCAGCAAGTCTGTATTTAATTTCTCAATTTTTTTAGCTATTTGCAAATCGTTAATGCCAGTAGAAGTTCTTATGTTTTTTCCATTAAAGGGTACTATTACCAGCGGTAATTTATAAATCTTCCCAGCAATAATTTTGTTTTTGGAAGTGATTTTATTAATCTTAACAAACTCCTTAATGTTACAATTATGTGGAGAAAGTAGATGCCTTTTCAATAAGAGCTCTATATTTTCTCCTTTTTTAACTTTTGCAACAGCATGATTTTCAGAAGAATAAGAGTTAGATGTAAAAAAAACAGTGGCTATTACGAGCAATAATATTCGAATCAGCATATAATCGGTTTTAGAAATTAGGACAAAGTTACATATTATATTTAATTTTAATGTATAATTTAGTAAATACTATCAAAATAATTGTATTTTCTTAATAATAGATGTTTGCTACACATTAATTCAAAATAGATATATTTTTCAATCTAGATAAAATTTACTACATGTTAAAACGATAAAATAGAAAACTTATGGTGTAAACTGGAGAAAAAAAAAGTCACATTTAAAAGTTCCTTAACCAAAAGAAAGAACTTTAGTGATTCCTGTATTCATCTTCACTGATAGAGTCGTCTGGATGATGAAATGATTTTTTTGAAAGGATTGTCCCAAAACGGAATTTGATATACATTCCAAAATGTGTATACCAATCATTTTTGTCTGCTCTCCCTTTAAGTAGAGCCTGATGAAAAAGTCAGAATCATTCAATTTAAAGACAGCTATTGGGCTGGGATATCGTTCAAAAAACAAGCGATATGAACGTAGTGAAGTGCAAAGCACCAAAGGCAAAGCCTTTGACGAAGTGAACCGTGAAACGGGTGGGTGGAGTGAAGTGCAAAGCACCAAAGGCAAAGCCTTTGACGAAGTGAACCCTGCCTTGCCGGCAGGCAGGCGTGAAACGGGTGGGTAAGCTCAAACAATGCGAGAAGCGATGAACCTGAAAGGGGTGGGCAGGTCGAGAATGCAATCTAGCAATACAACTAGCTGATCTAAGTTTAGATCAGTGCCTTCATTTTTGAGTGATTTCGTATCACTCCAATGCAGCAGAGCTGAACCACTCAGTTACCTTTTTTTGAACTGGTCTTTTTCTGCCCGACTCCGTAGGCAGGCGGGTTGTTTACTTTTTTCTGGGCTAGCATTACAAAGTAATAAGGGTAAGCAAAAAGAAAAAAATAAAATGCCGCCTGCCTTGCCGTCAGGCAGGCAGGCCCGGATAGGGCAAAAGCTTAAATGATGTGCAAATGATTCAGGAGTTTTGAAGAAATTTCCGTGCAACGAAACCAAATAATTTGAACATATGTAATTGACAATCCATAATTTACATTAAACCCGGATTATGCGTTAGAACTTTGTCATAGCCTGTCCCGCTTTAGCGGGAAGAAGCTAAAATGCAACCAGCCTGACCACTACATGGTAGGCGGGCAGGTAAATCAGCTATTTATATTCGAAAAGCGTAGCACCGCTA
>CAMBRK010000058.1 GCA_945870185.1 Aureispira sp. CCB-QB1 | reverse complement strand
GTGGTTATAGCAAGGGTGTTCCACCTCTTCCCATTCCGAACAGAGAAGTTAAGCCCCTTAGCGCCGATGGTACTGCGAAAGTGGGAGAGTAGGTCGCCGCCTTTTTTGATGAGAGCCGTCCAGCGAAAGTTGTACGGCTCTCGCCTTTTATAGTACTTTCTTGGTTCCTTTTGAAACAATGCCACGTACGTTTAATCTTGTTTTTAATTATATTATTTATTTGGTTTATAATTTATATTCAAATATTACCTTCCTACCTACAATATCTTATTAAAATAACTACTTTTGTGAAAATATTTTATTCATAGTGACTAAACCTAAAAGTCAACAAATATTTGAAACTGAGTTATTTCCTCATATGGATGCACTCAAAACATTTGCTTATCATCTCACTTATGATGAAGCGGATGCTGATGATTTAGTTCAAGAAACTTATTTAAAAGCACATAAATTTATAGAAAATTACGATTCGGGAACTAATGCGAAGGCTTGGTTGTTTAAGATACTTAAGAATGCGTACATAAATGAGTATCGCAAGAAGGTAAGACGACCTACTCAAGTTCACCTTGACGATGTAGTATCTATCAAGACTGAAGACGAAGCTAATAATCAAGCTTTTCATGATTTGAGAGATGAGATTTTTGAACAGACGATGGGAGATGAAGTTACTCTGGCTATGAGGTCTTTGCCCGAGGAGTTTAGAGAGGTTATTATATTGTGTGACATAGAAGATTTCTCGTATGAAGAAATCGCCAAGACCATTGATTTACCTTTAGGTACTGTTAGGTCTAGATTATTTAGAGCTAGAAACATGCTGAAAGATAAATTGAAGCATTATGCATTTATGATGGGATATAAAGACATCAGAGGTATCAAAAGAGGGGAATACGACGTTGAAGAAGAGTGATTTTTTAATTTTTTTTAAAGTAAAACATAATGAAAACTTTTGACTCAGTTAAATCATTAAGACACCAAATTAACTTGTTTTTGGATAATGAGCTACCTATAGAGCAAAAAGATGATTTGATCAAGGCTATTGAATTGAATCCAAAAAGTCAAATGATTATGGAAAATGAAATGATCTTTCGAGATTTCGTTAAATCAAACTTTAAAAGACCTGAAGTTACTCAGGACTTTGTTCAGTCTATCAAGGATAGAATCATGATGTGAGTTGAACTGTCAGAAACTAGCTTTTATTTGTGCCCTTCCGATGTGTATCGTAGGCGCATTGGCTGTTTTTCTACCTTCATAATTGATACTTAAATCTATGTTTTTGGCAATTCTTTTAGTAAAAATAGCGTTCCAAAGAAAGTTTTGTCCATTCTTCAGTCCTTCTAACATATCATACTCTAATGGAGAATTGGGGACTCCCGTAAATTTTATATCGACGTAGCTTACAGAAAAATCAAGGCTGTATAAGTTTGCTTTTCTTAAGGCAAATTCAGTAGTTAGATCATTGATCTTGGCGAAGTCTTGAGTCAGTATTTGTTGTTTACGTTCCTGATAAGTATATTTAGCTACAATTCTGGTATTTGATGTGGGTCTTACGCTTATCTCAGGTCTGATTTTATTGATTTGAATGTCCAGGTTCCTGTCAGGAAAAGCTTGCGATGAATATGTCTTTAATGAATTTTCTAAATTGAAAAAGATGTCCATCTTCGACCACATATTGCATCTCATCCGAAAAAAGTAATCCAAAAGTCCACGATCTTCTATGCTTCCGACTAGTACCGTTCGATTTTGATTGTTTCTGTTTCCCAGTTGAATGTCATATTTGACGTTACCCCTATTGAAAAACAGGGTATTTGATGATTGAGAATTGTAAGCTACCAATGAAGTGTCTTGTATTCCAAAGTTTAGAAATGATGTCAAAGATACATTGGCGTCATCCGTTTGCTTTTTATTGATCCGAATATTGGACAGCGCTGCAAATTTGGATAAGAATAAGTAGGATTTAGTAAATTTTTTTCTTTCTACCGGTTTTTTAAATTTTGAAGGCTCGATATTGATATTCTGATTAAGTTCAATGTTGTTGGTTCTAATAAATTCATTATTGGTGAGTGTCAAACGGATGTAGTCTCTTCTTATATCGTTTGGAGCAAAACTAAAATCTTGTATTGCTCGAAGGTTAGATGACCTGGTACTGTCCACTAACACATAATCTCCTTGTCCAACTTCTACTTTTTGGAATACATATTCTATTTTTGGTTCTTGACCTGAGTTGGTATTGTAGGATGTGGTAGATCGGATACCTTGATTAAAAGCTGAAAATATATAGTCCATTTTGCCCAGTATCGTTTTTTTGCTAACATCGTTTGGAAGTAAGGTAGCGTCTTTAACTTCAAGTTGTCGGCCTATGACACTCCATTGCAAGTCAGAATTTGCTGAAGCCAACCATTTTCCGGCCAACTCCAGTTCATGAGCCACAGATGCTTTGGATAATGCTTCCTTTTTGGCAAAAAAATCATCTCGGTACGAATACATGAGTTTGATAGCAAAATCTTTATTGAAATCACTGGCTGCAAACCATTTATAATGGTCAAACGCAAAACTTTCTCGCTTTAAGGTGTCAGTTCTTTGATTTCTGATACTATTTTTTTCACCATCATAGACCATACCAATTTGCCAGTCATTATTTTTGCCAAGCTTACGGCTGATATTGATATTCGGTCTTGAAAATTGTGTGTTTTGATTTAAGCCTGTCGATGTCGAACTGAGTTGATCTAGAAATGCTCTTACATACCATTTTTTAGTTTCAATAATTCCTGTGACTACATGTTTTCTTCCGGAAAATTGGGCTGTTTTGTCAAAGGTATTAAAACCATAATTTAACGTGATGCCTTTTTTACTTTTTAAAAATAGATTGGACAAGACCAGATTTTCGTTTCCTATGGCGTTTAAGCCACCAATATTCCAATCTCTCACAAATTCCTGAGGACGAAATGGGTTTAAAGCCACAAAATTTTTATCTATGAATTCATGCTTAAGGTTTGCTCCTGCGGTCCAGTTGGCAGCACTATCTAGTTTTACTGATTTTTCTAAGGCTATATGCGAACTCAGGCCGGTATTATTGTCATTTCCTATGGTAGAAAGCCTATTGATGTCTACATTGCTCATAGCCACTTCTGCAAAAAGATGGCCTGTTTTCCCCAATTCATATTTGGCATTCGCGGTTATCATTTGTCTTTTCTCAGGTGGTATCAGTGTGATTATGGGTAGGTAGCTACCCATATTTTTGCCTACATATCTATATACTCTTCCGTTTCTATTGGCTGTATTATCGATGACGTAGTCTCCCTTGTTACTCCCTACTTCGCTAAATACTGCGGAGTATGAAGCACTATCTGGATTCACGGTAAATCTCAGAATGAAGTTGGTAGTATCTATAGGGTCTACGATTCTCGCATATAAAATTCTATTACCTTCTGCTTTGTTTTCGTCTGTCAGTGGTCTGATACTACTTCTAGAGCTTTTTCTAAAATCATCGCCTGCATTTTTTAGAATGTCAATGTCCATAGAATCCAATTGCACATCTCCAGTGGCGTTTTTACTGTCTTGTTCAGAATAAAAATTAAAATTGAATTTCCATTTGCCTTTATCAAATTCTGTTTGGGTCGCATACAACGATCGCAAATAAGAAATATCGGTATATTCGAATTCAATAATAACCCTCGAATCTCGGGCAATAACTCGGGTAGGGGAGAAAGTGATTTCTGCTCGGTTGTATTCCATAATATAGTCATAGTCGTAGCCTCGAGTCAAAAGTATTCCATTAAAATAAACCTTTTCTGTTCCTGCCAGGACAATGATAAATCTTTCATTATTATTGCCTTGAAGGCGGTAAGGACCTTGATTTCCTTCTTTGGTAGCTATAGTTTGTCGGGCAAATTTACCTCTGGATATCGCAAAACTTCCTTTGGTATTGATCGTTGAGTTTTTTCCGGTTTTTATCTCCGTAGCCACGCTGATACCTTTTAGTTTTTTGAAATAGTTCATAAAGTATCCATTTGGCTTGCGAAGTTCATAATCACCTGCGATGACCGATGTTTTGTCCTTAGATACCTGTATGAATACCTTGTCAAACTCTTGGAGTTGCTGGGTATTTCCTTGTGCTTGGATGGGAAGGTTTTCGTCAGAAATGGCTGCGACTACTTTGAGTCCATTGCCTAAGTCGCCTATAAGTTGTAGGTCAAAATTGGAGTTTAATACCAGACTTTGACTATTTCCTATGGATAATCCTCTAGAAAAACTACCCCGATAGTCAAGTCCTTTAGAGTCTATGATGTTGTTTTTATTATCTTGTGGTTTGTATTCGTACACCCTGATCATGGACTTCTCTTTAAATGATAGTAAGCTGGAGTCGATGACAAAATAAGGTTTTTCCACATTGAAGCCGAAGGTGCGATATTGTACTAAAACCTCCACACCTGATAGCGAATCACAGACCGAAGGAGTAAGGCTGATCTTATTATTTTGTACATTTATATTTTCGAAGGTGCGGTTTGCTGTCTTGATTTTAACAGAATTGGGTATGATCGTATGTAGGTCTAGGATGATAATGCAAGAATCTATAATTAGCGTTTTTGCTTTAATTTTTGCAGCCGTATTTTGTCCCAGGATATGAGATGTGATCATACTGAAAACCATAAGTAAAAATAGTATTCTTAACTGCATACATGTAATAATACGCAAATGTAAGGGAATATAGTGTGTTACATTGTTTTAAATATGTCAAAGTAAAATGAATCTATATTTATATTTAAACAATTATTGTTTATTCTTATTGTGTTCATAAAGAAATATAAAGACTAAATATTATGTTAATATTATGTTAAATGATGTTGTATTTTTAATAAATTCCAGCAATAGAGTTATTTTTGTTATTAAGCCAAGAAAATTTAAATTACTTATTACAATTATAAAATTTATTAAAAGTATGAAATCAAAAATTAGTTTTTTTTCAGGAGTATTGATGTTACTCCTAATGTCTTCATGTCAAAAAGACAACAAGGACGACTTTGATTCTCCTTTCGCTATGTCAAGAATAGGGAACGATGGGTTAAAAATGGAATATGACTTCCGTACCACCCGTTTTGTTCGCCCACTGAACCCTAGTGACAATGAATTACTTACTAAAGCTGAAAAATCCCTTCTGGTGCCTGAAGTCACAGATATGAAGGTGTTTTTTGAAATAGACACTGAAGGGAATTATTTTTGCAATATTGATATATTGCCAAGCCAAGTTAATTATCCCGCAGATATGATTGGTAGGGCATATGTCACTACTAATGAAGGTATTGGACGGATAGAATTTACTAATGCTGGTGCAAAATATTTTGATAAATCAGGGCAACTATTGAATAGTTTTACGCCCGAATCAAGTGATGTTATTTATTATAAAAATATGGCACAACAATTAGCTGAAAAGGTCATTTTGCCACAACAACAATTTGTTTCATTAATGCAAGCTTGGGAAGAAGCAGGATACGAGGTGAAACAATATGGAGAAAATAAGTATAGTATAAAATTTGATTTGTCAGGTGGACGAGTCACATATGTATATGTTGACAAAGTAAATCAAAGTATAATAGGAACATCCAATCATGAATCCGATGGCAGTGTGGTTAATAGAACTCATAATATTACATCTGGAGATCCATCAAATCCTGAGAGTATTACAACAATATTCGCTACACCATTTAAAGGACCTTTAAGTGATATAGACATGCAAATAGTGATAAGTGCAAAAGCCACCAATATTGTTAAAACTTTAAATATATAACGAAAATGAGAAATTCAAAAATTATTTTATATATCTTGGCTATAGTTTTGATGGATAGTACTATTTACGCCCAAACCAAAAGGGATGTTGCTTTTTGTCATGGTACTGGAGCCACTTCACTTGGTTGGAATCAATTGGATGCATGGTTGAGTACAAATTGGAATTATAGTAATATTATTAATGGTAGCTATTCTACTCTAAATGGTATAGATGGAGTTGCATCATTTATTGATCACAGAATCATAGACAGAAATGCGAGCAATGTCTTAGGCATAGCCCATGGCTTTGGTGGTTTGGGCCTGAGACAAGCTCAATTAGGCAATCCTGCCATATCAGCCATGGTATTGAATGGTGTGCCAAATCAAGGGTCAAGAATGATTTATGAGTTAAGTAGCCCTGGTGGTGGTGAAGAGTCTAATATTAAAAAGCTTATAAAGGATATTCAAGCAATTACTGGGGCCAACAATTGTCCAGGATGTGACGGATTGAGCAATTGGAACACTTGGGCAACTGCTTTTGAAAAGAATACTGCAAGTTGGATCCAAATGGGCACAAATGAAGATTTTTTTGTTGATTATGGTGCCCCTACCGTGCCCTATATAGTTATGTATGGATTAATCAATCCTAATTCTTATGGTCATTTTACGACAAGTTTTATGGACTCTAGGACAGGATCATCAAGTAATATTTTGCGAGATTGTTATGACCAACAAATCAAGGATGCTGAGAAGAAATTAAAATTTGATATTCAAAAGAGTACATTAAAATCTGTAAGTAATTGGTTTGCAGGTTTATTATCAGCTGTAGGAGAGTTTGTGAAATCATCAGGTGAGTCTCCTAATCCAGCCAGTATCCTTAAATACGCTTCTGATATCATAAAAACCAGTACAGAACGTATCATAAGTCAATTAGAAATACAATTTAATGAAGAAAAAGAAACTGCAAGGATATTGCGCTGTAGATTGGCCCATCAGGTCTTAGAAGCTAATTGGTTTTTATTGATGGGGCCAGGAGATATAGAGGAAATTACAGTGGAAGTAATAGACGAAATAGATTACTTTGGTTTGCAGCAATGCAATTATGGTTGCGACCTTACATATCAAAACGATCCTGCATCTTTATTTATTTGTTATACTGATTGTAACAATTATTACGTTGGAGGTAGTACCACTATATCCTTTTACACATTTATACCTGAACCTTCTGATGGCCTTTTCAGACAATCTGAAATGCAGCTACCTGGTGGTATGCAAGTAGGAGGAGACATAGTTTTGTCAGGAGTTGACCATTTTGGAGAAACGTTACCACAAAACGTACACACTGTTTTTTCAGACCAAATCTTTAGTGGTTCTTTAGGAGCTGCATTTGCAGTACCACCTAAATAGTATGATACCATTGAAATATTTTATAGTGATAAGAAATGTAGTGCTGGGAATGCTTTCCAGCACTATGTTTTTTATATCCTGTAGAGATAGTGACTTTAATGTGGAGATTGCCACTTCCCACCAATTGCAATCTCTGCCTATAAGGTATCAAAATATTCTTATTTTGGTTAGTGATTGTGACAATAGTCCGTGTCTTAAAGCTATCTCAACATCCAATGGTGAATTGATATGGGAAGTAAACCCTTGGCCTAAGTCTTTTATGAAAAATGGGATTAGCTTTACGCCGTTTATACAAAATGGTAACTGGATAATAGTATCCGATTCTTCGGTGCACGTATTTGATTTGAAAGCAGGGAAAATTATTCAGAAAAAAACTTTTTCAGGATTGATTGAACCTAATATTTTTGGACATGAAAACTATATATTTCCAGTAGAATATGATCTTAAATTAGGTAAAACAACTATATATAGATGGGATATGGAAAGCCACGAAATTTTGCCTTGGTCTTCCTATACTTTTGATACAGAATCTAAAGTACACTTAATAGGTCCAATTCACTTTGGATCAAATCAAGATGCAGAGTTTGCCCATAGTCTTTTAATTTATAAACCCCGTTCAATTACAAGAAATTATTTTTGCTTTTTAAATGAAAAGGGTGAGCTAAAAGATAGCTTTTTGTTGGATAGTACAAATTTATTGGGCTTGGGAGTTACAAAAAAACCACTGATTGATAAAGATTTTCATCTTTCATATTGGCATACGATTACAGGTATTACATGCTTGAATTTATCCACAGGAAAGAAGCAATGGAGTAAAAATTACAACAAAACTATGATCGCTTCTAGACCAATAATTTTGGATACGACTATTATATACCCGACAGATAATGATATGTTTCTTATTATTGACAGATTTTCAGGTGCTCAAATTGCAGAGTTGGATTCAATGCCACATATTCCATCCCAACTTTTCAGATGTCAAAATCAACTCTATTTTACTGATATTGAAGGTAAATTGAATGTATTGAATTATAATCCAGCTACAAAAAATTATACTAATAAGAGTTTTTTGTACAAAGGAAATAAACCTGTTTATCCTTCTTTATATGCAGATAATGATATTGTAGCTATTCATGCAGATACTAAATGGCTTATTGCATCACCAAATAAGATATTGGATAACTTTGTACCGATAGGAAAATTAAATCACACAAAAAGCGAAAAACAATAATAGTATTCTTAACTGCATATATGTAATAATACGCAAATGTAAGAGAATATAGTGTGTTTAAAGGCTTTATTGTTGGAACATTACATCACACTACTTAGAATTGATGTTAGTAAAACTAGGAATCAATACATCCCATCATGATCTCCTATATTGATCAAAATAATCTGATCATCTTTGATAATGAAGTCAAGTAATATCCTGTATTTCATATTTAAAGATACGGAATATAAGTCTGATAGGCTTCCTTTTAATTTGTGGAGACGAAGTGACGGGTGTGATGGGTTTGTTCCTAGCAATTTGATGGTTTTTGAATACTTTTCTTTTAGTTCAGGATGCTTGATTTTAAAATATTCGAGCCTTTTTTCATAAAATGATGTGGTTACAATTTTTGGCATAACATTTTGTCCTTTAGATTATTTCCATAATCTTGCAACATGTTCCTCTGCCGTTTCTATGGTAAAATTGCCTTCTTCGATATCTTTTTTGCAAAGCATGTACGCCACTTCAAGTTCGGCCAAACGCATTTTATCGTATTGTTCTACGGTCATGGCTACGTATTTTACCTTGCCATGTACGGTGATGGCCGCTTCAGGAGTTTGAGCTAGTTGTTCTTCTATTGCTTTAATGCCTTTGGTCTTAAGTTCATTTGCGGTGATCATGATGATAGTATAGTGTTAAATTTAATACTAAATATAATACTAACAAAAGTAATGTATTTTAGTTGGAAAACTATATAAAAGAGTAATAAATTCTTAAGCCGTTAAAAGTGCTTCTCTTTCCTTCAATTGCAAAGCATAGTACCTATAAATCGATAAGATCATATCATTAGCATGGTCTTTGGTTCGGGTCAGATTATAAAAATCTTCTATAATGTCTGCCTGCTGCTCAAAATTAAACGCTATAAGTCTTTTTCCGGACAACATGCCTTGATAGAGATTTTCCACACCACCATAATCATATCCTTCTTTGCTCAGTTGGGCTTTGATCGCTTTGGCTATATATATACTTCCAAAGTTTTGATATTGCCACACATGCATTAGTTCGTGTATAAATGTTTCTTTTCGTATCTTATTTTTGTAATTGATGATGTTAAAGCTTACATAGGCAATGGCAAATTTTTTGGTAGCCCACCTGGAATTCGGATTGACCTTGACAAAATCATAGTTTACAGTATCACCAAATATTTGACGGCCTGTCGCTCTCTCGTCTGGAGTAAGCGGTCTGATTTTCCAATTAGTCATTTGGTGTATGATTTGAAACCATTCCGGCATGCCGAAAACATCAATAATATAAAAAAACGTATCGGTAAACCATTCTTTGACACTTTCTGAAGGAAACGGATTACGATAACTGCTCTGCAAAGACAAAAAATGTAATCCCAAACGTACCAATCGCTTGGGTAAATGCAAAATCACCTGTACTATGAGAAAAGATGATAGTTGCATCATTCAAATCTTAATGCTTTGACAGGTGTAATCCTCGTAACTAACAAGGTAGGAAGTATAAGGAATACCAAAGTCACCAGAATAGTTGCTACATTGATGATCAAAATCGTAATAACATCTATATTAATGGGTGCGGTATCTAAGTAGTAATTGGCCTCATCTAGCTTAATGAAGCTGAACTTTTTTTGAAGTGCAGCGATGCCGATACCCAAAATATTTCCTATGATCAACCCTGAAATAATAATATATGCGGCATTCCATATAAATATTTTTCTGATGCGCCAATTGTCCATACCCAGAGACTTTAGGATACCGATCATTTGGGTGCGCTCTAGTATCAGTATGAGAAGTACCGTAATCATATTGATTATGGCTACTAAAATCATAAGTTGAAGAATGATAGTTTCATTGATATCCTGAAGTTTTAACCATTCAAATATGGATGGAAATTTTGATTTTATAGATTCGCTGTAAAATTCTTGGGGCAAAACTTCGTAATAGATATATTCTGATATGATGTCCATATCTTCCACATGATCCAAAACAACTTCCATGCCTTGTATTTCATTGGGTTGCCATTGTAGAATTTCTTTGAGCTTTACTATATCTACGATTCCGAATCTTTTGTCATACTCTTCCAATCCAGAATTGTAAATACCACATACTTCAAAACGTTTTTTGATTTGCCTCTGATCTCTGATGAAGGAAAGCACTACTTTATCCTTGACTTTGATTTGAAGTTTGTCAGCTATATTTTTTGAAATCAAAATATCAGAAGATGAGGAGTCAGGATTAAACTGAATCATACGACCTTCTTTGATAAATTCAGCAAAGTCATCTTGTCCATAGTTTTGCTCCACACCTTTTAATAGTACTCCATGGAAGTTTTCTCTAGTACTCAAAAGTCCAGGTACTTGGATGTATGGGTTTAGACTTTTTACACCTCCTAAGGTTTTTTTTGGGATGACTTTATCATTTAAGGGGAAGCCAAATATGGTAGCTTCTTCTTCGTATTCGATGTTTTTAATATCTCGAATGTCATCATAAAATGATACATCAGATTTTATTGGCATGGCGTCAAACTGACGATTTACATTACTGTCAGTGATATGGATATGTCCCCAAAATCCAAATATTTTGTCCGTGATTTCTTTTTTAAATCCTGAAATAATGGCTGTGGTCAATATCATTACCGACAAAGAAATAGCAATAGCCACAATAGCGATACGGATGATCACTTTGGTGAAAGATTTTTGCTCGCTGAAAGCCATCCTTTTTGCAATAAAATGCTCAATATTCATATAGACCTTGTGACATTAGCGGTAAAAAAAGTACTTTTGCACTTTTATGAAGGACAAAAGTACATGATTTTGTCCTTTCTTGTTTTAATCTCTAATGTGATATTGATATTTTATGCTTAATTTTATAGAAGAACTGAGATGGCGTGGCATGCTTCATGATATGACTCCTGGAGCTGATGCCTTACTGAATGATAAAAAAGTAGTGGGTTATATTGGATTTGATCCTACAGCCCCGAGCATGACGATAGGTAATTTTGTACAAATCATGTTGCTCAAACTTTTTCAGCTTTCAGGGCACAAACCTATCGTACTGATGGGCGGAGCTACAGGCCGTATCGGAGATCCATCCTTCAAAGATAAAGAGCGCGATCTAAAATCTTATGATGAATTAGATAGCAATCTGGCATTTCAAAAGGAGCAAATCAAAAAGTTTCTTGATTTTGAAGGTCCCAATGCTGCGATTATCGTCAATAATCTAGATTTTTATAAGGAAATGAATATTCTGGATTTCCTCCGCGATGTGGGCAAAACACTTACGGTGAGCTACATGATGTCCAAAGATTCTGTAAAAAATCGATTGGAAACAGGACTTTCTTTCACCGAGTTTAGTTATCAATTACTGCAAGCTTACGATTTTCAATTATTGTTTGACAAACACGATTGTGTCATCCAAATGGGTGGTTCAGACCAATGGGGGAATATCACATCAGGTACAGAGTTTATCCGTAGAAATATAGATGGCAAGGCTTATGCCGTCACAACGCCACTATTGACCAAAGCTGACGGAACTAAATTTGGAAAGTCTGAACAAGGCAATATTTGGCTAGATCCTAAGATGACTAGTGCTTACAAATTTTATCAATTTTGGCTCAATGCAGATGATGCAGATTTACCAAAATATTTGAGGTATTTTACGCTTAAATCACAGGCTGAAGTAGAAGCTTTAGAAAAGGGGTTTGCTGATGATCCAAGAGGACTCAAGGCAATATTGTCTGAAGAATTGACAAGAAGAGTTCACTCAGACGAAGCTTTTGAATCCGTAGTAGCAGTTAGTAATCTATTATTTGGTAAAGATGCAAATGCTGATACGCTACATGCAATGACTTTGGATCAGTTGGAAACTATAGCTGAAGAAATTCCTTGCAAAATGATCTCAAAAGTTGATAATTTCAATATCATAGATTTACTAACCGATACTGGAATATTACCTTCAAAAACGGAAGCGCGCAAAGCTATCCAAGGCAATGCCATATCTGTCAATAAGTTAAAAATCAGTAGCCACGAACATGAAGTTACAACAAAGGAATGGCTTCATGACCAATATCTCATGGTAGAAAACGGCAAGAAAAATAAGTTCATGGTGAAAGTTGGGTAAAAAATCTTTGGTTTTCAGATATAAAAATTATGAGACGAAATATATTGTTTTTGTGGATGTTTTTTTGTATTGTAGCATGCGAAAAACAGCCTACAGCTCCAGGTAATGGTGCGTTTGGTTTTCAACTTTTAAAAATTGGTTTTTTAAATTGGGAAGGTAATGAAGTCAGGAGATTTAGTGGCAGTAATGGTATATTTATTGATGGTTATGTACATGGTGAAGGTCTGAAAGATGCCCAAATTACTATGATAGATACAGTCAAGAAAACAGTAATTTTTCAAAGAAGTAGTAATACTTTTGTTGCCAATCTTTTCCGTTTTCAAGATACAATCTTTGTTCAAGATGTAAAAGATACCATTGTTGCAAAAATAACTTTATCTGGTATCGATGCCAATGAGTCAGGCAACAACTCAAGAATACTCAGAATAGGTAAATAAATCAAATTAACAATATTTGCAATTTTTTAAATATATCATAATTTGAAAGTCATCAACCTTACCAATACATCCAGAATTAAAGTCAATAATGACATAAACGCTATCTGTGGCGGCATCACTGCAAAGGAGCGATGGATCAACAGATTTGCACATGGTGTAGGTGGTTTTGCTTTTAGAGACCCTAGCCAACCCGAAGATGAATATGTATTTAAAACAAATCTGGCATTTTATGTCGATGGTTTGGGTATTTATTGTAGAAATCACTATGCCAATTATGTAGTTTTGATTCCCAAAAAGGAGTTTGAGCTTATAGAGATCGTCAAGGAGACCACAAGGATTAAACCCACCGCATTATCTATGTACAAGCTTTTAGTAAAATTGGGAATGGACCCCATATATGCTGAAAATTATTTGACTCCATCTGAAATTATAGACGAAAACCTTCCTTATTTAATGATCATAACTCCTGATACCTTCTTTAAACTCGATATGCCAGGAATATCTGTTGGAAAACTGGTGAAAATATTTAAGCAGTCCAATCTGGCTCATCTTGTTAAAGAACAAATTTCCATAGCAAAAGAATCATATTAAGGGCTTTGTGTAACAATTAACTCAAATGGTCGTTTATAATGTAAGTTTATATAATCATTAACTTCATGTTTTAAGATTTTGAAATGATTTTTAACAAAATGAATATCTGTATATTTTTTATTTTCTTGGCTAATCTCATGATGGGTAGCAATATTCCAGCATTTAAAAGCATAGATGAGACCTTATATATTGGAGTAGAAAATACTATCACGATCGATCTCAAAGGTTGTGATCCAGAGTTAGTAGAAATTAAAGTCAATTCTGGTCATCTTTACAAAAGAAGCGACAGTACGTATATTATGACTATATCTCAACTCGAAGATGAAGTGAAGATTAAGCTGTATTATAAAAAAGTGATTGTTGAAATCAAAACCTTAAAGACCGGTAGAATACCTGAACCTACTTTAATTTTTGAGTTTGAAAGTGATGGTAAAATTTCTAGAAAAAAGAATCCTAATCCAGGAAAACTAAGCTTTGTTTATCCAACTTCATACCCAGAAAATCAAAAGTTAACTATTATATCCTTTTTTGTGTCTTTGATAGATGCCAATGGAATGCCCATGTTTTCTGCTAATATGCGAAACGATAGTTTTGATGAACAAGCCATCAATCAGCTCAAAAGGTTGAATCCAGGATCAAGTATCAGCATCAGCCACATCATCAGTCAGCATCCAACTCAAGGAACGAGACAGACTCATTACGTCAAGCAGTTATTGGTAGTAGATTAATGTTATCAGAAAGATTACCTTTTTGCATTTTTTATGACAAATAATTTTTTCATGGCTTAGTTTTCATATAATATCCTTTAATTTGCATCTAAATTGAAGAATAAGGTGTTTAAGGTACAGATTTGTTTATTTCTATAAACAATTGGTCGTTTTAAATATTCTTATAAGCAAATCATAAAATAAAAGTTATGTCTGCACACGATCATGTCACACCATATGCTGATGATCAAGTTTCTAAAAAAGGACAAGTTACCAATATGTTTGATAAAATTGCCCCTTATTATGATCAACTTAATAGAGTATTGTCGTTGGGTATAGATGTGTGGTGGCGTAAGAAAGCTATCGGTCTACTCTCGAAGTCCCAACCTGCTCAAATTTTGGATATTGCTACAGGTACAGCTGACTTGGCCATAGAAGCGGCAATCAAGATAAAACCCAAAAAAATCATAGGACTAGATATCTCTGCCAATATGCTCAAGATTGGTGATGAAAAGATATTAAAAAAAGGATTGCAAAACATCATCACTTTGGAGCAAGGTGACAGTGAAAATCTTCGTTTTGATGCGCAGAGTTTTGATGCGGTAACTGCTGCTTTTGGGGTTAGAAATTTTGAAAATTTAGAGAAAGGACTTGCCGAGATGTACCGGGTTTTGAAGCCAGGCGGTACACTTTTAGTACTTGAATTTTCAAAACCCGCAATATTTCCCTTGAAACAACTGTTTAATATATACTTTAAGTATTTTTTACCTTTGATAGGGAAGATACGAAGTAAAGATGAAAAAGCATATCAGTATCTTTATGAATCTGTACAGGCTTTTCCTGATTATGGCAATTTTACCAAGATTTTGGATAAATTGGGTTTTTCTAACACTGAATATAAGGTTTTAAGCGCAGGCATATGTTGCATTTACTTAGCAAAAAAATAAGTTTTACTCTCATTCTAACAGTGATGATTCTGAGCTTGCAAGCCCAGATAGGTGGTAGAGGCAACTACAATTTTAAAGACTTCAATAAAAAGTCTTATTATTTTGGTATCAATATTGGGTTCAATAATTCAGGATATAAACTATATCAATCCAAGTTTTTTATCAATAACGAATCCATCCAGGTTACTCAAGGAGCTAGCGAGGTAGGCGTAAATATGCACATGGTCACCAACCTGAAAATAGGGGAATACTTTGATTTCAGATTTCTACCCGGCTTTTCATTTGCTCAAAGAGGATTTGAGTTTACCAATGTTTCAGACAATAGTACATACATAAGAAAAATAGAGTCAGTATTTTTTGAGATGCCGTTTCACCTTCGTTTTAAGTCTGAACCTTATAAAGATAAACGACTTTTTGTGGTGGCAGGATTGAAATATAGTTATGATGTGCAAACCAACTCCAAGTCTAGAAAGTCACTACTAAAAATAGCGCCCCATGATTTTCAGTATGAAGTAGGTGTCGGTATTCAGATGTTTTACCCGTATTTTATATTTTCTCCGGAAATCAAATTCTCTAGAGGTTTAGGAAATCTTTTGTTGTACGACAGAGCTCAAAATGAAGCCAAGGTATTGGAAAATGTAGTATCCCAAATATTTACCATTTCATTCAATTTTGAAGGGTAGATTATTTGTGTTTGATTTGCAAATTTGTTTTATTTGATAAGTTATGTCTAACAGCCACTGTGATTTAAGCTCCAGTTTTTTGCACTCAAATTTTAGTCAATTCTAGTATGACACCATGTGACGATTAAGTACTTGTGATTTCGTGTCCACTAAGTTTTACATCGGCTATCGCTCAGTATGGCATGCTCAATTACCAACATCAATCTTAGTCTCAACCTAATTCTCAATCTTACCTTAACCTTACACCAGCATTTCAAACAGCATCGGATTGTTGTTGATGTGTTCGTAGTTGATCTTAGCATCAGTCATCCTTTCCAATAAGGCGGGAAGTCTTCCTGATTTTTGAGTTCAATGCCCACCAATGCAGGGCCAGAATCCCTGTTATTTTTTTTGGTATAAGCAAAGTGCGTGATATCATCATCAGGTCCCAAAACGTGTAAGAAGTCGCGTAAAGCTCCGGCTCGCTGAGGAAAGCGAACGATAAAGTAGTGTTTTCTATTTTCCCAAAGTAAAGCTCTTTCTCTGATTTCTTCGGTACGACTGATATCATTATTGCCACCGCAGATGATGATACCCACATTTTTTCCTTTGATTTGCTCTTTGATCAATGCCAATGCGGAGATACTGATCGCTCCTGCAGGCTCTGTAACGATGGCTTCATCATTATAGAGTTTGAGCATCGTAGAGCAAATATGACCTTCGGGTACCAGTATGATTTCGTCTGCTATTTCTTTACAAATTTTAAATGTTTGGTCGCCAACCCTTTTGACAGCTATGCCATCCGCAAAAGAATCTATGTGGTCCAATGTTACGATTTGACCTGCATTTAAAGATGCATGCAGTGCAGGAGCTCCTTCTGACTCTACGGCTATGATTTTGGTTTGGGGTGACAGTTGCTTAAAATAGGAACCCACACCACTCAATAATCCGCCACCACCGACTGCAACTAGTAAAATATCTAATGTTTCAGGACATTGTTCCCATATCTCCAATCCAACAGTACCTTGCCCAGCCATGACATCTAGATCATCAAAAGGATGGATTAACGGTAGGCCATCTGATTCACATCGATGTAAGGCAGCATGATAAGCATCATCAAAAGTATCGCCAGTAAGTACAATATCTACATACGCACCGCCAAAGTGCCTCACTTTCGAGATCTTTTGTTTGGGTGTGGTCGACGGCATATAAATGGTGGCAAAGATATGCAAATGGGCTGCTGCAAACGCTACTCCCTGAGCATGATTGCCGGCACTGGCACATACGATTCCGCGGGTGACCAATGCCGGTTCCATTGAAGATATTTTATTAAATGCTCCACGTATCTTAAAAGATCTTACCACCTGCATGTCTTCTCTATTAAGCCAGATGTTACAATCATATTTTTTGGAAAGTGACTGATTTTTCTGCAAAGGAGTAGTGTAGACTACGTCTTTTAGTCTTTGATGAGCAATTTGTATATCTTTTGCTGAGAGCATTTATTTGAATTAAGAACCAATTTATGAAGTCACATCTTTTTTATACCACTAAGGGTACAAAGTTACAAACTTAGAATACGAAGCTGAAAACCACAATGCTACAAATCTGTAAATGGACAAATTTATAAAGTGGTAAAATTAAAACCATTAAGAGGACAAAGCTGTTACTACAATTCTACAAATCCGCAAATCAACAAATCCGCAGTTCTTCTAATTTCTCTCCGGCCTCAAACTTCTCACCGTCTTACCCGTTTGCCACATTTCAGAATTGCGAAGTTCAGCCAACTCTACTTCCAACTTCTCTCTATAATCTGGTTGTGAATTGCTGTCAATGGATCTTTGCGCTTCGTTGCCCGATGCTACACTATCATATAGATCAGAGAATACAGGAGCAACTGCATCTCTAAATTTATTTTTCCAATCCAATGCTCCCCGTTGAGCTGTAGTGCTACAGTTGGCATACATCCAGTCCATACCGTTTTCTGCAACTAACGGCATCAATGATTGAGTCAACTCTTCCACAGTTTCGTTAAATGCTTCTGACGGAGAGTGTCCTCTCTTACGTAATTCATTATACTGTGCTTCGAAGATACCTTGTACGGCACCCATCAAGCTACCACGCTCACCAGTAAGGTCACTATATACTTCTCTTTTGAAATCTGTCTCAAAAAGATATCCCGATCCTACTCCAATACCTAAAGCTACCACTCTTTCAAAGGCTTTGCCAGTGGCATCTTGGAAGATTGCATAGCTAGAGTTCAACCCTTTTCCTTCTAAGAATAATCTTCTTAAGCTAGTTCCAGAACCCTTTGGAGCGATAAGAATCACGTCAATGCCTGCGGGAGGAATGATACCTGTTCGTTCTTTGTAGGTTACCCCAAATCCATGTGAGAAATACAATGCTTTTCCAGGTGTCAAATAGGGCATAAGTGTAGGCCAAACTGCAATTTGAGCGGCATCTGACAATAAGTACTGAATGATGGTACCTTTTTCAGCTGCTTCCTCGATGCTAAAAAGGGTCTCACCAGGTACCCAACCGTCATTGACTGCCTTTTGCCATGTTGCTGAGTCTTTTCTTTGTCCTATGATGACATTAAATCCATTATCACGAAGATTCATTGCTTGTCCTGGTCCTTGTACTCCATAACCAATGATGGCGATGACTTCATTTTTTAAGACTTTTCTTGCTTTGTCCATTGGGAACTCTTCCCTGGTGACTACATTTTCTACCGTACCACCGAAATTTAATTGGGCCATATTTTTATTTGTTTAATCGTTTATTTATTTAATGTTTAGAATGTTTATCCGTTTAATTATTTATTCGTTTAGAAGGTTTAATGTTGAGATGGTTTAGATCACTTGATCACCTATCACCTGATCACTCAATCACTGATCACTCGATAACTTGGTCACATACTAAAGATACCTTCATTTTGGTCTAAAAATTCATTTTCTACCAAGGCTTCGCTAGGCACTTTGTATTCAAATTCTTTTACTTTATTATGAAATCCGTCACTTTTTTTGATGATCGCAATTCTAGCTGAACGCACAAATTCTAACAAACCATAAGGTTCTAGAATCTTGATCAGGTTATTGATTTCTTCTCTTTGTCCAGTGCATTCAAATATGACGTAGTCCTTCCTGATGACCACTGCACGGGCGCCTTGCTCTCTAAGTAATCGCTCTACTTTTACCTTTTCTGTGATCACATCAGCAGCAACTTTATACAAAGCCATTTCTTGCCATATGATCTCATCGTCAGTATTATAATCTACCTTAAGTACATCGAGTAATTTTTCTATCTGTCTCGACAATTTGCGCACTACATCTTCTGTTTCGTTGATTACAATCGTAAACCTATGAATGCCCTCTACTTCACTAGGGGAAGTGTTTAAGCTCTCAATGTTGATCTTTCTTCGCGTAAAGATGATGGCTATTTTATTGATTAAGCCTATTTGATTTTCCGTATAAACGGTAATAGTATATTCCTGTTTCATTACAATTCTTCTTTAGACAATATGATTTCTGATACTCCTCGCCCTTGAGGCACCATAGGGAAAACATTATTTTCTTTGCCTACCATTACCTCCAGCAAAAAGGGATTGTCATGGGCTAGCATTTCGATCAAGGTTGATTTTAATTCTGATCTTTGATCTACTTTTTTCGCTTCAATATTGTAGGCTTCTGCCAATTTTACATAATTAGGGCTAGTGATGTCCACAAACGAATAGCGGTTTTGATGGAAAAGCTCTTGCCACTGTCTCACCATACCCAGAAACTGATTGTTTAGAATAATGATTTTGACATTGACATTGGCTTGCATGATCGTGCCCAATTCCTGGAGGGTCATCTGAAATCCTCCGTCACCAATGATAGCGATGACTTGTCTATCAGGAGCACCATATTTGGCACCAATAGCAGCGGGTAAGGCAAATCCCATCGTACCTAGTCCGCCCGAAGTAACATTGGATCGGGTTTGATTCATTTTGACGTATCGGCAAGCTACCATTTGATGCTGTCCGACATCGGTTACAATGATGGCTTCACCCTCAGTAATTTCATTGATATATTTGATGACTTCCGCCATGGTCAATGTTTCATTTTCAGGATTTTGCTCAGGAAAAATTACTTTTTCTGTTTCCTTTATGGTGCAATCCCGAAATTGTTGGAGCCATGCTTGATTTTCATTTTTTTGTACCAATACCGTCAAAAGGGGTAAGGTTTCTTTACAATCTCCCCGAACAGCTACAGTTGATTTTACATTTTTATCAATTTCTGCAGGATCAATGTCTAGATGGATGATTTTGGCTTGTTTGGCATATTTATCTAACCTTCCAGTAACCCGATCATCAAAACGCATGCCTACAGCTATCAACACATCACATTCATTGGTCAATAAATTGGGTCCATAGTTGCCATGCATACCCAACATACCTACCGAAAGTTTGTGATCAGTGGGTACTGCTCCCATACCCAAGATAGTCCAAGCAGATGGAAAATTTCCTTTTTCAATAAAATCGCGAAACTCTTGCTCGGCATTTCCTAAAATCACACCTTGACCATAGATGACGAATGGTTTTTTGGCTTCGTTGATGACTTTTGCGGCTTCTTCTATATAAACATATCTTACTTCGGGTTTAGGTTTGTAGCTTCTGATGTGTAAACATTTTTCATATCCTTGATAATCAAATAATTGTAACTGTGCATTTTTGGTAATGTCAATGACCACAGGGCCAGGTCTTCCGGTAGAAGCAATATAAAAAGCTTTAGCCAATACATGAGGTATTTCTTCAGCATTGGTCACTTGGTAAGCCCATTTGGTTACAGGAGTTACAATGTTTATGACGTCAGTTTCTTGAAAAGCATCGGTTCCTAGCAAATGAGCAAATACTTGTCCAGTGATACACACCAATGGCGTAGAGTCTATCATGGCGTCTGCCAATCCTGTTACCAAATTGGTAGCTCCGGGGCCGCTTGTAGCAAATACAACTCCTGTTTTTCCAGACACACGGGCAAATCCCTGAGCTGCGTGAATCGCTCCTTGTTCATGACGAACGAGAATATGCTCTAATCGATCACCATAATCGTACAATGCGTCATAAACTGGCATAATAGCACCTCCTGGATAACCAAAAATAGTTTTTACGCCTTCGTGAATTAATGCTTCTAAAAGCGCTTGTGAACCCGTAGCTTGTTTGGTTTCATGGGCTTTTTTATTTATATTTTGCACAGGATTTGCTGTCATTTTTTCTTGTTGAGAAAGTGGCGAAAGAGTAGATGGTTTAGAAGTTGATTAGACTAGTTTATAATACTGTAAAAGGTCAGTAGAAGAAATATCTGTAAAGCCGACTTGTCTCAGTAATGTCACCAATTGCCCACGATGATAGGTGGAATGATTGAATACATGAGATAAAATTTCAAAAACGGGTTGCGAGAATGCCTCATCATTGATTCTTTTATAAGCAATCATGTCATTTAGGTTTTCATTAGTCAATTGTTCTACATATTCGATTAACAAGCCGCTGCTATGTTTCCAGGTATCTAAAGTTTCTGCTTTTCCACCCTTAAAAGTAAAGGGCAACCAAACAGGATTTTCTACTTTCATCAATCGGTCGTACCATACTTTTTCAGCTCCAACAATATGCAAGACAGTTTCTGCTATGGATGGAAAACTACTGACCAAAGGTTGATTCCATTGCTCATCAGATAAATCACGCATCCAATCTATGAATTTTTGATTGGCCCATTGGTTGTATTTTGCTATTTCGGTAAAGTATTGAACGGTCATTTTTGTTTGGTTAATTGTTTAAGGTTAATGGTTTAGAGTTTAAGGTTGATTATTAGCAATTCACTAATTTTAAAACTTAACAATTTTATACAGCTAAATAATCAGCCCCCGATAGCTATCGGGGTCAAAACTCATCCGTTACACATCCTTCTGATGCATCTTTTACACATCTAGCATATTTGAATAAAGCACCATTTTTAACGGGTAATGGTGGTTGAATCCATTTATTTTTTCGACTTGCCATTTCTTCATCTGAAATATGTAAAGTCATCATTTTATTACTTACGTCCAATGTGATGATATCATCGTCTTGAACTAACGCGATATTGCCACCATCATAGGCTTCAGGTGTGATATGTCCTACTACAAATCCGTGCGTACCACCGCTAAATCTACCATCAGTAATCAAGGCTACACTTTTACCCAATCCTGCACCCATAATCGCCGAAGTAGGTTTGAGCATTTCTGGCATACCTGGTGCGCCTTTTGGTCCTACGTATCTGATCACTACTACATCACCTGTTTTTACTTTCTTTTGAGATATACCTTCTATAAGCATCTTTTCGCCATCAAAAACTCTGGCTGGTCCTGTAAATAGCTCACCTTCTTTACCTGAGATTTTGGCTACGCTACCTTTTGTAGCCAAGTTGCCGTAAAGAATCTGGAGATGTCCTGTTTCTTTGAGTGGTGACTCTACAGGATATATGATGTCTTGTGTGCTAAAATCGAGATCAGGAATATCCACTAAGTTTTCTGCAACTGTTTTACCAGTGACGGTCAGGCAATGACCATGGATCAGTTCTTTGGAAAGCAAGTATTTCATTACAGCAGGGATACCACCTTTTTCGTGAAGGTTTTGCATCAGATACTTCCCACTAGGTTTTAAATCTGCCAATACCGGAACTTTGTCACTAAATGTCTGAAAATCATCTTGGTTCAATGATACACCTACACTTTTGGCCATGGCAATCAGGTGTAAAACCGCATTGGTACTTCCGCCTAACACCATGATCATTGTTACTGCATTTTCGAATGCTTCTCGAGTCATGATATCCGATGGTTTGATATCTTTTTCCAGAAGTAATCGGATGGCGGCTCCCGCATCAACACACTCTTTTTGTTTCTCGGGACTCAAAGCAGGATTGGACGAAGAATAGGGCAATGACATACCCAAAGCTTCAATGGCACTGGCCATGGTATTGGCGGTGTACATTCCTCCACATGCTCCTGGACCTGGACATGCATGACGTATAATACCTTTAAAATCTTCATCAGTGATGGTTCCTGCAAGTTTTTGACCCAATGCTTCAAATGCGGAAACGATATTTAAATCTTGTCCATTGTAATGCCCTGGCGCTATCGTGCCACCATAAACCATGATGGCAGGTCTATTGAGTCTTCCCATGGCCATGATCGCACCTGGCATATTTTTATCACATCCTGGTACCGCAATCAACCCATCATAATATTGGGCACCACATACCGTCTCTATACTATCGGCAATGATATCTCTAGAGACTAAAGAGTATCTCATTCCATCAGTACCGTTACTGATACCATCGCTCACCCCAATGGTATTAAATATCAAACCAACTAAATCTTGTGCCCAAACCCCTTTTTTAACTTCAGCTGCTAGATTGTTAAGGTGCATATTGCAGGTATTACCATCATATCCCATACTTACGATACCTACCTGAGCCTTGGCCAGGTCTTCTGTGGTCAGTCCGATACCGTACAACATTGCCTGAGCAGCGGGTTGAGTGACGTCTTGAGTGATGGTGCGACTATATTTATTGAGCATTTTTGTTTTTTTGTTGATTTGTTTAATCGGTTAGCCGTTTATTTTTGAAACAACTAGAGCTCCTACTTCGGTACACTTTCGTGCAATAGCAGGTTTTAAATCTTCTGTTAAATATCCTTCTTGTATACACGAATCCACTGCGTTGATAATGTCATCCGCTTCTTGAATATAGCCAAAATCTCTAAGCATCATTTCGACGGATAGAATGGTAGCCAAAGGATTGGCTATGTCCTTACCTGCTGCTTGTGGATAAGAACCATGAATTGGCTCGTATAGTGCGGACTTTTCACCTTTGGATGCGGACGGTAACATGCCAAGAGATCCAGCCAAAACACTAGCTTCATCGGATAAGATATCTCCAAAAAGATTGTCACAAAGCACCACATCAAATCGAGAAGGATTCAGAATTACTTGCATCGCAGCGTTGTCAATAAATAGAAAATCCAGTGCCACATCAGGGTAGTCTTTGCTAATTTCTTGTACTACAGATCTCCACAATCTGGAAGTTTCCAGTACATTGGCTTTATCCACCAAGGTTACTTTTTTACTTCTATTCATCGCTTGTTGGAATGCCAGATGTGTGATTCTTTCTATTTCATATCGATGGTATAGACATAAGTCGGATGACCAAGTTTCTTCTTTTACTTTTTCACCAAAATATATACCTCCTGTCAACTCTCTATAAATAACAAAATCTACATCCCTGAGCACTTCGGGTTTAAAAACTGATAAGTGTATCAAGTCTGCATAGATTTTTACAGGTCGAATATTGGCAAAAAGTCCCAATGATTTACGCATACGGAGTAGTCCTTGTTCAGGCCGAACCTTTGCCGATGGATCATTGTCATATTTCGGATCACCTATAGCACCTAGTAAAATGGCATCCGCTTCTTGACAGGCTGCAAGTGAAGCTTCCGGAAATGGGTCTCCAGTCTGATCTATGGCTGTAGCACCGATCAAAGCTTCACTAACTTGCCATTGATGGTTATATTTTAATCGGATAGCTTCCAATACATTCAAGCCTTGAGCTATGACTTCAGGCCCGATACCATCACCAGGTAGGATTGTTATTTTATTTAAAGGCATTTATCTTTTTTGTTTAGAAAGTTTAGAAGGTTTAGGAAGTTTAGAAATGGAACGCTACCATTCCGATCTTAGATAATTTTTCATCCTTCGCCACTTTTATTCTCAAAACTCTTTTTTAGATTGGTTAACATAAATGAAACTTGATCTACTTTTTCTCTGATTTGTAAATATGTCTCATCAGACAAATATTCCAAATCAGATGCCAAAATAGTACAGTTTAAGACTCCCATAAGACTTCCATAAGCTATTTCAATGAATCTGATTTTTTCTTTCTGCGACCACCTTGAAGTGCCTTCTGCTATATTGCAAGTAATAGAAATACCCGCCCTTCTTATTTGAGATGTTATTCCAAATAGTTCATCTTTTGGAAAGTCTTTGGTGTTTTTGTAAAGCAATGAACAGAGTTGCCTTGCATCTTGCCAAACGACTAATTTTTCAAAACCATATATTTTCATTTCATTTTTATTTTTATTAAACTAAATTTTTATATAGAAATCTTAATAATTTTGGGTCATCATATTTTTGGTTTAGAAAGTTTAGGTTATTTAGAGGGTGTAGAGTCCGTTTATTTTGACCTAAACTAACTCAACCTTCTCAACTATCTCCACTTTCTCAACTAACAATCTCACCCGCTCTCCTTTCATATTCATCAATTTCATCCTTTATACTTAAAAGGTAATCAATATCATCAAACCCATTGATCAAACAGACTTTTTTATAAGGATCAATATCGAAAGTAATAGATTGATCATTCAGATTTAAAGTTTGATTTTCGACATCTATTTCTAGTAAAACATTAGGGTCTTTTTCTATTGTTCTGAATATTTCCTCAAGAGTTTGTTGGCTTACTTGAAGTGGTAGTAGCCCATTATTGAGTGCATTGCCACGAAAGATATCAGCAAAAAAACTACTGATGACGACCTTAAATCCATAATCTCCCAATGCCCATGCAGCATGTTCGCGACTGGAGCCACATCCGAAATTTCTTCCCGCAACTAAAATACTGCCTTTGTAAATGGGATTATTCAATACAAAATCGGCAATTTCATGGCCATCCGATGCATACCGCCAATCTCTAAATAAGTTTTCGCCAAAACCCACCTTAGAAATCGCTTTTAAAAACCGTGCAGGTATGATTTGATCTGTATCTATATCTTCTATCTGAAGTGGTACCGCAGTACTGACCAATTTATCTAACTTCTCCATATCTTTTAATTTAAATAATTTCGTACATCCACAATTTTACCTTCGATAGCAGCAGCAGCGGCCATCAATGGACTGGCCAAAATGGTTCTGGCTCCTTGACCTTGCCTTCCTTCAAAATTTCTGTTGGAAGTAGAAACACAATATTCGCCTGCCGGAATTTTATCTTCATTCATACCTAGACAGGCACTGCATCCTGGCTGACGAAGCTCAAAACCTGCGGCTTCAAATATTTTGTCTAGACCTTCTGCTTTGGCTTGTTCACTGACCATTACCGAACCAGGAACTATATACACTTTGACATGTGCTGCTTTTTGCTTGCCCGCTACAAAATCAGCAACCTGACGTAGGTCTTCAATTCTACTATTGGTACAACTGCCGATAAATACATTTTGGATAGCAAGACCTTTCATACTAGCGCCATTGGCCAAACCCATATAACTTAGGGATTTTTTGTTGGAATCAGAGTTTGAGTCAATAGTTATCACATCATCGATACCGATACCCATACCCGGATTGGTTCCGTAAGTGACCATGGGTTGGATATCTTCAGCATCGTAAGTGTATTCTGCATCAAAAACCGCATTTTCATCGGAGTATAATGTTTTCCAATAGGATAGAGCGTCTTCCCAAGCCTGACCTACGGGTGCGAATTTTCTACCTTTGATATAGGCAAACGTAGTTTCGTCCGGTGCGATCATGCCACCTCGAGCACCCATTTCGATACTCATATTGCAAATGGTCATCCTCGCTTCCATAGACAATGATCGAATGGCACTACCGGCATATTCAATAAAATATCCAGTACCACCGGCTGCTGTTAGCTTTGCTATGATATAAAGTACTAAGTCTTTTGAAGTTACCCCTTTCTGGAGTGTTCCTTCTACATTGATACGCATAGTTTTGGGCTTTTCCAAAATCAGACATTGAGTAGCCATGACTTGCTCTACCTGACTGGTACCTATACCAAAAGCAATATTGCCAAAAGCACCATGTGTACTGGTATGACTATCCCCACAAACGATGGTCATACCCGGTTTTGTGATACCCAATTCTGGACCAATGACATGAACGATACCCTGGTGATGATGTCCTAAACCATATAATTCCACGCCAAATTCATTACAGTTTTTGGTCAATGTATCTACCTGCATCCTACTCAATGGTTCTTCAATGGGCAGGTGTTGATTGATGGTGGGTACATTGTGGTCAGCAGTGGCGAGTATCCTGTTTTTTCTGAATATCCCAATGCCACGACTACGCAAGCCATCAAAAGCCTGTGGACTAGTCACCTCATGGATCAAGTGTTGGTCAATATATATTACATCCCGATTTTCATCGATAGATTTTACCCTGTGGGCGTTCCATATTTTTTCGAATAAAGTCACTTTTTTGTTTTTTGTTTTTTATTTGTTTAGAAGGTTTAATTGTTTAAAGTTCAACGTTGAAATCACTCAATCACCAGATCACCAGATCACTCAATCACCAGATCACCAGATCACTCAATCACCAGATCACCAGATCACCAGATCACTCAATCACCAGATCACCAGATCACTCAATCACCAGATCACTCAATCACCAGATCACCAGCTCACTCAATCACCAGATCACTCAATCACCAGATCACCAGATCACTCAATCACCAGATCACCAGATCACTCAATCACCAGATCACCAGATCACTCAATCACCAGATCACCAGATCACTCAATCACCAGATCACTCGATAGACCTATGCTAAAACTGCTATTTTTTCATGATATAAAAATTCAAGGTCAGTGTCAACAACTTCTTTTTGTGTATCAGCTATCTCCAGAAAATGGATATATGCCACATCGAGTTCATCCTTTCTGAGATGAAAACCCAATTCTTTAAACCTATAAGCTAGTGCTGCTCTACCAGATCTAGCTGTGAGCACTATCAAAGATTGATCCACACCAACATCTGCAGGGTCGATGATTTCATATGTCTCTCTATGCTTGATTACACCATCCTGATGGATACCAGATGAGTGTGCAAAAGCATTGGCACCCACGATAGCTTTATTGGCTTGCACAGGCATGCCCATGGTATCCGAAACCAGCCAGCTAAGTTCTTTTAACATGGGCGTTTTTGTATGGGTATAATATTGATGGCCAAATCTTTGTTTGATGATCATAATCACTTCTTCGAGAGAAGTATTTCCTGCTCTTTCACCGATACCATTGATGGTACATTCTATTTGTCGAGCGCCATTTTCAATGCCTGCGATAGAATTAGCTGTGGCCATGCCGAGGTCATTATGACAATGTGTGCTTAAAATGGCTTTATGGATACCTTTTACATTTTCTTTGAGGTACTTGATCTTAGTCCCGTACTCATGGGGCAAGCAGTAGCCTGTAGTGTCAGGAATATTCAGTACTGTAGCGCCCGCTTTGATGACAGCCTCACACACCTGAGCCAAAAAATCATTGTCAGTCCGGCCTGCATCTTCAGCATAGAACTCTACATCTTCCACAAAAGATTTTGCATATTTTACGGAAGCGACTGCTCTTTCTAAGATATCTGCTCGGGTAGTATTCAGTTTGTAAATGACATGGCTGTCTGATGTACCTATACCTGTATGAATCCTTGGTTTTTTGGCATATTTTAAAGCTTCGGCGGCTACTTCTATATCTTTCATCACCGCTCTGGACAAGGCACAAACTGTAGCATTTTGCACTACAGCAGCTACTTGACTGACAGCATCAAAATCTCCCGGACTTGAAATAGGAAATCCTGCTTCAATAATATCTACTCCAAAAAGGTCAAGTTGCTCTGCAATGGCTACTTTTTGTTCTTTACGAAGTTTGCATCCCGGCACTTGCTCACCATCTCTGAGGCTGGTATCAAAAATATATACTTTTTCGGCTGACATACTTTGAATTTATTTTGTTACTTAATGGCAAAAGTACAAGTTAGATTGTGAGATGTTTGAACAATTGTAAAAAGTAATTACAGTTTGCAAATAAGTTAATAATTTTGTAAGATATTGATAATGAATTCTATATAGTATGTTGAATTACAATTCTAAGATGATGTTTTACCTCCGTTTTTACTTATGGTTTCCTGTTAAACTAAAGATGCTTTAACTGTTAAATAAACTTTAAAACATTTATATTTAAATCTAAATTTTAAATATTTAATTAGGGCCTGCTTGGTGTAATATAAATTAATGATTATCCATTATATATGTACATATTCGTAGATTTCGTTGCACGGTAATTTCTTCAAAACTCCTGAATCATTTGCACATCATTTAAGCTTTTGCCCTATGCAGGCGGCATTTACTTTTTTTCTTTTTGCTTACCCTTATTACTTCGTAATGCTAGCC
>CAMBRK010000057.1 GCA_945870185.1 Aureispira sp. CCB-QB1 | reverse complement strand
ATCTACCCCAATAAGGGTATATTTTGGTTTATGATTAAAAATATATGAAAAAAGTGGCGCAAAAGTTACACACGTAAAATTTAATTCCCTTATCTTTGATTCGATATATTTTTTTATTTACCTAATTTTTAGAACGCACATGATATATTACTAAAAGAAAGATTTACCCAACAACCGAAAAAATACGTGTTAGACTATCACAGGATTTTGATCACTGCATCGATGCAAAATATTACGACATGTCCTACTTAAAATCATGATCGATCTCCTGCAATCCGGCAAGTATACTGGTGTAAATGACTCACAAATGTAAAAGAAAAAAGTAAGTTCTTAAAATTGCAAATTTATCATTATGATGAAAAAATTTCATGTTTTTAGCAGGGGTGTGACTGCATTACACACACACACACACGCACGCGGCGTTGGTATTCAGCGTGTTAGGGCGTTTGTTTTGATCTTGTTTTTACTGATGATCAAGGTAGATGTCGGATGGGGACAGGGAGGAAGTTGTAATAATTGCACCAACTCGATAAGTAATAATAACGTAGAAATGGATTTAGAAGTAAATCCTGTTAATGGAAAAGGCCAAGCATCTTTTCAATATGGCTTTGTTTCAAATTGGTATTCAGCATTCAATACTCCACATCATATACAGTATAACTCAACTTCTAACCCGGTCATTTGTGACTTGTTATATGCTAATTCCAATAATACTGAAATTCCATGTTTAGCAACACATAAGTCAGGGTATTCAGAAGGAATATTTACCAATTCATCCATACTTTTTGCAAATGATGGGTTTGAGACTTATTGTATTTCTTTAGACGTTCAAAAATTGTTATGTTCAAATTACAATCATGAAATGGTTGTGGATGTAAGACTTGGAACAGGGATAGATCCATGGCAAATTGGAAATATTGACAATCAAGCTGTAAATTTGTTTAATAATAATACTTTAATTTTACATTCTGAAGCTATAGATAATAATGATTTAAAATCAATAAATCTAACATTTGATCTCAACCAGAATTCGAATTGGTATGATCAGGTCATGATTAATACAAGAAAGCCTGTACCAACTGGTACAATACGAGAAGAAATATTTGTAACTTTAAACAATGTAAACGTTTCTTGTTCAACGACAGCCTTGGAAGGTTTGTCAGCTGTAATATTGCCAAATAATAATGTAGAATTTTCAGCAATTTATAATGCTGGGGCATTTAATGGTATAGATACATATTTTTGGAATTTTGGAGATGGTACTACAAGTACTTTGGCAAATCCATCTCATCAGTTCAATGGACCTGGACCTTACAATGTTTGTTTAGATATTGTAAATACAAACGGATGCTGTGCTTCGATCTGTAGTACCATTACAGCTGAAGAATGTAACAACACATGTCAAGATCAAATTGTCAATAACGATCTAGAACTAGGCCCAAATACTCCCACCCCTTTGCCTAATGGGCATTCTGAAAATACGTTTCAGAACTTATATGTGCCCAATGGACCTAATAATATGTGGTGGGCTTCTCATGGGACTCCGCATCATACTCAATTTCAGGCATCAGGATGTACAGATATTTGGACGGTTCAAAATGGCTCAGAAGTTCCTTGCTTAAGAGCAGCTGTAGGTCTTTTGAGTGAAGGTTTTTATACAAGAATTAACACAAATTTTGATCCTTTATTAGACTATTGTCTGTCATTGACTCTTCATAATCTTGCGTGCAATAATACGCCTGGTTCTCAGGATATTATAGTAGCTTTAGCAAAAGACTTAACCCCGGTGCCACCAAATGTTACCATTCCTAACCCTCCTTCCATACCCAGGCAAGTTTTAATTCAAAGAAGGTTTGCTTCTCCAAATTATCAGGAAGAAACAGTGAATGTTCGTTTCAATATGAATCAAAATATGTTTAATCAATTGTGGATATACGCTCAAGCTGTTACTTTCAAAACTACTTCATCTGTAAGTAATGTTAATCTATCCTGTACCACCAGAGCTCTCACTGATATCATTACCAATCAGGTGACGGATTTAAAATGGAGATTTATTGCAGAAAATGCCAGCGCAGTTAGTACCTTCGTATCACATAACTGGACGATTACCAATACTGCTGATAATAGTGTAGTGTTTACTTCTATACAAGCCAACCCAGAATTTATTTTTTCGGGAAGTGGCACCTATAATGTCTGCGTCGATATCATAGACAATAATGGTTGTTGTGCAACCTTATGTGAAGAAATCGTAGTAGCATGTGATGATCTTGTGGCAAACTTTACCATCACGGGTACATGTCCCAATTTTACATTTGCAGCTAACAATCTGAGTGAAGGCAATACCTACTCATGGGTGATCAATGGACAGCAAGTAGGCACTAATGGTGTACTTCCTTTTATCTTTACAGAAAATGGAACATACACTATAGAACTGACAGTGACCAATGAATGTGGGGAGACAAAATCGTATAGTTTGACCTTGACCATTGATTGTATATGCGATGATCCCGTCGGTGATTTTAATTTTAATGTAGCCTGTATCAATGGGCAAGGACAGGTCACCTTTAATGTAACGAATGGACTGCCGGGTGATACCTACGTATGGAATTTTGGAGATTGGACAGCGAATGTAACTACAACGTCTCCTTCCATAATACACACTTACACTGGAAATCAAACATATGCTGTCACACTTACAATAACTAATAGCTGTAATAAGTCAAAGACAGTACAAAAAAATGTAGTGGTCATGTGTCAATCACAGTGCAATAATCCCAATGGTAACCCAATGTATCTGCTAGATGGGTCCAATGGTCCAATCACACTTTCTCAGGCATTTACAAATTTGGGTATTACTTATACCCATGCCAGCGTGAATGCTATCTCCAATCTCAATTTTGAAATTCGAGGTGATGTTGTTATAGACATATCTGCCATCTTTAACAAATGTCATTTTTTAGCTTGGCCAGGGGCTCAGCTGATTTTGCAGCCAACACTGATACCTGCAAGTCCAGTTGCTAAAGGAACACTAACATTTATAGGCTGCGAGTTTTATGGATGCACCCATATGTGGAAAGGAATCCGCGATGATGGTCCTTCTGTCATTTTCTTGGGTGGAAAAATAAATGATGCACTGTATGGCATACATGCAAATAATTCAGGGGCTTTGACAGTAAATAGTGTGAGTTTTGCCAAAAACTTTGTCGGAATGTATTATACATCATCACCATCTCAAACTGTAGTGGGCAATACCTTTACAGGCGGCGGATTATTGCCGGGATATAACGGATTGCCTGGGTATGCGACCAAAAATTTAGCAGGCGTAGTTGCTGACGGTGCTTTTGGTTTGTCCATAGGAAATAAAAGCAGTAACAAAAATAATTTCCAAAACTTGAGTAATGGTATTATATGTAATAATGTGTGGAATATTAGTATCCACAATAATAAGTTTAAGGATCTGATTGGTAGTAATTTTGATCAGAATAGAGCAAATCTCCTAACAGGAAGTGAAGGAAATGGAATCATTATCAATGGTCTTGGTCTTTTTGGTACAAGTATAGAAAAGAATGAAATGGAAAATGGATATCATGGCATTTCAATTAGAAACACCTTATATGCATTTCCTAGAATAAAGGACCAAAACAAGATCAAAAATTTCTTTTATGGAATCAATGTTGAGCAAAATTTTAGTCCTAATTTAGAGATAAGCAATCAAAATGAAGTTGACTGTAAACTCTATGGTATAAGGATAAATGAAGCAGGAATAAATTTTAATGCTAATGGAAATACTATCAAGCAGTCGGCGGGTATTGCACAAGATGGTTCGATTGGTTTTATAGTGTCTAGTACTCATAGTTCCAATTATACAGGATTCGGTACAGTAGCAGGAAATATTTTTGATATTACGCATGACCTGACCAATGGTAGTTTAGGAGTTTCTCAATTTAATAAAATAGAGATTACTGGATTAAATAAGTTTTTTCAAAATGCTTATCGATTTTCAAATAACGGCCATTTTGGATTAAATCTTGAAAATGTAAATTCTGCTCTTGTGGACAATAATGAGTTTCGTAATACGGGTGGCGGTCGATTGGGTAGAAATCAATTAAGGAATGTTTCAAAATCAGCCGTTTGCTGTAATGAAACTTACGATTATTATCATGGTTTTCACTATTTTGGGTCTAGTACCGGTCGGTCTTCATTCTTGAAAAATAAAATGGAAAATAATTTTAGAGGTTTGAACTTGACACAAAGCTGCGCTATCGGAGAGCAAAAGGACAAAGGAAACAGCTGGTCAGGAGGTATTAGATTAGCCCGATACAGCGGTATAAATACATTAAATAATAGTTTTTTTGCTAAACAAAGTCAAAACACTTCATTAAAATCGTATTGGCCATCTCAATCTCCTGCTGTTTGGTTTGGTACTAGTGATGTTGATGCTTCCGATACCTGCGACCTGTACACCTGTGAGGTCCCTTTAGGGTCTTCCACTCCACAAAGTGAGCCGCTTTCTGGTGATATTGAGATACTTGAGCGCATGCTTGACCATGGTCATATAGTTGATGAAGCACACCTTGCACCAGGAGCTTGGAGAAAAGAACGCTGGTTGTATGGATATCTAACAAAGCATCCACAATTTTTGGCTGCTTCTGACATCTTAAGTCAATTCTACCAAAATGCATCTGATGACATTACTGCTTATGAGCACTTTTACAAACAGATCAATGATGCCCACGCAATAACCGAAGGCACTAAGAACCAACTGGATCTATTGCGTATGCAAGCACAAAGTATCACTGACTTACAAAGTATAAAATGGAACACGTACCAAGAGACCAATAATGCTAATGTATTGGAAGAGTTGAATGAGCTAAAAAGTCAGATACTACCTATTCAAAATTCAGCCCTACAGTTGAATGCACTATTGGAAAACACGAGATCGAATCAAATAGCTGAATTGGGCACATTAGTGTCTTCACTTCCTGATGATCAACCTTACACTGCGGCTGCAAAATTGTATGCACAAATATTGACAGATTATTTGACTTTGGGCGATACTTATGTATCCCAGCATCATATGCCATCATTGCAGTATTTAGCCTACCTCTGTGAGCCTTTGTACAAAGAAACGGTCATTTTGGCACGCAATATGTTGGCCAATCTTCAGGTATATCAAAGCTATGATGATGAAAGCTTATGTGCCAATGTTGAAAATAGATACAAAGAAAATGATGTGAAAGAAGATGTAACCATACATCCTAATCCGAGTACGGGTCTATTTTATTTGACCACTGTAGGTAATGTCTTAAGGTACAATGTTAAAGACGTCTCAGGACAACTTCTGAAATCAGTTGATGGTAAAGAGACAAAATGTGACCTTACTGAGTTCAGTGCAGGAATATATTTTATCACTCTACATTTAGAAAGTGGTAGCACTGTGACCAAAAAGGTTGTAAAATTGCAATAACACATCATGGAGTAGACCATCTCGGTCTACTCCATTTTTTAAACTATTATCCATTTTTAAAATAAAATCTGATGAGAGCCATTTTTGTTTTATTTCTTACTTTCACATTACTTTTGTCGAAGTCTTATGCCCAGAAGAATGACTATGTATGGCCCATGGGGAGTCATGGTTTTAGCACTGTTGAAAGAATTCTGGCTGATACAATTGATAAGTTTTTTTGGCCTTTCAGTCTGAATTTTAATGCAGAACCTATGAAGATAGACTATTTTCCTACTAGAAGACATATGTTTGATGCTACTAATAGCAATTATTGTACTGATGATGGTGCATTGTTCTGCTATACCAATGGTATGCAGGTAATGGGTCCCAATGATATGCCTATAAATGGAGGAGATACAATAAATTATGGGAGATACTGGATAGAAAGGGCATACGATGGTGGAGAAAATAAGGTAGGATTTACCTTATTTCAAGGCGCTATTTTTTTGCCTGTGAAATCTGAAGACAGTAAAGAGCTTCTCTATTTGTTTAATAGTAATTTGGATTATTTTCCTGGAGTAGTTAACGGTATATGGTTTACTATACTGGACACCAAATGGAATAATGAAAAAGGATGTGTTATTAAGAAAGATATTGTATTGAAAAAAGTTAATCTAAAAACAAATCTTCAAGCTTGTCGCCATGCTAATGGCAGAGACTGGTGGCTTATTGCTATTACTGAAGATAATACCACATACCATACCTTTTTGCTTGACCCACTAGGCGTGAGAGAAGTGCATACCCAAAAATTAGGAAAGGAAAGCCCCCGACTGGCTGTAGGTACATCTGCTTTTTCGCAGCAAGGAGATAAATTTGGGGCCGTTGATGGTGCTTATTGGGATAGCATAGGTATAGTGTCGATTTATGATTTTGACCGATGCACTGGCTTACTGAGCAATCCTTTTCATGACACTTTAGTCATCCCAGAAGCATCTGTAGGTCAAGGGGCTATCTTTTCTCCTGATGGCAGATACTTTTATGCAAATCAAATGCATGACCTTTACCAGTATGATATGAAAGACTTAAGCAAACCACGTGTGCATTTGGCCATCTATGATGGTTTTCAAGATCCAACGGATTGGCCAGGCTTATTTACCACACAATTTGGATTTTGGGCACCAGGGCCTGACGGCCGATTATACAATGTCTCAGGTGCCAAAAGTTCAAGATACATGCACGTCATGGATTATCCCAATGAAGAGGGAGATGCCTGCACCTTTCGTCAGCATGCCATCCGCATACCCAATAATCCATGGTCCATCCCCAACTTCCCGCACTATCGCCTTGGCCCACTCGATGGCTCACCTTGCGATACGCTCGGCCTAGACAATCATCCCATAGCCAAATACCGCTATGAAGCTGATAGCACAGATCATCTGCGGCTACGATTTACAGACCTAAGTTACTTCAGGCCGGAGACGTGGACTTGGGACTTTGGAGATGGCAGTCCACGAGTAAGTACGCAGAGTCCATATCATACTTTTGCACAAAATGGTACCTACCGCGTCTGCCTCACGGTCAGCAATGAAAACAGTAGTAATACCAGTTGCCGTACTATCACGCTTGGCACGAGCAGTAGCAATGACGAGTCTATAAGTAGAGCAGATGTATCTCTTTTTCCCAATCCGGTACAAGACTTTCTCCTGATCACTTTAGGTGAGTACGTACCTGCTTTTGGTCAGGTCATGATCTATGATGTCACCGGCAGACCCGTGATCACGCAGCGTATCTACTATGGGCAGAATAGTGTGGACATGAGTGCCTTACCAGCAGGGATGTATGTATGGAAGCTTATGGATGGAGCGTATGAAGTTAAAGAGGGGAAGGTGGTGAAGATGTAGTCCGATAAGCTGATATGGGGTCCTTGAGATTTGATGCTCAGACATTGCTAACATCACTGGATGACAAGTGGCGTCTATACCAGGTTGAGCCTAATGCAGCATTGGAAGAGGAGATGACATCTTTAAAAGAAAGTTTAAGTACATTGATGACACCGACAGCACAGTTTGGGCACTCACAAGAGAATCAATTTAAATCTGATCTGGAAATGGTAAAATCCCAAATTAGCGCATTACCGGATGATAAACCATATACTTCCGCAGCCAAACAATATGCAAGCATACTGCTTGACAAACTCATCTACGGTGAGCCGTATGTGATATCGCATCATTTGGGTACATTGCAAGCGCTAGCCTACCTATGTGAGCCGCTATACAAAGAGACAGTAGTATTGTCTAGAAATATGTTGGCTAGTTTAGGGTACGAGGCATATTACAATGATGTGTCTTGTAGTGGTGTATTAGAATCTCGCACTGCAAAACAAATTAGCGAAAGTGATGTGTCTCTCACACCAAATCCTACTACAGGTATGCTATATGTAGATCATGCCAAGGATATCAGAAGTATATCCATCACCGATACCAAAGGGGCACTGATGAAACATATAGACGGCAATGTAAGTCAGATAGACTTATCTGAGTTGCATAGCGGTATATACTTTGTTAAAATCCTGACCGAGGATAATGAATCATTGGTCAAAAAAATCATTAAAATTCAATAATTGATGTTAGGCGAGATTATTCTAGGATAGTCTCGCCTATTTTTTTAATTAACCTAAAAAGTATATCATGGTCAATAAAATTACTTTTTTGTTTATCATTTATTTTACATTAATAAAATCTACATTAGCCCAAAAAAATGATTATAATTGGCCAATGGGAAGCTATGGATTTAGTACTATTGAGAGAATATTGGCGGATTCTACAGAAAAAATCTTTTGGCCATTTAGCTTGAATTTTACCACTGATCCAATGAAAATTGATTATTTCCCTTATCGTCGTTTTACTTTTGGTGCAACGAATGCAAATTATAGTACTGATCAAAGTGATTTATTTTGTTATACTAATGGTATGCAGTTATACGGTCCTGATGATCAACCTATTATGGGTGGTGATACCATTAATTATAATAATTATTGGCGAAGTAAAGTAAGACAATCCACAGGTGAAATATATGGCTTTACACAATTTCAAGGGGGTATAATACTCCCTATTAAACAACATGGAGAAAATCTATTGTATATTTTCAATATAACCTTAGAAATAAATGTTGATGGACCTGTAGGAGTATGGTATTCTGTGGTCAACACCAACTGCAATAATGAAAAAGGTTGTGTTATATCAAAAGATAAAATTTTGATGCAAGAGAGCATTAAGAGTAATCATCTGAAAGCTTGCAGACATGCGAATGGCAGAGATTGGTGGCTAATAATTGTTGGTGAAGATATGACGATCAATTACACTTATTTGTTAGATAGTATTGGAATTCATAAAATTCATATCCAAAACATTGGAAAATTTAACCCACGATTATCGGCAGGAAACGCAACTTTTTCTCACAAGGGAGATAAATATGCAGTAAATGATGGTAGATATTGGGACAGCATAGGTGTGATTTCAATTTTTGACTTTGATAGATGTACAGGCTTACTAAGCAATCCATTTCATGATACCTTAGTCATCCCTCAGGCATCCGTTGGTCAAAGTATAGCTTTCTCACCAGACGATAGGTATTTATACGTTAACAACATGAACGACCTCTATCAATATGATATGAGAGATCTTACAAAACCAAGAGTTCATATAGCAACTTATGATGGGTTTTATTATGGAAATAATCCAAATAGTAGAACAACCCAATTTGGTTTTTGGGCATATGGTCCTGACGGCCGTTTATACAATGTCTCAGGAGCAGCAAGTGCCAAACATATGCACGTGATGGATTATCCAAATGAAGAAGGTGCAGCATCATCTTTCAGACAACATGCCATCCGCATCCCCAATAATCCGTGGTCTATCCCCAACTTCCCGCACTATCGCCTCGGCCCACTAGACGGCTCACCCTGTGATACCCTAGGCCTTAACAATCATCCCATCGCTAAGTACCGCTACGAAGCAGATAGTACAGATCATCTGCGGCTGCGCTTTACAGATCTGAGTTATTTCAGGCCGGAGACGTGGTCTTGGGACTTCGGAGATGGTAGTCCACGTGTGAGTACACAGAGTCCATATTATACTTTTGCACAAAATGGTACTTACCACGTCTGTCTCACCGTCAGCAATGAAAACAGTAGTAATACCAGATGCCGTACTATCACACTTGGCACGAGCAGTAGTGACGACGAGGCTATAAGCAGAGCAGATGTATCTCTATTTCCCAATCCGGTACAAGATTATCTGCTCATCACTCTGGGAGAGTATGTCCCCGCATATGGTCAGGTCATGATCTATGATGTCACGGGAAAACCCGTAATCACGCAGCGTATCTATTATGGGCAAAATAGTGTGGATATGAGTACCTTGCCAGCAGGTATGTATGTATGGAAGGTGATGGATGGAGCGTATGAGATTAAAGAGGGGAAGGTGGTGAAGATGTAGTCCGATAAGCTAAGCGTCCTCGCTTGGCTTTCGTTAGTAAAAGCGTCCCGCTTTTGAATAATAAAATCATGCTCTAAAGCCAAAATAGATATAAAGTAATATTGTACATGTTCAGAATAAAAAGTAACTTTGTCAAAGCTAAATATAAAAGGGCATGGAAATGATTGGAATCAGGAATCAGTGCATCTCCAGAAATTAATCATTCAAAAATAGCAAATGAACATCTTTCTCAAGATATGTATGATATGTATAGCAGGCACCATAGCGGTGCCTGCTACCTTTGCCCAGTATTATTACAAAGTATTTTTCGAGGATAAGCTCAGATTTGGGCGTGGATTTAGTGTTATAGAAGAGTCTCCGAATTCATATATGTTGCATAGTGCAATTATCCATGACTCATCAAGATTTGAATCAGGACTCTTTTATAAAATTAATGAAAAAAAACAAATTGAAATTATCAAGGATTTCGACAATGTGGAAGTATTTACAACTCCTCTTGGGGAATCACTGAAATTTGATGGAGAAAAGTATTACCACGTAAATTATGATTTTCATGCAATCAAAAAAAATCCAGATAGTGTAGGATGGAATTATGGTGTATTTGATAAAACAGGAAAACAAATTTTGCTTAAAAAAATCCATATAAAGCCTAAACCAGCTTCTGAAAATTTCTCTTTTGGATTAGAACTTGTAAAAAACAATGAAGTAATTTTATGGGGTCTTGGAATACCTTCATTTAAAGATCCCAATATTAAAGATTTATACTTCATGTGGGTTCGGTTAAAAAGAGATGGCACTTATCTCAGTGGGCCTCATTATACTAACCCTGTGGGTAAAATAAATTTAGGTCAGGCAAAAGATGCTACCATAGATTTAGATAGCAATATGGTAGTGGTCTATGATGCCTATGATATACCCAAGGAAAAATACATCTTAAAAATTAAAGAAAATGATAGTATAGAGACGGTAGTTCGTATGCCATATGTAGGTAAATTGGAAAGGTTTGACCCAAAGATTTGTGTGACGCATGATGGACATTTTATAGTTTCTAATCATTTACCTGATAACAAACAAGGTGTGGAACTGATCAAAGTAAACAGAGACAGCAAGATCATATGGAAGCAAACTTTTGATCTTTTATCAGGTGACTATCTTTCTTTGAAAAATGCATTAAATACCAGAGACTTGTTTGTATCCAGAATCATAGAAACACAAAATGGTGATATTGTAATATGTGGAGGAAATTCTGTAGTAGATGACTTTTATATTCCAACTTTAGGTGAAAAGGTATTTACCGGAACCAATTTGGGTTCATTTATGGCTAGGTTTACCAAATCTGGTCAGCTCCTGTGGCGTCACTTTTTAGTAAATATGGATGCTACAGCCAATGAGTTGGATCGTGTACGCTTAAAGGATGTGATAGAATCCGCTGATGGTAGTTTGGTTTTTGCTGGCGACTATGGTGTCAGTATAAATCCAACGAAGTTTATACCCTTCATGATGAAAGTAGGTCCCAATGGCTGCTTTGATGATCGATGTAGTCATGTGGATAAGTACTGGTACTTTCCCAAAAACTTCTTATCTTCAGCTACTGCCATTGAGCAAGATGAGCCGCTACTGATCTATCCTAATCCGGGTAGAGATGTGGTCAAGCTGCAAATACCCTTATCGCATCAAAACGATGGTGTATTGCAATATATGGTCAGAGATATCAAAGGGCAAATACTCATACAAGGGGTCATAGAGTCTGGTCAGCCTGAGATTTCTACTCAGTTTCTGCGATCGGGGATTTATATCATATCTCTGATGGATGAACAAGGGAATCTTTGGCATGGGAAATGGGTGAAGGAGTAGATATAAAATTTAGGAGTTTTAGACAATCGAGCATAAAACTGCAATGATAACACAATATTGAGTAACAACTAAAATTTTTACGATGTTAAAAAAGGTATTGATTTTTGTTTTGATATGTTTTTGTATGGAGTCCTATGCCCAACAAGGATATTTTCAGGTACAGGTGGGACAACAGTTTTTGCGGGATAAAAATGTAGGAGGCTATGAGTTTTCAAAGGTAGGTTTAGGAGGATATGTTATGTTTAATGAAGAAGTTGGATCTAGTACAAACTTTGATTTATCCATTATGAAAGGATTCAATAAAAGGCATGGTATTCAGTTAGGATTTGGACTTTTCAGATTCGATAGCAGGTTGGATTTTGAAGTAGTCACAGATCTTTGCTGTGGAAGTGATACCCTTCGAATAGGTGTTGGTAATAGAAATTATTCCATTTACTTGGGTTATAGTTATACCCAAGAGATTACATCGTCTTGGAGATGTCACTTGAATGCAGGGCCTGTTTTTGCTTTTGGTGGCAAAAGTGATTTTTATTTTGCAAAAGAATATTTTTCTGTTTACTTCAAACCTGGACTACAATATGTGACCAAATATGGCCTTGTATTAGAATGCAATGGTGTATTACTTAGAAGCCTGCAAAATCTATCAACTTTTGAAACTGGTACTTTTATACCATTCCAATGGGGTGTAGACTTCAGAGTAGGGAAAGAGTTTTAGTCTGAGTGTATTGGGAACTATCGGTACCCTATACAAACAAAAGCTTATAGAGATCACAAAAGAGGGTACTGTAACGGTAGCATAAACTTATGCAGTCTTGCCTACCTTAGCCTTGTTGTATTGGTCTGTCATTTCTTTAGAAATAGCTGATGGTACTACTTTGATAAATGTCTTACTTTCCAACTCTAAAGTGACGGTTTGTTCTTCTATTTTATTAATATGTCCTATGATACCACTTGCGGTTACTACTTCATCTCCTTTCTTGAGTTCTGAAGAGAAAGCCGATTGTTCTTTTTGTTTTTTGATTTGAGGTCTTATGAAAAAAAAGTAAAAAAATGCCAACATCAATGCTGGGAAAATAAAACTAAAAGCACTGTTAGTTGATGATTGTAATGCGAATGATAAAAGCATGGAGTAAGTATTAAGATGATGAAAGTGGCAAAGATAAGATGAAAATTTGAAAAATGATTTAACTTTGAGCTTTATAATGAGTCAATACTCAAATATAACATTAGGATGGATGATCAACAATTGTGGCATAGATTAAAACAAGGGGATCCTAAGGCCCTTAAACTCATATACGACGATCATGTGCTTAGCCTGAGTAATTATGCCAAAAAGTTTACCTCTGATCAAGCTCAGATAGATGACACTATTCATGATTTGTTCGTATTGATCTGGAATAAAAGGGAAACCTTAGGCTTGACTGATTCTATCATCAAGTACCTTTGTGTTTCTCTGAGAAGGGAACTGATCAGACGAGTTAATAAAGCACAACAAGAAATTTCTTTTGACTCGGTGATGGAATATAAATATGATTTTCAATTGACTCAAGAAGATATTTTTATAGCTGATGAGCAAGTGAGTGAAAATAAAGCTAAACTGGCCAAAGGTATGGATAATCTAAGCAGTCGTCAAAAGGAAGCCATTTATCTGAAGTTCTATGAAGAAATGAGTTATGAAGAGATCTGTGAAGTGATGGGGATCAATTACCAATCCGTGCGCAATCTGATTTCAAAAGGATTGCTTGAATTAAGATCTTCATTTATAAGTTGTCTTATTTTATGGGCATGGGTCACAATATTTTGAAAATTATCTAATATTAAGCTTATAATATGAGTACAAAAGACACCATTTTTACTTACCTAATAAATAGATGGTATGGAATATAAAGATTTACACGATTTTATTAAGCAACTGACAGAAGATGAGACGTTTATAGATTGGGTGAGATCTGATTTTTCATTTCACGATGATCAGTGGTCTGCATTTATAGATGAGCATATCGAACATATGGATGCTATAAATGAAGCCATAAAGATAGTCAGAGACTTAAATTTTAAAGAAAATGCATCCACAGATGTAGATGCATTGTGGTCAAGAATAGAAACAAGCACACAACTAAAAGGAAGGCAAAATAGCGTTATATTAAATATTAAGTACCTTGTTGCTGTTGCTGCAGCTGCATGTATTGGGCTCCTGGTATTTTTCAAAGGAGGATTTTCATCAGATGGATCTATAGATATTACAGCTGCTGTGGCGCAAATCACGAAAGAAATTTTGCCAGATAAGTCAGAAGTTACGTTAAGTCCTGGAACAAAATTAAGTTATAATACAGACAACTGGTCAAAGGATCGGAAGCTGGAACTTGAAGGTTTGGCTTTTTTTGATGTTAAAAAAGGAGAATCTTTTACAGTTCAGACAGCCAAAGGAACCGTCACTGTTTTGGGAACCAGTTTTAGTGTAGATACCCGATTTGGAAAATTCGAAGTGGTTTGCAAAACAGGAAAAGTTAAGGTTGAATATCATGATGGAAGTGCAAAAATATTGAATCCTGGGGAGATGGTTTCTGATCTGAATGGTACATTGATCATGGCTGTAGCAGATCATGATGATATGATTCCTTGGCTCAATGGCACATATACTTTTGAAAATACAGCATTCAGTAATGTGATCATGGAATTAGAAAATCAATTCGACATCAAAATTGAAATTGACGAATCATATCTTGATCAAAAGTATACAGGTTACTTTAAGCAGGGAAAACTAGAAGATGCCTTATTTTCAGTGACATGGCCTATGAAACTTAAGTTTGAAATCAAAGGATCTGTAGTCCATATGACAGCGAATTAGATTTTGTATTGTTTTAATTGGTATAAAATATAAGATTCTTGGAAAAAAAGGAACGTAGGGTTTGTCTTTTGGGACTTATGATTCTGAATTTCATATTTACCCTTTCAGGTCAGTCTGGGCAGGTTACCTTTTATGTAGATAAAACTCAAAACTGCGCTCAAGTTCTTGACGATTTCAAGAAAAAGAATAATGTAATTATTGCCTTTAATTCCGATTTGCAAAGTATCTTGCTCAATGATGATCGCAAGCTTGTAGCCGATAACTTATCTGATCTTTTTACAAAATTATGTCATGTTTATGGACTCGATTTTATAATTCACGATCCCAAAACATACCTGGTAAGAAGTAGTGCCGTCGAAGTTCAAAATACTGATGGACAATCCATTCACTTAAATATTAAAGATATCCATACTGGAGAGCCTGTATCTTATGCAACAGTATATGACGAATCAGGTAAAGTATATGCTTTTACGGACGCCTATGGCGATTGTTTTGTAAAACAAGCAACGAGCGATATGGGTACCAAATTATTCGTACATTCATTATCATACAAAGATCATCAGATCAACTTAACTAAAAATGTTAATTTTATTCCTGTAAAACTTCAATTGGACCCCATAAAAGTTGTTCCAGTTTCCATAAAAACCCTGAAGAATAAACTTTATTTTGCTAAAACTCAATCTATAGATTTGGATCAGAGAGGATTGGAGTCAGTATCAGGTGCATCTATTTTTTCTAATGACGTCATCAGAAATATTCAAATCCTAGCTGGTGTACAAGCTACAAATGATGCTAAAGCTGCCATAAGAATTAGAGGAAGCAACGAAGAAGCTACTTTGATGCTCTTGGACGAAATGCCAATATATCGGGCGGATCATTTTTACGGAATTTTTGGAGCATTTAATGGTGATTACCTAGATCAGTATGCCCTTTTTAGAAACAATATACCCGTTCAATATGGCGGTAGGACTAGTGGCATGTTGCGCATGGAGAGCCAAAATCAGATAGATAGTGCTTTTTTAAAGTTGGACGCCAATTTATTAAACTTAGGGATACATACTGCTATACCTTTATCTCGTAATGTAGCAGTAAATTTTGCATTCAGAAAATCATTGGCAAATCTTACCAAAACTGGTTTTAATGATCTGAGTGAAAGAGAAAATATAAGCAATAAACCACTAGATATTCGCAATCAGAGTTTGGCCCGTTCCAATCCTGATTTCGACTTTTATGACTTAAATAGTAGTATCATTGTAAAATGGGGTACGCATCACCTTAAAGCTAATGTTTTTAAAAGTAATGATGCCTTTACCAATGGTTACTTGACAAATTTTTTGGGTAGAGATAAGGCTAAAGTACAAGAAACGTTTAATCAAGAGAATCAATGGGCCAATAGTGCTGCGGGCCTGAATTATTCTTATACTTTGAAGCAATCTAGGTTAGATATCAATACATACTTTACATCTCATAGTAACAAGTATGATATCATAAGTCAACTCACTAGAAGGTTACCCAATATCTTTGAAAGAGATACCTTTGCCATATTGAATAACAACTGGATACAGGATTATGGTTTCAAGGCTAAGTTCCATTGGGAGAAATGGTGGAATACTTATTTAGGTGCAGAATTCGTTAATCATGATAATGAGCTTACGCTACAAAATGAAAATACAACCATTTTTGAAAGTAATCGGAAGGGTAGGGAGTCCGCTTTATTTTCAGGATTTAAATGGGGCAGCAATGCATCATGGATTATAGAACCTGGATTGAGATTATCTTATATACAAGATTTAAACAAGGCATTTTTATTACCTCAGATATACACACAAGGGACTATAACTGATCATGTGAAGGTCAAGGCGTCAGCTTCACGGCATTTGCAATATATCAGACAAATCGAACACGAAAACATATTGGGTCAAAAACAATCTTATTTTGTAATAGCCAATGACAAAAATATTCCATTAGGTATTGGACAAAACTATATGATAGGCACTTGGATGGGTTTTGGTTCTCTTAGCCTGGATGTGGAGGCATATTATCGAAAACTTGACGGAACAATCATACATGCTACAGTTATGCCAGGATTCAGAAAAGAAAATACACCATTGCCAGCATCGTCATTTAAAGTGTTCTCAGGCGAAACTTTAGCTCGAGGTATAGATTTTACTTTTACTTTTTTAAATGGGCATTATTCTGCATTATTGACTTATACTTTGAGTAAAACAGAGAATCGTTTTCCAGAAATCTTTCAAAATCAATTTTTTCCAGCTTCAGAAGATAGTCGGCATCAGATAAAATTTGCACATATGTATGCTATTAAAAGGTGGGAAATTTCTACACAGTATGTCGGTGCTACAGGACGTCCATATTTTGACCTCACGGGACTAAACACAGGAGTACCGAGAGGAAATCTTGACGTGAATCAGTATATCTCCGTACTCCCAGCCTATCATAGATGGGATATCGGTGCAGCTTACAAAACCATGGTAAGAAAACAAGCCATTAAAATTGGGTTCTCGATATTCAATGTACTTGATCGCAATAATGTGAAGTTTCGCCAATTTGTATTTCAACTTCCGCCCGCACCAGGAAGTAATAATGCTAAACAAACCGTATTGGGTAATGATGTGGAGCAATTGGGAAGAACTTTAAATATCAGTATTGGGTTGGATATCCGATGATGATATTAATCAACGAAGACCTGAGAGAAAAATAAATATAGGAACATAAAAAAAGGGATCAGCTATAAAATGTGGGGAGCATCATTTTATAAATTTTTATTTTCTTTGTACTTTATCAAAGTATGAATGCTAAAATAGGACAATTAGAAGGCGTTTTACGCTAAACAGTGTTTTATACCATGTATTCTTTTATACATTTTTAGCCCTGAAGGCCTGCCTACCAAAGTGCGACGCAGGCAGGTGTGTAATCAAAAAATTATGTTATGGGACAATCTTTAGTTCAAAATTACATTCATATAATATTCAGCAAAAAGCAAAGAGAGCTATTGATGCACTCTCCAATAAAAGAATATGACGAAAGATATGCTTGAGAGTAAAGATTACGTCCTATCAGGGCTTTAATAATCCTAAGTTATGACACAGGTGGACTGCACCCACCTTTAAGATAAGACGCCCCGTTGGGGCTAATGCGCTATCTAACAAGAACTCTACCACGTTGAAGCCACAGTTTGATTAATGGGTTTGATAAATTAACTCAAAGCGCTGCTTATCTCCTAATTCTTTAAAATCATTGATATCAAAATAATCAAATAAAACTCTAGATAAAACACTTATTGAAACATCTTAATTCTTAGTCACTTGGGATAAAAATTTTACTGCAAATATAATCAAGCCCCACAAATTGTTGCTGACCCAAAAAAAAGCCCAGATGTACAATTCCGGGCTTTCTTATAAATATAATTTTGATTTTGTAATATTGATTTTATTTAATCACCGTGACATCTCCTGTTCTGGACTCTGTAGTCCCATCTTTGAATATTAACTCAATAAGATAAATGTAAACCCCTGGATTCACTTCTTGACCATTGAAGGTGCCATTCCAAAATGTAGTGGTCTCAGTTGGATTAAGATTGTTTTTAGAAAAAACTAAATTGCCCCAACGGTCGTAAATATAATATTTGGAAACTACATCTACTTCACTACAATTGATACTGAAATAACCATTTCCAGCATCATTGCTTAAGGACATTACATTGGGAATACATTCTGGTTTTACTTTTTTGATGGTTATAAAAAGATTGTCCATGGAAATACAGCCATTTTTATCTTTAATGGTTACTTCTACTTCAGTGTTTTCTGTAGGTTTTAAAATGATAGAAGGCTTATCATCAAAAGCGGCTGACTCTATTTTGTTTATGGCCCAAATAATGCTCTGTAACTCAGCCAAACTAAATTGACCAGAAATATTTATTGTTGTATCTGATCCTAGGAAAATGGAAAAATCGTTACCTAAACTTACAGTTAATTTGGGGGGCTCTACTAAGTTAATAATGGGTAATTGGTCATTGACACAACCATTGGCGTCTTTAACTATGATTTTGTAACTTCCTGCCTTTACATTATTATAAGTAGTCGTGGCACTAAAGTTAATTCCTCCATCTATTGAAATACTATATGGCTGTTTTCCACTGCGAAGATTCAAAATAGAAATTTTAGCAACATCTCCAAAGCATTTTATGGAATCTATATTGGCGTCAAATAGCGGTATATCATTATCAGAACTTACCAATACATTATCAGAAGCTGCACAATTACTTAAAGTGTTTCTTACAGTAAAGTTAAAATTACCATCCTGAGTTACAGTGATCGTCTGAGTGTTGCCAATAATGATACCGTTGAGTTTCCACTCATAAATGATATTTGGACCTGACGAAGTAAGGGTAGAACCTAAAAGAGCAGTTGGGTTATTACAATTAATTATCTTATCCTGACCAGCATTTGCTATAGGCAGAGGGTTTATCATAATGATGACATCTTCAGAATCATTAGGGCATGGATCTTGATTAGAAAATGCATATCTGAATGTATAAGCACCTGCAATGTTGCCAGCTAGGTTTAATGTGCCGTTATTCGGATTGAATCCAATAGGAGTGCCGCTGACAATAGACCAGCTTCCTCCTGAATCTTCATTGTCCAAGCGATCAAATAATGAAATAAGATCTGTTGCACCAAGACAAAACTCTGCACCTCTTCCTGTTCCAGCGTTTTTAGGATTTACAATGCGTATCGTCACCGTTTTGTCTTTTGGACAAGGCGACGGAGGTAAAGGACTCAATTCGTAAAAAATGTCATAGTTGCCTGCTGGTAAATTATTTAAATTTAAAATACCATTGGTGATCATGATTGCAGTATTATTGGACTTCCAAACTCCAGTTTTTGGATCACTGAATGGTTTTAAATCGAAACTGGTATTTGAAGTACATATGGTAGGGATTTGACCTAATACTATAGTTGGGCAATTGCAATCCACTACGGTAACAGTCACTTCAGCTTTGGCTTCTATACAAGGAGCGGAAGCTGATCGAGTATAGGTAAATTTGAATATCGAACCTATAGGTTGCCCCAATAAATCTATGACGCCATTCGAAGGAATAGCTATAGAAGGTTGACCACCTGTTTGTGTCCAAACACCTCCCGGACTATAACCTGTTTTTAATAAATTAAATAGCTGTATAGTCGTTTGACCATTACCATTAGCAATGTTACATGCCGTGCCTTGTTTTTCTACTTCTGCAATGGGTTGCTGTGAGATGGAGATATTTCCTGGGTAACTATTTTGACATCCCGTGATAGGCGTATTCAATGTAAAAGTGATCGTGTAGGATCCGGCAGGTCTGTTAAAAGCATTGAATGTACTTCCATTAGTCACTGCACTGGTTAGCGTAGAAGTCCATACACCAGTGATATTTGCAGGTGTAATCGTAAGAACCGAGCTACCATTCAAGTCGAGTGGTGCATTCACTCCGTTACATAAAGTTTGAGGTTGGATGATGACTTCCGGACATTTACAATCTCTGATGACGATTTTGATTTGTGCAGAGTCGTTTCTGCATGGAGTCATGGCCGTGTTCGTGATATACCTGAAAATGAGTTCATCCCCTGCATTTAAACCGTTTCCATTGACATTATCTGGTGCTGTAAAAGTATTAGCGGACCCTGAGACGAGTTTCCAACTACCACCAGGTGTAGGTGCGGGTAGCAAGGTATTGAGTAGTAACGTGGTACTTCCTGTTGCATTGTCATTACACAAGGTGGTCTCCGATGTAGTCAGTTGTACTTCAGGGGCATCATGAATAACAATGTTAGTCGTGGGCTTACAATTGGGTGTCAAATCCCATTGGATGGTGTACGTTCCTGCTGGTAAACCTGATGGATTAAATACTCCATTGAAGAGGTTAACTCCTGTTGGGTTGATCACACTAAAAGTTCCTGAAAGACCTGGATTTCCTTTTAGGGTATTCAAATTAATAGGGGCAGAACCACTATTGCACAATGGACCCGCAGGCAGTAAACCAGGACACTGACAAGCATTGACATTAATACTCAGCGTGTCTATTTTTTGCACACAAGGACTTATGGCCCCATTGGTGGTAAACTCAAATAAATATGTCCCTACAGGTATACCAATAAAACTCACATTAGAAAGATTAGATGAAATATCTACTCCAGAATTAGTGATTTCACGCCAGCTACCAGTCGTACTTGGAGGATTAATGGCTGCATTAAAATTTGCAAAACTTGGGCCGAAACCATCATTGGTTCTACACACCACTATAGACGTATTATCGATATTTAACAATGGGGTCATATTATTGACCACCACCACAGTATCACTTCCAATACAAGTAGATTTAGTAACATTGACCCAAAATGAGCCTTCTGAATTCACCGTTATACTAGATGTAGTTTCACCTGTACTCCATAAATAAGTATCAAAGCCCAAACCAGCATTTAAAATACCTGGTGTTCCGTCGCAAATACTCAATTCGTTAATAGCCGGAGATAAGGTACTGCTTATGATTACCGTTATGCTGAGCGGAGCAGAAATACACCCATCAGGAGATGTTGTGGTAAGCAGATAGGATCCAGGTGTTGTTATCGGAATCGAAGCTGTGCTGAATATGATACCGTCAGAAACTCTAGTCCATAGAAAACTACTACCCACGATATTACTAGAAGCTGTAAGAATGGTCGATTCACCCTGACAAAGAGATGTAGACCCAGAATAGCTCACCAAAGGTACATCATTGACTACAATAGTATGATTGGCCACACTGGTGCATCCGTTACTTTGCGTAGCGGTGACGGTATATGTGGTTGTTTGACCAGGGCTAACTGAAATGGACGAAGTTGTACTGCCATTTGACCATGCAAAAGAAGTGAATGGCAAAGGATTGGTTATATTAATATCTATGCTGCTTCCGTTGGCGCATCTACTGTTTGCTCCACTCACGATCACTTGTGTACCTGTAATCGATTGTACGGTCAAGGTTTTTTCTACAATACATCCGCTGCCGCTTACTGTAGACAGTTTATAGCAATTACCATAAACTGACATATCTATATCTTCAAAAATAGTAGTATTATTCGTACTAGAAGCTATGAAAGTATCATCGCAAGTGAATAAATCAAATCTTGCCAAACCAGATGTTGAACTTCCCATTACAAAATTGGCGACCAGATCTACCAATGTGCTGCCACAAGGTACAGGTAGGTTGGTAAAGGTAGGTTCAGGACCCTGATCTACTGAAATAGTGGCTTGTGCGGTTCCGGTACATCCAAAATCATCCGTTACGGTTAGGTTGACTATTCCGGAAGTTGATTGAGATGTTTCTTCGATTATGGTATACATATCATCCCAAGTTTGGAAAAAAGGCGAACCAAAGCCTATAATGCCGGGAGGTGATGTCCAATCTAATATGAATGGCCCTTGGCCAGAAGAGATCGTAGCAAAAAGTGGTTCGCTATTGCCCACAACACCATCCTTACATACCGCAAGATTTATGGGGTCAATACTAGCTAGCACAGGGGCTTTTACTTCAACTTCAATATTTTTTGTGCCCTGACAACCCAAATTATCAGAAAAAACTACAGTGTAGGTGGTAGTTGTAGTAGGACATGCAGTAGCGCTTGGTCCTAAACCATTAATACCAGCTCCTGACCATATATAACTAGTATAATTTTCTGTTCCTCCCGTTGGGTAAACAATTAAATTTATGCATTCACCTGGCTGGCAAACATAAGCAGGATCTGGAGTAAATGAAGCATCCAGTGCAGGATAGACAGTTACATTAATGATATGAGGTGGGCTTTGGCATACTTGGTTAGGTACCACGGCATTCAGCGTATATTGGACTATTTGAGGCACGCCGCTAGTATTTACCAGTGTTTCGAACAGGCTCATTTGACCTAATGGATACGTACCTGAGAGTGTTTCGCCTGTTACATTGGGGTTGTCCATCGTGGTCAAAATGATATTAGCAGCTGGATTACTGGCTGTGGCAGTCACGGATACGGGGACACCCGAACAGGTCTCTTTATCATCACCGGTTATGACAATTATAGAATTACAGGCTGCTTGTCCTGTCCAAATAAAAGGAGTAGAAAGTGCACAGGATAAACTAGTATAACACCCAAGTTCCCCATCAGCAAAAGCAAACATAGATAGCTTTAGTGTCGCATTTTGGCATTCAGTCAAGGATTGAAATTCTTTTACCTTCAAATTAAAACATGCTTGAACCGTCTGTGTGCTACCACAAGCCGCAGGTAGCCCCCATGCAGTGTCCGGATTTCCCGGATCTGTACAATCCGGACCATTACCTTGTGAAGCCCAATACCAACCACCAGGCATAGGATTTCCAGCACTCAGTCCTCCTCCAGAGCCCCAATTTAAACCCAAAGATCCATCTGGAAGTGTAAAAGGAGAATATTGTGGATTTGCAAAGTTGTAATCTACAGATCCTTCTGGAAACCAACTCGATCCGCCTGGAGGGGCCTGTGTTGCCAAAGGAAGTTCTACTAAATCCCATCCATCATAAGCAATAGGGACGATCCCTTGCAACCATTGACAGTTGTTGCCTGTAGGCGGTACTGTTCCTGCTTGAGAAACTATGAAATCTACAGTCCAGCAAAAATTGACTATTTCTCCACTGCAATAAGGCCCATTTGGATTTGCAGTTGGGTATTGCGGTCTAGTGACTATCATGGAAGAACTGTAACAATCAAAAGCACCTGCATCAAAGGCATTGGCACATACCGTAAAATCGTCATCGAGGTTGGTGCCATTTAGCGCTTCTACTCTTACCCATACTGTTCCTGAAGCAGGCACTGGAATAGGGTCGGAAATATTGCCATTGAAGCACGACACCACAGGATTGAAGCAATCATTTGCAATACTGATGATCGGTGTGAATGAAGCGTTTTCTACAGAAATGATCATGGCGCTTGCAGTCGTAGGATCGGCCGTAAATGAATAGTAGGTTGCGTTACCCGCAGGATCACAGACACCATCACCACATACCGATAAATTACATCCTGGCAAGCATGCTTGTCCACCCGTAGGTACAGATGTATTTGGAGCATCTGCACATATCGTTGCGGCAGTACAAGTGCCTGAATTGGATACAGCGGACAAGGAAAAATTACCACAAGATGCTTCGTTTGAACTGACTCTGATATAAATATCTTCATTTTCAAAATCAAGGCATCTCATGGTTACGGTAAATGCCGCAATATTACAAAGTGTTCTGAAATCTTCTTCTGGAACAGGGGCAATGGCATTACAATCCGTACCAGAAAATGCATCAATCACAAAAGGTGAAGTCATAGTCCCACTACTGAAGGTTATGTCTACTGATAAAACACCTGGCGCCGCAGGTATGACAAACCACACAGAGGCTTCTGTACCATTTCCACAGATGGATGATTGATCCGGATTGGCACAACAAGTGTTAGTTTGGGTAGCTGTACCAATGGTTTCTGCCGTACATGGCGTATCATTGGGTGGCGGTGTGCTTTGAGTAATTTGAAAACTATATGGAGCACCTGTGCTATGACCCACTGCAATATAGTAAGTAGATCCACCCGTGATAGGCACTCCCGAAGTATTGGAAGTCACACATCCTGCGCCGGCTACTTGAGTAGGTGAATTGGTTCCACAAGGTGAAGATTCAAAAATACCCAGATAAGCACCACCTGTAATATTAGTGATACTGATAGTGGTCGCATTAGCATCCAATGTTATGGTGTGCCATGTGGTGGGATCGGTACCGAAATTACAGCCACCTATTGAAAAAGATTCACTACATGCATTGGTATTGTTGCCAGAGATAGTTACCGGAGCACACACGACAGGTAAAGCATTGTTTTGCGCATTTTCACAAAGATCATTGGCAGGACTAGATGGACCTCCAGTGATTTGACTTACACTGATATTAAAATTTCCTGCATTTGTGGCGGATGTGGCTATCTGAAAGTCATAGGTGCCTGGTGTAAGACACAAAATTTGTGAAGCACTTCCTACACTAAAACAAGCTTCATCTATGGCTGTACCACTACAGCCTGTTTGGAAAAGTGTACCCGCGCCACCTCCTGTCATGGGTGAGCTACCTGAACCTGTAACGGTAAATTGTATGCCTGAACTACCTGGGTCTACGGTTACAGAAAACCAAACAGAATTCTCATAGGAACTAGCGGTACAATTTAAAGAGTAATCAGGGCCAGCACAAGCATTCGATGATGCACCGCTTCCACTACTTCCCAAATCTATATTACCTCCACCACACATATCATTCACAGGACCTGCATTGTATTGCATTTGAAATCCTACTGGACCACTTCCACCGGCGATACCTATTCCAATATAATAGGTGGTGTTTGGTGTTACATTTACTGTAGCAGGACCTGATATACAATTGCCACCACTTACAAATGCTGTAGCTGGGCAAGCGTCAAATACAGTTAATACACCTGTCACATTTTGAAACTGAACAGTATTGGTTCCTGCCGGTGTAGTAAAACTGTACCACACAATGGCATCGCTAGTGTAATCTAATCCGCATCCCGGAACTGAAAAAGATTCAGGACAAGCCCCAACTGAAGTGCTTCCTGCGACTGCAAAAAATTCACAAATCGGATTTGATGGTATCATCAATGCATCAGTACATTCGTCATTGGGTGCTGTTATGGCAGTTTCTACAACACTTAACGTGAATGAACCGGTGCTGCTAGTAGGAGAACTTACATAAATTTTTAAAATATCTCCATCATCGGGACAATCGATAGTAACACTCGTGGTACAAGTACTACCAATGGCACTGCCACCGCAACCGTCATACACATTCAGTACGCCACCTGTAAGCCCACTTAAGGTAAATGTCAGTGATTTTATATTATTGGGCACGGTATAATCATACCACACTGAGGCTTCGCTGTTAGTTCCGCAAGTGGTAATATCCTGAGAAGCACAAGTATTGTTACCTGTAGTAGCAAAAGGAAGTGCATCTGCACAGTTGTCATTGGATGGGGCAGATGTCACCGTGATGTTGATATCATCTGTGGCGGTACAACCATTGCTATCTGTTACGGTCACTACCCAATTGCCACTATGTAAGGATGGGTTGGCAGAAGCGAAACTTAGAGGGGTACCTGTCGCTGTTCCACCAGGAAATGTCCACGAATAGTTCAAAGTGCCACTTCCTGTAGCTACTACTTGAAGATTGATGGCCGTACCCTGACATATTGTAAAGTCAGTAGGTGAATTAGACGCGTTTTGATTTTGAATTTGTACTCCTGTGGGTGCAGTATTTACCGTTAATGTAACAGCAGATACAGCAAAACAACCTGATACAGGGTCTGTTACTCTGGCAAATATGGTTGTATTGGCACTATTGTATGGTGAAGCAAGTGGTGATGTATTGGTATTTGCATCACTATTACTAATGTGATATGAAACGGTTAGACCAGTTTGTCCATTCAATACGCCAGCATTTGCATCTGTTAAAACAAAGTTTGCTGTTCCACTTCCAGGGGTAGTTTCACATTCAGAGATGGTAGCAGTACTTGCTGTAGGAGGACTTATAACATTAATCAGGATAGAAGTACTCCCTGTGCAGCCATTGGCGTCAGTAACAGTGATTTGATATGTGCCATCATTGGCAATGCTACTGTTTGATATGGTCAAAGTGTTGGTCGTATTAGTAATAGCACTGCCGTCCAATGCCCAAGAGTAAGCGCTCGCACCAGAAGGGGCTACGGTAAGTGTAAATCCATCTCCCGTACAAATATTGCCATCATTGGTTCCATTGGGTTCGGTGACTGAAACTGTAGGGTTTACGGGGGAGCTGTTTTGAGTAACGTTAATGGTGAAATTACCATATTCTATACATGGCGTATCATTGTTTCCTGCTTGTATATATAATATTGTACCAGGTGCAAAGCAAATCGCAGCAGGATTAATACCTGGCCCTGTACATGGCATGCCTTGTCTGATCAGCCCAATCAATGGATCACTTAATGAGCCTGCAGAAGCTGTAATGGATACAGGACCATATGATGTTACCGTGTATTGAAATCCTACCATACCATCTATGGAGCAGTTGTTATTGACTACGTTGGCTCCTTGATTTAAGGTAACTAATGCACCAGAACAATCGTCATTGGGAGCACTTGCTGTTACCGTAAATTGTCCATTGGTAAATGCATTGGGTGGGTTTGAGGTGCCAATCCATGTAATACCGGGGGCAGTTGTAGGGTCTGTAAATACACCTGCATCAGAACAAGCACAAGTAAATTCATACAATCCGGGAGGTAATGAAGATATAGTAGCTGAAAAAACATCATTCATGCCATTGTCAGAAACATAGGTCATATCAAAATTTTGAATACATGCCCATCCACCTCCAAAATTCTGTACTTTACCCAGATGAACTACACAGTGTACATTGTTGCCTTGTCCAGGTCCGTTGGTGACTCCGGGTACAAAAGTTTCAACACTCATCGTTAAATTTGATGAACCACAAGCTTGGGTTCCGAAATTCTGAACGGTACCTGCTGACCAAAGTACTGACTGAGGCGCAAAATAGATGGGATTTGTAAAAAGTACTTTTTCGAAAAATTTAAACTTTCTGATATCTTTTTGGTAAGTAAAAGAGTGTATGGAATACTCAAAACTTCTTTTTGCAGAAACATTGGGTGCATTGTATCCCCATTGGATAAATAATAAATAAAAGGTAATAACTAATAAGCTTCTCATTAACTTAGGTTGTTGATTTAATGGATTTATTTTTTGAAAAGATATTCGTAAAGTGGGAATTTTATAAAATCTTCAAATTAATTAAACGTAAAGATAGATACATAAAGATAATTTTAAAAAGAATCAAGCATAAAAAAATATTCCAATTGAATGATGCTTCATATCGCAATTCAGGTAAATTAAGGAACTTCGAAATATTATTCTGATTGCGGATTTACTTGTCATTTCAAAATCATTTTATTTTGTATTTTTCTCAATGTTGACTTTTAATTTTGGTATTTATTTTTTTAACCCGAATTATGCGTTAGAACTTTGTCATAGCCTGTCCCGCTTTAGCGGGAAGAAGCTAAAATGCAACCAGCCTGACCACTACATGGTATGCGGGCAGGTAAATCAGCTATTTATATTCGAAAAGTGTAGCACCGCTACGGTTACAGAAGATAAATAGTAAGCCGCGGCGGATTCTGATTTGCAGACCTTGTCGAGCCAAAGGCACGAAGTTTAGCTTTGGAATACCTGCCTCGCCGTACCGTAGGGCAGGCAGGGATTTTCTAATGCATATTTCGGGTTTAAATACAATGATTTCAAAAAATGAACTATTTTTGCACTTCCATTGAAAAACTAAATTATGGGTATGTATCAGCGAATTAGGGAAGTATTAAAGGCATTGTTTATAACTTTGTTACTAAGACTCCTAGGGATCAAGTATGGAATTTGTTTTAGAGAATAAATTTTGGGCTTTGACATAGAATTCAAAGAGTGATTTGTAAATCTTATCATTTCGGAAAAATGATTTTTATAAATCAGAAGAATAATTATCTTTGTATTCTGATTTTGAAATTTTATAAAACTAAACATTAAATAGATTCGAAATACTTTTTTTACAAGACTAAGTCTGTTTGTGGTAGTCGTTTTGATGACTTTTAGCCTTTTGGGTCAGCAAAAGATAAGGAATTTGAGTGATGTGAAGCTTGTCTGTAATGAATATTATTTACTTACCCTAAAAGATAAGACCAATATTTTGGGTGTTTATTTAGAAAGATCTGGTGATCAATTCGTTTTTCAAGTGAGTAAACTTTCCAAATTGACCTTGCATAAGGATGACATCAAATATATTAAGAAAATAGATGAAGCCTATATTTTTGACGGTAGGTACATCCCTAGGAATAAGCACTCTAACAGATACTTATTTGGTCAATCTGCTTTTAATATTGAGAAAAATGACATGAATATTACATCCAATATGGGAGTTGACACAGCATTTGAATATGGTATCACTGATCATTTGAGTATATCAGGATGAGCCAATTTATTCTCATTTTTGGATAATGAGTTTGAGTCGGTCACCATTTTATCTACCAAATTAGCGGGCTATGAAGTTTCTAAAAGATCTACGCTTGGTGTTACCGGATTTTATGGCATAAATGCTGATGATAGACATCAAATGGTGGCAGGACTGTTTACCAATGGAGACCAAAACCATAATTTTACCATTGGACTTGGCGCTTATTTTACCAATTGGGATGATTATATTTATGATCCATCCACTTTTTCTGGACATGTGGCGCCAGCTAATCAGGCTTCTGCTTTATTGACGTTTTCTGGTATGTGGAGAGTATCGAAAAGTACATTTTTGATTACAGAAAATTGGATTACTTCTTATGATGAACATGAAAACATTTTTTCGTTTGGAGTTCGTTTTACTGGCTCTAAGCTAGCTTTTGATGCTGGTTTAAAGTACTTAAGCTATAATGAAAATTATTCCCTATATCTAGGTTTGTCTTATAAGTTTTGATCATGGAGATAAGTACCGATCGTCTAAATATCTGCCTTCTATCTCACGCTTTTAAAATAATTAACTTAGTAAAGATTGGTCTTTACATAAATATCTGTTTTATTTTTAAAACTTTGTCAATGTTCCATTCTTGACATCCTTGCCGTGTTCGCTGATTCTGTAAAAATATATGCCAGATGGTACATGGCTTAGATCGATAGGATTCTGCCCATAATACACTCTTTTATCGACGATCCGACTGCCCATGGCATCATAGATCAGGATGCGGGCATCTGCGGGTACATAGTCAGATATGGTGATATGGATGTCTGCTGTTGTAGGGTTGGGAAAAAGATGCACCTGCATATGTGCTGATACATTATCTAAGGTAGATGTAGTATCTCCGATCACGACATCACGACAATAGGTGTGGCTACTATTTTCATTACTGACGGTCAGACATACACGGTAAGTACCTGATGATGGGAAGGTATGAAAATAAGGCTTACGCCCCGAAAAAGTAGTACCGTCACCAAA
>CAMBRK010000056.1 GCA_945870185.1 Aureispira sp. CCB-QB1 | reverse complement strand
AGGTCAGACCACAGTGAGCTTCGAAATGCCTGAGGCAGGAGCAGCAACATTAAGTGTATATGACATGACAGGTAAAATAGTAGTAGTAAGAAACATCGCAGCAACAAAAGGCTTAAACAGTGAAGTATTCACTAAAGAGCAATTAGGAGTAAGTGGTGTAATGTACTACACATTAGAAAGCGGTGACTTCACAGCTACTAAGAAAATGATCATCGTTGAGTAAACGATAAGAACGTTTTAAAATATTTCAAAAAGGCAGCCTTTATTTTAAGGGCTGCCTTTTTTATTATTTAAATTATTCAAGACTAACAATTAGAAGTTTGGGTTTTATGATGAAGTAAAATTTCAAAATATTGTTAATTTTATTAGTGTTTTAATTTTATTTAATTAATTTTGTAAAATTAGCTTATTCTAAATTTAATTTAGTATGCCAATTGGTGTTACATATAGCGAAGGAGAAATAAAAAGTGTTCGATCAAAATTTGATGAGCTATTAGCTACTATGCAACCTATTTTACAAGATGAAGATGTAGAATTAGTTGAAAAAGCTTATGAAATTGCAGTGGATGCACATAAGTTTCAGAGAAGAAAGTCAGGAGAGCCATATATCTTTCATCCCATTGAAGTTGCAAGGATATGTTATGAAGAGATTGGTCTTGGACCTACTGCAGTAGCATGTGCTTTACTTCATGATGTAGTTGAAGATACCCCACTTACTTTAACTGATATAAAAACCATATTTGGTCCCAAAGTCACAGTAATTGTAGACGGCCTTACCAAATTAGATGGTACATATAAAGTAGACGATGTAGAAAGTCCCCAAGCTGAAAATTTTAAAAAGGTATTAAGCACCTTGGTAGTAGATGTACGTGTTGCCTTAATTAAAATGGCTGATAGACTTCATAATCTTCGTACTATTGATGCACAACCTAAGCATAAGCAACTCAAAATTGCAGCTGAAACAGAATATATTTATACTCCTTTAGCACATCGATTGGGCTTATACAATATAAAGACTGAATTTCAGGATATTTGTCTTAAAATAACGGATCAGGAACTATATGATGAAATTCAACACAAATTATCGGATTCAGATCAAGAGCGAACAGCCTATATAGAGCAGTTTATTAAACCCTTAAAAGAAGAACTTCAACAATTAGGAGTAAAGTTTAGAGTATTAGGTAGAATCAAAGCAACATCTTCCATAGCTAATAAAATCAAAAATAACGGCATTGCATTTGAAGAGATTTTTGATATATTTGCTGTTAGGATAATTATTGATGTACCTGGAGATAAGGAAAAAATGTATTGTTGGCAGATATATTCTATCATCACAGATGTTTATAAGCCCATTCCAGAGCGATTGAAAGATTGGATTACGACACCAAAAGGTAATGGTTATGAATCATTACATACTACTGTAATAGGTCCTAAGGGTAGATATGTTGAAGTCCAGATAAGGTCAGAAAGAATGGATGAAATTGCAGAAAAAGGCTTTGCAGCACACTGGAAATACAAAGGTGTAAAAAAACAAGAAAATGTCTATGATAACTGGTTAGACAATATCAGAGAGATTCTAGATGCTAAGCATACTAATGCAATGGACTTTGTAAATGACTTTAAAACTAACTTATTTGATGAGGAAGTATATGTTTACACCCCAAAAGGGGATATGCGCATTATACCAAAAGGTGCTACAGCTTTAGACTTTGCTTTCGAGATACATACAGATGTAGGATATCATGCTGCTGCCATCAAGGTCAATAACAAGCTTGTTCCTATGGGGTATAAACTTAACAATGGGGATCAAGTTCAGGTTATCACCAATAAAAATCAAAAGCCAAATGAAGATTGGCTTAAGATGGTGATTACGGGTAAAGCAAGGTCTAAGATTAGGTCTGCCATGAAAGATGAGAGAAGAAAAATTGGAGAGTTTGGTAAAGAAGCTTTAGAAAGAAAATTGAAAAATCTAAAGATAGATTTTGAAGATAACGTAGATATTATTTCTAAGCATTTGGGATACAAAAGCAGGATAGATCTATATTATGGTTTGTCTCAAGATGAAGTGAGAATAGCTGATATCAAAAACTATGATATTGAAGGTGGGAAAATAGTTTTTAGAAAGGACGAAGAAGCCCTTAGTTTAGTGCCCAATCCTTTGATTGATGAGCTAAAGAAAATTCAAAGACCAACAAAAGTTAACAAATCTAATATTTTAGTCAATAACGAACCAGCAGATATGTATCAGTTTTCTTTGGCTACTTGTTGTAATCCAGTCCAGGGTGACGAAATATTTGCATATCTTACCACTAAAGAAGGTTTAAAAATTCATCGAACATCCTGTTCCAATGCAACACACATATTAGCCAATTATGGGTATAGGGTATTGAAAGCGGAATGGATAGGCAGTCCTAATTCTAATTCTAATTTTATTGTTGAGCTTTTGGTTAGGGGAGTGGATTCGGGTCCAGGAGTTATACAAGCGTTGACCAATGAACTTTCAAATAGATTGGGAATAAACATTAAAACTTTCAGTATCGAAGGGAGAGAAGGTTTTTTTGAAGGAAGGATAGGAATTGTTGTATTAAACAAAGATCAATTAAATCTAGTTGTACAATCATTGGAGAAATTACCAGGTATTTCTTCTGTAATAAGAACCGATAAAGCCTATAACTAAAGGATAACTTATGAAAAAATTATATGTTCAAATCATAAAAAAGTAAAGATTAATGATAAGTGCACCAGAAAAATTAAATGATACAGTAGCTGAAGTTAAAACAATATTTTCTTCACATTTAGAAAAATTCAGTTTAAGGAAAACTCCAGAGCGATATGCTATACTCGAAGAAATATATAGAAGGACTGACCATTTTGATGCTGAAGCACTTTATATTCACATGAAGAATCAAAATTATAGAGTAAGTCGTGCTACAGTTTATAACACATTGGAATTATTAGTAAGCTGTGATCTCATCACAAAACATCAATTTGGAAAAAATCTAGCCCAGTATGAAAAATCTTATGGATTTAAACAACATGACCATATTATTTGCTTGGATTGTGGTGAAGTTTTGGAATTTTGTGACCCACGGATTCAACAAATTAAAACTATGATGGGTGAGATATTGGAATTTGAAATTACACATCATTCCTTAAATCTCTATGGAAAATGCAAGAAAACTGTATGTGAACACAAAAGGTAATCTATGATTACATTTTGCTACAGTGCTTTTTCAGGTTTTTCATATTAAACATTAAAACTATGTCAAGCCACAATACAGAGAATGAAATAATAGTCAATCATCTATTTATATATATTATTTATTTAATATGAATTGCATTTTTATACTTGCTTGTAAAATATAATTTATAACTATAATATTTTGTGTTGTTTACGTATATTGATTACTAATAATTTATTTAGAATTTTAATTTTATTGTTTTTTTTATTATGTTATATTAAAATTATATAATTTATTATATTATATAAATCAATAGATTAAATGTTATGTTTAAAAATATATGTATTTTTTTTCAATAATATTTTTTTTTATGTATAATGCCACATATCTTTGCATCAGAATAGCGTGAGAAACTATTCTGGACCTATCTTACAATTACCAATCTGCATATATAATAGATTTACCTAAAACTGAAAACAGATAGAATTCGTGTATATATGAGTTTTTGTCTTATACATTTGTGTTTTAAACAGCATACTAATTATACATCGTATAGTTAAATATATATTTTTTTTCCAACCTTAGTATTGATTTTAGATCCAAAAGAAATAAGAGCACTGACAGCTTTTATATGTAATTATTTCTTAACCAATAAGTTCTGGGACTTAGGTGTATTTTTATACCGCTAACTCTCATGACAGTAAAAATTTTTTCATTAAACTCAAAATTTGGATCTCATGAATGAATCAAATTCAAAACCTTTCAGTACCCTTTTAAGACTTGGTAGTCTTATCATGGTACTATTTGTAGGAACCCTAGCAAACACAGTGGCCCAGACACCATCGTGTGCTTGTAAAGGTTCTATACAAGTTTCAGTCGATAATGACTGCAGCGCAGTGATTACAGCTGATCAATTACTAGCCAATGGCTCTACATGTGGTGGTGCTTCCACCGCAGTCGTTACATTGATGAAGACACCAACATCAGGAATTATAGATTCTGGTACTGGTGAGGCAGAACTGAATGATGGCCAATTGTATATTGGTAAAACTATTTATGCTAAAGTAGCAACTGCAGGAGGTACAAACTCTTGTTGGACGACTGTAAATGTAGAAGACAAATTCAGACCATCTTGGGAGAGTGACGACGTACAGAACATAGTTGTTACATGTCCTTCTTTAGGGTCTTTTACTCCGTCTGCTATTGATAATTGCCATGCTCCTAGAGTATATATAGTAAGCGAAGAAATCGTAGTCAATGATTGCATCAATCCTATATTTGCGGGTTCTGATACCATCAAAATGATCGAAAGAAAATTTAGAGCTATTGACGAATCTGGCAATATATCTGACACTGATTGTACTGTAATTTTTTGGGTAGTTACCTTGGATATCGATGATGTTATTGGAGTGCAAAATGTGCAATTACAATGTGATGCTCCTTATGCAAAAATACCTGCAGGTAGACCTTTTGCTGGGAATCCTTCACCAGTAGATATCACTGTTAGTACAACACCTTTAGTTGTATTGCAAGGATCAGGTGTTCCATCACTTCACGCATGGATGCCTGCTACAAGGGGTGCTGGTACTGTAGATGTAAATCCAATAAATGGTAATCTCAGATTGGCAGGTGGTACAGCGCCAACTGTTTATCCAGGTATGGGAGCACAAGTTTGTTTTACTGCTACAGCCAATGGAACGATAGGATTCAATTGGTCTGCATCAATGAAAGGAAGTACTCCACCTGCTGGCAATTTCTTTTATGATATAGGACAATATAGTGTGAACGGTGCCCCTTGGGTTAACTTGACAACAGATCCAGCAGCAAACGTAGGCAGTGGTACTGTATCCGCTATTACTATCCTTAAAGATCAACAATTTTGCTTTAGAGTCACCACTGATAACTCGGACAGGTGGACTGAATTAATGATCAGTAACTTTATTGGACCAATAGCAAGATCTATAGCATTGACTCCGGAGACTATTGATAAGTGTAACATCTTTGTTTCTTATACAGACGCTGAGTTTCCAACAATCAAGTGTGTAAAGAAAATCATGAGAAGATGGCAGATTTTAGAGTGGTCTTGCGATTCTAAAGTTAGAGAATTTTTGCAAATAATAGAAATCTCTGATACTAAGGGTCCTGAGTTTTCAAACATGAAAGGTTCAGATATTGCTACTACAAATGGTCATACTTGCGAAGGTATTTACAGAGTACCTAAGCCCACAATAAAAGATAATTGTTCTACTGCCCTTTCTTATGATGTCACTTATGATGGTGGGTTTATAAAAGGATTGAAAGTTACAGATGCAGATAGATTTATACCTCTACCGTTAGGTTGTAGTGAAATTAAGTATACTGCTTTTGATGAGTGTCATAATCAGACTGATTATATTATGACAGTTAATGTAGAAGACCACACAGCTCCAGTAGCTATTTGTGATCTTAATACTACAGTTGGATTAACATATGATGGAAAAGCATGGGTACCTGCTACTTCTTTTGATGATGGTAGCTATGATGATTGTGATCTTGCAAAAATGCTTGTGAGAAGAATAACTCCTGGTTGTACTCCGTGTAAAACTCCTGATTTTGCTGGATTTACTCATTTGGGTACTTTTGTCAACGCTGGGAAAACCGCCCCTCACTACTATTATGCATCTAAGCATAAGGCAAAACCTGAAGTAGCAATCAAAACAGCTGCAGCAATGGGTGGTTATGTAGTAGCTATCAATAATGCTGCTGAAAATAATTTTGTGTATAACGAAATGAAAAAGTGGAATTTAGGTGCTGATTATTTAATAGGTTTAAAAGATCTTAAAAATAAAGGTACTTTCTCTTGGTTAAGTACTGAAACATCAAGATATAAAAATTGGGATGTAGGATTTCCTCAGGACACGATTATTACAACTGCAAATCCTGAAAATAATTTACCTTATGTTTTGGTAAGAGATGCTAATGCAAAATGGAGAAACTTTAATGTAGAATCTTGCCAGGACGATGAATATTATTATGTTATTGAAATAACTGATCCATGCGGATTTAGTTCTGGAGCATTATTCTGCTGCGAAGATGCCAACAATTCAGTAATGGTACAATTCAGAGTTATAGACAAATCTGGAAACTGGAATGACTGTATGGTAAATGCTCATATCCAGGATAAACTTCCACCGACTATCATTTGCCCTGCGCATATGACGTTAACTTGTAATGATTATTTTGATACTGCAAAATTAACGCATTCTTTTGGCTGGCCGACAGTGACTGACAATTGTAGTCCGAACATAGTAGTAAGAACGGACTCAATTATTGAATTAAGCAGTTGTAGAATTGGTAAGATCACTCGTAATTTTAGAGCTTACCTTCCTGGAGGCAGAGACACTGTTAGGTGTTCGCAAATCATCACAGTTAGAAGATCAAGTAATTTTGAAATGACGAATGCAAGATGGCCAAAAGATGTGACCATTAAAGGTTGTGAAGATCCTAATGATGATGCATTCGGTCCAGATTTTACAGGAAGACCAGACCTGACGGCAGATAATATTTGTAGCTTAGTAGGAGCACAATATGAAGATCAAATATTTACATTCAATAATAGTAACGGTGAAGCTTGTTTTAAAATTCTTAGACATTGGAAGGTTATTGATTGGTGTAATTTTGTAACATCAACTGGTGGTGGAGTCACTTATACTGAATGGACACACACTCAAGTTATTAAGGTATACGACGATGAAAAACCTGAGATTCTTACAGGATGCACTAATTCTTCAGTTAAAACATTTGATCCTAAATGTGAAGTTGGATATATAGAATTGACGGCAACTGCAAGTGACGTATGTACTGATCAACTTAGATATTCTGTTAAAATATATCCTAATAATGGTAGCTCTTTCGACGCAAGGTTCTCAAAATCCGGTTTAGCTACAACAAATTCACTAAACAGAATCAATAGTGCCAATGCTAGTGGTACATACCCTATAGGAACTCATAGAATAGAATGGGCATTTGAAGATAGATGTGGTAATGTCACTAAATGTACAGCATTATTTACTATAGAAAATGCTAAAGCACCGACTCCTTATTGTTTAAATGGTTTAGCAACAAGTTTAATGCCTGTTTCTCCTACAGAAGCGATGGTTGATATCTGGGCAAAAGACTTTGATAACGGTAGCTTCCATCCATGTGGATATGAAATACTTCATTCATTTGCTCCTATCACCTTGGATGCTAACAAGAAACCAGTATTAGTAATGAGTAGAAGATTTACTTGTGCTGATAGAGGAAGAAGAGACTTAAATGTTTATGTTGGAGTAATCACTCCTACAGGCGAACTTATTCAGGATTTCTGCTCTACATTTATCACTATTCAGGATAACTTCAAAGTATGTCCAGTATCTAGAATTGTTGTTCAAGGTTCTATTATGAATCCAAACGATGAGCCTGTTAAGGATGTAGATGTTAAACTGGAAGGTAGTGAAATGAATATGATCACAGGTAATAACGGTACATTTAACTTTGCTGATGTTACGTCTGGTGCAAATTATATCATTGCGCCTTCTAAAAAGGATGATTATCTTAATGGTGTTTCTACTCTTGACTTAGTAATGATTCAGAGACATATATTAGGAATCGAAAAGTTAAATACACCACACAAATTGATCGCAGCAGATGTTAATAATGACAAGAATATCGCAGCATCTGACCTTTCTGACTTACGTAAAGTAATCTTGGGTGTAACTAATGAGTTTACAAACAATGATTCTTGGAAATTTTTTGACAAAGCATACAATTTTGCTGATGCAAAAACAGCTCACACTGAGGCACTTCCATTGGTATACAATCTGGAAAACTTAGCCACGGATATGAACGTAGACTTTATGGCAGTCAAAATTGGTGACGTAAATGGTAATGCGAAAGCTAACTTAAACGACAATACTACTGAAGCAAGAACAAGTCAGAAAATGTTCTTAAGTACAGTAAATCAGTCTTTTGAAGCTGGCCAAACTATAGAAGTACCAGTTGCTATGGCACATTCAAATGATGTATCAGGCTTCCAGTTTACTGTAAACTTCAACACTGAATTATTCAGCCTTGAAGCGATTAACAGTCCACTAAAAGGAATAAATGATAACAATTTTGGACTTACGCAGTTGGCAGATGGTCAAGTGACCGTAAGTTACAATAAAGAAAGTGCTATAGATATGGCAGAAGGTGATGCTTTACTAGTTTTAACGCTTAGAGCTAAAATAAAAGGTAATCTTACCAACGGATTGTGGATAGATTCAGCTATAACCATAGCTGAAGCATACAATTCAGAATTCAATGTGATGAATGTTGTATTTACTGTGGAAAACAGAAATGACCTCAGTAACACTTTGTATCAAAACACGCCAAACCCATTCAAATCAATTACAATTATTGGATTTGAATTGGCACAGCAAGCAGATGCAACATTGACTGTTTTTGATGTAACTGGTAAAACTGTAATGGTTATTACTAATAATTTCAATAAAGGGTATAATAGCATCGAAATCAACAGAAATGAACTGGGAGCATCAGGTGTACTTTATTACACATTGGAGTCAGGTGACTTCAAAGCAACCAGGAAGATGGTAGTAGTAGAATAGTTTTCTATAAAGAATTTTACTGTTTTTGGGATGGGACCCCGCATCGAAAAGTCGATGGGGGTCTTTTTCTTTTTAAGCTTTTTAAACAAAATGACTCTTTTATTGCTTTAATGCTACTAGAATTTTAAATATGAGATATAGAAGATTAGGAATAACAGATTTAGAAGTTAGTGTCATTTGTCTTGGAACCATGACTTATGGTCAGCAAAACACTGAAGCAGAAGGTCATGAGCAAATAGAATATGCACTAAGCCAAGGCGTAAATTTTATAGATACCGCTGAAATGTATTCCGTTCCGGGAAGACCAGAAACTCAAGGTTCGACAGAAAGAATTATCGGAACATGGTTAAAAAAATCCAAGGGTAGAAAGGATATCATTTTAGCCACTAAAATAACTGGCCCATCACCTTCCTTTACACACATAAGCCCAAATCTCGGTTTTAGCAGACTTAGGATTTTAGAAGCTATAGAAGGCAGCTTGAAAAGGTTACAAACTGAATATATAGATATCTATCAGATGCATTGGCCCGAACGTAAGACCAATTATTTCGGAACGTTGGGGTATCAAGTGCACGATAGTGAATGGCACGATAATTTTGAAGAAGCCATAGAAACTATGAACGACTTGGTAAAAATGGGTAAAATTAAGCATTGGGGCCTTTCCAACGAAACTCCATGGGGAGCCATGAGGACATGTTCTATCGCAGACAAGCACCATTTGCCCAGACCTATTTCTATTCAAAATCCTTATAATTTACTAAACAGAAGTTTTGAAGTCGGGCTTTCTGAGATAAGTATAAGAGAAAAGATAGGATTATTAGCTTATTCCCCTATGGCTTTTGGGCTTTTATCTGGCAAATTTCACAAAGGATTAGATAAACCACAAGATAGAATCAATCAGTTTAAAAATCTTGTTAGATATAATGGAGCAAATAGTCGTGAAGCAACTTCAAGATATATTGAAATCGCAGAAAATGCTGGTCTTACGCCAGCACAGCTTGCTTTATCCTTTGTAAATGACCGCCCTTTTGTATGTAGTAATATTATTGGGGCAACAAATATGAGTCAATTAAGAGAAAATATTGGTTCAATAGACATTATAGTGGGATCCGATGTTCTGACCGAAATAGACAAAGTGCATATGGAAATTTCTAATCCAGCACCTTAATTGAAGATTTTTAACAATTTATTGGTTTTTTTAAATCATCTTTACTTTAACAGCACGTGTCATTTCCCTTTTTCCAGGAGGACCTGGTAAGGCATCTACCATAAAGCCTGCTGACTTGAGATGTCGTTTGAATGCTCCCTGAGCACAAAAGCTAGTCAAAACGCCGCCATCATTTAGCATGTCATACATCTTACTCATGATACCTATATTCCATAAGTCTGGCTGTGTTGAAGGGCCGAATGCATCAAAAAAAATAGCATCAAATTTCGGCTCTAATTCTATCTCTTCGAGAGTACCATCCCATTTGCAAAAATCAAAATATTCTGACAAGGTGTGTAACCGAGACCAAGATAAGTGATGTAAATCGATAAAATCTTGTTGATTACCTATGATGTTATGATAATTTAACTTGTAGATTACTTCCATGGGAACTGGGTAGGCTTCTACTGTGTGATAGCATAGTTTTATATTGTTTTGTGCTGCCCATATCTTGGCTAAAATGGCATTCAAACCTGTTCCAAAGCCCATTTCAAAAACAAAAATATTTTGATGACTTTTTGCTTTTAAGTACTCTAAACCAGCATTAATAAACACTATCTCACTTTCTTGGATGGCACCATGAAGTGAGTGGTATGACGTTTGAAATATAGGTGATATTAAAGTGTGAGAACCATCTCCAGAAATAAATAACTCATGGTTTTCTGACATGAAAATCTAAAGTTTCATTAATTTCTTCTATAGTAATATCAAAATGAGATGCATCATAAATACATTCACCTTTTCTTAAAATGATAATTTGAGGAGATTCATGATGCACATTATATTTTTCTGATATGGTATCAGAAATGTATCTAAAAGCCTTTAAATCCAAATAATAGGGCTCTAATTTTTCTTCTAGGTTCCATGCAGATTCTAGTCTCATTTTAGCCATATGGCTTATGGAGCAGGTTGTACTATGCTTAAAAAGCATCACATCTTTTCCCGAAGAAATCTTGTCTGCTTCTTCTAGATCAGATATTGAAGACAAAATTTTCCAATTAATCATAGAAAGTCTTCAAACATTATTTAACTATTGGTAACAATACTTTCACAGTAGACTTAAGTTCGTATGGGCAACCATAACCTCTGTTGCAAGAAGAAAACGTAATTGCTACAAATAATAATGCAGCAAAAACTGCAAATTTTCCAAAATTTTTATTGTTCATGATAAGGAATTTTTATATTAAACGAATTAAGTTGCAAAAATATTATTTAATTTGAATTCTAAGACAAAAAAGTCAAAGGATTGGTCACACTTTAGATAAAAATTAACATAAATGTTGTAAATCTTAGTAAATGTATGCTTTAAAGCGATATCCCACTTAATGTAAGGTGAATTTTTGGGGTCAAAAATGCTCATTGATATTTACTTTTCACATTTGTGAAAAAAATCAGACTGAGCTAATATGAACGACTCAGTCTAATTTTTTATAACTTTAAACTCAAGAACAATAATCTATATTACAATTGTTTTAAAATTGGTAGGCATAGCCAGCTGTAATAGCTATACCTTGATTTTTGGCTCTAAAATCAATGATAGGGTCTTGTAGCATATTGGTAAGTCCCAAGTTGTATCTAACATCACCAAAAATTTTACCTTGGCCTGCTTTAAATTCTCCTCCTACACCCATTGTAGCTGCCACTTCCCACCTTTGATAAATGTCATTGTTCAGAGGAATATTCACCCGAGGTAAATTGATGTCAATGATTAAGTTGGCTACAGGTCTTACATGAGCATTAAGTGTATATCCAAGACTAGGTCCTGCAATAAAATATAATTTAGCTAGGTCTGACCCTGTACTGTACTTCAATAATAGGGGCATATCGACATAATTGAATCGAGTTTTTGCTCTGGCTCCCAAGGGAATATCTATGCCTAAAAGTTCAAAATCTGTAATTGAAATGTCTGTAACAAAGCCTTTTTGTGCAAAATTTAATTCTGGCCTGAAAGCAAATCCATTTAGAAGAGTAATTTCTGCGATGACCCCAACAGTAAAACCAGGATACATGGTTTGTTCAGGTAAACTATTGTCAAATAAGCCATTTACTCTGGTGTCTGCTAAGTTTACACCTGATTTGATTCCAACTGATATTTGAGCTTGGATCGAAATAGCAGCCGCTAAAAAGAATGCTACGAGTTTTAATTTTTGAATAAGGTTCATGATTGTTTATTTTGTTATGAAATAAAAATTGATAATTCATCATTAAGAATTATTTTCAATGAAGACGCTAAATCTAGAATAATGGTAGTTAAGCTTTTGCTAAAATAAGTCCAACTTTAGTTAATTTTTGTTTAAAGCTGTTGTCATTATAAAAAAAGGAGAAATGCAATATTTGAAACTTTATAAACAACTTATTCATGCTGCTGTTAAAGACTAAAATAATATATATGCTGAAGTGGCTCGATATCCTAAAATATGCAAACAATGGCACACCACAGCCTAAAAATAAAGTAGTAAAGTCTGAAAGTGAATGGAAACAAATGCTAACATCAGAGCAGTTTCATGTTACAAGGCTAAAGGGAACGGAGAGACCTTTTAGTTCGGAGATGTGTCATTTGTTTACGGGTGGAAGGTATGCTTGCATATGTTGTGGAAGCTTGCTATTTGATGCCACTGAGAAGTTTGAAAGTGGAACTGGCTGGCCTTCATTTACCCAGCCTATTGAAGAAAATGCAGTATCTTATGTCAAAGATAAGAGTTACGGCATGGTACGCATAGAAGCTCTTTGCAATACTTGTGACGCACATTTGGGACATGTATTTCAGGATGGTCCACCGCCCAGCTGTCTCAGATTTTGCATCAATGCCGTATCTATGGTTAAGGTCGACCCAAATCTTAATAAAGTCACTTTTGGTGGTGGTTGTTTTTGGTGTACTGAAGCAGTATTTCAGCATTTGGAAGGAGTTGTAGAAGTAGTGTCGGGATATAGTGGTGGGCGCACAAAGAACCCTACTTATAAAGAAGTAACGAGTGGAATGACTGGACATGCTGAGGTAGTAGAGATTACCTATGATTCCCATAAGATATCTTTGTATGATCTTATTATTATCCACTTGACCACACATAATCCTTGTACTTTAAATAGACAAGGTGCAGACACAGGTACACAATACAGGAGTATTGTTTTTTATAGAAATGAAGCCGAAAAACAAACTATCACATTGGCTGTGCAGGAAGTACAAGCTTCAATGATGGAAAAAATAGTGACTGAAGTTCAATTATTTGAAATGTTTTATCCAGCAGAAGCATATCATCAAAACTATTTCAACCAACATGCCGAGCAGTCATATTGCCAGTTTGTCATTGCTCCTAAACTTGAGAAGTTCAAACAATTATATAAAGATAAAATAGTAAAAAATCAGGAATTATAATTGGATGACCTCCAGAAGTTTTATTGACTCCTTTTCCCATTGATATTTTTCCGATGCTTTTAGACAATTAATTTGTTTACTTTTATAAGAAGTTACATCTTGTAAGATGTTGTTGATTTTGGTCGCTAGGTTTTCGGGGTTAAGGTCAGATACTGTATACCCAACATCATATAGATTTAGTATATGAATGTATTCTGGAAAATCCATATTGATAGAAGGAACTCCAGCGTGCATATAGTCAAAAAATTTGTTGGCTAGGGAGTAGTAATAATTTAGGCTATTTTTTTCTAAAAGATTTACACCTAATGTTGCATTTTGTGAAAGTGATTTCAACTGAGCAGGAGACTGCCATCCAGTAAAAATAATATGGTGTGCTACAGGACTCTTTTGTGCAAGGTTTCTTAACTGATCACTTAGGTCACCTTCTCCAGCGATGATGAGGTGGGTATCGGGTATGTACTGCATTGCTTCAATGATGGCTTCGATTCCACGTCCCTGGTTGAGAGCCCCTTGATATATGATATACGGAGTAGTAGGCGCATCATAACGTAGGGATAGGCTTTTTGCAGGCACATTATATATAGCTGTAAAAGTTTTGTTGTATAGATTTCCCAAAATTTTGGCTAAACTTTCATTAACTGTGATGGCTGCATTTGTTTTAGGTATGCAGGTTTTCTCTATCCATAACCAAATTTTTTTAGTAATGGGTCTATTTTGGAGTTCGGGTACTTCTGTAAAATACTCATGGCTATCAAAAATCAGTTTTCTATTCTTTAGAGATTTTATAAGTGTACAAGCCAAAAGGGTGTCAGTATCTACACTATAAACGATGTCAGGTGTATGGAAATGCAGAAAAATAAAAAGCCTGACATTATATTCCAAATAGAAAAAAGGCCCTTTATTAAAAAAGCAAGTCAATCTTGTTTGCTTATAATTTTGGGCTTCTAACACCTTGGAGTTGGGTCTTTTTCTTCCTATCAAACAAACTTCGAACCCTGCATCAGATAAAGTACCACATATCCGATGCATACGTTGATCATGGTTGAGATCATTACTTACTGTACAATAAATGGTTTTTCTAATCATGATCTACGGGGGAAATGATACCTGAATTATTGATCATGATTAAGTGTTCTGACTCAAAGTTTTGGATTGCTTTGAGAATGCGTTTTCTCTTATTGAATGGATATAAATCTATATATTTTTTTAAAGGGTAAGGGGCAGTATGAATGATATGTAATAGATGTTTCAATACTTTTTGAGTGTCATCATACGTAAGTGTGGATGCACTTACACCAAGGCATATATCACATTTCCCGCAAGCCACTCCATTTTCTCCAAAATAATCAACTATGACTTTTTGTCGACAAATAGTTTCATTATTGATAAATTTTACCATGGCATTTAATCTGTCTTCTGCCATTTTTTTACGTTGAAGATAAGATTTTTTGTCTATAGAAAAGCTTTCTGGTTGAGGCCTCGCTTGTGTAAAGGTGATTTGAGGCACTGCTGCTCTAGGTATGTACGTAACCAGGCCCTCAGTTTTAAGAATCTGTAAAACTTGTATTAATTTTGAAACTTCTATCCCCAATTCTTGAGCTACCCTAGTTTCATCTATTTTTATAAAATCTGTAAATAGTCCTTCGTATTTTCTTAGTAGGTGAACTATGATTTTTGATTTTTGGGCCGCATTCTTTTCAAGATATTCTAGATCTTCACTAGTTGCCTGGATCATTAACTTGGATGGTTCTTTAAAAGCTTCTGATGTAGAAATCCATCCTTCCTTCTCCAGAATATTGATAATATGATAAACTTTCTTGGCAGGAATAGCCACATAATCTGCAAAATCCAATAATGAAAAGTCATAAGATTCCATCATGCCTGAGCCGTACGCAACTTTGAAAAAGCGGCATAATCTATCATAAGTACCACCTATCACTTCCATGGAAGGAAATTGTTCATTGAAATTTTGAATACTATCACTGATATTTGAGTCGTCTACTATGGTAACAGCATGTGATTCCTTACCATCTCTACCCGCTCTACCCGCTTCCTGATAGTATTCTTCAATACTCGGCGCAACATCTAGATGGATGACAAGCCTTACATCGGGTTTATCTATACCCATTCCAAAGGCATTGGTACAAACTATCATTCTTACATGGTTGTGCATCCAGGCAGATTGATTTTTTTCGCGAATGTCTCTATCCATACCGCCATGATATGAAACACAAGATATTCCATGAGCTTGAAGCCAATGTGCCGTTTCTATAGTTTCTCTGCGGTTACGTACATATATGATACAACAACCTTTGACGCGAGATAGTATTCTGAGCAGTTCATTTTTTTTGTCGTCACCCTTGATCACCGTAAGTCCTAGGTTTTCTCTCGAAAAACTTTTTTGAAAAATAACTGGAGTCTTGAGTTCCAGTTTTTCTGATATATCTTTGAGAACATTTGGCGTAGCAGTAGCGGTAAGTGCCAAAACAGGTACAAGTGGATGTATTTGCCTTAGTGTAGCTATATTAAAATATGAAGGCCTGAAGTCATAGCCCCATTGTGATATGCAGTGTGCTTCATCTACTGCAATCAAACTGATATTTGCTTTTTGGATTCTGGTCATAAAGACTTCCGAACCAATACGCTCTGGTGATATATAAAGTAATTTTAAATCACCATAAACAAAGTTGTCAAGGATAGCATCTATTTCTTTATAGTGGAGATTGGCATTGAGTGCTTTGGCAATGATTCCCCTTGCAAAAAGATTGTCTACCTGATCTTGCATCAATGCAATCAAAGGTGAGATCACAATAGTTTTGCCTGAAAACATCATAGCGGGCACTTGGTAGCACACTGATTTACCACCACCTGTGGGCAATAGAGCTATAGTATCTTTACGCTGAAGCACAGAGTCAATGATCAGGTCTTGTGGTGGCCTGAAGGTATCGTATCCCCAATACTTTTTTAATATAGAATCTCTCTCTGTCACATCTAAAATAGTGTCATCTGAATGAAGGACATACTACTTGATTGCCTCCCATTCTATTTTTACCTTTACTGTCTGTAAAGACAAAGTTGAGCGTAAGCATAGTCGTTACATAATAATCATCTACTTTTTCGCCACCTCTGGGACTACCTGTAGGTAAATTTAAAGGCTCGGGTTGGCCCAAATATTCATTGATTCTATTACTTAAGTTTGCTGCAAGGGTGCCATTGGACCTATTGATGTCATCATAATTAATATAAATGGAACTAAGGTCATCTATGTAGTCGGTAAATGTTCGACGGACTACCACTTCAAAACCTAAATTTATAGTTTCCGTAAGAATAAACTTAGCACCTAGACCGAAGGGTAGGGAGAAGCTATTTCTAGCATATTTACCCGGTCTACCAGGCATGCCTTGTCCTTCTGTTCCTAAAGGCTGAAGTCTTACTTCTCTACCTTGATATGTTGTTTTAGGATCAAACCAAAAAGCCGCTACACCAGCGGTCAAGTATGGAGCAAAAAAGTTACTTCCAGGCTCAGTATTGAAAGGAAGTATGTATAATTCTCCCATCACAGCTAATTCTGTTAGACTTGATCTAAAGTTAAGATTTCTTTGCAGTTGCCAATCTTGATTGGATCTTGAGTCATTACCATTGATTCGTCCATATATAAACGACCCTCGGAAAGCCATTCGATTTCCTTTCATATATCTACCATGAGCTTGAAATCCTAAACCACTATTGCCAAAATAATTCGTAGCAAAAGTAGGGACATTCATATCTCCCCAATAAGTGGTCATTCCTAATCCAACTCCAAGATCTGAATATTGGGCATTGTTTTTGTTATTAAAGCATAGAACAATAAGAAATGTCCAGTAAACCATTAATTTGTTTTTCATCTTTCGACAATTTTTACAGTAACCAAGTAGGGGCTGCTGTGGGTTTCAAAATATTGAGACTTGACTACATTTTAAAATATACAATACTGCATTTGAGCATTTTAAGAAAAAGGGACCGAATTATTTCCTCAAAATGATAAACATTTATATATGTTATTTAATATAGTAAGAAACCATAAAAGTCACAACATTTAATAAAAAACTATTTAAACTAAAATGACTAAAAAAGTATTATATATAATTATTCAATTAACATATTTTAAACATTAATGTTAAAATGCATTAAAATTAGCACAAAATTAAATTAAAATTTTTAAATCACCAAACATATGAATAGATATTTAAATGTATTAATTCTTTTTATTGTACTAGTTACAGTAATAAATGCCCAATCCCCTACACCAAATGACTGGTATTATGGCAACCCAGGAGAAGGGTTTAATGGAATTTCCATGAGAAAGGCTTATGCAGAATTTTTAAAAGGCAAACAAACTCAAACAGTAATTGTGGCAGTCATTGACTCCGGCATTGACGTGGAGCATGAAGACTTAAAGGATAATATTTGGGTCAATCCAGGCGAAATTCCAGGAAATGGTATAGACGATGATAAAAACGGCTATATAGATGATGTAAATGGATGGAATTTTATAGGAGGCCCCGATGGAAAAAATGTTGGACCTGACTCTTACGAAGCTACACGGGTTTACGGCATGCTGAAATATAAGTTTGAAAATGCAGTAGAAGCTAAACTGAATAAGAAGCAAAAGGTAGAGTTTGAGATTTATACGAGAGCCAAGCAAACCGTAGAAAAAGAAATAGAAAAAGCCAAAGGATCATTGAACCAGTTGGATGCAGTTGAGCAAAAGGTGATGGGTTCACTTGATGCTTTAGCTACTGCACTAGGAAATAAATCTTTGAATGTAGAAAACCTTGAATCCATCGATATTTCTGGAAATCAGCAGCTCACCATGGCTAAAGCAATAGCGACTCAATATATGCAAAATGCAGATATTCAGGGAATAGATGAGTTGAAATTGACTATAAAAGATGAAATCAATTTAGATAGGAAGTCTTCTCAAGATAAGTTAGATTATGCCTACAATTTAGATTTCGATCCTAGAAAGACTATTGTAAAAGACAATTATAAAGATGTAAATGAAAGGATTTATGGTAATAATGACGTCGAAGGTCCTGATGCATTACATGGAACACACGTAGGGGGTATTATAGGTGCAGTAAGAAACAATGATTTAGGTATGGATGGTGTTGCCCCCAATGTTAAACTGATGTCAGTAAGAGCTGTGCCTGATGGTGATGAAAGAGACAAGGATGTAGCCAATGCCATAAGATATGCGGTAGATAATGGGGCTAGTATTATCAATATGAGCTTTGGAAAAGGATTTGGAACACATAAGCAGTTGGTTGACGACGCTGTAAAATATGCGGAATCAAAAGATGTACTTTTAGTCCATGCTGCCGGCAATTCTGGTCAAAACAATGATACAACCCCTAACTTTCCACACGCCACTTTTGAGAAAAAAGCAGGGTTTTTATTTTTTAAAAAAATAAAAAAGGCTAAAAATTGGATTGAAGTAGGCGCTCTAAATTATAAAGATGGTGAAGATGCTCCGGCTCCATTTTCTAATTACGGTGCAAAAGAAGTAGATATTTTTGCTCCAGGTATGAAAATTTATTCCACTTTACCTAATAACGAATATGCTCCTCTCCAAGGAACATCTATGGCTGCACCCGTAGTAGCTGGTGTTGCTGCAACTATTAGAGCAGTATATCCTCGACTTACGGCTGTTCAAGTAAAGGAAGCTATTTTGATGAGCGTTACTCCTTTAAAGCAGGAAGTAAAATTGCCAGGTAGCAAAACCGATAAGGTGAATTTCAGTAAGTTAAGTGTTACGGGCGGTACTGTAAATTTGGACCAAGCGTTACAATATGCTTCCAAAATGCCTGGCAAGAAGAAAGTAAAAGAAGTAAAAGCTTAATATACTATCTAAATATCTAAAATGAGTTCCGTCGCGAAGACCACAAGCATTTTAGATTTTTTAGTACTAGTATTTTAGATTCAAAAAAAATCCTTACACAATCAAATCATGTTGATATGTAAGGATTTTTTTATTTATTCTTAAATAATACCTTATATCCATGGAACATTTACAATACCCTGTTGGGAGATTTTTATTTGATGACAAGAGTTTTGATTTAAATCAAAGTATCCAAGTGATCAAAAATTTTAGTGATGAAGTCCATAGTATTGCTTCAAAGTTGAAACATGGAAAACTAGATATTTCATATAGGCCTGAAGGCTGGACAGCACGACAAGTCATACATCACGTTGCTGATAGCCATAGTCATGCATTACTAAGGATAAAATGTACATTATCTGAAGATAATCCAACCATAAAACCTTATATGGAAGATAAATACGCCTTATTACCAGATTACAAGCTTCCTGTAGAAAGTGCTATTTTGATTTTACAAGGTGTACATTTAAAATGGGCATTCATTCTTGAAAATTTAAATGATGATGATTTGGACCGAGAATATTATCATCCAGGATATCAAAAACATTTTACCATAAAGCAAGCCACAGCATTGTATGACTGGCATTGTAGTCATCATTTAGGTCACTTACAAATTTGTTTGTCAAACGATTAATATCATTTGACAGCAATACAACTTACTTCTACATTTACATATTTAGGTAAGTTAGCCACCTGAACCAATTCTCTAGCAGGTGCAGTGTCATCGTTGAAGTAACTTGCGTATACTGCATTGATGCGGGCGTATAACTCCATATCAGATACAAACACTGAGCATTTTACAACATTTTCGAAAGTCATACCAGCGGCGGTGAGAATATATCCCATGTTCTTCATCACCTGGTGTGTTTCGGCTTCGATATTATCTATGACCAATTTACCTTCTGCTTGGTTGATAGCAATCTGACCTGAAACATAAAGGGTATTTCCTGCGAGCACTGAATGATTGTATGGACCTACAGGAGCGGGAGCATCAGGAGCGTTGATGATGGTTTTCATAAATTTAGGATTTGTATTTTTAGAAAGATAATGAATATTTTACTTGTGATGTAATGAATATACATACAATAAGAATAGAGTAATAACAGAAAAAGCTCCACGTGTATATTTCAACAGGGAGCTTGATATGATATCTTCACATAAGACGTAACTCGGAGAATTACTCTTCTATTTCTTCAGTTTCTTTTGCTTGTATCACTACCTGACCTTTGTAGTACATACTACCTTCGTGCCAGTAAGCTCTATGCATCATGTGAGGCTCACCTGTATTCTTGCAGATGGCAAGTTGCGGCATTGCAGCTTTGTGATGCGTTCGTCTTTTGTTTTTTCTTGCTTTGGAAACCCTACTCTTTGGATGTGCCATTGTAAACTAAATTTATTGGATGATCAATCTTTATTTTAAAACTATATTGTATTAATTTTCGGGTAAAAATTCTTTCAAATTACCCCAAATATTATTTTCATTTTTTGGTTCTGGTGCTTCAAAATCCTGTGTACTTATTTTTTTTAATATTTCTTCGTTACAAGGTTTTGGATTTTCAAGATCACAAGCATAAGTATTTATCAGTGGTAGTGAAACACAAATCAGTTCATAAAATACCTGGGATAAATCCAATTTGGTTTGATCCGCAGGTAAAAAAATGATTTCATCATCATCTGACACTTCATCTCCAATTTTTACAACTAAATGATATTCACCACTAACGGGAAGATTTATATTTGAAAGACATCGGTCGCAAATGGTAGCGATATGACCAACAATATAGACATCCAATTCCGTTATTCCCGATCTTTTGTCTGCCTCTACGGTGATCTTAAATTGACCTTCATGTATGGGCGAGTGATCAAAGGACGTGAAAAAATCATTTTCTACATCAAAATGGTAGATGTGCAATCCATCTTTCATACCTGAAAAGGGTAAAGAAAAATGATCTAAAATACTCATAACTAAAAGAACTTTTTCAAATGGAGCGCAAAGGTAATGTTTTTATATTATTTCTAGGATTTATTTGCAAAATATTTGAGCACCAGTAAAATTTAAACCCCTGTATAGGTCTATTTTTGTTAATATAAACGCTATTATACATATCAATTATGGTTTTTTATCAGATAAACTAGGATTATTTTACTCTATTTTTTTATCTTTGCGATCTTATGACCGGAGAATTAATTAAATCGTTTTATCCAAGAATAGAAGTTTTGGATAATGAATATGAAATACCACAATTAGCACGCAAGCGTCGGATTGCAGTATTATTACCACATGATTATTACCAAACTGACAAGAAGTATCCTGTTTTATACTTGCATGATGGTCAAAATTTATTTGACGAATATGCTCCTTATGGTAACTGGGGAGTCGATAAGTCTTTGGAGCGCTTGGCTCAGCAAGGTATCGGGGATGTCATTATTGTGGCCATAGATCATGGAGGACAACTCAGGATTCAAGAATATTTACCTCACAGTACGCCTCGGTATACTGAAGCTGAAGGAAGCTTGTACATCAGATTTATGCTGGAAGATCTCAAGCCAATGATAGACCGAAGGTTTAGGGTGCTTTCGGGAAGAGATTTCACGGGTATTGGCGGTAGTAGCCTGGGAGGATTGATCAGTTTGTATGCTGGATTCAAATATCCTGAAATTTTTGGGAATATGATGATTTTTTCTCCAAGTTTATGGATAACAGAAGAGATTTATACCATGGCCAAAGCATATGTGCCCGCTGGACCTACTGATATTTATTTATATGCAGGAGGCATGGAAAGTGCCAACCACTATGGTCAAGTTTTGCGATTGGACAATATCTTGCAGGAAAAAAGAAAGTATGATGGATTTGATGTTATTTTTTCTCACAATCCTTCAGGTCAACATAAAGAAATTCATTGGGCTGAGCAGTTTCCGCTGGCTTTCAAATGGCTTTATTTCCATAAGTATTAATTCATTATCATGCCACTACATTTTAAAACGTCTGGAGCTAAAACTCCTAAAAATATATTAATAGCTTTTGAGAAAAATCAAGAAGATAAAGGGTACGTACAAGCATTGGCTGGTCTTGCTTATGAACCGACACTCTCATTAAATGCTAAGGATACCGTTACATTTTTTCATCATCAGCAAGAGCAAAAAATTATTGTTTTGGGCTTGGGAGATGAGAAAGATTTACCTAAATCTTACCATTACTTTAGAAGTGTGGTGCACCAGATGCGTTCAAAGGCTGCATTGGTACTTGAAGTCCATGGGAGTCATTTAAGTGAAGAATACCTCACCAATGCTGTGATAGGCCTTAGACAAGGCTTGCTCAACGTAGGTAGCTACAAAACTAATGGTAATAAAATAACAGAACCGGAACTCACTTTAGTTATAAAGAAGGAGCAAAAAAGCGTGGTTCATAAGGCTCTAGCTATTGCTGAATCACAGTTGAGCGCTATGCATCTTGTAGATACGCCTTCTAATATCAAGACTCCTAAATACATGGCAGATTTTGCCATAGCTTCAGGTAAACAATATGGCTATGACGTAAAAATTTTAGATAAGAAGCAACTCACCAAATTAAAATGTGATGCCTTACTTGCGGTAGGGCAGGGTAGTGTTAACGAATCTGTGATGATCGTCATGGAATACAAGCCCAAAAAGTCTAAATCCAAAACACCACAACTTGGGTTGGTGGGTAAAGGCATCTCTTTTGATACGGGTGGGATATCTATAAAGCCTTCTGCTAATATGGGATATATGAAAAGTGATATGGCCGGAGCAGCTGCTGTAATTGGTGCGGTAGAGCTTGCCGCAAGATTACAGCTTGATATTCATGTAGTGGGGATCGTACCTGCAGCAGAAAATAGTGTTGATGCATTAAGCATCAGACCAGGTGATGTTATTGGGTCATATCTGGGTAAAACCATAGAAGTCATTGACACTGATGCTGAAGGTAGACTTGTTTTAGCTGATGGACTGGCTTACCTAATAAAAAACCACCAACCTGACCAAATCATAGATTTAGCAACATTGACTGGAAGCGTTATCGCCGCTTTGGGTTATACTACAGCAGGTATGTTTACGCAGAATGATGAGATGGCGTCAAAATTGACTCAAGTTGGAACTAAGATCAACGAAAGGGTGTGGCGGATGCCCTTTTGGGAAGAATATGCTACTGATATGCAGTCAGATATTGCTGATATAAAAAATCTAAGTGCAAAACCTGTAGCCGGTTCTGTGACTGCCGCTAAGTTTTTGGAAGCCTTTACTTCTGATCATAAAAATTGGGTACACTTGGATATTGCAGGTGTAGCGTTTAGCGATACAGAATATGCCAAAATGCGTACTGCTACCGGTTATGGTGTGAGATTGCTTGGAGCTTATATGGAGCAAATATCTTAAATGGTGCGCGGGAGATTACTTTAACCATAATTGTGCATTAGAAAATCCCTGCCTGCCCTACGGTACTGTGATGCAAGTATTCCGAAGCCAAACTCCATGCCTTTGGTCAGGCTAAAGACGTGATAGACTTCGTCAAGGTCTGCAAATCAGAATCCGCCATGGTGGACTATTTTTCTTCTGTAACCGTGGCGGAGCTACGTTTTTCACATATAAATAGCTGATTTACCTGCCTGCTTTCCATGTAGTGGTCAGGCTGGTTGCATTTTAGCTTCTCCCCGCAAAAGCGGGACAGGCTATGACAAAGTTCTAACACATGATCTGGGTTTAAAAAAATATAAGGAAGGTAGTTTGATGTGCGCTACGCTCTCTAGTAATACTTTGTCAATGAATGTAAGAAGTTTTCTCACCACTCTGTGGTTCGAAATGACGATGTCTGATGGGGAAATGTGGGAGAGAAAGGGAGTTCGGCCTTGCCGAACTCCCTTTCTCTCCCACATTAAAACTTTAATTCTATGTCATTTCGAAGGAGGTCAAGCGACTGAGAAACCCCTTTTTTGGTTATGACGAAGTTCTAACGCATGATCTGTGTTTAAAAACATATAAGGAACGAAGTTTGATTTGCGTGGCGCTCTCTTGTTCTACCTTGTCATATTTGAAAATAATAAGTTTTCTCACCACTGTATCAACATATAAAATAAATACGTTAATGGTAGTAAGCTTTAGCGACTGAGAAACCCTTTTTTAATTTCAATTTTTTGAAAATTCTAATTTGACAAAGTAGAATTAGTTAACAAAAAAAGCCAATTCCGTTTCCAGAATTGGCTTTTTTATTCGCTCAATGCCCTAATTAGTTACCTGAAAGGGCTTCAATTTTTGTCTTATATTCTCCTGATTTCTCTAGGTTACCTTCTCTAGCATAAATTTCTTTTAATGCTATCATGGTATTCAAATCTTTAGAATTTAGACCTTCTGCTTTTAAGAAATAAGGTAAAGCTTCTTTAAAGTAACCATCCATTTCTGCTTTAATGGCGTTATATTTTTTTGTACCTGCTGACGAATAGTCATTACCAATCTCATTCAGTTTGCTGGTCATACTAGCTGCTTTATTGTAATAAAGTGCACCTTGACTGTACACAGCATCAAAACTTGTTGGATCTTTCTCCAAAGCTTGTTTGAAATAATCATATGCAAAACCAAAATACTCATCTGCTTTTGCCATGTTTCCAGATGCTCTTTCTGTTTGATTCAACTGGTCATAAACATTTCCTAACGTAGTATAAACAGAGATATTGTTCGGCTCTTTTGCAATAGCTGCTTTAAGCTTATCTGTAAGGATGCTAAGTTTTCCAGCTTTTAGGTAATAATTAATTTCTGCAAAAAGCAAACTGTTGTCATCAGGTAGTAGTTTACGACCTTTTTCTAGGATTTGCATTCCTTCAGCTTCATCTTTTTCTACTGTACTAGTAAAAAGAGCTTCGTAAACTAAAGCTTGAGGATAATCTGCAGCAGCCAATTTTTCAAACAAACCATTGGCTTCCGTTTTGAAGTCTCCTAAATATCCTGCAGCTGCAGTGTAAAAGAAATGGTCATTTTTAACAGTAGCATCCTCTAATCTACTCAACTCATTGTTTGCTTTGAGAAGTTCATGACCTTTGATTGCAGCATTGAAATTTTTAAAGGCATTATTATAATCATTGACCTGAAAAAAGGTGATACCAATATTATTCAAAAAGTCTTCATTTTCTCTAATTCCAGCTAGTGCATCCTTTGTTTGAGACTTTTTGATGGATATTCCAATTGCTTTTTCAAATGCTTCCAATGCGACTAATCCCGCATTAGGTGTATTTAATTCTATTTTATTGCCTAGCTGTTCTTCCAAGACTTTTTTGTTCATTTCAGACTTTGCGATTTCATTAAAAATCTGTCCTTTAGTTATCCATGCTTCCGGGTCAGCTTTAGCATCATCTGCGGCAAAAATAGCATCTATTGAAGTCAAAGCTGTAGATAGTTCGGCTTTGTTGGCTACAGGATCTAGATAGTATTTGCTTAGTGTTTTGTTGGCATTTTTGAGCTGTTTTTTATATTCTTGTGCATTGACCATGCTGAATGCAGCTAACAAAATAATGGTACTTAAAAAAAACTGTTTCATTGTTGTAAAGTTGTTTGTTAAAAATTTTGTGACAAATGTAAAAATATTCCTATTCTCAAAGAAGAAATTGGTCAGGAATTTGGCAATACAGCGATTCCTGATTTTCTTATTTCTATATGAAGACGTTACATTTATTCAGAATTTGTTTAATTTATGTTAAAAATAGAACCTTAAAACGTTAAATTTAGTTAAATCTTATTCTTCTTCGTCGATGGCTTCTTCTCTTCTGATCACAGTGACATCAGCGATGGACTCCTTATCATTGATTCTGATTACTTTGACCCCTTGTGTCGCTCTACCCATAACTCTCACATCGGAGACCGGAGTACGTATCACGATACCATCTACTGTAGTGATCATCAAATCATCGAATTCACTGACCCATTTCATGGCTACTAGTTTGCCCGTTTTATCTGTGATGTTGATGGTTTTCACTCCTTTACCACCTCTATTGGTAATTCTATAATCTTCCAATGGTGAACGCTTACCGTTTCCTTTTTCTGATACTACAAATACGGAGAAGTCTGCCTTGGTTGGATCCGCTGAAATCATTCCGATAACGGCATCATCACCTCCAGCTAATGTGATCGCTTTAACACCTGCGGCTCCTCTACCCATAGGTCTAGCCTTGGATTCATTAAATCTGATAGCGCGACCTTCTCTGTTAGCTATTATGATTTCGTTATTACCGTTGGTCAGTTTAGCTTCCAGTAATTGGTCACCTTCATTGATAGTTATAGCATTGATACCATTTGTCCTTGGCCTGGAGAATGCTTCTACTATGGTTTTCTTCACCATACCTTTTTTAGTACAGAAGATGATATAGTTATTATTGATAAACTCTTCATCATTGAGATTTTCAATCTTGATGTAAGCTCTGACTTTATCGTCAGCAGGAATAGCCAAAATATTTTGAAGCACTCTTCCTTGGGCGACTTTGCTGGCTTCAGGTATTTCGAATGCTCTTAGCCAGAAGCATCTACCTTGCTCAGTAAATAATAGCAAGTAGTTATGGTTGTGAGCAATAAACATTTGCTCTACAAAATCTGTATCTCTTGTTTTTGCACCACGAGATCCCTTACCACCACGACTTTGTTGCTTGAATTCATCAGTTTTGGTACGCTTGATGTATCCTAAGTGTGAAATAGTGATTACTACTTCTTCATTAGGGATCAAATCTTCTATACTGATTTCATCATCAGCATAAGAAATATCTGTTCGACGCTTATCGCCAAATTTCTCATTGATTTCGTCTAGCTCTTGTTTGATGATTTCCCTTTGCAGTTCGTCACTTGCTAATATGCTTCTGTAATATTCTATTTTGGCAAGCACTTCAGCATATTCTTCTCTCACTTTATCTATCTCGAGACTTACCAATCTTTGCAATCTCATCTCGAGGATTGCTTTGGATTGGATCTCGCTTAGCGCAAAGGATGACATCAAGCCGTCTTTAGCTTCTTCTACAGTTTTGGACTGTCTGATGATCCGAATGACTTCATCAATATTGTCCAAAGCGATAAGAATACCTTCAAGAATATGTGCTCTTTCTAACGCTTTTTCAAGATCATATTGAGTCCTTCTGATGATGACTTCAATTCTGAATTTGATAAATTCAGTAATCAGGTCTCTTAGATTCAGCATTTTGGGCCTTCCACCGACCAATGCTATATTATTGACTCCATATGAAGTTTGTAATGGCGTATATTTATAGAGCTTGGAAAGTACTACGCTCGCCATAGCATCTTTTTTAACTTCTACTACGATCCTTAGACCCGTTCTATCCGACTCATCTCTGATGTCTGAGATACCATCAATTTTATCTTCATTTACCAATTCAGCAATTTTGGCTACTAGGTTGGCTTTATTGACCTGATAAGGAATCTCAGTGATGATGATGGTTTCTCTACCACCTTGTGCAGTCTCTATATTGGCTTTTCCTCTTACTATAATTTTGCCACGACCGGTTTCAAAAGCTTCTTTGACACCTGCGTATCCATAAATCGTTCCGCCTGTAGGGAAATCCGGAGCTTTGATGTGCGTCATCAGCTCTTCTATATCGATGTCAGGATTATCGATGGCCGCTTTGGTTCCGGCTATCACTTCTGATAAGTTATGGGGCAACATATTGGTAGCCATACCTACGGCAATACCCGATGCACCATTGATCAGTAAGTTAGGAATTTTAGCAGGTAAGACGGTGGGCTCTTCTAGGGAGTCGTCGAAGTTAAGCTTGAAGTCTACCGTATTTTTATTGATATCGGCAAGCATTTCGTCACTGATACGGGCCAGTCTGGCTTCCGTGTATCTCATCGCTGCAGGACTATCCCCATCCATAGAACCGAAGTTACCTTGACCATCTACAAGGGGATATCTCAGGGACCAGTCTTGCGCCATACGCACCATGGCATCATACACTGAACTATCTCCATGCGGGTGGTACTTACCCAAAACTTCTCCTACTATTCTCGCAGACTTTTTATGTGAACGTCCGAAAGCCAAACCTAAATCTGACATACCGTACAAGACCCTTCTATGAACAGGTTTTAAACCATCTCGGACATCAGGCAGTGCTCTGGCTACTATCACCGACATAGAATAGTCAATGTACGAAGACTTCATTTCATCTTCAATATTGATAGGTACAATTCTCTGATCGTTAGACATTTATATATTTACTTTTTAGTATTTAAAAACAACTTGCAAATGTACGGCTTTTTATTGTGAAATCCATAAAATGGGGTAGAATAATTGTAATCAATCAGGGGATTTGTTCTATAGAATTTTGGGATTACCGATATCCTGGAAAGATATTTCTCCATGCTGGCGCAAGTTTGTAACTTGTGCCTATAAACAACCTTCCCATGCTGGCGCAAGTTTGTAAATTGTGCCTATAAACAACCTTCTCCTTATAAACTCTAGGTTTTTGGTAAGAATTTTGATTATATCTAAATATATCTTTAAATACAAAAGAAAGTGAGCACTAAATACAAGTTTATAGATAATGATGGTATATACTTTGTAAGTTTTGCAACGGTATCGTGGGTAGATGTTTTTACAAAGCTCACCTATATTGAAATATTTATCGAGAGCATAAAATATTGTCAACAAAACAAAGGGTTAAACTTGCATGCGTGGTGTTTGATGAGCAATCATGCACATTTGGTGTTTTCTAAATCTGGTCTTTATAGCCATTCAGATATTTTGCGTGATCTTAAAAAATTCACTTCCAAAAAACTCATCGAAGCTATAGAAAACAATCCAACTGAAATCAGAAAAGAATGGATGATACATATTTTTAGAAGTTCAGGACAAAATAAAAGCAATAATAAAGATTTTCAATTTTGGCAACAAGATAATCATCCTATTGAACTTTTTAGTCCTACTGTTACGTTTCAGAAAATAGATTATGTACATAATAACCCTGTTGTGGCAGGTATAGTGAGTGAAGCCGACCATTATTTACATAGTAGCGCCAGAGATTATTTAGGAACAAAAGGCGTTTTGGATGTTGAAATATTAGAAAGACCTATGAGTCTTGAAGGTTATGTGTTTAGTTATTAATAACAATAGAGTAAGGGGCACAAGTTGCAAACTTGCGCCAGCAAGGGTTAATACTAAAGACCAAGTCTATGGCAATTGATGGAAGGATATTGACGACGGGCAGCAGACTGCTGGATACGAATCAGTACTCAGAGATTCTTGTGAAGTACTCGGAGAAGCTTGAGAAGTACTCAGAGAAGCTTGTAAAGTACTCGGAGAAGCTTGTGAAGTACTTGGAGAAGCTTGTAAGGTACTCAGAGAAGCTTGTTAAGTACTCGAAGAAGGTTGTAAAGTACTCAGAGAAGCTTGTAAAGAACTCGGAGAAGGTTGTCAAGGGGAGTGTAAAATACTTTGTGTAAACTCTCAAGGGGAGTTAGGCTTGGGACTAAGGGGGGAGATTGCCCCCGCGGGGGCAATCTCCCCCCTTAGTCCC
>CAMBRK010000055.1 GCA_945870185.1 Aureispira sp. CCB-QB1 | reverse complement strand
TGAAGTCTTTTATACTTTGATTCGATTGCTTGAATTCCGAAACCCAAGAATTCATTTGATCTTTTGTATACCGCATATGAATATTTTGCCCGCAAAGTTACGGACTAGCTATCAATCGAAAAATATGTGGTTCGTCGGATGGATACGGTTGTACCATTAGGATGAATGATTATAATTTTTTTATTATCGGTATAATAATATTTTCCTGAATAATAAATCCCAAAATAAAAAATATTGTGATTGTCAGGAAGTTCTTTTATCTCTTGCGTTTTAATGTTTAAGGAGTAAACTTTGTTTTCAAAATAGAAGGTAGTAAATAATACTTCATTTGGCATAACTGAGTAATCGTATAAATATTTGGGCTGATTAATAGTGTCTCCAAAACTGTTGGGTATTGAAGCTATCTTTAAATAAGTTCCATTCTGAAAAGTATGAATCTGATATTCTTCGTTAATAAATTCACACCAAAAAATTGCTTCTCCTTCTACCTTGTATTCAGTGTATCTTATCTTGTGTAAAGGTTCTGTATTTAATTGAACAACATGATTATCTTTTACGAAGTATAAGTTTTTTCGATTGGCCAGAATGAGATCATTACCTATTTTTAAAAGTTTACTTCCTTTTAAAAGCCCCTCATAAGTTGAAGGAATTTTTGAAAAGTAGTTACCTTTTTTTTGATCGATATTCAACGCATACAATTTCTTATTATTGCCAGAATAATTATCATAATTGATAAAATAAATATCATTGTCTTTCAATACTTCGAGATTATTTGAAATAATTTTTTCAGGCATTGAGGACAATGTGAAAGTATCCATTGTGGCAAGGTCTAAAATTTTGTGATCATAAAAATCATAATAAACCAAGTATCTGTTTTCAAGTATGGTTGTACTCTCTTTTCTTCCTCCAGAATAAAAATTGGAGGACGCTCCTGTAGAAATATCAGTAATAAAAATTCTCGATCCAGGAGTGATATATTTATTGTAGTACAAACCAGGCAAAGTATGCTCTGTACCATGTTCAATCTCATTTTGTGTACTTATCAAGGATAACTTATCGATACGTATCATCATTTGTATATCAAAATCAATAGTCACTTGCACCACATATTCATCATTACTTTGGTTTATATAGACACTTCTGTATGAAGATGTGACGGTACTTAGATTTTCATGGATTTTGGTTTCGAAGTTGTACCTTTTCAATTTTCCTTCTGAAAAATATACCAAATATCTATCTTCATCAAAAAAATGTTGAGAGCCATAGAGAATAGGAGTTTTGGTTGAATCCAGAATGCTTAATGTTTCTTTATCCAACACATAAAAATTGTAAGTGGAGTTATTTACATATTTATATCCATACAGCTTATCTGCAGTTAACTTCACGTATTGATAATCAGAACTTATAGTGTTAGCTTCTCCAGTTTTAAGATTAAATCTGATATTTTTTTTGATAATAAAATCTTTGGGGCTTTGATATAGTAACACTTCATCTCCAAAAGCTGACATCTGATTCCACCGTGTATATACATGACCCTGATCGTATGGTATATGTTGAATGATATTATCTACAAAGTTATATGCTACCGAACCTTTACTATCTGAAAAAAGCAAACAATCATTTATTGTATTATGACTTGTGAAACTGTAAATACCTGAAAAGTGACTGGAGTGCATAAAAATTGGCGAACCATTTACAACTTCATATACCATTATTGAATCAGATGGAAAAGTGGTAAGTATATACTTTTTTTCGTTATGCTCTTTTAGAATGTATCTTGCCACATTACCATCACCGATGACATTTGATATTTGTTCTTGAGAGCATAAGATGGAAGAAATAAAAAGAAAGAGTAATATTTTTATATTTTTCATGGTATATCATATTTATGTATACTTTAGTAATCAAAAAGTTTGTATTAATACGATTTTTTGTCATCATACAAAAGTATTAATAAAATTTCATATTCCGTTAAATTATTTAGTAAATTATCTTATTCAATTTATTTATATTTAATGATTTATAAAAATGTGTGCTTAAATTTAAAAGAAAATAGAATGGTGATAATTTTATATAATTTATTACTGCGAAAACAATCATCATTTGAATATAAAGGCATAATTTTGCTCACTAAATATCACCTTATGAACATCAGGTTTTTTATTGGACTTGCCATAATCACTATAGTTTCTTTTCCATCTTTGTCACAGGACAGAATCACCGGCCATAACTTCGCCACCAGATCAGAAGTTATTTCTCAACATGGCATGGCCGCAACATCTCACCCATTAGCTACTCAAGTCGCACTCGATATACTTAAAAAAGGTGGCTCTGCCATAGATGCGGCAATAGCAGCTAATGCTTGTCTAGGTCTCATGGAACCTACAGGATGCGGCATCGGCGGAGATTTATTTGCCATTGTTTGGGATGCAAAGAATAAAAAATTGCATGGATTGAATGCCAGTGGCAGGTCTCCCAAAAGTATGACCAAAGAGGAACTATTTATGCGTGGCATCACACGATTTCCTGCTCATGGTCCATTGCCGGTATCTGTACCGGGCGCTGTAGACGGTTGGGATCAATTACATAAAAAATTTGGTGTTTTGCCTTTGAAGGATGTATTGCAGCCTGCTATCCAATATGCTGAAAATGGCTTTCCTGTTACGGAATTAATAGCTTATTATCTAGCAGGAAGTGCACGCAGTCTTTCCAAATACGAGGGGTTTTCAGAAGTGTACATGCCTAATGGTAAAACGCCTGCTAAAGGAGAAATTTTTAAAAATTCTTACCTGGCCAATACCTATAGGAAAATTGCTCAAGGTGGCCGAGATGCTTTTTATAAGGGAGACATAGCCAAGACCATAGGTGATTACATGAAGCGCCAAGGCGGTTATTTGTCTTATGAAGATTTGGCTTCCCATAGTAGTGAATGGATAGACCCTGTTTCTACCAATTATCGGGGATTTGACGTATGGGAATTACCACCTAATGGCCAAGGTATCGCTGCGCTTCAGATTTTAAATATTTTGGAGCTCTACGATATTAAAAAAATGGGATTTGGTTCTGCAGAGTACATCCATTTGTTTACCGAAGCTAAAAAATTGGCTTTTGAAGATCGTGCCAAATATTATGCAGATATGCAATTTGCCAAAGTACCCGTTCAGGAATTGATTTCTAAGGAGTATGCTCAAAAAAGAAATCAACTGATCAAAGCTGATCGTGCTGCCAAAGCTTATGATCCTGGTGAACTCAAAGCCCCAGAAACCATTTATCTCACCGTAGCTGATAAAGAGGGCAACATGATATCTTTGATACAAAGCAACTATCGCGGTATGGGTAGCGGTATGACGCCTACGGGTTTGGGTTTTGTTTTGCAGGATCGTGGAGAAATGTTTACTCTCGAAACTGGACATAATAATTCCTATGCTCCTGGCAAAAGACCATTTCATACCATCATCCCGTGTTTCATTACCAAAGGAGGAAAACCTTGGGTGAGTTTCGGTGTAATGGGTGGCGCCATGCAACCACAAGGCCATGCACAGATAGTGGTAAATATAGTAGATTTTGGGATGAATCTCCAGGAAGCAGGAGATGCACCACGTATCCAACATGAAGGAAGTTCAGAACCAACAGGAGAAAAGATGACCAACGGTGGAGATCTTTATTTGGAATCAGGTTTTGACTACGAAGTGATCAGAAAACTGGTGCAAATGGGACACCGTGTTGGATATAATATAGGTGGTTATGGTGGTTATCAAGCCATCATGTGGGATGAAAAAAATAAGGTTTATCTAGGTGCCAGTGAAAGCCGCAAAGATGGTCAAGCAGCTGGGTATTGATTAGTGTTTGATGATTTTTTTGGTGATGACTTGACCATGATTGAGATAGATATTTACAAAATAAATGTCTGCAGATAAATTAGAGATCACGACTTCGTTTTGATTTGAGGTCATCAGGGACTTGCCATTCAGATCAAATATTTCGACTTTTTCAATAATATGGTCACTTTCAATCCTTATTATATCGTTGCTTGGACTTGGGAATATAGAAATGTTTGACGAAAATTTATTATTATAAACGCTATTCAAAAAGTTGCATTGTTCCAAACTACCTTCACAAAATGAAGCATAAAATGTGTTTTGTGTATAATTTATGGGTTCATAGTAATCGAAGCCCACACCTTCTATGAGCCTCATGGGGAATGTATAAGGCAACCCAATATTGTAAACTCCTGTGAAGTAATGTACTGTTCTTTCGCGTCCATAGACAAATTCAGTATTGATAGAGTCAATTTTCCCAATACTTTGGAAGTCACTTGGGTGTATGTTTCTTCTATGACAATCTGATAAACTATCACCCACTGGTATTTCGAAATCATACAATTCATATTCCACATTTGAGCATGATTCTGATGTAGCATCCTTTGGAAGGTAATAAACCTTTTTATTGTGGATGTCTTCTCTGCCATACCCAATTTCTACGGGTGATTCAGTTTCATATGGAATATTTGGAGTAAAGCAAGTAGGAAACTGGCAATTGTGCGTGCCCATTAAAGAAGCCTGATAAAGTTTTTTGTATAATCTTTGATCTATGATCGTATCACCTTTAAAAAAGTGCACAAAAACACCGATACTACTTGGATTAGCATCTGCGCCAGAGTGCGTATTATAAAGCCAAAATTTGCCTTCCTGAACATATGGAATGTAAGATTGGCAGGTGATCTTGTAACAAATTCCCCAAAGTAACCATAAATTTATATGTGTTCTGAATGCCGTCATTCGTAATTATTTCTGCGCAAATATAAGTCGGTATTTTGTTACATTTTATTAATATATCTGGAATTGTCTCCAAGCAGACAAATATAGTGATAAATATACCTAAAGTGCAAAATATTTAGAATGCGATATAGTAAAATGTGACAAAATTAGATTTTATGTCTGAGGATTTACTGACCAATTGGTTAGACTTCCCTTATTTTACGAGTTGTCAGATACACACCAACAATTTATTATCGATTTTTTTATGCCTATAAAAAGATCACCAAGTCACGCCAGGATAAGCTCGTTGTAAATATTGCAATTCAGAAATGATAAACCCAAGGTGTTCTGTATGAATCCCTGATTTTCCACCTTTTTTAGCGAATACATTTTGGGGATGAGCTAATGTAGCCTCGTCCAAAACATTCCTAAATTTAGCCATGGCTTTATTTTTGACCACATGGAGATCAGGACTAATGCCTTCTTGTTGGCTATATACTTCAAAATCGGCAGCTATAAAAAACTCTTCAAAGTAAGGGAGCAGATGTTCTACCGCATCCTGCATCTTTTCGTGACTATCTGGGGTTCCATCTCCTAATCGGATGACCCATTCTGACGAAAATGAAAGGTGATAACTGGCCTCTTTAATGCTTTTTTTGGCAATAGAAGCGAGTCGTTCGTCATTACTTTTGGTCATGGCTTCCAAATGGAAATAATGCCAGCAATCAAACATAAACTGTCGCATCATAGTATCACCCCAATTCCCATTGGGCGTTTCTACCAAAAGTACATTTCTAAATGCTCTTTCTTTTCGCAGCATAGGGTAGTCGTCTTCCTTTTTGCCTTCTATTTCCGCAAGGTAAGCATAGTAATTACGCGCTTCTCCAATAATGTCGAGCGCTATGTTTGTGAGTGCTATGTCTTGTTCGAGTATAGGACCATGGCCGCACCATTCGCCGAGTCGCTGACCCAAAATCATGGGGTTGTCGGCCAGCATCAAGATAAAGTCTTTGATTTCTTTTTGCATAATTACATATGTTTGAGGGCGTCAGGTAATTCGTAAAACGTAGGATGTCGATATATTTTGTCCATTGCAGGATCATACAGTGCTTCTGCATCATCAGGATTAGACGATGTGATATGATTCGCTTCTACTACCCAAATACTCACACCTTCATTTCTGCGGGTATAGACATCTCGGGCATTTTGAATTGCCATTTGTGGATCTGCTGCATGGAGACTACCTACATGCTTATGGTTGAGACCGTTTTTGGATCGGATGAAGACTTCGTAAAGTGGCCAATCTTTCATTTTTATATATTTATTTGGTTAAGGTCAAGATGATTAATTAATTGATGCAAATAGCAGGAATCGTAAGAATATTTCCTGTATTGCTGATATTGGTAAGATAGCATGTATTATCTGGACTTCTCAGTAATATTCCTTTTTGACCGTCAGAGACTTTTAAATCTCCAGTATTCAATTCAATATTAACAGGTAAAGTGCCCATGACGGATGTAGAGAGCTGACCGTTATTATCAATGATAAGTTGCCAATAGGTATTATTTGGAGATCTTAAAATGATTTTGGAGTTGGATGTTTGCATATTTAAACTTCCATTATTGACCAACATAGAGTTGGGAGCATGTGTCCCTACTAAGGTTTTGGTGAGTTGTCCCGAATTATTTACTTGTATTCTATATTGATTGTTATTAGCACTGACCAAAATGACACCACATTGGGCACTAGAAACTACAATAGTCGCAGGTTGGTTGACATAAGGTGGATAGTTGCTTGCCGTAGCAATATTTACAGCTGCCACGGCGTCTATTCTTCCCCAACCATAAGTATGGTTAGGTATGGATGTACCTGGTATGCCATCACAAGATTGGGTGCTCGAGGTCAGGTTTAGCGCTGTTTGCTCTATAATGTCTTCTATTTTGTCTACTTCACCAGCCAGTTCAGGATTAGCAGAAATCAATAAAGCGACCATTCCTGCCACATGTGGACCAGCCATACTGGTACCTGATAAGGTAGTAAAGGTTCCATTTTTCAAACATGAAAGTATACTTACTCCAGGCGCAGAAATATTGGGCTTGAGCCTGTATGAGCTGTCTATACTCACGGCACCACGACTACTGAAATTAGCTATATCATTTACACTGTTCGTTGCGCCAACACTAAAACTACCACTGAATATTGCTGCAGGGTTGCTTACGGTGTTACAGTTTGGTCCAGAATTACCTGCCGATACCACGATGACACACCCAGCATTTCTGAGATTGTTTAAGGCTGTTTCCATGATTGAGAAATTGGTAGTATTACATCCTTCTGATGGTGGACATGCCCAAGAGTTATTGATGACATCAGGCATTTTGGTTGGATCTCCTGTTCCACCGGTTACTGGAAAGGGGGCTAAAAACCATTGAAAACATTCCACGTAGGTGGTCAAAGTACCCCAACCTCTCTCCATATTGCGACATCCGATCCACTTGGCTCCTGGTGCCACGCCTATCTCATTGTTATTGTTATCTACTCCACCTACCATAGTACCCATCGTATGTGTACCATGATTATCATCATCACACGGGTAGATTAGGTTTAATCCACAAGGATTGGTGCCAGTATTATGGCTATCTATCTGGTGGATAGCATCATGCCAATTATAGTTATGATCAGCCGTAGAACCATTCCAACCTCGATATTTGCTTTTTATGGTATTTATTTCCCATGCGTATCCAGTATCTTGCCCACCAATCACTACATTCTGGCCGGTATAGCCCATTGACCATACCGTTGGGGCACCTATTTGAGTGAGATTCCAGATGGGAGCTCTTTGACCAGATTGGTTTTGAGTGCGATCTGATTCCGGCTGATCCAGCATTTTAAAACTACCGTCCTGTATGATTTCACTGACGTCTTCTCTAGCAGCTATCCGTTCTATATTAGGTAAGTCCATAGTAGCCGATATCATGTTTACGATATAAAAACTTCTGTGTGGTATGCCTTCTTGTTTTAAGAGTAGTAAAAGAGATGTTTGGGTTTCGTTGGCTTTATTGAGCAAGGTATGATAAACATAGGTTGCTTTCGCATCTTTGCCTTTGATGTTTCTTACTTGAGAAATATCTGCCTGCTCCTTCATCACTATCACTACTGCTTGTTTTGACGCGCGTGCGGCACGCTGCAATTTGGTATCTATTTTGCCCACGAGCTGAGCAGATAGAGAGATAGTGCACATGGTCAGGATAGAGATGAATATAATGCGAAACATATGTTAAATATTTTTACGCTACTGAAGCTGATGATACAACCTTATTTTTTTGTTTTTCTGCATAAGCCGTGGCTGCTTCTCTCACCCAAGCACCTTCTTCGTGCGCTTTGACTCTTGCAGCAAGTCTTTCTTTATTGCAAGGACCATTGCCCGCTACCACCTGGAAGAATTCTTCCCAATCTATAGGCCCAAAATCATAATGACCTCTAGCTTCATTATATTGTAATAACGGATCAGGAAGTTGTATCCCTAATATTTCTGCTTGTGGTACGGTGGCGTCTACAAACTTTTGCCTGAGTTCATCATTCGAAAATCTTTTGATCTTCCATTTCAGGGATTGAGCACTATTGGGTGATGCGTCGTCATTGGGTCCAAACATCATGAGTGATGGCCACCACCATCTGTTTACGGCATCTTGCACCATTTCTTTTTGTTCTTCTGATCCCTGACACATGGTCAGTAAGATATCATAGCCTTGTCTTTGGTGAAATGACTCTTCTTTACATACGCGTACCATAGCACGTGCATAGGGTCCATATGAAGCACGACAAAGGGGAACTTGATTCATGATAGCTGCACCGTCTACTAGCCAGCCAATGGCGCCTATATCAGCCCAGGTCAATGTAGGGTAGTTAAAGATACTGGAATACTTTGCTTTTCCGGTATGCAATTGGTCCAGCATTTCGTCTCTGGAAACGCCCAAGGTCTCCGCAGCAGAATATAAGTACAAACCATGACCTGCTTCATCTTGAATCTTGGCCAAAAGTGCTAATTTCCTTTTTAGACTGGGAGCGCGGGTGATCCAGTTGCCTTCAGGAAGCATGCCTACAATCTCTGAATGGGCATGTTGGGATATCTGTCTTACCAATGTTTTTCGATACGCATCTGGCATCCAATCTCGGGGCTCGATCTTTTCTTCATTATCCACTCTTGACTGGAACCTATCTTCTAATGAATGTGTGCTCATGGTATAAAATATTTATTAATGGTTAAATAATATTAAAGCAATTGTGTTGAGAAAAGTGGCTACTTATTTAAAATTTTTATCACTAAACTATTTAATTCACCTTCTAGCTCATCTCTGTTATATTTTTTGATGGCTGTATGTGACCAACTTAGCATTTTGATAATGATATTGAAAACGATATCTATGTTTTGAAAATCAAATTTGCCTGCTTTTTTACCTTCGGTAAGGATTTTTTTAAATTTTTTTTCATAATCCTTACGCGCTTCCAGAAATGATGTCAAAACGGGCTCTTGCAAAAATCGCCATTCATCATTAAATACCGTAACAGAAGCAGGAATGTCAAAGGCAATGTCCAAGTGCAATTGGATGAGTTCTTTTACTTTTTTACGTGCGGAAGTATCCTGATCGAATATATCTTGCATGCCTAGTGTAAATCGCTCCGCACAAGACATACAAATTTCCGAAAGCAAATCTTCTTTGGAGCGAATATGACTGTAGATACTGGAAGGTTCTAGTCCTACTTTTGCTGCAAGGTCACGCATAGACGTAGCGTTGTATCCTTTTTCCTGAAAAAGATCTGCTGCCGTGTTGATAATATTTTGTTTTTTACTGATGGCGGTTGTCATGATATTTACTTTTGATCGAAGTCCACATAAATGGTTGCTGTCCTGGGATGAGACTGACACAACAAGACATATCCTGCGGCCACTTCATCTGGTTCCAATGCATAGTTGAGATCCATGACTACTTCTCCTTCAGTGATTTTGGCTTTGCAGGTACAACAGACACCACCTTTGCAGGCATAGGGAAGATCAGCCCCGGCTGCAAGGGCTGCATCTAATATGTTTTGACCGCCATATTCCAATGAAAACTCAAAAAGGTCACCATCCATCTGTATGGTTACATCGCTTTCTATTTCTCTCTCTTTTTCACTCAAGTCATTACTAACGCTCGTTCTTTTAAGACCTTCGGTGCTGAAGAGTTCGAAATGAATTTTATCGGCATGCACCCCAAGTTCGCTGAGCCCGTCCTTGACATCAAAAATCATTTCAGCAGGGCCACATAGTAAAAACTGGTCTGTATCCGCCACTGTATATAGTGACCTGGCCAATTTAAGACTTTTATTTTTGTCTATCCGTCCATACATCAGGGGAATACCAATTTTCTCTTTGGTAAAAATATGATGGATAGCTATTTGGCTCATGTATTTGTTTTTCAGTGCTTCCAATGCTTCTCTGAAGATGATGGAGCCAAAATTTCTATTACCATAAAATAGGGTGACCTTTGCATCCGGTTTCTGTGATAGTATGGTTTTGATTTGAGAAATCACCGGTGTGATACCGCTACCCGCTGCAAAAAAGACAAAGTTTTGAGCGGTTGGATTGAGTAGGAAGTTGCCCATAGGTGGCATAACTTCTAAGGTATCACCTGCTTTTAAATCTGTATTGGCGTAGGTTGAAAATCTACCATCTTTGATTTGTTTTACAGCTACGCTAAGCTTATCTTCATGAGGTGCCGAACAAATCGAATAAGATCGTCTAATGTCTTCACCGTTGATTTCTGTTTTTAGGGTGAGATATTGACCAGATTGAAAAGTAAATTCGCTTTTGATATTTTGAGGTATATCAAAGGTGATCTCTACACAATCGGAAGTCTGACGATTAATCTTGCTAACTGTAAGCGGCCAAAATTTATTATTACTCATTTAAATACGAACATTTGTTCGCAAAGTTAAATGAAATTTGAAAACTATCAAGATTTGGGTAAAATATTTTTCAATGATATTGTACTGTACAATGGTATATTGATAAAATTATCACTTTGGATCATGTTTCTGGGAGAGATTCGAATCAAATGCTTTACTTGGTACTTGGATTCAAATATCCTTAATCCTTTTGTGTTCCTGTTTGTCCCACTTTTTACTTCTATTGGAATAATTTCGTTTTCATATTGGAAAACGAAGTCTACTTCAGCTTCTCTATCAGATGTCCAATAAAATATATCTTTACCCAAGTTTCTTGTGAGCTCACCACAAACATAATTTTCAATAAAGGCACCGTTATATTCTTTAAATAAAGCATCAGGTTGAATGATTATATTTGAAGTAAGTCCCAACATGGCACCTAATAATCCAGAATCTAGCATATATATTTTGAATCTGCTGTAGTCTGCATATCCGCCAAGAGGAAGCTTCGCATCTCTCAGTTGGAATACGACATAAATCAATCCTGCGGCCTTCAACCATGCGACAGTCTCTTCAAAATGTACAGCTCTGGATTTGCTCTTTATATCACTAAACTTAAATTTTTTATTTTCCTTTGCCAATTGAAAAAGAATTGAATTCCAAAGTTCGGTGAGTTTTACGGCTTCTTTTGGGGAAGTGTATTTAGAGAAATCCATTAAATATGACCGTAGGATGTCATTTTGAATTTTCCTGACTGAGACGATATCTTTTTGATCAATATAATTCTGAACAACTTCCGGCATGCCTCCTAAATACAAGTACATTTTAAAATGTTGTTCTATTTTATCATGCAATAAATCAGGAAATGCTTCTGAACCACCATTTTTTAATAGATGTTCCGCTATTAATTCTTCACCTACAGCTTGTAAATATTCTGAAAAACTCATAGGGTAAACCGACAAAAAGTTTACTTTGCCTACTGGAAATGAACTTGTTTTACCCAAACTAACTCCTAAGAGGGACCCTGCAGCAATAATGTGATATTCAGGAGATTTTTCATAAAAGTACTTTAGTGAAGATATCGCTTCAGGGCAAATTTGTATTTCGTCAAAAAATATTAGTGTACCATGAGATGTAATCTTTTTACCAATGTATAAGCTTATTTTTTCTATTAAATGATTCGGATCCAACAAACCGTAAAAAAGCTTTTTTAATTCAGGATCTTCCTCAAAATTTAATCTGATATATTGAGCATACTCACTTTTTCCAAATTGATTTACAATCCAAGTTTTACCAACTTGCCTTGCCCCTTGCAGCAAAAGTGGTTTTCTTTTCTCACTGTTTTTCCAAAGGATTAGGTCTTTATAAATTAGTCGTTGCATATATTTTACATTAATAATATCCGCAAAAGTACTAATTATCTGTCGAAAAGTGTTCAAAGTATAAAAAAATATCTGTCTAAAAGTGTCAAAAGCGTCAAAAAGTATCTGTCGAAAAGTGTCAAAAGTAATAAAAAATATCTGTCGAAAAGTGTTAGTTTGAAAAAATAATTAGTTTAGTGTATTGATATACAATGATATAAGAATACCTTAATGTAATTTTTTATTTTGGTAAATATAATGGCAATGAAGATCGATTTTTTAGCCTAGTTTTATAACCATATCAAAAACTTGCTAAAACACACTTTTTGCACTAAGCTCATTTGATAGGATGACTTCCCGTTTATACACCCGCTGCTAAGCTACATGCCTGATGAATGGCACTTTTGGCATCCAATTCTACGGCTTCAAAGGCGCCTCCTATCAAATGTGCGTGAATACCTGATTGAGTAAGTTCATCATAAAGAGACCTAGATGACAACTGACCTGCACAGACTACTATGTGATCTACATCTAGGATTTGTTTTTCGCCTTTGATATCTATATGAAAGCCGGTATCATCTATTTTTTCATATTGGACATCAGCCAGCATGATCACTTTTTTGGCTGCAAGACTTGCTTTATGTATCCATCCTGTGGTCTTACCCAGACTAGCGCCATGCTTGCCGGTGGAGCGCTTAAGTAAATAGATTTCTCTAAGTGATGGTGCAGGTGCTGCTCGCTGAAGGGCGCCAACTGTTTTATGTTCGTGATCTACGCCCCATTCTTTGAGGAATGTCAAGATGGTATCTTCATCATGGTATTGATGACTTAGGTATTCTGCTACATCAAACCCAATCCCACCGGCACCGATGATAGCTACTTTTTTACCTACCGATACGTTGCCTGTCAAAACATCAATATAGTTTACCACTTTAGGATGATCTGCCCCGGGGATATCCAAAGTTCTAGGCACAATTCCGTTTGCGAGTATGATTTCATCATGTCCAGCTGACTTCAATGCTTCTGAGGTAACTCTATGGTTTAACTTTACATGAACTTGATATTTTTCCATCATCTTTTGAAAATATCGGATGGTTTCACCGTATTCTTCTTTGCCAGGGATGACTTTGGCTAGGTTAAATTGACCGCCCAGTTTATCAGATGCTTCGTAAAGTGTCACTTTATGCCCACGCATAGCTGCTACATGGGCAAAAGCAAGACCTGCAGGACCGGCTCCAACGACGGCTATATTTTTTGGATTTTGTGTTGGATGATAATTCAACGCTGTCTCATGACATGCCCTTGGATTGACTAGACATGATGAAATTTTCATTTGAAAAGTGTGATCTAAACACGCTTGGTTGCAAGCTATGCAAGTATTGATTTCATCGCTGCGATTTTCCATAGCCTTAAGCACCAGCTCAGGATCAGCCAAAAATGGTCTGGCCATAGATACCATATCTGCACAACCATCTCCGATGACATCATCTCCAACTTCGGGAGTATTGATTCTATTGACGGCGATCAGTGGAATCTTTACTTCTGATTTTAGTTTTTTGGTAACCCATACAAATGCTTTACGTGGTACCATGGTTGCGATAGTGGGTACTCTAGCTTCATGCCAGCCTATACCCGTATTGATCAGCGTTGCTCCTGCCTTTTCTATTTCTTTGGCTAGGATGACTACTTCTTCCCAAGTGCTTCCATCTTCTACCAAGTCAAGCATGGACAATCTATAGATAATGATAAAATTTTCGCCAAGTGCTTCTCTGGTTTTACGGACGATTTCTATGGGGAATTTGATTCTATTTTCATAATCTCCGCCCCATTCATCTGTACGATGGTTGGTCCTACGGGCTATGAATTGATTGATCAAATACCCTTCTGAACCCATGATTTCTACGCCATCGTATCCAGCTTCTTTTGCCAAAACGGCACAATTAACATAATCATCAATAGTCCGTAATATATCTTCATGATTAAGTTCGCGAGGCTTAAAAAAATTAATGGGTGCTTGTAATGGTGATGGCGCCACCGACTTAGGGTGATATCCATATCTGCCGGTATGCAGGATTTGCATACATATCTTTCCATCTTCAGCATGTACTGCATCGGTAATGATTTTGTGGTGTGCTACTTCTGCTGCTGTTGAAAGTTTAGCAGCCATAGCGGCCACACATCCTTCATCATTGGGTGAGATGCCACCTGTGACGATGAGGCCGACTTGACCTTTGGCGCGCTCAGCAAAATACACCGCTGCTCTCTCAAAACCACCTGGGATTTCTTCCAGATTGGTATGCATGGAGCCCATCAGCACCCGGTTTTTTAATGTGGTGAAACCTAAGTCTAAAGGCGCTAGAAGGTTTGTATATGGCATATGCTGAGTTTAAATATGAATATTGTTAAATTAATGTCAAAATTATTAATATTATTTTACTTTTTTAACTTTGAGTAAAGAAAATGATTTTTTTCCCTTTGCAAAATAATATCATCAACAAAAAGTGTGTTACTAATTCAGTAAAAACATTATTTATAGTAACTCCTTAATTGATTCATTCTTACTGAGATGCTTGTTTTAGATTTCTACTTTGTAGGTAGTTTCTGAAATAAAAACTTCACCAGGCCGCAATATGGAGTTTGGGAAATGCAAATGGTTGGGTGCATCCGGATAGCATTGTGTCTCTAGGCAAAATCCAGCATAATCTTGATAGGTTCCGTTTTTCCCATCTAATCCATATAACCAATTTCCCGTATATAATTGGATAGCAGGTCGGTCTGTGTACACTTTTAATATTCTGCCCGTAATCGGTTCTTTTGCAATAGCCACAGGTGTGTTTTGGTTTTCAGGGTTGAGTATGAAGTTATGATCATATCCCTTTTGATGCTTTAGTAGCTCATGGCTTATATCCATTCTTTGACCAATATTTGTAGAAGTTGAAAAATCTAAGACAGTGTCGCGAATGTCTAAAATATTGCCTGTAGGGATAAGGAATAAATCGCTTTCGGTTACGGTATTGGATTGGATAAACATCTCGTGGTCGAGGATGCTTTTATTGGTGTTTCCAGAAAGATTAAAGTAACAATGGTTGGTTAGATTGAGTGGCGTCGGTTTATCTGTTGTGGCTTCATATTTTATAATTAATTGGTTTTCATCGGTGTAGGTGTATTTTACACAAAGATCAAGGTTTCCAGGATATCCTTCTTCGCCATCTTGACTTACCGTTTTGAGTATTAGTGTGGCTTGATGAGCATCATTTATAATTTCATAATCCCAAATCTTTTTGTCAAACCCCACATTGCCGCCGTGCAAATGATGCGGTGGCAGATTGCATTGGAGTGTATAATCTTGGCCATCAAGGGAAAACTTTCCATAAGCGATTCTATTGGCACATCGCCCAATGATAGCTCCAAAGTATGGATGTCTGTTTTGATAACCTTCCAGATCTTTACAACCCAAAAGCACGTCTTCAAGTTTGCCGTTTTTATCCAGACAAAACCAAGAATGAACAATGCCGCCATAGTTCGTTATTGCTATGTATTGACCGGAAGATCCTAAAAATTTGAATAAAAAGATATCTATAGTATCTATATTTCCCCATTTTGTTTTTGTTATTTGCATGTGAGCGGATGTTATTGTATTATAGAATATTGATATATATAAATGGTTAAATGCATGGTTTGTTATCTCAGAAAGTGTAAGCCTTACGACAAAAGTAATAAATTTTAAAATTTTAACACTTTTTTAAGCAATAGAATACAATATATAACTTATATTTGCCCAATAATTTGCATTAGCATGGGTAGACATTTCCTTTCAATCATTTTTTTCCTTTCAAGTTTTGTTTTATTTCATACAAATCTTGCAGGGCAAAGCGCATCTGCAGCTCAAAGTCAAATGGAATACAACAATGACGATCTCAAGGTATTTCCTAATCCTGCTACAGAGTATTTCCAAATCAATAATGCATTGTCTATCAAGAAATTGGTTATTTACAATATGTTTGGTAAAGAAGTGAAGGTACTTTTTAATCAGAATAATACGCAACATGATGTGACCGACCTTAAGTCAGGTATGTATATCATCAAAATGCTTGATGAAAGAAATAAAGTAGTCAAATCCGTCAAATTACAAAAAATTAGCTCAGGCGTTTAAAATTAGAATATATGAAACATTTATACACTTTTGCTTTTGTTTTGATTTGTTTTGCAATCCATGCGCAAATCACTCATCTTCCTGCTCCAGCCAAAATGGTAGCACCAAAAGATAGTACTGATGTAAAATTGACAATCACTTACAAAGCCGAGTTTGATGATCAGACAAAGATTTATTGGAAAATCATCAAAGATTCTTTGACGTGGAAGGATGCATGGTTTTCTTATCTTTGCGATAATGAGTTATGTTATGATAGAAATGTGGACAGAAGCAGTCCTTCTATACCAAATACTTTTTCTACCGGAGATTATAAATGGGATTTTCATTTTCAACCCAGTGGAGTTGAAGGTGGTACAATAGTGCAACTAGTATTGTACACGGACAAAGGTTTAACGGATGAAGTATACCGTACAAAAATATATATTAACGTAGACCCTACATCTACACAACAGATAATTGGGTTAAACCAAATCAAAGTATTTCCTAATCCTGCGTCTGAATATTTCTCGATAACTAATTATAGTAATGTAGATAAAGTCAAAGTGTACAATATGTTTGGAGCAGAAATCAAATCTTTTTTTCACTACAATAATGCTCAGCATCAGATTGATGAGTTAAAATCAGGAATGTATTTATTGAGAATGTTTGATAAAAATAATAAAGTTATCAAAACTTTGAAATTAAATAAAATAAATTCCGGAGCTTAAGATTTTGTTTACTTTTTATTGCTACTTAAGAATAATAGCCTTGATTTGAAATACAATCAAGGCTTTTTTATGCAGGATATTTGACATAATTTCTAGGTGTCTCCCACAACTTGATGGATAAGTCAAACTTGGTATCTAACTTTACTCTCAATATATTATAAATAACTACTGCAATATTTTCTGCACTTGGTATAAGTTCTTTAAACTCTTCAGTATCAAGATTCAAATTTTTGTGATCAAATCTGTTTTCTACTTCACTCTTCATCAGATCTGCCAAATCTTTCATGTCGTACACATAACCCGTTTCAGGATCTATGTCGCCGGTTAGCTTTACTTCCAATTCATAATTGTGCCCATGATAATGATAGTTATTGCATAGCCCAAAAACATCTTTGTTCTTTTCATCTGACCAACTAGGATTATGGAGTCTATGTGCTGCGTTAAAATGACCTCTTCTATATACGGAAACTCTCATGATATTTTTTATTTATGAGCGACTAACAATGCTTGTTGTGATTTTGTTGTATTTTGTACTGTTTGATTCTTTTTAGCGGATATTCTACTATCTTTGTCCATAATTTAGAAGAGATGAACCAAGACTTATTTACCATCAATATTAATCACATCCAAGGTCAAGCTTTGGATTGGCATAGTTATCCTGGAAAAAAATGGATGATTGTTAATGTCGCCTCTGAATGTGGTTACACAGCGCAGTATACGCAGTTAGAAGCTTTATACAAACAATATGAAGATAAACTTGTGATTTTGGGTTGTCCATGTAACGATTTTGGTGGACAAGAACCAGGAAACGAAGAGCAAATACAGGCATTTTGCAATTTGAATTTCGGTGTAAGTTTTCCATTGACACAAAAGGTTAAAATCTTAGGAAGTCCTCATCCTTTATATGCATGGCTTACTTCGGAGCTACATAATGGTGTGGGTGATTTTGAAGTAAAGTGGAATTTTCATAAGTTTTTAATGAATGCTGATGGCAGCTTATTTAAGAGTTTGTCATCTGGTGTAGAACCTATGGATGATGTGATATTGGATTGGCTAAATTCTTAATATTCAATATGTATTTTAAAGAAATTCCTGGCAAAAAAGACCTTAAGCATGCATTAACTCATGCAGTAGAAAAGGGGCGTATTCCTCATGCTCAAATATTGTTAGCAAAAGAGGGATATGGAGGATTGCCTATGGCTTTAGCATATGCTTCATACATCATGTGTGAAAATAAGTCCAACCAAGACAGTTGTGGCGAGTGTTCTCATTGCAGGAAGTCTCATAAGCGCATACATCCTGATATACATTTTTCATTTCCGGTCGTCAAACTTGGCGATAAAAAGCGTGAAATTACCACAAGTGACGACTATTTGCCCAAGTGGAGGTCTATTATAGAAACTTCACCATTTATGAGCAAGAGTGATTGGTTAGATCATATAGGAGCTGATAGTCGTCAAGCCAATATTAACGTTAAAGAGTGTAACGATATCATGCAGAAGCTCAATATGATGTCTTATGAATCTGATAAAAAAATCTTAATCATGTGGCTTCCTGAGTTTTTAGGCAACGAAGGAAATAGATTATTGAAACTTATAGAAGAGCCTACAGATAACACCTATATCATACTTGTTACAGAAAATCAAGAGCATATCTTACAAACCATATTGTCCAGATGTCAATTGGTGAAAGTTCCAGCTTTTACTAGTACAGAAATCAGTGAGTTTCTGATTGATCAGCAAGAAATAGAACCTTCAAAAGCCAATCAAATGGCTAATCTTTCTGAAGGGAATCTTCACCTGGCTTTACACCTAAGCAATAATGAAACAAATGATTATTCAGAGTTGCTAATTCAGTGGCTCAGAGTAGCCTATAAATCTGATCCATTAGAAATCAATAAATGGGTGGAAAAACTAGTCAGCTTACCTAAAGAAGAGCAAAAGAACTTCTTGGATTATGGGCTACATTTTTTCAGGCAATTTAATTTTAGAGTACAGACAGGCAGTAATGAAGTAAATCTGACTCCACAAGAGATAGATTTAGTTTCCAAAATGTCCAATATCATTACCATAAAGAAGTCTGAAAGTATAGCGCAGCTTATCAACGATGGTACAGAATATATCAGCAGAAATGCTAATATGAAAATAGTCTTGTTTGCAGATACTATTGCTATAGGAGAAATTATGCGTACTAAATCATAATGTTGTGATCAGGCGCTCTGTTTTAAAATGATAACTGATTAAATCTATTCTTTTCTAATTAATTACTGTAATTTTATATATTTTTTCATCTTTTACTTCATAGATGAGTACTAGTTCAATAATATCTTTTGATCCCCTTCTTCCGGTGATGCTTTCATGGTCGATCACTTTATTATCAAAAACAATGCGCTTTATTATAGTGGAATGCAACTTAGGTGAAGCATCAAATAATTCTGAATATATTTTTCTCACTTCAGTCAGTCCATGAGCAGTTATTTTTTGGTCTGAGAAATTGTAGATGATGATGCTATCGCTAAATGAACTCATAAACCCGTCAATATCTTTATGGTTGTAACTGTCTAGATTCTTTTGCACTACATCTTCCGGGCTAAGATTTTGTCCCATAATCGAACTTGTTGAAATAATTGTGACCAATAAAAATGTTATATATAATGACTTCATAGTAATAGATATGATTACTTAGGTAATATTGTATTTTGGAAAAAAACCATCAATATTGCGCCCAATGAAACTTTGTCGATTTATTTCCCATTCTGACAAAATAAATTCCTGTATTTAAATTCAATGAACCTAAATCTAAACTTGAGACAAAAGGTTTCTGCATAATCAGTTTCCCATTGATATCATAAATTAAGATATTGTCATTTGAGTATGCTTTGTCATCATTTAGTATCAAAAGATTTCCTTGTTGATATGCAGAAAATTGTGTCCCTTGAACATCATTCGTCTGACTCACTGTTTTTTTTTCAAATAGCCACTTATACATTTTTGGAAATTCTCTTCTCCAATACCACTCGCTATGCTGACCGTCAACATGGTTTTCTTTGTATATCTGCTCGGTTTTCATACCTGCATTCAATAATGCATTATACATGGTATTCATATCAGCAATTTGATTTCCACCTTCTTTATCACCAGCAATCATGTACATGTATGAAGTAGAAGATGGTTTTTGTTGGTTGGGATATTGGTAGGATGACGATGAAAACCAATACGAAGATGAGAGTGCTCCAATCTTGCCAAAAACTTCGGGATGTTTGAGCCCTGCATAAAAGGAGATCAAACCACCCATAGAACTTCCCATGATGCCAGTATATTCTGGATCTTTTAATGTCCGGTAATTATTGTCTATATATGGTTTGAGTTCTTCAACTATGAAGTTGAGATAGTCATCTCCTTGACCTCCACCATATTGTGGGTGTGTCCATGGTGAATATTCATTGAGCCTATTGCTGCCGCCATTATCAATGCCTACTACGATGGCTCCTGCATCTCCTTTTACATACATACTATCTAGTGCTTCATCGATGCCCCATTCGCCGGCAAAACTAGTTTTTTTGTCAAAAAGATTTTGGCCATCTTGTGCATAGAGCACGGGATAGGATTTAGTAGTCGTTGCATAATCCTTAGGTAAATATAGCCAGATACGTCGTTTTCGATTAAGGGACTTCATGGCAAAAGTGTCCGATAAGATTTTAACTTGAGGTGATGCAGTAGACGCAGTGTTGCCTTGACCTTCCCAACCTGCTATGACCAATTCTACAGTTTTAGGGCTGCCTGAGTAAGATGTTGTTCTGTCTGGTATAAATCCACCTTGTGCCGTACCTTCTACAGTTTCCCATGATCCTCTAGTAAATTTAAATTTGACTGTTCCTACTGATGGTGTGAATGTAATACTATAGGAATTGTCATTGTTCTTTGTCAATTGGTAACCATTAGCTTTAGGATTCCAATTATTCATGGTCCCTGCTATGTATATACTTGTGTTATCTGGAGTATTGGAGGGTACAGCAGTTACTTTTATGGTTAATTGGCCAAAAACCACAGAAGACCCTAAGATGAATAAAAATAAAATAAAATTTTTAATGCTCATTTTTATTGAATTACAGCGCCATATTTTTCAACAAACTCTTTCATATCTTTGACCATGTCTCTGGAGCCCATTGCGATAGAAGAAGTCTGATGTAAGCTATGGATTTCCATATCCATCACTCGCTCCAGTTTACAGGTCAATGCAGTGCCACCAGCTTGCTCAATGAGATAGGCCATTGGGTAGCATTCGTAAAGTAGCCTGAGTTTACCTTTGGGATATTTTCTGGTATTAGGATACAAAAAGATACCACCCTGAAACATGATTCTATGGATATCCGACACCATACTACCTATATATCTTAGCCTGTAATTGAGGTCAGAACAGTGATCAATATATCGTCTCATTTCAAGATCAAACTTGAGATAGTATCCTTGATTTACGGAGTAATAATTGCCTGCATGGGGCATTTGGATATTTCTATGCGAAAGGCAAAACTCACCAATGCTTGGATCAAGTGTAAAACCATTGACTCCATTGCCCGTAGAATAGACTAATAGGGTAGAGGTCCCATAAAGTACATATCCTGCTGCTACCATTTCTGTGCCCTTTTGCAGAAAATCTTCTTTTAAGCACGGGCCGTCGCTGGGTGATTTACGTTTATATACCCCAAAGATAGTACCTACAGATACATTGACATCTATATTGGATGATCCATCGAGCGGGTCCATCACTACAACGTATTGTGCATTTTTATTATTGACGGGTTTTACAGGTATGATTTCCTGATTTTCTTCTGACGCTATGCCGCATACTTCACCACTGTAAGATAGCGTTTCTATAAATTTTTCATTGGCAAAAACATCGAGCTTTTGTACATCATCTCCGGTGGAGTTAGTACTACCCTCTACGCCCAGGATATTGACGAGTCCGGCTTTATTGACTTCGCGGTTTACGATTTTGGCAGCGATACCGATGTCTCTTAAAAGCCTGCTAAAACTACCGGATGATTCTGGGTTTTCTTTTTCGGACCGGATGATAAACTCATCTAAAGTTACGATTTTGTTTTGCATGATTAAAATTTATTTGGTTAGGTGGTGTAAAAATAATGAAAGAATTATATTAAACTTTATTTGGCTTAAATAAATGTTTTCCGATCACAAGAAAATTGCCAAAAACCTATTTTGATTTAATTAATAATGTACAAAGTACATAATTGAAATTTTAATAATTGAATAGTTTTGACTTTCATTCTTTAGATTTATTAAATATTGTTAAGAAATGATAAAATTCTTAAGTTTTGTTAATATATTATAAAAAATAAAATATAAATATGTGGTTTTGGAAAATTAATTCGACTTACTTTTGTAATTGATAATAAATTTGGAAAATGAAATTTTTACATAATAAGGGTTTATTGGTAAAAGGACTTACATCCTTGTTACTTGTTTTTGGTAGTATTTCAATTGGTAATGCGCAAAAACACTCTTTTGAAGTTCTTGCCAATTATGTGTTAAACTTGCCTTATGATATTGAGCTGAATAACGAAGAAGCACAATTAATGGATATCTTAAAAGAAAAACAGAATTATGAGTTTGGTATAGGATATCAATATAACTTATGGAAAGGAATTTGTCCGTCTGTGGAAGTATCCTATGGAAATAAAGACTTAAATTTTACAGACTTGGGTCTTTTTAAAGAATACTATATTCGCAATATTTATGTTAGAGAAAATAGTATTCGTACTAGTCTGAAAGTATCTTATGTTGGTTCGTTTTATAGATTTACTCTTGGTTATGGTCTTAGTTACAATTCAATGGATTTTAGCTCGGGAGTATTTGCTTCTAAATTTCAATATTTTAACAAACCAGTAGACTTGTCAGAGGTGGATTTAAATGCCACATTAAATCAATTTTATACTATAAATGCTCAAATATTGCCTAGAATTCATGACAACATCCGATTAATTTGTGGTATAAAATATCTATATAATTTTGAAAATGTTATTCTCAAAGATGCTTTTGTCATCCGCCATAGTTTTGTGCTTATAAATTCAGGATTCTTAATAAATTTATCAAAATGAAAATAAAAAAATTAACTCTTTACATCATTTTAATGTGCACATTTTTTGGATGTGATAAAGATAATGAAAATATCTTGTTGCCTTGCGGACATGAACCGTTGAAAGTAAATAACGTCAATTGGTCTTCAACATTGGCCTTAAATAATTTGTATATTTCCAAAGCAATCATCCAAGATGATGAAGTAATTATGTTTGGTAGATTAGGTCAAAAAGAAAAATTGGTGATATATAATAAGTCAAGCAAAATAACTCGTTCATTCGATTTGCAAAATTATTACGGTGCTACATTATACAAAGAGTATATTTACGAAGCAGTTTTTAATGACATTGAAGGGAATTCTCTAATCCGTACAAATATAATAACAGGTCAAAGTGAAACACTAAAAAAAGAAACGAAGGGATATCGTATTTCTAAACTACAAATAGTAGATGGAAAATTATTTTATATGCTTTCACATATCGAAAGTCTGAAAACCAGAGTATATAGTTTAGATATAAAAAATCCATTTGTGACTACAGAAATTCATACCAATTCGAATTGGACTCAACAAGAGTTACCTGGGAAAATGCATATCTGGAAGCATGTTGGCAATTGGTATTATATCTCCTATATTTATAATTACAAAAAGTTTCAGATGGTATGTTACAAGCAAGATGAAGACAAACCACTATATAATCTTGAATACAATAACGAAAGTGGACATGAAGTATTTAGCAGTTTGGGGTTTTATCAAGATTTGTATCTTTCTTTTGTTGAATTTGGTAGAACAACTCAAGTTTTTGATTTAGTGACTGGAAAATTGAAGTTTACTTTTCCAGACAAGCTCGAACCCATGAGTCCACAATATTCCAAATCAGAAACACACCTAGTAAGTGCTAAAGAAGGAATTTTAAAGTATTCAGAACCCGAAAATAATAAAATATATCATGTACAAAATGACTATTTGTATACATTAGCTACAGATAGTAATGAGCCACCTTCTATATCGTGTATCAATCTTTCATCAAAATGTGTTGAATATTCTTATGACATCAATTTTCTAGATTTTAAATTATTTGACGGTATCAATAATGAAGTCATTGTCATAAGAGATAAAACCAATATTATTGAAGGGTTTCGTTTACAGTAACAAAAGATTTATTGAAGAATACATTAGTACCATAAAAGGAATTTGATTAAAGTATCATTTAAAGCATCATTTTACCTAAATTTGCACTTTTTTAGTCAAAATCGATTTAAATACTTTACAAATATAAATGAAAACAGTATTATCTGCTATACAACCTACAGGAGACATGCATTTGGGCAATTATTTTGGAGCAGTTCAAAATTGGGTCAGATTGCAAGAAGAGTATAAGTGTTATTATGGTGTGGTAGATTATCATGCTATGACAATGCCTTATGATGTCAAAAAATTGCGTACCAATACCTGGGACCTGATTACTAACCTTGTAGCTGTAGGAGTCAAGCCGGAAAACTTATTTGTTCAGTCACTAGTACCTGAACATACGGAATTAGGATGGATATTCAATTGTTTTTGTTCGTATGGGCAGTTGACTAGGATGACACAATTTAAGGATAAAAGTAACCAAGTAAATGACACGACCAAGGAAAGCTTTATATCTGTGGGGCTTTTGGATTATCCGGTACTACAAACAGCAGACATCCTAATTTATAAAGCGGATTATGTACCTGTGGGTAAGGATCAGGAGCAACATTTGGAATTGGCCAGAGACATAGCACATCGCTTTAATACTCAAGTAGGTAAAGAGTATTTCGTTTTACCAGAGCCGTTATATACTGATACACCCAAAATAAGATCTACTGCTGACCCTGCAAAAAAGATGAGTAAGTCAGCTGGTGAAAAGCATTATATCAATGTATTTGCTGACGAAGCTACCGTCAGGAGACAAATAAAATCTGCGGTCACAGATTCTGGAGACACACCTGTGGGCACCATGGCTGAAGGTGTGCAAAACCTTTTTGAACTGATCAAAGCATCGGGTTGGAGAAAAGAATATGATGAATTGATGGTACAACATCATGATGGAACATTAAAATATATAGATCTTAAGCAAGTCACTGCAGATGCATTAGTACAACTCACTAGTGGGTTTATAGCGAAGAAACAAGAAATTAATGCAGATAAAAGGGCATTAAAAGATCAAATTAAGCAATCTTCGTCTGAGATTCGTAAAAGAGCACAGCAAACACTTAAGGAAGTCAAAGAATTGATAGGACTTCTCAATGTATAATATTTAATCCATATTTGTTAAGGATATTTTGAAATATTGGCGCAATTATATTTTGATAATGTTATAAAAATCCTAATATTGGTGTAATTACTCTAAGAAGTTCATGAGTAAGTGTTAAATATTTACGAAAATTGGCTTTTTGAGTAACTTTTTAGAATGAAAATTTTTTTGGCTAAAAAGTTATCTTTACCTTTATGACATGGATATTACATTACAATTAGCGGGACAAGACGAAACTGATTTTATCAGAGCGTGCATCAATAATGAGCGATGGGCTCAGAAGAAGTTGTATGAAGATAACTATGCTTCTATGATGGCAGTTGCACTCAGATTTGCCAATAATTATGACGACGCTCTGGATATACTTCATGAAAGTTTCTTTAAAGTATTCAAAAATCTCCATAAATATCATACCAATACGTCATTATCAGCTTGGATGAGACGTATTATGATCAATACTTCAATAGATTATTACAGAAGGGATCTGAAAAGGAATATTTATGACCTAGATGAAGCCGTTCATGTTTGTTCCAATATACCTGATGTGATTTCTGAAATGAATAGTAAAGATATTTTAAAAGCCATGCAGCAATTGCCCTATTCTTATCGTTCTGTATTTAATCTGTTTGTTGTAGAAGGTTATTGTCACAAAGAAATAGCTGATATGTTGGGAGTTAATGAAAGTACATGCAGATCAAACCTTGCAAAAGCAAGATTAAAATTAAAGGAAATTTTGATAGAATCAGGAATTAAAAGATGAATCAGGAAGGATTTGATCATATTATAAAAGGCAAATTAGAAGGTTACAGCATTGATTATCCTAAAACTGATATTTGGGATGCCTATGAACAAGCTGCCGCTAAATTGCATGATCAAGCAGCGCCAGAATCTTTCGATAATGCTGTGAGAGAAGTTTTGGCAGAACAAAAAGTAAGCTATACTAGCGCTCATTGGCATCTTATGAAAGCTCAGTTAAAAATAAGTGAAGAAAGAAAAAATACTGTTTATGCTTCAAAGGTCTTAGAGCTGGTTGCTATATTTTTAATTGTCATTACTGCTATGTACTGGCCTATATACAAAAATCCTGTGCTGCCTGAGAAACAACGGACGACCACTGAAAGAAGCGAGTATGCCGATGCAATTATTCCGCAGATAGATTTTTCAACTCAAAATCCTCAGGAGTTAAATCATAATCAAAATGCGTCTGTGATAAATAGTCGGACGGTTTCAACTGAACAAAGTAGCTTGAATCATTCCTATATTTACGACCATTTAGATGATCATCTTGATGCCAAATCAGGTGCAGTAATATTAGATGAATCCTTAGCGATGATTAATTTCAAAGCTACAGAAGACCAAGATATATTAAATGACATGGCTTTAAAAGATCAAATTGAAATGGAAAACATTGCCCCAGTTCAATATGATTACGATGCGGGCTTGGATCATGTTATAAGGTCAAAAGCTTTAGATGTAGTAACTTTAGCTTCACTTAAGAATGATGAGCTTTCCTCCGAATACCCAAGAATGATCCCGATGGAATTTAACTTTCCGAAGGAAAAATCAAAATATTATTTAGGTGTTATAGCCTCAACTGATGTAAACTTGATTAATACTCCATTTGATAAAGTTTATTCCAAAGCATCTTATACCAAAGAGGCACTTAATCATACTTTTGGCGTGACTTTATCAAAAAAGAACGAATCTCTTGAAGTAGAAACAGGCGCAGCCTATGTAAAAAGAGCATATCAGCCAGAAACCATAAGTGAGAATTTAGGCAATGAATTCTTTTACACGCAAAACACTTTTAACAAAATACAATTTGATATCCTTAACTTGCCTTTAAATCTCAAATATCATTTTATCAATCAACCTAAATGGAGCGCGTATATCATGGCAGGAGCTGCATTGAGTTTAGTGATGAATGCCGACTATGCTATCAGCGAAGTTCAAACTCTAAATAGGCCAACTGCAGGTGAATATGTTTCATCTGAATCTAGATTAAAAGAAAAGCCATTTATCAAAGGTTTATTGAATAATGATAACCTAAAAGATAACTATTTTGCTTCTCTGAGCTTTGGATTTGGGATTGAAAAGAAAATAGGTAACGGTACTTTGCTCTACATACAGCCATCTTACCACCGTCAAGTCTTAAGTTCAGATATTGGTATAGGGCCCAACAAAGATAAAATTCACACTTCATCTTTGGCATTCGGGATAAAAACCGTTTTAAATTAATCATTTAAGAATTATGGTCAGTTTGAAAATGAATTATCGTTTCATTTTTGTGTCTATATGCTTTATGTTCAGTACGTATGTATTTAGCATCGACCTTTCCGCTCCGCTCCATGCTTTAAAAAATAAGGAATACGAAAAATCGCTCCAACTGTATCAAAAAATAGAAACACAAGGGTATCAAGGTGCTGATATGTATCAAAACATGGCCATTGCATCATCAGCGATAGGAAAAGATGTAGAAGCTATCATCTATTTGGAAAAAGCATTAAAATATAAACCCGAGAATCAGGAACTAACCCAACTTCTTTCAGCCACCTTAAAAAGAAATAGTAAAATAGAGAAAGAAGAGCCTAAACCTATCATATTTATTTTCCTTAATAAACTTACAGGCGTTTTTCTGCCTTCGATTTGGATTATCTTGTCCCTATTATGTCTTTTTTTACTAGGATGGTTTTTTTATTCTGGATTTCCAGATCGTATTTGGATGAATACCCATAAGATTAAATTAGGTCTAGTTTTAACTTCATTTGTTTTTTTTATTTTGTTAGCAAGATATAGACACTATCAACTATATAATCAAGATATAATCATCATTACTTCTGAACAAACGATTCTCAAAGTAAGCCCTGATGAAGAAAGTCCTGATTTATCCATTTTAGTGCCAGGTAGTAAGGTGTTCTATAAAGATCAAATCAACGATTGGTGGTACGTGTCTACTGTGTATGGAGCTGAAGGTTGGATGAAATCTATTGATGGTCAGCGCTTGTGATGAACCAAAAATTTTTATATATACTGAGATTGCGAGTAAACCAAATATTTAGAATACTCTCAGACATAGGTTGGATTCTTTTGGCTGTATTTGTAATAGTCTCTTTTGGTATGTTTTTTTCTGCAGGAGCTTCCATGATGAAAATAGACTCATGGTATGCTGTACCTGGATGGTTTACTCTGCTTTTGTTGATCGATTATAGCCGAAAAGATAAAGCTTTTTTGGTTTCTATTTTTCAGGATACGAAAAGTTTATGGTTCCATTATTTGACGGAGTATGCCTTAATGTCATTGCCAATAATGCTTTTTCAATCGTTTTTGCAAAACTGGTTGATTTTAATGTTATTAGTTATTGTAATTTTATTGTTAAGCTTGATAGCATTACATTTAAAAAGGGCTGAAACGACTTTCTCTAAGATGTCTTTAGCTTTTATACCAATTCGTTTTTTTGAATTCAAATTTTTTGTGGAGTCGATTTGGTTTGCTTTCTTAATTCTATGGTTTGTAGGTATGTGTGGGATATTTCATTATGCTTTACTTTTGATATTTTTGTTTATTGTTGTATTTATTTTGCCTTCTATATTGGTTCATTTTGAACCCAGGGAAATGATTATATACCATCATTTTTTTATTTGGAAAAAGTTATTCAATATTGCATTGCCAACACTTGTCTACATAGCTTTACCAATTATTTTTACCTTATGGTTTCACGCTGGTATTTTAGGTATTTTTTTATATGGCATAGCTTGTGTGTTGGTATCCTGTTTTATGGCTTTAGTACTTAAATATGGGGCCTATTCTCCCGCAAGACCCAAATTTGAGATGTCAAATATAGCTGCAGTTTTATTGCTTTTAATGATACTTCCAGGTGGAATACTTATTACCCTGTTTTATTCATTTTTTAAATACAACTCAGCACATAAAAATTTAAAATCACTATATGCTTAGTATCAAAGAAGTGTCTTTTTCTTTTGGATCCAAATCAGTATTAAAAGATATAGAAATGGATTTTGCTTTGGGAAGTGTGACTGGAATTTTGGGGCGCAATGGTACTGGAAAAACTACATTGTTTCGGGTATTGACTAAGATTTATAATCAACAATCAGGCATTTTTAATTTGAATGGAAGCCCATTGAAACCCGAAGACATTGCATTTATGTCTACAGATCCTTTTTTTTATCCCTATATGAAAGGAATGGAGTACCTTCAAATTGTAGCCAATAATGATGATGAGCTACAAAATGCCACTAAGGTTGCTCATTTGTTAGAGCTTCCTTTGGATTTATTAGTTGACAATTATTCTACCGGAATGCGCAAAAAACTAGCGTTTGCAGCTATTTTTAGTTTAAACAAACCCGTTGTTATTTTGGATGAACCTTACAATGGAGTAGATTTAGAGAGCAATGAAATCATTCAAAGTATTATACAGCGCAACCATCGTCATAGGATTGTCATCATGTCATCACATATCTTGAGTACGATCACCAGCACCTGCGACTACGTGTATCTCATGACAACTGATATGCCATTACAAAAATTTGAATCAGAACAGTTTAATGAGTTGGACGCACTGATAAAATTGAGTATTGAAAAAAAGATAGATGACTTTTTTGGTGGGTAGTGTTGCTCACAGGTTTTTGAGTTAAATTCTTGCAGTATTTTCAAATGATAACTAAAACTGCTTTTTGATCCATAATATTTTTTGATCACTAAAAGTCATCCAAGCAAAATCATAAATCATCCAATAAGTTTTGCCATCTTTATTGAGATAATGAGATGTATGATAATCATATCTAAATCCAGTTTGGTCCAATACTGATTTATCAATAGTGAGTTGATTGCTCAATCTCATTAAGGTGGCAAGGATTTCTCTATTTTTATGGAGGTATCTATCTATAACCGCAGTAGCGGATTTGTTCTGGCTGTTTATTCCGGTCAAAATGAACCACTGACGACGTATCGAAACCATTGAGCTGATGTGCCCACGAGCTACGATGAAAAATGCCAGGTGCATTACCGATATTGTACAACCAATAGAGGTTTGATAGTCGTCTAACCAAAGTTAAACCCGGATTATGC
>CAMBRK010000054.1 GCA_945870185.1 Aureispira sp. CCB-QB1 | reverse complement strand
TAGGTTAAAAAATGTGTTTAGGGTAAGCACCGCAAACATATAAAAAAATTGGGACTAAGGGGGGAGATTGCCCCCGCGGGGGCAATCTCCCCCCTTAGTCCCAAGCCTAACTCCCCTTGAGAGTTTACACAAAGTATTTTACACTCCCTAGGAAAACAATTACAATTCAAAAAAACAATTAATAATATTTTATTCTCACATTACTTTTTACTTCTTAAAACACTCTCCAACTCTTCAATCTTCTCCACCCAATTTTCATCTTTTTTAAGGACCAAAAATAGAGGATCGGATGTCCACCTGTTGAGTTCGGCTTGATGGCTTTTATTATTCTTATTGTATTTGGTTACGAAGGCTTCATAGAGTTTAAATATATCTTCAGGAGTTTTATCATTCAACGGACTGGCTTCGGTTTTTGCTTCTATAATTTGCTCTACTTTTTCCTGAACATCGGGCTTGAGATCATTACCTTTAACTTCTATTCCCATAGCTTTATTGATAGAGTCGGTTTTAATAGAATCTTTTATAAACTCTTGTCTTATAGAGTCTGCTCTACGTAACGAATCTTGATTCAGACCTTCTACATTAGCTGCATCACCTTTCCCACAACTGCAGTTTTGTAGTGTTATAGCAATGGTAACGAAAAGAATTATAACATATTGGATTTTCATATAACATTTGAATTAACGATTGTAAATAAGATCTCCTGGTGTTTTGGAGAGTTTTATAGTGATCATCCTTTGAATGATAAAATATATAATGCCAAAAATCAATACAATGACAGCAGGAAAGCTCCAATGCAATACAGTAAACTTACCGTTGAGTAGAAACATCAATCCTGCATAAAGGCCAGTAAAAAATAATGACAAACCTAGTGCTCGTACAAAAAACAAAAGTGTAATGTATGTATAATCACTTAAAAGCTTTTTATTACTCAGACCGAAGGCTTTAAAGGTACCCAAATTGCTCTGAATCTGATTAAAATGAGAAATCAGCAAATTAGCAATAAAGATAATTACTCCCGTGAGACTGACTAAAAGTAATATGAAGGCCAATAAAATGGTCAAACGCGTGACTAATGAAAAATTTTCTTTGTCTTCTATTTGATTGAGTGTGATTTCAAGTCCAAATTCATCCATAATCCTATCCCGAAAAGCCCTAACATTACGAAGGTCTTTAAAATTCATTGCCAAGTATTGGGCATTTTTGACATATAGCGTTTTGCCAATATTACATTCCATATGGTGGTAAGGTGATACATTAATTTCTTCTTTTAAATAGTCAAAAAGAACGAACTTTTGCGACAAACTTTTGGACTCTGCCATATAGACAGTAAATAAGTTTTTCTCTATACCATTTAAGACCACCTTTTCCTGAACCAAATCACTCACAATTTCATCACTACCAAGCGCTTGTTGTACTTTCTCTCTAGAAGTGGCTTCATCAGATAAAAACCGCCAATTATTTGTCTCAGAAACATCAACATATCCGGACTCATAATTTCCATCTAATAGAGCATCTAAATGTTCTGGAATAATCATATCTACTTGATCTGGCAAATCCTTAACTACGGCAATAATCGGTATAAATAGTGAAAATGATCTCTCACCTGCCCAAGTTTGTCTGAGTTCTATTCTATCAATATTTTTTAACGGCATAGTGTAACCAAGCTCATCTAAAACACTTTCTTTGACGATGAGCCAACAGTTGCCAAACTGAGACTCAATGTCATCTGAAATATGACTATGCGTCAAATTGGATGGTTTGATGATTTCTTGCAGTAAATCTTCTTCTGTATCTATGGTTCGGGTACGTTTAAACAGAATTTTACTGCCATCTGGAGAAACAAAACGGTAAGCATCTCTTTTGTACCCTCTGATAGTGTCCAACATAAAGGTATCTCTGATTTCTTTGGATGTAAAGTAATGTTGTAAGTCCCTACTTTCATCATAAAAAGCGGAATTTATCGGCAGATTGACCCACTTAGTAAAAGGATTGTCCATTCTCATACGTAAATATTTTAATCCACCTATAGAATGGCCTAAACCAATAAAACTCAAAAGCAAAATACCTGCTAGGATCAAAATGTTCATTTTGTTGCGTCCTTCTAAGACTTTGAGTTCATTACGAACTAATATTTTTTTCTGGTCGTTCATCTTGTTACCTTTTTCTTATGCTTTCAAATATTGATGTAGTTCATCCATAACATTTCCACCTACTTTATTAGTGTGATGAAACCATTGACCATCAACATTCTCGAAATATTGATCACTTTTAAGAATGCCACCTTCACCTACGTCATTTTTTCTAAGGTAGTAAATTCTGTGAGCAAACTCGGTGGCTAAAGTGATATCATGTGACACAACGACTGCAGACTTGTGGTGAGAGACAATATAATCTTTAAGTATTTGCATTAGATTTTTTGCCGTAATAGGATCTAGATTGCCAGTAGGCTCATCACCAAATAATACGTCAAAACTGGACACAAATGCCCTTACGAATGCTAACCTTTGACGTTGGCCTCCTGAAAGTTGCTGAACTGGTCTATCAAATAACGCTACATCTAATGATAACGATGGCATCATCGCCTTAACCTTAGCAGCTGCTGCTTCCCAAGACATACCTTCCAAGAGCAATGTATAACACATGTTTTCTCCTGCGGTATAATGGGGCATAAGATTGGTATTTTGGAATATAAATGAGAAGTGTTTTTGTCTGAAAGATGAAATAGCTTCATCTGACAACTTCCATTGTTTGTGCATATCTGTCTTTTGATCTCCATCGACAAAATGCAGTTTTCCTTTACCCTGTTTTAGGGGATAGTTCATCATGCCCAAAGCTTCCAGCAGCGTACTCTTACCTACCCCTGACGCGCCTATGAAAAAGTATAGCTTCCCCGAAGATAAATTTAGTTCAGGAATACTTAGCACTGTTTTCTGACCATCATAGGTGCACTCTATATCTTTTATTTCAAACATAGCATATTACTTTATAGAGTCTGACCAATCCATATCATCGATGTCCAGCCAAAAATAGACAGCTTCACCCACAGTGTAAGAATAAGGATATGTACTTCTTTTACGAACTATATTAGCCAATTTTTCTTCTTTGGCTGACAGATTAGCTGCCCATTTGTTAAGCTCATCACTGGTTAATTTTTTCTTATCCAAGATGTCTTTAATTGAAATTCCTTTGAGGTCAATCTTAACGCCTTCTCGATTCATACCCGTAACCCATCCCATAAACTCCGCAAAGTCCATATTATCTATTTGTTTTAATGACATCTTATCTCCACTCATTTTGAGTATAAGGGCAATGACTGTATTATATAACTGTTCTCTGATAATATCTTCAGGCGAGTTCATGGCCCGTCCCAAATCTCGAAGTTGAGCCACATACTCTTCCAATTCTACCTCAGGCATAAATATAACATATTTGTAGGGATCTCCTACACCCTGAATATTTAAAGGCAAGAAGAGACTTGTGTAAAGTCTGATTTTCTCGTCTAGGATTTTCTTTTGTGCCTCAGGTGATAATTTGCTTATAAAATCAAAAACCAAAGCACTAAATGTTTCATCGAGCTCTTCAGGCGGCGGAGGATCTCCATCTATAAGATTTTTGACATAATCATATAATTTTTCTGTTCGTTCTGTCGATCGGGTTGCAACATCTTTTATAAATGAAGAAATATGTTGAGGGCTGAAATTGGTATTTTTTTCTGGATATTTGATGAAACCAAATCCAACCCCATTTACTAATTTCACCTCATTGCCTTCATCTAAGTCTGGCATCTCAGGGGCTTTAATGCTTGCACTTGACAATACCTTAGATACAGCTTTATAATTGGCATATTGTTGTTGAGCGGCATTTACGATAACTCCTCTTGCATCTTCTGCAAATTTTGAGTAAGCTCGTCCAGCCTTATTTTCTACCTGCATAAAACCTATATTCATATCATACTGAGTCAATTTATCACTTATTCTTTCCATTCCCTGATCTTCAATAAGTTGTGGACTTTTTTGAACTCGAGCATCTTCCGCTCTAGCAAAATCATAAAACAAGTCTGAACAAGCCCCAATGACAATCAATATATTGTTTTGGTCGGCAGCATATCCCGCTTTATCTAAAAACTGCATTATGGCATATCTCTGATTAGTCACATTATCCAGATCGGTATAATCATTGAATGAAGTATTATTTACAAATTCGACTACACCTCTTCTGTCTTTTGTAAGCGCTTTGAATGTAAAATCCCACTTATCTTTTGATAAGTTGGCATCTCTGTATATGCCTGCTGCATATCTTACATTAACACCATCGCGTATCCCAAAGTCCACTGTTTCGATAGCTGCTAAGATATTTGCTTTGTATGCAGCCATTTTAGCTGAACCTTCTATTAAGAAAGTAATATTGACATTGTCTCGTTTGGGTTTAATTTTACTTTCAAACATTTTCTTCATTTCAATCAATAATTCTTCACTCATCCAGCCGTTGGGTCTATCATCATTTCGACTTCTGGTTGGTATCTTATTGATAGCGCCACTTTGTATATAGCCTGAAGTAAAATTAAATACTGGAAATCTAAAAACGTCTCCTACAGGTCTTCTATTATTTTCATCGGACCTCAATTTTTTGGGGTAGTCGCTTTTCGCAGGATCATTATCCCACAATACTTTATCTTTAAATAAACTTCCATTTTTACTATATAGGTCAGCGGATATCTCGTTATCAAAGCCATAAATACGTTTATCGGCATCATTTCGTCTGACTCCAAATGAAGGATCAGTCCAGTCACATTCTAATGTAAGCCTTTGATTCCACTTTTCTACTCTTCCTTCATCTACCCACCCAATGATGGCATCCTTAGCATTGGACTGTGTGAGAAAGTCTACTCCACCTAAAAGAATACGGTTGTTTTCTTCTTTGAACATAAAATATACATTATATATATCTCTGTCCGTAATTACATTAGATGAATTGGGGCCGTCATAAATCTTTACTTTTCGGTAATTGTCGATTTTGACTATATCAGCCGCTCTATCTAATTTATTCAATAAAAAACCCTTTTTAGTAATTTTGGTATTCAGGTCTCTGAGACTTTTTGGCCACAAGAGTATCTCTGTTTTTTTGACCCATCCAGACTTTATTAAGTTCCTGAATTTATTATCTTCTTTACTTCCAATTCCTATTTTGACCCATTCGCCGCTTTCATCCATAACGAAAGCTGTCTCCTTAAACTTCAAAAACTGACCTGATTGTCCACCATTCGGCTTGTCTAATAATGCGACATTCTCTCTATCAGCTGCAACGAGCCACAATTCACCCTTTTTGCCAGGGCCAGACTTTATGGCAAAATTATTTCTTTCTTCCTGAGTATCATATGCAGTAGGGGCAAAGAATGGTTCTGGGAGATTTTTAATTTTCTGAGCTTGCACGAAGCTTGAAAAACAAGCCAAGCATATCAATATCAAGTTTTTTAAATGTACGTTCATGCGTATTTAGTTTTAGTGAATAAATGATCTATTTAATTAAGATTTAAAAATACTCCTGCCCTAACCTGCAATTGATTGTGCTTAGAATTAGGTAAAAAATCCTGAATAATACTTCTGCTTTCATCAGGTCTCCCCAAAAAATTATTTTCTGATGGTGTATGTTTAAATAGATTGTTGATACCCAAACTATATGCTAAACCAATATCCAAGCCCCAATTAAAGCCTATAGGAATCTGAAGTGATGGAGCTATCAATGCTGAAAGACTAAAGTTGTTATCGGCGGTGATTACATTCTCTTGTCCTGGAGTATTCTGACCATTAGAAGAAAAATTGTACAATTCACCCACTCCATTCCTATCCAATTCTTCTTTATTTGGAAAATTTGAGTTTTTGGGCAGTTCATATCCTTTAAAATCAATTACCCTACTACCTTTCGATACATTCATTAAATATGTAGGCATCACCCCAAATTTAATCATGAATTTATTTTTCAACCCCATCTTAGTTTGGTATCCAAGTCCAAAAGCACCACTCAATAAATTAGCACCAGAAATGCTTTCTTTGCCAGAATTAATTCCTGAAATATAAACATCGGAAGGAGTAGTACTTTGAGGAAATGCAGATCCGTTAAATGAATATTTTTCTATTTGATCAGAAAAATTGGATACATCACCTGCATTTATTGTATATTTCCCAGTAATATCAGTTGCAAAACTGATGGACTGATAGCCTACTCCTGCCCAAAGATGCCATTTGCCAGAAGCCCCAACACTCTTACTTAAATCAGCATAAAGTCCTAAAGCATTTGATGTTGGTTTAACTCCATTGAATCCCCTGTTGGTACTTCCTGATGAGGATCCAATACTGTACAGTCCCCCTAAATTTATTGTGGTTTTACTTTCATTGCCACAATTTGTGCATTTGCCTGATATCATTTCTACAAAACTACCACCTTCAATATTACCGGGCTCTAAGATGGCTAATCCTTTCAAATCTACTCTTCTTGCCTTAGAGCTGGACGACAATTTTTTAGTTTTATCATCATAGATACTATTAACATCAAGTGCAAATACAACAGTACATCGAAAATTACCAGATGCATCCTTTTCTATACTCAGTAGCTCTCCACTACGAAACTTCTGGTCTATGGATTTGGGACGGATATTATCATATATAAAACCCGTATATTTGAAAGTTTCTTGCTGTATTGGCTTTTTAACAAAATAGTTGGTCATTCGTGCATTAGTGGTGAATAATGTGCTAAACATCTCATACTTTTCGGGAGAAAACTCACCTGTATATTCACCAAAACTGGAACTAAAAGCATAGCGCTGCGCCATGCCTTTAACTTGTTCCTTTATCTTCTCTGCTGTTGCTTCATCTATATTGGGATCTACAATGGCAAAGTCCACTACAAAATCAATTGTAGGAAGTGATGATTTTTCCTGAGCGATGACAGTATTTACCAAAAGAATAAAACCAAATACAAGTGGAGAACTTATTTTATAAAAATTAGATATAATGGACATGATATTTTTCTTTTTTATGATTATATAGAATATTCGATTTAATAAATGGTCACTTTGTGCGTCCGGGCTAATCCATCTGTTCCTACTACCCGTAGCAAATACAATCCAGGTAATACACCTTGAATATCGATAGTAGATTCCGTTTTGAACAATGCCTTATCTATCTTGCCCAGCTGTGCCACCTGTCTCCTTGTATAATCCAGCAAATCTACGGTAAATGTATCTGCCCAGTTTCCTTGTAGCGATAAGGTAAATTGTCCAGTGTTAGGATTGGGGTAGATGACTGCTTGATAAGTCTCTGGCGTCGATCTTGGTGCACCTTTAGGCGGTAAAGATGCATTGTAATAGGTACGGGTGATACATTCGGCCGTAGCAAAGTCGCAAGTTGGCCCAGTCTTAAACCAAGTGTCTGCCCATAGGTATTTTTTAAGAGATTCTAGTTCGCCAGTTAAAATATCATTTCCGAAAACAGCAAATCCACTTTGTGAAATTTTTGGATTGGTGCTAGTATTTAGTGGTAATATACTGTTATTATTAAAAGTATTATCATTTGCCAGACCCCATTGTACACATAAATTTGATATGGTATCTTCTAGAAAATATACATGGCCCGGGTAGCGGGCTATGGTGGAGCGGTTTGGGGCTTCTTTGGATTTGTCAATTCGAATTTTATAGCTGAATTCATCCACGAAAGGACTAATACCCTGATAATTACTAGCTATTGTACCTACTAATTGTATTGAATCATAAGTTAAAAACTTAGACTTTTTTATAAATAAAACCACTGAAGAATCTCTTGATTGAATTTCATCACTGGGGCTGGAAGCTAATTGCTGGCCATTAGGCGCTAAAATTTTCCATGAATAAGTTTTGCTTATTGGATTGAATCCTCTATAATTGTTTCTATCTGTAGCTTTGAAAGTAATGCCAGATTGATTTAGGCAGTAGGTGTTTTGTTGAATAAATGGACCTACTTCTAATTTTGGTTGGCGACATTCAGTTACAGTGTAACTAAATTCAAAATCTAAAAGATCCCGTGAGCAGCCTGTGTTATTATTATTATTCGTAATTTTTAATAATTTTATAATTTTTGATCCGCTATTCGTTACATCTAATGGAATTTGAACACTTCCATTTATTGATGTTACTTTATTTTTAATAGAACCATTCTCATATTCTATTTCCACATTATTTGAAGGAACTATATTTATAATTTTAAGTCCACTATTTGAAACATCCCCAACACATATGTCACTTTTATAATTTATACTTGCTTTCTCTATTAAACCAGCTCCTTGAATTAAAATATCAATATCTGATTCCACATTATTACACCCACCGTTCTCATTTTGATTAATTGTCGTTTTTAATTTAATTAACTTCTGCCCACCTACATTATTAACTGTAAGTTTTATTTTAAAATCTTTCTTATTAGGTTTAATTGTTTTCGGAGAAACATCATCGCAGTTTTCACAGTTAAATGTAAACTCATCGTCAGAGTCAACTGAAGCAATATTTGTAGTTAAACTAATTGAATCGCTAAAAATATTTTCTTTCGTACAAAATTTATTATTATTACCGAGACTAACTTGACAATTTACAGCTGCACCCCATGGGTGATTTTTGTCAGTTTCATTCATACAATTATTTTGATCTGATACCTTTAGATTAAATTTTTGATTGATATCACCTTTCGATCCAAAAAGTTTTTCAAGAATTTTCTCAGGTGAAGTTGGAATGGGATTTAGGTTACCTTGTTGCAATAAAGGTGGATCAAAGGTCCAAAAATAAGTCAAGTTGGAATTTGAACCTGGTAATGTACTTGATGCGTCTAAATTAAAAAATGTGTTAAATTCGGAATTAATTCCTATAATATCAAATTTTGCCTCAGGATTTTTCCAAACTCTAATAAGACCTTCTTCTTGTAAGTCTTTTGAACACCCATTGGCATCTTGCACTTGAGTTAAAGCATATATTATTTCACCAGGGTTATTTGTAGGTATCTTTATGGTTGACGTTCCATTATTGTCTGATGTTGAATTAATACCATTATAAGTAAAATTAAACGGTGTAGTCCCCACACTACCTGAAATGACAAAGTCTACATCCCCATCCTGACATACTTCAGATGGGAGAGAGAAGGATGCATTGGGGAGAGGGTTTACTCTGATTGTGAAAGTTGCTACGGCATTCGAACATCCACCAGTTCCAGTCACAGTATAACTTACATTTGCTGTTCCTGCACTAACCCCAGCAACTAAACCAGATGAATTAATTGTAGCTACTGATGTTGGGGTGATACTCCATGTCCCTCCTGATCCTGTTGTACTTAGTTGAGTACTTCCGTTTGAACAAATATTCTGTGTACCCGAAATATTACCCGCATTTGGGGCGGCTGTTACTGTAATTGTGTATGTTGCTATGGCATCCGAACATCCACCAGTTCCGGTCACAGTATAACTTACAGTTGCCGTTCCTTCGCTAACTCCACTAACTATACCAGATGAATTAATTGTAGCTACTGATGTTGGATTTATACTCCATGTCCCTCCTGATCCTGTTGTACTTAGTTGAGTACTTCCGTTTGAACAAATATTCTGTGTACCCGAAATCGCACCCGCATTTGGGGCGGCATTCACCACCACCATAACTTCATTACTACAATTCATCCACGGATCAGAAATAGTAGCTGGACAATCATCCATACACTTGAAATACCTTCTAAACTTATAGGTACCGTTTGGTGGTGTAACGTTAAAATCTCCCGCTACTGTCCGATAATTAGCACTTCCATTAGTTCCGGCCACAGGAATAAAGTCTGTTGAGTTAGGTTTTTGGACAAACCAACAGAATTCTAGTATTCCCGAATTACATGTCACGTCAGGAGGACAACTTAAAATTTCAGGGTAAGTACTTGTATTTTCGCATAACGGAGTAGAAACATCACAATTAGATCCAAAACCTATCATTCCTTGTCCCCAACTAACTCCAAAACTCCCCATCATAAAAACCAATACCAAAACAGTGGGATACATGGCACGTATGTGCTTGCTCATATAGGAATTTACAAATTGATTTTGATTGAGTGTGTTATTATTATTTCTCATGGTTGATTATTTTATATTGGTAAAGTAAATATTTAAGTGAATTAGATTTTAAATTAATGAATAATGAGTTTTTGAGTGGATGTATGGTTATCGCTATCAGTCAGCTGTAGGATATACATACCTGGGCTCAATGAAAGATCAGTGGATATCAATGAGACTGAGCCGATATCGGATCGATGATAGTGTGTCTTGCCTTGCATATCTATGATCGTGAGATGGGAAACATCCATGTAATTGGGTAGGATGATGTCGAAAGCACCGGATGAAGGATTTGGTATAATGGTGATGTGGGCTTGGGACAGTTCGTTAGTACTGCTGATACCTGATTGGCAAAAGTCTGGACTGAAAGTAACAGAGTATACTTGCTTACCGATGGTAACTATGGCCGTCTCTTCATATGGAGAAAAAAAGAAATGACTTATACGACCTGAGCCTGGCATATCTGCAAAACAAAGTACTTTTTTATTAGCATTGATGACAAAGAGCGCATTTTGAGCAGCATCTGTACAGCCAATAACATAAGGTCGTCCACTGTGATTGATAGAAAGCACTTTGCCACCCATTACTTGTTCCCCCAATGAAGTCCAGTCAGCAGATGTCCACTGCTGAGTAAAGCCGCTGGCGTCGGTTATCTTTTTTGTCATAACATGTATAGTGCCATCATTGCATAAAGTGTAGACTTGATAATTAGATGCACCACCGTTGACTATGGATAATGGACCTGCTTGCGATATATCGACAATACTGTCACATGGCAATACGGACTCTGGCACTTTGTGCCACTTTATTTCGTGTCCACTTTCATACCCAATAATGATGTCTTTATTATTTTGAGTTGTGATGGCGACAATAGGGCCTTCATTGACTGATACTTGTTGAGGTTTTGCGAGATTTATGCTACTCTGAATCGCAGGATATATATCAGACAATATACTGACATCGAGTTGGTATGGACTATTTAAAAACCTGGCTACTAACCAATTATTGTTAAAAAATATATTGGCATGTACACTCCCTTCCCAGTCTTGATGAAAATCATTCGCTAGTAATGGTATACCTGCTAAATAGATTCCTTTTTCAAACATGATGACATGATTATCAAAGGTACTGACATATATTCTTCCATTACTATTTGACGATATATTTTTGATGTTGCCTTTTAGCTGTGTACTATATTTTGTAGATTGTAAAGTGTATTCTATTTTATCGTATACGTTCCTTTTGCCGTCATAATTTGTGTTTAGACCATCTTCTGTTACATATGCAAAATGCTCTCCATTTTTAGACCCAGCAGCCATTAGGATGTCCTTGGTAGAAGTGGTAAGTAGTACTGGATTGCCAATTTGTGTGTTTCCTAACCAAGGAATACCCAAAATCATATAAATAAGTAAATTCTTAATCATATCAGAAGTTATATGTAAGGTTATAAAATACCTTGCCTGAGCCACCATAAGAAATTTCAGCTTCCGAATTACTTCCAGTGGATGCATTACAATCTGATAAATCGCTTAGGCTGAAACTTTCACTTGTGCCCGAAATAGTAATGGTGTATGTGTTACCAGGCTTCATGATATAGGACAAATGCTGAAAATTGATTTCGGACGGGGTGTTTTCATTGAGTTGACGTTTCATTGATTTAGTGCCATCACCTTCGATTTTTATATTGGCTACGCCCGTGAAGTTTGCTATCACCTTTACATGCGATAGCTCGATGACTTTTTTAGGCTTGATAGTTATAGATGCGCTGCCGGTGACTTCTTTTTGTCCTTTACAGTTGACATTGCTGAAGCCCGCTCTGCCGGTTTTATCAAAATCAGGATATATCTCTTTGGGAGTAACTGGCGGTGTAGTTTTTACTTTTACAGGCTCTGGCACTTTTTCTTGTTTAGCACAACCTTTATTTTCTTTATTACCTGGTACATCCGGACATTTATCATCTTTGTCTGGCACACCGTCACCATCACGATCTGATAGGTTTGGCTGAGCAACTATCGCTTTACTTGGCGTTTTTAAGTCTGATTCTCCATTTTCTACCTTGTTTGGTTTGGAGTTATTTGATGTTATATCAGGTTTGGGTGACGGATCAGGTTTAGGTTTTGTTCCTTCTTTAGGTGCATTATAAGTAGAAGATGGCTCTTTAACAGGAATAGGATCATTATCTACAACAGCTTGTGGTGTCTCATTTCCTTTCACCATTATATAAACGGTCCTTTCTTCGCCATTTTGAAGACTAGCTTTGATCTCTTTGATGCCGGGCTCAGTCCATGTATGGGAAGTACTTAGTGCGGTGGTCTCTCCTAGTGGAAGGCCTTCTTGTGTCCAGATGATTTTTTCCTTTTCGATACCTTCATAGCTTAGTGCTACTGGCTCTCCGATATTGACTTCAATAAAGTCTCCATTATCTACTTCGGATGGTCGCTGGAGTACTTCTATATTTAGCATCGGTGCATTGGAGCCATTGATAGAAATAGACTCTTCCTGAGATGCTATTGATTTATCTCTTTTGCAAGCTGCAATCAGAGTCATTAAAAATACAATACAGATTATTGGTATTCTCATAAGTGGTTGATTTTATTATTCAGGTTTGTATTTTGATTGAATCATGTCAAATTTATTGCGTAAAAATTCCAACTGCCAATTGGTCTTCATGGAGTTAGAATAATCATTGGAGTCTCTTTTTTCATTAATCTCGATGAGCAGTTGCTCCAGTCTTATCAAATATGCCTGCTGATAAATGTCTGTGATCGGATGGGAAGCTTTATATTCGGTGATATGTGCTAGAACATCGTTATAGATATCGTCATAAAGTTTTGCTTTATCTTTATGAAGTGTTTTTTTAATGGCTGATTTAACAGGCTTATTTACAGAAGTGTTGACCACCTTTTTTAATGGTTTTTGAGGTGCAATAGTGGCTGGAGGTTTATCACCTTGAGCTAGATCATTTGCAGGTTCTGCTGAAATATCGTTTGATGTCGTCATCGCCATATGTTCTGTAATGTTTTGTAGTTTATGGCTTTCCTTATCAAGCTTGTGCATAGCGTCACTCAATTTTATTTGATTGTCCTCGTGATTTTGAAAACTGGTTATGGCAAGGGGCGCTGGTTTTAATGTAATTTTAGTTTGAGCTTTCTGATCATTAAACTTTGTCCATATTCCAAATCCTAAGCCACCCAAAACGAATAGTATAGGCAACACAAACCACCGCTTGAGCGAATGTTTTCTGTTTTTTGATCTATGTTGATGATTGGTTAAATGGGGTATTTTCAATACTGGTTCGTCAAATTGTACCTTGACTACATCTAAGATTCCGATAGAAAAATTGTCCTTGGCCCCACGCTCGAGAATTAGGTTTGTCATGGTTTGCGCAGCCAATTCTAAATCACTCTGATCATGTAAGTAGGTTTTGATTTCTGTTGAGTCTAAGTGTAGATAAACGCCATCAGTACACAACATAAACCTATCTCCATCTTCAACTTTAAGAGATACATAGTCAGGTCTTGGTGCTTGAACTCCACCTAGACTTTGGGTGAGTGCGTGAGATTGAGGATGATTTCTGGCTTGATCAACGGTAAGGATACCATTAGCTACCATATCCCAAGAAACCGAATGATCGCGGGTAAGTAGCTGTATGCCACCTGTGTTGATCCCTTGTGAGATATTTCTGGTAGCTAGAAGATATGCCCTGCTATCGCCACTCCATAATATATGTGCTTGATTTTTTACAATGAGCAAGAGTACTATCGTAGTACCCATACCACTTTTATCATAATCGTACTCAGAAAGCATGATTATATTCTGGTGTGCCGATATGATAGCATCAGACAGCTGCTGGTTTATATCAGACTCTAAAGAAGGCCAAAAAGGCATGGCTTTGATGTAGTCAAGTACAGATAAAGTTGCCAACTTGCTGGCTGTTTCGCCCGCTTTCATACCACCCATTCCATCGCACACGATCATACCCTGGATGCGTAAAGCTGACCCGGTAGTGTCCATTTTAGATATGACAAAGGCTTCTATAATGTCCTCATTGGAGCCCCTGACCAAACCCTGATGTGATGTGACCGTATATTTCACCTGCAATGACACTATTTACTTATTTTATAAAATTGGCTTAAAAATTCCTGTTTAGTTTTAAATATTTTGCATACCCCATTGTCAATTTTGTTGCCTGGACTGACAGTAAGGTCGTAATGACTACAAACCTCACTATCTTTAACAGTAATGATAGCAGGGTGATATATTTTAAAAATTTGGTCATACTGCATTGGTATCAACAAGAAACCTTTACTATCCATTAGTCCGATTTTTTGAGTAGATTGACTTTTTACAATCATAAAATTGAAACCGTCACCACGTTCCAGTCTAGCAGGTACCACATCGCTCAAATAAGTCAAATCTGGAAATTTCGATTTTGAATTTGGCTCCATTTTAGCATAGACTTGCGCTGCGGTTTGGAGATCATAAGCTTCCAGGGCGGCGTTCAGTTTTTTCTCAGGGTTGAAGAAGTAAGGGATAGCTACATAATTTACTAATGCTATTAAAATAAATAATCCTACAACACCAACTATGTATTTTGAATTTAATGCAATTTTGTCAAAAAACGATAATTTATTATATTCCTCTTCATTGACTTCTTTTCTACCATTATAAAGATCAGGCCAATACCCTTCTTCCAAATAAAAGGAAGACCATTGAACCAAATCAGCAGCGGTAGGTCTGTCGTCGGGTTGAAGCTCGAGACACTTTTTAATAATGTTGTTGAACCTTTGGGAATATTCTTCGGGCAGGTCAGGAATGCTTCCGTAATTATTTAGCAGTGCTATTGCTGTATTCATAGATGTACCACTGAATGGAGGTCGGCCGGTACAGAGTTCGTAAACAGATATACCCAATGAAAAGATATCTGTTGGTGTGACTACAACTCCCTGATATAGTTCTGGAGAAGCGTAATCTGGTGTCAGTCCCTTATTGGAATCTCGCAATATATCTGAATCTCGCAATATGGTCATCTTTATATCTGTACTCACACCAAAGTCAGAAATCATATAAGCATGATCATCATGAATTCCTGTTTTCACTAGAATATTATCTGGCTTTATGTCCTGATGGACGATACCGTGATCATGAAGATATAATAGCGCATTGGCTACCTGAAAGATGATTTTTGCTAGTTCGTCTTCTTGGTATATTCCTCTGCCTTTGATGTTTAAAATTCTGCTGGCATGTATCTTATCATGTAACATTTGCATGATGGATATATCGCAAAGATCAAAAATGATATATGGTCTGTTTAAATATTCTCCATATTTTCTTGCTCTGAGAATATTGGGATGAACCAGCTTTTCGGTTTTGAGAAATTCAAGTTTAAATAGTTTGATGGCTTGTTCGTCCATACCTCTTGTGGGCGAAAAAATTTTAAGAGCCCATCTATTGAGATTGGCATCTTCTACTTCCCATACTTCAGCGGTGCCTCCTGACCCTAAATGACGGACGAGTTTAAATCCATCTATTTTAAGCCCAGGTGCAAAAATTGGTTCGTTTTGTTGCATGACCTTTCCATGTTTGCATTAGGTTCTAAATCGTGTCATGAAGTAAAAATTTTATTAAAACAATATAAATAAATCGTTACTCCTAAACAGTGGCACAATAATAGTAAAAAATAAGACAATATATCAAAATAAAAAGAACATTTACAACAGGTGGTATAAAAATAATAATAAGTGGTAGGTAAATAGCACAATCTGAATGATGAATAACCGAAAAATAAACGATCGAGTGATGAACAACTGACTTCATCTGCCTTCATACTATTTCAGCAGACAAGTTCCATTTTAGCAGTTAGTTTGCATTTTAGCAGAAAAGTATCATTGCGGGAGCAGGATTCAACAAAGCCACTATGCTGCTTCTATTATGAAGTGTTAAAAACAAGTTTGGTAGTCCATTTAGGGAGATTGCACTCATTTTAATAATTAAGCAACCTCATCCAGAATAATTCATTCTATTTTGGCAAATTAGAATATTTGTAAAATAATACTTGGATTTATAATTATCCAAGACTTCCTGAACTCATTAGTCAGACAATTTTGGGATTGTAAAATGTAATTTGGCAAAGTAGCATTTACTTGTAATATTCGTAGTCAAAACTATCAAATTCCGTATGTATTTAGAAATCAAATAAAAAAGATGACCACTTATTATAAAAAACCTACCAACTATTATTATTCTTTGACTAAAAGTACTAAGGTTAAAAATAGTTTTATACTTTTGACCAAGAAATAATAAACATAAATACAATGAGTGCGATCATCTGCAATAAATGTGGTACTTCTAATAATGAAGGAACAGACAAATGTTCCAATTGTGGATTTTCATTTGCCAATCATAAAATGAATACTGTAGGTAAGTATCTTGGTGATATTGCGCCCAAACCTACCATAATGGAAAAGGTGATTTCAGGAGCATTTTATGCAAAACCTACTTCAACCATAGTAGAACCATTTTCATTTAATGAGGTAATGCATGAAGATAATATATCTGATGTTTTATCAGATGGAGATACGTCACCATCTAAAGCACCAAACCTTGTTGAAGTACCACTACGTGAAGTAGGTATTGAAGTGCCAAACTCACCTAGTTTAACCCTAGAAGGCCAAAATGCTGAAAATAAAACCGTCCATGAGCATTCTAAGGAGCATCAAGCAGATGATAATTCGTCTATAAGTATTCATCAAAACTTGGAAACAGAAAGGATAAGTTCCGCTACTGCCAGCAACACATTACAATCAGATGAAGAATTGGATAATAATTGTAATAAATGCGGTTATATCTTATCTTCATTCTCGACTGTATGTCCCAATTGCGGCCATGAAAATGCCAAAGCAAAAATGACGATGCGTATGCCTGACCCTAGTGCTGAAAGTACATCAGCACAACAAAAGCATCAAACCATATCTGAACCAAAACCAATTAACGCCACTGGAGCCTATCCTCTAACTTCCGCTCAACGAGAGTCTGCTAAAACAATATTGGAACATCATCAGGATCAACATTTTGATCGGCCCAACGAAACTAAAGGGTTTCCCAATTCACAGGTTAACAATCATACCATCAGAGAAGGAAACGATCATTTCTTAAACGATGAAGACCAACACACTCCTATTCCAACCGTCATAAATGAGCCCAAAAGTTCAATCAGACTAGAAGCCATTTATCTAGGTCAGGATGCAGATCAAAATATGGTCATTAACATCCCTGAAACAACTCAAAATCTACACATTACCCGATCATTGGTAGATGAAGGAGATAGCACTATTTCGTCGGGAAGTCATGCCCATATCTATAAAGAAGGGAATGAATGGAAAATACAAAACAAAGCGTCCAACAAAGCTGTATTCCTTCAAGTAAATGATATCAGTACCCTAAAAAATGGAGACATCATCATGCTTGGAGGTGATAAGTTTTATGTCTTTGTGGATGAAAGTCAACAATAATTCTATTTTTTAAATCAAAATACAACAGCAAATTTATTTAGATATGTCAACACAAATCATCAGAGGAACAACTTACAGAGACGGCTTTAGTGACGTCCCTGAGAAGATTCTTTTGCATGATAATGATATCATATCAACGCGACACGGAAAATACAAGGTAGAAAAAATATTAGGTAAGGGTGGCTTTGGTACCGTATGTAAGGTCATATCTGAATTTGATGAAAAGATATATGCTTTTAAGTTGCTGAATTTATGGGAAATGCGACCTGATGAGTATGATTTCTTGACCACAAAATTCAAACAAGGATATCGTGCAGGAAAACTATCTTCACCCAATGTGGTCAATTCTTATGAGATGGGATTTTTAGGAGGTAATCCATACATTATGATGGAATATTGTCCCAATAAAAGTCTGGAAGATAATCTTGCTTATTTTGATCATGAAAAAAAATATCTCAGACTTGCCGCAGAACTTCTAAATGGCCTAGAAGTACTACATAAACATGGCATTATACATAGAGATATCAAACCGGAGAATATCCTTTTTGATGAACATATGACCGCTAAGCTCACTGATTTCGACTTGTCGGGGCATTTAAATAACAGACTGACTCATCGCAATTTTTTTGGTCATGCCAAGGTAGTATTCGGTACGATTGCTTACTCGGCCCCAGAACAACTCAAACACAGCACCTATTTCAAACTTACATTGCCCAGCATGGATATATATTCTTTTGCTGCAACAATGTATTTTGTATTATCCAAGGGTAAGAATCCGTACGGTGATGCCAAGCCTGATCTCAAAGAGATCGAAGCTTATAAAAAAAAGAAAGAAAAAGACAAGCCTACTCCCTTGAGCAGATATCAGCCCATGCTAGACCCCAAATGGGAGCAGCTTATGACCAAATGTCTTGAAGCTGACCATAAAAAACGTGTGCAAAATGTTCACGAAGTGAGAGCCATTCTAGGCATACCTGATGATTGGGTACCTACTCCATCAGGCCCAGTACTTAAAGTGATGACAGGAGCTCATCAAGAAGAGTTTGAACTCCTTAAATTTAAAAAAGGTGTCATTACTTTAGGTAGAGCAGCTGATGGCAGTAATGATATAGAAGTAAAAGAACGTGGTACCACTTATGTATCCCGTAAACAATGTACTTTGGAAAAAATAGGTAACGATTGGCTACTCCGTGATGGACAGTTTGCCAGAGAATTTGGAAAAACATTTTGGCGCAATTCGCCTAACGGAACTACTGTAAATGATAAAAAACTAACGGGAAGAGATTTCCTTGTGCTCTCACATGGAGATTTTATCAAGATGGCTGATTGTATCCTAAAATTTGAAAAAAACTGATGCCGTGGAATTAAAAACTCATAAAAGCATATCAAAATATTCATTGGTTAATAAAATCGGAAGGGGCTCTACAGCGGATGTTTGGTCAGCAGTAGATCAAGACGATCTGCATGTAGCCCTTAAAATATATTCAAAAATCAAACACTTAGACAAGATAGCCTACCAGCTTTTCAAAGATGAGTTTGAAAAAACCAAGCTTTTGAGACACCCTAATGTATTGAGTGCTCAGGAATTCATAATAGAAGATGAAACTCCAATACTTTCATTTCCATTGTATGAAAGCTGCTTGGAAAAAGAAATCATTCGTCGCAAAATAGAGTACTTAGAAAAAAACATAGATAATCCTTCTTTCTTCTCTAATGAAGACATCTTCGATATCGTGAGACAAGTAGCTGAAGGACTGGCTTACTTACATGAAAACAACATCATACATAATGATATCAAACCAGCCAATATTGTGTTTAGGAAAACCGATGAAGGACAGGTACAGTGTAGTATTATAGACTTTGGCATTAGCTTAAATCTCAAGAATTATACAAAAAATGCATATCATAAGGAAATAGCCAGTAGTAAAACAGTAGTCTATGCGGCACCAGAAAAATTAAATGGTGTCAATACAGAGCCCAAAAGTGATATTTTTTCGCTTGGTATGGTCATTTATGAGCTTGCTGGAGGTAAAAACAAAAGTATCACTGCTGGTGATATTGTAGTTAAGGGCGGTCATATAATTTTGGAAAATAGAGCAACGAAGGATCCTATTCAGATGCTAATATCAGCATGTCTTAAAAAGGACCCCCAGATGCGACCTGATGCTAAAACACTTTCTTATATGATCGTAAGCTTTCAAAAAAGCAATAACACAAAATATCTTAAATACCCCAAAAAGAGTATTTTTGATTTTATAAAATCTAAATATAATCATTTATTAAAAATATTTAAAAACAGTTAAAAAACCAACACCATGGCAGCAAAAACAGAACAATTTAAAGCGGCCGGCAGTAATCTGGGTCGAACTATCGGACAGAGTTTGTCGATGATCACGGGGAAGGATGTTCCCAATTATAGTTTACTTTTTTTAGATGCAACTTTAAGCAGAAAAAGAGGTGAGCATGAAACTATCTTCATGCCCCACATTGTACTGGGCAGGAGCTCAAGATGTCATGTTAGATATGGAGACGACTTCAAAACAGTAAGCCGGGAACATGCATCGATTACAGTAGATGGCAGCAGTTTTGTACTCAATCACAATCCATCTGCTTCTAATCCTACTTATGTGAATGGAAGAGCAATTGGGGCAGCCCACCAATTACAAAATGGTGATGAGATCCAACTTTCGTCCAATGGGCCTAAAATGCGATTTAATGCATCTACCTTAAAAACATCAACAATAGGACTTACTTCAAGGATAGGACAAGCAATGTCTCAGGCAGTAAAACCTTACAAGACCGCATTGTTGGTGATGGGGCTATTATTAGCCGGAGCAATAGGTCTAGCAGGTTACAACATGTACCAGAATACTCAGATGAGTAAAGAGCTAGTGGCTTTAAATCTTGAAAAAGAAAAAGTAGACCAAGAAATAGCAGCATTAATAGCAAAAGGCGAAGTTAATAGTGAGGAGATGGAAAAATTGAAAAATAGGAAAGCTCAAATAGTTTATAGAACACAAGTTATCAGAGAAGCAGCTCCTCAAATTGCTGAAAAGATTGAAAAACCTATAAAGGATGACGGTGACGGATTATTAGTTAACAAACCTGAACCAACTCCAACACCTACAAATAATTCTTGCGACGCTTTAAATGAGAAAGAAATCTCCAAGATTTTACCAAAAAATGATGTAGTTGTCATCATAGGAAAAAGAATTGAAGTTAAATATCAGGGCAAAACTGATGAAATTGGGGTTAAAGAGTTTTATGCTTTCAAGTCACCAACTCAATTGGAAGACCGATCTGGATTGACTATTGGAACTGGATTTTTAACGGAAAATGGCAGATTGTTAACTTGTCGTCACGTAGTACAGCCGTGGAGATATTACAAAACGAGTGGTGAAAAAAGTGAATTCTGGAAACAATTGAATATTATCGAAGCCAACGGAGGTGATGTTGTGATGCATTTTGATGTGTTGACCAGTGATGGATCTCAGTTTATGGCTTTCACTTCAGAATCTGCGGTTATTTCTGATGCAACTGACAAAATAGAAATAGGCGGTAAAAAGAAGGTTAAAATTGAAATATTTGATAAAGATAGCAAAATAGATATTCCTAATCTTGACGATAAGACAAAAGAACCATCAGATCGCTTTTCTGATTGGGCCAATATTCCAGCTGAGAAAGATGGGTCGATTATATTACTCAAAGATAAATCTACACAAATTGATCAAGGGGAGAATCTCTATGTTTTAGGCTTTTCACAAGCCTTGTCTTTAAAAGATGCAAATAGACGTGCAGAAGCATCTATATCAAAAACTCTTGTTTCTAATTCAGCTACATGGAATGGCGAAATACTTACTTCTGGTGTTGATTTTGGACCTGGTAATTCAGGCGGCCCAGCATTCATATGTGTAAACGGTAATTTCTATTGTGTAGGAATAGTATCAGCAACTGTTGGTTCAAGTAATGGAATTATTGTACCTGTAGGTAGAGTAAGAGGCTCAAAATAATTTATTTAACATCACAAAAAATTTAATCAAAATGAAAAATTTAATCACTTTATCTTTTGTTTTGCTTTTAGCACACAGCGGTTATTCCCAAATTTCAGATAATACCTTTTATCTGGGTGGAGGGATTGGGTATACTAGTCAAACTTCTAATATTACATTTCGAAATGTAAAGGATTTTCAGGAAATTAAAGAACCATCGGCCTCACAATTAAGATTCACATCGGGTTTAGGCTATTTCTTAAGTGAAAAAATTTCTTTAAATTTTGATTTTGGTTATAGTACAATCAGTGCTATTCAAAATTCAAGTATTAATGGAGATTACATTAAAGCCACTGAGAATATTTTCTCGTTAAATCCATATATGAGATATTTAATAATGTTAGAAGAAAATAAATTCGGATTTATATTTAATACAGGAATAATTTATGCAACATCTCAAATTAAATATGAAGAAAAAAATGGCATTGATATTACCAAAACTGAAGATCCAAAAAGCACTTTTCTAAATATTGGAATTACCCCTGGTATTATATATTTTCCAAATGAAAAAATTGGATTGGAAGCGACTTTTGGATTTATTGGTTATTACAGAGATTTAGAAAAAGAAATAATTAATGCGGATCAAGATATTGAAACAGTTACAAGCGGCTTTACAATAGGGGCCAATAGTCTAAACCCTGCATTAAATTTTGGCTTCAGATATTATTTTCAACGATAATTAATAACTCATTTATTTACTTTTCATGACCAAAATACAAACAGTAGCCAAGACCCACGTAGGGCAAGTCAGAGACCATAATGAAGACTCTTTCATAGTGGGCTTAAACCCTGAAAATGATGGTTGGATGCTTTCAACTGATGAGTTCGAAATCGGAGATAAAGGCTCCGTACTCATTGTGGCTGATGGTATGGGTGGCGAAAATGCTGGTGAGATTGCTGCAGAAATCGCAGTACAATCTATCAAAGCTTATATTCAAGCTGAGGTCAAAAAAGAAGTCCCCCAAGCCCCCAACAAAATATTAGAGTCTGCGATCATCTATGCACACAACTGTATCAAGGATGCCTGTCGTGACAATGCAGATTATATCGGTATGGGTACTACGGTGACTGTTTGTATATTGCAAAAAGACAAAATCTATATTTCTTGGATAGGTGATACGAGGGTTTATAGATATTCAAAACATGGTAGGGTACATGCGTTGCCCTACCATTTTAACAATTTGGAAATCCTTTCCGAAGACCATAGTAAAGTATGGCAAATGATGGTACAGGGTCAGTTATCTCTTGAAGATGCAAGGACGCATGAGCAAAGCAATATCATCACCCAATCATTGGGTGACTTATTTCGTACTCCACAACCTGAAAGCAGAGAATATCCCCTTTTTAAAGATGACCACATTCTCATCTGCTCTGATGGTCTTAATGGTATGCTCAGTGATGAAAATATGGAGCGTATATTTGCTTCAGATTTCGAATCCTTAGATAAGATAGCTGAGCAAATGATCACTGAAGCAAATCTGGCAGGTGGTCATGATAATATCACACTGATTCTTACCAAAGTTACTGAAGGAATTGCATATAGTGAAGACATTGTCAAAAAAGGAAGTGGAGAAAAGACAATGATGACAGAAGCATTAACGAAAAAGAAAAACAAAATATGGTTTGACATATTTATTGCTGCTAGTATTGCAGCAATACTTTTCCTTGCATACCAATATAGAAGCCAATGGATACCAACATTTAAAAAGCCAAATATTATACAAAAAGATAGTACTTCATCTCCCAATGATTCATTAAAAAAATCTGTGCCCGAAACAAAAAACCCAAAGCCATCTGGGGAAGATTCATCGAATTTAGATCAAAAACCTACAAAAATAACTAAAAAGAAATCTGCAACTGTACCGAAAGAAAAAACACAAATAAAAGACGAACAGCCTAAATTGGTAGACGATAATGTTCAACAAAATGTTCTGCAAGATACTTCTAAGCAAAATAATAGGTAAGCAAAGGAAGATTTTAGGCTTTTAAATCCTTGGTGAAATTTTCCGCACAAGATTGTAATACTCAAATTATAGTTCATATGGTTGACTGCTTTATAGTGGTCACTGTTTTTTGGATTATAAAATAACCATAACCTTTGAAATTCCATTATTCCGATCCAAAGTAAAATTCATCTTCCAAATCCCCTTATTTAATCTCCATGTGATTAATCCCGAATATATCAAATGATGGGTTTCTATTTGTTTTCCAAATTGATCAGATATTTTCATGATGACTGGTCCTTTATAATCCGGGATGTCTATGTAGAATAGTCCTTTGGAAGGATTCGGGGAGATGTTTACTGAGTATGATTTTCCAGGCATGGTTGGATATGCATCACAATAACACCGCTCAACAAGTGATGGGTCAAAGATAAAAGGATTTACATTGGATTGGATGCTTGCAATGGTGAATGATCGATTGATTTCTATTGAGTCTGCTTTGTCTGTCCGATGCCATCGGCAGAGGTCAGGAAGCATTGATGTAAAAAAGGTTTTGCTCTTTTTATCTGCAGCTGACTTGTAGATGGTATAGAAATAGAAAATGGATCTGGCTATGTCGCCTTTACGAAATTCAACAGGTTCAAAAGCATTGGATTTGAATTCAGAATATTGATTGGTGCCTTTTCTGGGTATGGTGGTAAGTACTTTGTCTTTGTGGATCCAGTATTTGGTTTGTTCATCTGGGATGTCTTGGTATGGGGCATTTTTTCTTAATGCGTTAATGGTAGCTCTGGCTGGCACCAGGTGATGAAGATCACCTAGTGCAGGCATCGCAGCTGATCCGAGCGACCTTGGAAAAAGGTGTTCTGTTTGGATGCCATACCTGGCAGTCCAAGATAGGATGTTGGTACCTGATGGTACTGGGATTTTATATCCGGAATAGAAACATTCAATGGAGTCTCGCTCCAGGAATATTTCAGTATAAAGTTTGGTCCTGGCATCGTCGTAATTGAGTACTTTTTTTGAGGTGTAGTATTTTTGGAGTTCGGTTGTTAAAGAATCTCCGCGTAGGCCTGGGAAAATGATTTCTTGGGCGTTTAAGGTAAAGGTTAAGAATAAGGTTGAGATTAAGATTGAGACTGAGAGTCCTGATGATGCAGGACAAGTTATGTATTTCATATATTCTGTTTTTTGAAAGTTAATGATTTGATTTTCAATTTTACATTGTCGCTCGAGCCGCGACGGGCTTTGACTTTTTTGGCCGTCTAAAAAGTCAACAAAAAACCTCGTAGCCCGTAAAACCTGCCTGACTCCGTAGGCAGGCAGGCTCGCTTTTACATTATTTTCCACACATTAATTCTACAAACTTACTGCCTTGCTCTTTCCTTATTTTAAGCTATCGCACATAGGCACCGACTTTCGCGGCATTTAAAATAAGGTCTTTTGTGTAGCTCAAGCAGTTACGTGCTACAATCTAACTGAGAGAAGCACGTTACAAAATAAAAAGAGAGCTGCTCTGCAGCGAGCGAAAGCAGCTGCTCAATTCATGCATCTTTATGCATGATAAAAAAGGAACACACAACTAGGGTGTGAATGGTCTAATCTTATTCGCAGGGCAGTTCAGTTTAAGTGCGGCCGCTGCCAGCGCAGCGACCGCGTAACCCAAAACTATGTAACCCATACAACTTATTTTCTTTTATCTGTAGATGTACTTTGGTACTCTATCCAATTGCACATCTGGCGGAGGCGGCTGCGGACCCGCTCTCCATAACATTTCTCAATTTGGGGTGCCGCAAGATTGCTGGTGAAATGTGTCAGCACTTGTCGGTTTTGGAAAAGCTCGTAACGCATCAAGATGATCTGTCCCAAAACATTGGTTTGGGTACCGTAATGTTTGACTTCATCTTCAGCGCCTAGGTCATCGAAGCAATAAGATGTATTGATCGTGTTGTGGTCTATATACTCCACAAAGTTTCTACCATACTGCAGGATAATGTTCGAGCCAGTATCCATGTACTCCAATGCTAATGCCTGACATGTCTTCATCTTAAAACGGTCGCTAAAACCCAAAAACTGTCTTAAGAGTTTCATGTGGCAGGTCTTCCCTACCCCAGTCTTACCAGATAGAAAAAGTCCTTTACGAAGGTCAATTTCATAATGTTTGCAAAGCGCAATGTCTCCTGTGAAGTATGCATAGAGCTGGAGTAAAACGTCCTTATCTTCGCGATACAACTTAAAATTGAAGCCATAGATGATCTGACCATGGAGCTCCATGAGTCTCGAGAAATGCTCGTAATTAAAGTTTGATTGAGTAGTCAGCTTCTGGATCGATTGGTACTCCTGAAGGACGGAGGCTGGAACCTCGCGATTGTGAATCTTGATGATTTGCATAATTGCTTTTATTTGAATGTGAAGAAATACGATTGTCGATATGGGATGCGTATTTGGGATCAGTGAGTGGGTTGTAGGAAGACTGAACAGAATGGTGTTCCAACAAAACATGCTTTTCGGCAAAAAGCACTCCTCTTCCATTGATGAGTTGTGATTTATGGGGTCGGGTGACACCAGCTGAAGGTTTGCTATCATTGAAAGGTATTTCTAATTGCTTTCCACAAATAGATTGGTGGTGGGATATAGACCAAACAATGATTTTAATACCTTCATTTACCCATTCCAAAGATGACATACAAAACAGGCCTGTTTCATATTTAGACTTGGATGGATAGTACCTGATCAGATCGAGTTCTGAAATTTCGCGTAAAATGCGATAGTAACATTCTTTGGACTTGATGCCAGCATATGACATGATTTCATCTCTTGCTGGTGTCATCGGATTATTGAAAAATGAATGATTCCAGGATCTGAATAGCGAAATATACAAGGCAATATGACCGTAATTGATAGCTGGTGAATACCGGGCAATTTCAAAGAATAGATCAATGTGCTTGATATAATTAACTGCAGGAGCTTTGGATGGTACTGACATGATGATCACTTTTGAAAAAGAGATAGTGACTTAACTTTTGCTTGCTTTCGGTTCGCTTCTAGCAAGGTTTGGATATCTTCACGCTTGTAATAAATGGTGGAGCCTATCCTGGTATATGGCAATACCTTTCTGATTCTCATATGTTGAAGTTTAGAGAGCGAAATATCCAGAAGTTTGGAGACTTCTGAAGATTTGAGATATTCTCTAGTATTGGTTTCGGCACGATGGCCAAAGAGTTGTTTTAGTTCATCTAGGAGTTCAATTTTGAACTGTCTGAGATCGTCTGTGGTGATGATGTTAGCAGGCATGTTATAAAATTTGTTTGCACTGCAAAGGTCAGGGGCGATTCATGACAAAACATGTGAGGTACATGTTAGTAACATGTTTTTTTATTGAAAACCACTCAATAAAAATAATTACGTTTTATATAAATAGCTCATTATCAAATAAAATTAAAATACCAAATACACTATATGAATGAAAAAATGTATTAAAATCACAGCGATCAAAATAAAAACATAGTAGGTGATATATTTTGATTATAGATAATTTTGCAACAGTAGTTTTAATTTATTAGAAAGTAAATTATATTTTGGTTTTAAATGAAATACAAAAAGCAATGGTAAATTCTTCTAACATAAGCATGGCAGGTTTTTAAAATTTGAGAAAGTAAAATAAGCATTACAAATCAACAACGTTCAATATTTTTTTTGATTTGTGCAGAGATTGAAGATGAAACCATGAGGGTGAATCAAAGTGAAACACGATGTCGATTTGAAGCTAATTTATGGATGTAAACTAAGTGATGTTTTTGATGTCAAATAGGAATATAAAATTCATAAAATAGACAAAATTTGGAGCATTTTACCAATGAAATTTAGTATGATAAATTGGTGTAAAATTTGGTCCAAAATTAAAGTAATTTTAAAGTGAAAATGTAAAGCAAAAAATGTTAAAAATACCAGGATTATTTGATCAAGAAATTTGAACCAAAATAAGATTGCACGATTTGCATAAAGCTAATGAAAAAGAGTGAAAAATAGACCTAAAATCAAAATGACGCATTTTAAGGCGTTTTAAGAGAATAAAAATGAATTTATTGCTATTTTATCATCTTGTCAAATAAAATTCAACAGAATTGAAATTAGGTGCCTATTTTGCGATTTTATAATGGATTTTTAAAACAAAAAGTGAAGATTGGCGGCGGCGGCGCCGAGTGCGAGACGTTCCGCTTGCGTTTTTTCGGTTTTCGTTTCTTTTTTTTTTCGCGCACGCTGTTTTATAGTTTTAATAAGTTTTTAATTGTTTTAAATTGTTTTATATATGGTACTGTTTCATTTCCGTCTCTTGGTCGGTGTCAAGTTCGGATTACCGTACGGTAGTGGTCGGTAATCCGAACGCACTGTACCGTTATCCGAACGCACTGACACGTAATCCGAACTTGAGGCAGTTCACTTAAATTTTTAGTAAAAATGACTTAAAAAACTAGTGATAAATGTTCGAATTTATGATTAAAAAATGACAGTAAATCGGACTTGGTTTCTGATAAAATTTTGTTCAAAAATCAGGTTGAAAATGTTAGAAATTATGGTCTGAAAATGGGTGTAAAAAGATATGAATTTTGGAGAAAGTTAGATAAGAATAGGAGAAAGAAAAAAGACATTTTTATTTCTAAAAAAATAACCTGGATATATGCAGAAACTTAGTTCAAAAAATATCAATAAATCATTTTGATATATCAGTAAAACGCTGTATTTTGCAGTAAATTTGATGCAGCCAATTTGCAGCCAAAGTTGAAATTTTGGAATACATAACATGTAAGTTGCTGTAAATTATTGCGTTATGTTTTGTGATTTGATTTACAAACTGTCCCGTCCAGTCCGCAAAACATAACGCCAAATAGAAGTAAAATTCTGTTTGGCGTTTGTTTTTCAAGGAGTTATGAATAGATCAATTGCTAAAACATACTAAATAGTATATAAATTATATGCTACCAATATGCCACCAAAATCAAAAATGCTAATTATCTGCTACCAATCTTCTACCAACACAATTTTAAAAATCTATGGTAGCAGATGTTTTAATAGTCATTAAAATTACAAATATAACTTTTTTAGTCGCTGGGTGCAACATGAATTTTTTATTTCACGTTATTAAACCATGTAGTACAAATGAAAAAGTTAGATTTCTTAAAAGTCAGTTTTATTATCAGGACAGACAGGATTCAAAACAATGAATCTCCTGTTTACATGATGTTGTTTTTAGATGGCAGGCGAGCCTACATTGCAACTGGACAAAAAGTATCCCTTAAGAATTGGGATGAAAAAAATGGGAGATTTTCTGGTAACAATTCAAACATAAATGCCATGAATGAATTCATTGATAGAATGAAATATGATGTCATCAGGATTTATAATGAATTGAAATCCAAAGATTCCGATATCACTGTTGATGTATTAAGGCAACGCCTTAAGGGAGATGGGGAAAAGAAATCAAAAACACTGCTTGAAGTGTGTCAGATTTACAACAATAACTTTGAAAAACTAATTGATATTGAAATTAAAAAAGATACCTTCAGAAGGTATGGAGCTTTTAGAACAAAGATAGGTGACTTTATAAAAAATACTTTTAAATGTAAAGATTTACAACTGTCCGATATAAAGTACTCTTTTGCGATTGAATATGAACAGTATCTTAAAACTGAGGTTAAACTACATCAAAACACATTAGTAAAATATATGCAGTATCTAGTCCGAGTGGTTGATTTTGCTGTAAAATACGAATGGGTTGATAAGAATATTTTGGCGGGTCACAAATGCTCGGTTAAAGATACTAAGAGGGAATATCTTACAAAAGATGAACTTCAAAGAATAATGGATAAGGAAATAAGATTGCCTAGAATGGATGAGGTCAGGGATTGTTTTGTTTTTTGTTGCTATACTGGTTACGCATACAAAGATGCTACGCAACTGACACCAGAACACATTGCAATTGGAATTAATGGTAAAAGCTGGATTTATACATCAAGACAAAAAACTGATAATGTAAGTAATGTGCCACTTTTGGAGCCAGCCATAAAGATTATAGAAAAGTATAAAGATAATCCATTGTGTGTATGCAAAAATAGGATATTGCCGATGAAGAGCAATCAAAAGCTCAATGCATATCTAAAAGAGCTTGCAGATATTTGTGATATCAAAAAACCTTTGACAACTCACATAGCCAGGCATACTTTTGCTACTACCGTACTTTTATCTAATGGAGTGAGTATAGAAGCAACCAGTAAGATGCTAGGACATAGCAGTATTAAAACCACTCAGATCTATGGAAAGACAGTCGAAAGCAGAGTTAGTGATGAAATGGATAAACTGAGTGAAAAACTATTTTCGTCCAAGAAGAATGATAAAAAATTAAATCCAGACAAAAAGGCACAATAATAAAGTCAACCAAATATCAAAAAAAGCAGTCCATTAGGCTGCTTTTTTTATTAGATGTGTCGCCAAGGCGATAGTGTTAAAGTTTTTAACTTTTATACGAAGAAGCGAATTTGTTCGTTTTACGTTTATATTAAAAAACAATTCGATACCAAATATAATGATGATTGTTAACCTAAGTGTAATAGTATGCTATTGCAAAAACTTCATATTGCCTATGCTGATTTTACTGGCTTTGGTTACTGCAGGTTTTAGATTATCGGTCACTATGGCATTAGGTACACCACCTATATCATGCAATGCTCGGCCGATACAGCCTAGAAAATCAGGCGTCTTTTGACTCATACATGCTTCTGCATAGGTATACTGGCTACAGGGCAATATCACTACAAAAAACTCAACAGCACTCACTTCCCCTGTATCGGCATCTACTATATGAAGCTTCTTACCTGCGAAGTCTACCATCAACTTGTCTGCCGCCTTATGTTCAAATACATAGGACAGTTGCTGGCTTT
>CAMBRK010000053.1 GCA_945870185.1 Aureispira sp. CCB-QB1 | reverse complement strand
TGGACCAGGACTGACTGATATACTTCCATTGTTTTGTCCACAAGATGGTTGGGTAGGCGTGGCTACCACCGTCAAATTCCCTGATGCATTAAGAGTGACCGAAGTTGTTCCCGTACACCCATTGCTGGTTTGGGTTACGGTTACTGTGTACGTCCCTGGTGCAATATTCATTGGACTTTGTCCCGTAATACCGCCCGTCCAAGCGTAGGTATGTCCTGCTGGACCAGGACTGACTGATATACTTCCATTGTTTTGCCCACAAGATGGTTGGGTAGGCGTGGCTACCACCGTCAAATTCCCTGATGCATTAAGAGTGACCGAAGTTGTTCCCGTACACCCATTGCTGGTTTGAGTAATCGTAACTGTATAGGTTCCTGGTGCAACATTCATCGGGTTTTGTCCCATAAGTCCACCGCTCCACACATAAGTAAACCCTGTTGGACCGGGTGAGACTGATATACTTCCATTATTTTGTCCACATGTGGGTTGGGTTTCTGTGGCAACTACTGTCAAACTACTTGACGCAGTTATGACGGATACATCTGTCCCTGTACAGCCATTGCTCGTCTGAGTTACAGTCACTGTATAGGTTCCTGGTGCAACATTCATCGGGTTTTGTCCCATAAGTCCGCCACTCCATGTATAAGTAAATCCTGTTGGTCCTGGCGAAACGGAGATACTTCCATTATTTTGTCCACATGTGGGTTGGGTTTCTGTGGCAACTACTGTTAAATTACCACTTGACACTAAAACAATACTTTCTGAACTTGTGCAACCCGTACTAGTTTCTGTTACAGTAACTGTATAAGTACCTGCACCTAAATTAATTGGGTTATTCCCAGCCAAACCTCCAGTCCAATCGTAATCATAACCTGCAGGGCCAGGACTAACTAGAATACTACCATTGTTAAGTCCACATGATGGTTGAGTCTCTGAAATAGAAATAGTTAAGACATTTGATGGATCAATCATAACACTTTCAGTTCCTGTACAACCTGAACTGATTTCTGTAACCGTTACAGTGTATGTCCCTGAGCTAACATTCATAGGATTTTGCCCATTCAAACCACCAGTCCAAGAATAGTTATAACCAACGGGACCTGGTTGGACGTCAATGATGCCATTATTCAAACCACAAGATGTTGGTACAGGAGTGAGTGAAACGTTAACTCCAACTGAAGGGTCTAAAATAACTGTTTCTATAGCTGTACATCCATTACTTACTTGGGTTACGGTAACTGTGTATGTACCTGGGCTAACATTCACTGGGTTTTGACCATTCAGACCACCTGTCCAATTGTATGTATGACCCGTTGGACCAGGAGAAATCGAAATACTTCCATTATTCTGACCACATGTAGGTTGGATAAGAGTAGAACTAGAAGAAATACCCATAGAAGGATTTATAGTAACAGTCTCTTCATCCGTACATCCAGTACTAGTCTGAGTTACTGTAACTGTATAAGTACCGGGACCTACATTTAAAGGATTTTGACCAACTAAACCGCCTGTCCAATCATAAGTATGCCCAGCTGGACCTGGAGAGACCGATATACTTCCATTATTTTGGCCACAAGTAGTTTGGGTTAAGACGGCGCTTGCTGTAATTGAATTAGAAATATTTAAAATTGTTGTTGCGGTTCCTGTACAGCCGTTATTATCATCCGTAACGGTGACGGTGTAAGTGCCAGGAGCTAAACCTGTAGGATTATTACCACTCAATCCTCCTGTCCAAGCATATGTATGACCCGCTGGACCAGGAGAAACCAAAATACTACCATTGTTTTGCCCGCATATAGGTTGGGTAGCAACTGCTGAAACTGTAAGTCCACCTGCAGGATTTGGTGTACCTGCACATGGAACGCATACAACAGCATTATCACATGCTAAAACTCCTTGCGTATCATTGATGGTGCATGGATTGTTATCATCACAAGGAAGCATAACGGGAGCTCCTGGAGCCAGGCAACCTGTGCCTGCGCATGAAATATTATCAAAATTTATAACAACTTCAATATCATACTGATAACCTACAAACCCCATCGAAACAGCACTTTGCCAATTTGGATTACAACCTGGTAAATAAACAGGAATAATATCAACACTTAAATTGCCTCCAAAATTTGCCATTTGTCCAGTGAGTGGTAAAGGACAGCCATAAGTTTGCGTAGGCAGAGAAGTGTTAGGTGGAAAATTGGGTTGCCCAATCATATTGCTAATTGGGCATGATGCACCACCTGAATAGGTATTGCACCCATAAAACACATTGTAGTAAATTTCAGTGTGTGTACATCCTGGTGGTGGATTGTTAATAAAATTTGATAAACTTACAGTAACTTCGATTGAAGTGATTTTTGAACAAGGATTAGGTGCTGCAGGCAGGGTAAAGTCATGATGATATCCTTGACTGTGAAAAGCGGTACTACCGTTATTCCAATTTTTTCTATCCAAACCAACAGAAGCATTTGTATGATTTTGATTGAGTGTTATTTGACCTATTAAAGCAAAATTGGATAGAAAAAATAGGATATTAACTATTATATACTTGGTTGGCATTTTAATGATTTTAGGTTCTTAGAATTTTGCTAATACAACAAAAACTCTTTTGCAGCTATGATGGATTTAACTAATTCAATTTATTTCTCAAAATTATAATATTCAAAAATAAGGATTCTCCCACTTCCATTTTAATTTTTAACTACATCATTTATACATCATAAATAATAATAAAAACATCTTTAATCAGCGGTGAAGCATTTAACAAATGAAATTCAATCGATAAAAATAATCTCTTGCTTTATTTACTGAACTTATAAGAAACAGGGTTACCTGCTGGCAACCCTGACTTTCCAAAAAACTGTGATGAACTCACTGAAGAATATTAATTATCTTACCACTAACTTTACTGTTGATTCTATATTTTCAACAACCTTAAACTTAATAATATACATACCTTGATTTAAATTTAGGTTTTTAAATGAATTTTGATTTCCTACTTCCATTAATTGACCGTTTATATTGTAAACCTCAAAAGTATTGAATTCGGTATCAACGCTAAGATTAGTACCACTTACTGATGGGTTTGGATAAACGGCAATATTTTTTTGATTCACAAAATTATTTACATTGGATGCCTTATCATAAAAATATACATTATCGATAAATAAATTTCCTCCTGCGGCAGGAAGCCCAGAAAATATTAATTGAGCGATATTCTTCTTGCCTGTAAGCTTTGCAAATTGAGTTAAAGGGATGTCAAGGATATTCCAAGTTCCTAAACTTGGGTTAGCAAAAATTAACTCATCCTCGGTGTCATCTCCTCCTTGAAACTTTCCATCTGCACCAAAATCGACTAACTTCACTCTAAATGTTGTCATATTTGGAGTCCATATATCCAAATGTAAGTGACTCATAGCGCTAACATTTATTTGTTTTGATACAGTCTCTACACCCACAAAATCTAGAGCTGAATATTTTTTTGTATCGTTACCAGCTATCTTAATATCTTCTAACACTGCTGCAGACCAATCTGTACGCCACGTATCCACTGCTACATTGGAATATGCATTGCTAAACATAGAAATCACTCCAGAAGCACTTCTCGTAGGCGTTGGTGCGGCAGTCATTGGAGATGTAGGTCCGCTTACTGCATTATAAAAATATACATTATCAATGTAAACAATTCCTGCTCCAACAGGCAAGCCTGAAAAAATCAATTGAGCTATATTTTTCTTCGAAGTAAGATTAACAAACTGTGTTAATGGTATATCCAGACCATTCCAGGTAGACCCTACCACATTTTCGAATACCACTTCATGATCTTTATCATCACCACCGCCAAAAGCGCCATCGGCTCCAAAATCCACTAACTTTACTCTAAAGGTTGTCATATTGGGTGTCCACATATCTACATGAATGTGTGACATACCAGAGATATCTATTTGCTTAGCCACTGTCTCTATGCCTACAAAATCTAAGTTTGAGTATTTTTTGGTATCATTTCCAGCAATTTGAATGTCTTCCAACACAGCTGAAGACCAATCTGTACGCCATGTATCTACAGCAACATGGGTATAAGCATTACTAAACATAGATATTACATTAGCCGCACTTCGTGTAGGTGTGGGTGCTGCTACTGTCGGAACTGGTGCAGAAATGGTTCCCTGGAAAAAATAAATATTATCCAAATACACGATTCCTGCTCCTACAGGCAAGCCAGAAAAAATTAATTGTGCTATATTCTTTCTTGACATTAGATTTGCAAATTGGGCTAAAGGAATATCAAGGCTATTCCATTGGTTTGGAATTACATTTTCAAAAACGACTTCATGCTCTGTATCATCACCACCGCCAAAAGCTCCACCAGGTCCAAAATCTACCAATTTGACTCTGAATGTCGTCGTATTGGGCGTCCACATATCTATATGGAAAAAATTCATTCCTGAAATATCTATTTGTTTAGTCACAGTCTCTATACCTACAAAATCTAACGCACTATATTTTTTAGTATCATTGCCTTGGATTTGGATATCTTCCAATAGGGCAGATGACCAATCTGTACGCCAAGTATCAACGGGCAAGTTGGTGTAAGTATTACTAAACATAGATTTGACTTTTGAAGTTTCGCGTGTTGGTACTGGGGCAGCTACTGTCGGGCTGGCTACAGCTACGGTTCCGTTGAAGAAGAAAACATTATCTATAAATACAGTTCCACCTCCTGCTGGTAAGCCTGAAAATATCAATTGTGCAATATTCTTTTTACCAGCTAGATTGACAAACTGCGTCAATGGAATATCTAAACTGTTCCATTGATTAGGCGCAACATTAGTAAAAACGACTTCGTGCTCCGTATCATTTCCTCCTCCAAAAGCACCATCTGATCCAAAATCAACTAATTTAACTCTGAATGTGGTCATATTGGGTGTCCACATATCTAAATGAAAGTGATTCATACTAGATATGTCAATCTGTTTAGTAACCGTTTCGATTCCTACAAAATCGAGATTACTGTACTTTTTAGTATCATTTCCTTGGATTTTAATGTCTTCCAATAATGCTGCAGACCAATCCGTGCGCCAAGTATCAACTGTGACATTGGTATAAGTATTGCTAAACATAGACTTGACATCTGCAGCGTTGCGTGTAGGAACCGGTGCAGTAGATGATGGCTGCGCAAATGCTTGTACTGTTATGAAAAAAGAGAAAATAAATGTTAAAATTTTCATGCTTTTAAATTTTAATGATTAAAAAATAATGTACTATACAAATTTAAGTTTTTCATTTTTGTCCCACAATCCCCAATAAGCGCCTACCTCTCCTTCATCGTCTATTTTCCATGACTCATCAAAAGACGAGAAATAAAACATCTCTATATCTGATTGTTGTGCCCACATCTGGACATTGATAAAATATTTCATGGTGGACATGGCATTAGGTATAGCTCCTTTGGTAACTTCGCCCTGGTTTGGCCATCCAGTCTCAGTGATGATGATTTTTTTGCCTTTTTCTGCATCTATAACTTGTTGATGCATATGATGCAAATGTCCCAATGAGTTCTCGAAACTCGTACCTTCCCCAAAAGGGTAATAATTGCCCAAAACCACATCACTAACATCAACTAATTCATGATGTCTACCAAATTCATAATATGCATCTACATAACCTACGGGTATTTCCGCAACCTGAGAATTTACATAATCGATCTTTTCTAATAGTTCGGCCAATGTCAAATCATTTCTGTACAAAACTTCATTTCCTACAGCAGCTATATCCACAAAACCGTCGTGGCAAAGTTGGATTAGATTTTCGACTTCAATTTCGTTTTTTTCCTTATCATCTCCTAGCCATGCCCCTACAAGGGTTTTTATGCCCACTTCCTTGGCTATTTTTGGTATGAGTTCATTCCCATTTATGGTAGAAAACGAGCGCACCCAATTTGTATAAGGTTTTAATATTTCCAATCGCCTGCGTATTTGACCTTCTGATATGATATCTGCCGGCTTTTGTCCATCTTCATATAGACTAAAGCAAATGCCATGCATCCCTTTTTGGAGAATTTGAAAACACAATGATTTAATATCTTCTTCAGGAATATTTGCATTGTATAAATCAAAATGCTCCAAGGGAAGTCCCTGATAAATGTTAAAGTTATATGATCTTTGCGACATGGTGATTTATTTAATCTATTTTAAATTCTATTTATTTTGACAACTTTTTCTATTTATTAAATTTAAACTTTTCATTTTTATCCCAAAGTCCCCATGAAGTACCGGCCCAACCTTCTGCATGGATTTTCCATGATTCGTCAAAAGATGAGAAGTAAAAGATTTCAATATTTTTGGCTCTACTCCATTCTGCAATCTCTGCAACATATCGCATAGCGTTTTCTTCAGAAGGCACTGCGTCGATGAGGTTTTGTCCCTCACTTGGCCAACCGGTCTCAGTAATAATCACTTTTTTACCATGAGCAGCAGATGACACTTGCTGATGCATCTCTTGAAGATATAATGATGCAAATTTGATATCTGCTCCTTCCCAATAAGGATAACAATTGATCATCAAAACATCTGATATCTGAGCCAACTTAGGATGTTTAATGACTTCATAATATACATCTACAAAGCTTACCGGAATATTACCTGCTACATCTTTGATTTGCACCATGTAATCATATAATGCATCTGTACTCACATCATTTCTAAAAAGAACTTCATTACCCACTGAAGCCATATCGACAACTCCATCGGTTAGTAAAGACTTTAGACTAGATAGTTCTTTATCATTATTTTGCAAATCTTGACTTATCCAAGCTCCAACTAAAGTTTTGAAGCCCATTTCTTTCGCCAATTGTGGTATCAATTCGTGGCCGTTGGTACAGGAAAAAGTCCTGATCCATAAAGTGTGGCCTTTGAGAATTTCTAGCCTTTTTATTATCTGCTCTTTTGTGATGTTATCGCCCGGATTTTGAAACTCATTATAGGCACTAAAACAAATACCATGGAGTCCTTTTTCAAATTGAGATTTGAAATGACTCACTTTAGTAGTTGGCGATGCTGAATTATAATCAATATTTGAAGCATAATAATTTGGAAATTTACTTTTCAATTCAGACAAAATCAAATTTTTAAGATTAAGCGTGCCTATGGCTGAATTGGATAAAAATCCAGATGGGATTGCAGCCTTTTTCTTTTCAAGTTGAGCTCTGATTTCTTGAGATTTTTCTTCATTAACATCATAATCCCACATAGTCCACAAAGCAAATAGAGTACCAAGTACTGGAATAGCAGAAAAGAACAGTCGTAGCTCAAACATGGTCACGTAAGTCTGAGTTGCTGCACCAGAATTGAAATCAATGTACCACATAATCAAACCAGTCAATCCACCAGCAATGGCCAATCCAAATTTTACCATCCACCAATAGATAGCACCAAAAATCCCTTCTCTTCTTTTTCCTGTATTTAATTCGTCAATATCAATGACATCTGAAGTCATCGACATCATCAATGTAAATAAGCTACCAATTCCAAAGGATATGAAAGGTAGTGCTATTAAAAATAAATAAGGTTTACCTGGAACAAACAAAAAAAGCAAAGATGCATACCCCAAAATAGAGAAAGATTGTGACCAAATAAAGGCCTTTTGTTTACCCATTACCTTGGACATGTAAGCCACTATAGGAATAATCAATACTGTAGTAAAAATTGCTCCAACACATCCATATAATGTAGGCCAAATACCTTGTCCATCTCCAGGAAATACATAATATTTTATTATAAAAAATGAAAAACCTGCTGTAGTATTGAATGCATTAAATATAAAAAAAGTGGCGATACATAATTTTCTGAATGGTAAAATGACCAATGCTTCTTTAAATCCTTGTATGATCAAATCAAAACTTCTGCTTGCATTTGCAATGGTTAATGGTTCGTAATTTTCATTTAAAGTCGATTTACTTTTGATAAATATACCAGGTATTATGGCTAAAATAGTACATATTATGGCTCCATAAACAGCCAACGATCTTGTCGCTTCCTCTGCAGTAGGAAACCAAGCCGGGTCATACATAATCACCCACAACCAAGGTGCAAATACCCAAGCTAACTGCCCGATAAGTTGTGAAGTGGCCATAATGGATGTCCTTTCATGAAAATCATCACTCATTTCATAACCCATAGCTACAAAAGGCACACTAAAAATCGTAATACCCAGATAAAATGCTAAAGAAACCAAAAGAAAATAATAAAAATTAAAGTCTACAGCATTGGTAGCATACAATTGCCACATAAATGCAAAAGAAATTCCGGTCATAACCCCACCAATGACCACATACTGTCTCCTCCTACCCCATTTAGACTTGGTATTATCTGTAATAAAACCCATAATAGGGTCCGTGATCGCATCAAAGAGTTTAGGAACAAAATATATAGTGCTTATCATCCAGCCTGGAAATCCCAACTTATCGATCAAGATGACCATAAATATTCCCAACATAGCTGGAAATAATTGATTGGCGAGCATTCCAAGGCCGAAGGCCAATTTTTGACTAAATGGTACTTTATAAGTGGTGGTGACGTGGCTCATGTGGTCAGTTAATATGTATGTGCTTAATGAAATAAAATCGTTTGGATTGCATTATCTTTCAAGTGAGTATTTATGTATTTTCCTTTGTAATTCAGTGCTATATCTTTGGATTCGCTATCTGGATTAAAAAGAATTACCACAGTAGAACCGTCCTTATTTAATGCAGCCGTACACATTAAGTCAGAATTTGGATTGGACAAGCCTATTCTCACAGCTTCAGGTCTAATGAATCTGCTAAAATGAGACATGACATAGTACAACGGTGTAAAATAGACTTCATCTTTATCCGGATCTACTATAACGGGAGCTGTACACCAGTTTTTAAACCAGTTGGGTCCTCCTTGTTTGTCCAATACCATATTCCAGTCTATCCATCCATCTACCCAATTATTGAGACATCCGATGATATCTCTGGCATACCTATGCGCCGGTGCATACTTGGGATGCAAGTATTTCTTGTCTGCCGGTGCCCAATCCCATCCCCAATCCGTGGCTTCTTTACTCCAATACCAGGCATCATTTTTCCATGCTGGTACTTCTGCATCCCCACATCCTTCTGTTTGAATGATATGCTTATTAGGAGCTTTGTTGTGAGCATATTGTAATTCATCAGGGAAAAAGTGGAATGTGCTTGCATACCAATGAACGGCTGTGCCATCAAAATATTTTTTAGCTTCTGCGTCGTCATACATGGCATCTACCCAATCTTTGAGTTCATCTCTATTTTGGTCGTAACCTAGGATTTTGACATTGGCATGTTTGGAACGCATTACTGGCCCTAAATGATGCTTAACAAAATCATTCATTTCTTGAGGAGTATAATGCATACTTTCCCAATTACTTCCACTGCCCAATGGTTCGTTTTCAACAGTGATACCCCAGATGTCTATGCCTTCTTTTTTATAAGCATCAATATATTTATCAAAAAAGTTTGCCCATACAGGATAGTATTCAGGAAGTAAGTTTCCTCCACGCCAGTCTTTGTTATCTTTCATCCACGGCGGAGCTGTCCATGGTGATGATATGATTTTGAAGCCATCTTTTGATACTTTTTGAGCGTCTTTGATCATCGGAATAATGTCATCCATATCTTCTTTGATAGAAAAGCTTTTCAAGTCTTTATCATGCTTTACTGGCGTGTACGAATAATTAGATAGCGAAAAGTCACAAGAATTGATATGTGTTCTTGTCAATGAATATTTTGCTCCCGTTTCGCCAAAGTAGGCTTCTAAGATTTTGTTTCTATTTTCTTTGCTGACTTTATTGAGTAGATAACCCGATGCTTCGGTAAATGATCCACCTATGCCTGTTATTTTTTGAAATTTCTGTTGTGGGTTGATATTAACTTCTATAGACTTAGCAGCTTTATTAGATTGTGCCACTTCTGTGAGTTTATTTCCAGATGCCGATGTTTCAAATATTTGAACAGTCATAGATTTCTTAAGACTACTAGACGTTAATAAGCTCATCGTAAGAGCGAAAATTAAACAACTACTTATTCTTTTCATTGTTTGTAAATTTTAATAGTGTCTGACGTAGGAGGCAATTTAATATATTTCCAAAGTGAATCAAAGTCGCCTCCAAAGGTTTTGGTGATTGGTTTTCCATCTCTGATCAAACCCTTAAATACACCTTTATCGACTAGATCCCATAATGCATATTTAGCTTCAGATTTAAGATTGATCAAGCCAAAATGATTTTCTGATCCTTGTGGGTTTTTAGCATCTTTCCATGGCTCATCAAAAGCTTCAAAATAAAAACAGGTTACTTTATTTTGATCACACCATTCTGAAATCAATTTATAATATAATGCAGATTTATATTCATCACAGGCCTTGGATCCATCGTCTCCATAATTGTAATTAGAAAACGAAGACCATCCTGTCTCTCCAATGTGAACCGGCTTGTCCACACCTAGAGATTTCATGTATTTGACAACACTTTTGTACTGAAAAATAGCATAATCCCGAGCTCGAACCATAGCTGAATCTATTTTTTCCTTATCTGTTAAAGATAATTCGGATCCTGTTACGCCCCAAAAGTCAGGATTATAATGTGTGTCGTGCATTGGATAGGTATGCAAAGAAATATAATCGACAGCTTCATACAGTTTTGTCAGATCATCTACATGATACTCTTTGTCTCCGCCACCCCAGGAAGCGAAATTATCTGAACTGGTAACCCAAAGATTTTCAGGCAGCTTCCCTTGCTTTTTTAGATTTTGCAAATGATTGACCCATTTCAGGATGACATTGGGCTGTACGTAATAACTCTCTGCCCATTTAACCATAGCTTCGTTTCCTACTGCTATAACTTTTACAATATCGGGGTACTGATTGGTGAGTTCCACAGCACGATTAATTTCGGTCTTATTTCTTTCACTTTCTACATTGTGGTCTACTGGTTGACCTGTCCACGCATTTTTACAATCAATCCAAGCGCCAAGCATGATGTACATCTCAAATGAAGGATCATCCATATTCATTTCCTTGATGGCTTGGAGCAAATTGGCAGCTTCAGCCAAGTGTACATTGTAAGTACGCAGTATCCTGATACCCATAGCATGCAAAATTTTCAGATCTTCTTTGAGTTCTGCAATGGTGGGTTGTATATCTCTGGATAGCTGGCGGTATCCACCATAACTGTTCGCCTGGTATGCGGGATTTCCTAAAATATCTGCTGCTGTTTTATCTTTCACTATCGGATTTTCGTTTTGCTTTTCTTTACATGACATCACCATGACTATGCTACACAATAATATCAAATAAACTTGTTTCATAGGTGATGTTTTTGAGTATTTATTTTAATTTTTTTTGATCAACAAATACTGTAACACCAGTGATCTCACCCTTTCGACCAAAAATAGAATGGCTTTGGGTATTAGCCAAAGTATTGGAACTGACTTCTTGTATATCGCCATTTCTAAATTCTAACTCGATACTGTTGTCATCAGATAACTTATATATAATTGGAATCTGACAAAATGTAAAGAACAATTGACCAGTCTCTAATTCCAATGACTGACTGTTCCCATGTAAGTCCGAGTAGGTTACCATTTTGGAAGCTGTAAGAAATTCTGACTTCCTCAACAAGGCAGGATTAAATGTTAAATGTCCGCTTGAGACTTGAACACCCAACTCACCAAATCTGGAGAGTAAATCTTCTTTTACTTGACCTGTCATCCCAGGTTGTTGGGCACCTTTATGTCCGGGTGTATGCGAATAGGGATCTGTAGGAAATGCTCCAAATAGATCAGGTGATTTATGCACACCAATACCAGCCTGGATTTCATAATAATGCTCCAATAATCTGCCGATAGTTGCCGATGATTCGTTTTGTCGGATTGCTTGCAAGCAACTTTCCTGCACTGCCAAAAGAAGCTTGGATACCATGTGCCAATAAATAGAACCTAATCCTTCATATCCATAAAAAGTACCTGATCTACCAGTAAATGCCTTATGATGAAATACTTTTTCGAATATATCAAGTAATTTTTGAGTTTCATTTTGGATCAGATCCGAATAACTGTTATCTCCAATATTCTCCAATGCTTTTTTAAGATCTCCTGCATTTTTAAAATTGCCATTAAAATGGTATTTTCCACAAATATCTTTTTCGACAATCGTTGTATTTCCTTGGGCTACCCATGTCTGAATCAATGCCGAACTTGAAGCATCTGATTCATCTATGATGTTTTTACTCAGGAAGCCTGGCAATTTTTTATTGGGATACAATATGTAGCTGTATTGGTCTTCTCTAAAGAGTTTACTGTGTTTCATTGCATCTAGTACATCCAGTGATTGTGTACCGTCAAGGTAACCTGAACTCAACACAGCCACCTGACCTTCAAGCATCTCATCCAAATACGAAATCAGGACACCATCTTGCTTGTAAGTCATGAGATTGTACGCATGATACAGGCCATCTTTTCTCTTATTTTGACCGATGGAATGATTGATGAATGCAAGGCTAAGCTTAACAAATCGCTTGAGTCCTTCCATCGAAGCTGTACGTTTTTTGCCCCAAAATCCGGATTTGTATATTTGAGATCTGTAATCAGAAGCTGCTTTACCCAGTTGATCTAAAATGACCTTACGGTCAGCATCAGAAATATTGCCGGATAACAAGCCACTGTTCGTATCTAACGTTTCTCTGACGCTGTGATAAAACTCAATCAATTCATTGGACAACTTTATATTTTCAAGATCTGTCTGATCAAAGATTTCATCTAAAAAAACTAAAAATCGTCGCATATAATACAAAGTCACCATGGATACACCATTACCTACTAAGGCATTATTAGCATCATTCCATTCGGGTCTTTGGGTATTAAGCCATATACCACCTTCTGGTATAAAATTAGACATTTTGGCCAATAAAGTAGCCAAAAGCTTCTCTATCAGGTTGACGCGATAAATATCATTGTCGTTGTCTTTTAATAAAGCACCATCGGCGCCTACAGAAGCCATACTTTCTCTGATTCTGGCATCCCACTGATGATCAAAATCGATAGTATCTTTGGGATTATTGACTATATCTTCATATGGTTTGATAATATAAGGTACCGCTGCGTATACAAAATAATCCTGGTCAAAGTAAGCTTCTAGTCCACCGGGCTTGAACTTTTGGATGATCTCCAAAAACTTTTGCAAATAAATGATCTGATGGTCTCCCCAATATCCTATGTAAGACCACGGATCATCAGGTTCTATGGTTTCCCAATCAAATCCACCTTTGGTTACCCGATAAGAATTGTATCCATCAAAGGTCGATGCATTGAGAAATTTGAATATCATACCATCTATATATTCTGGATATGAATATGCCAATGCTTCCCAGTTTTGGAAGATATCTCGCCAATTACCTTCATAGTCTAGTATCTTGTCACCAGTATTTTCGTCCCTAAGATTGATAGAAAATCTATTCCAAGGTCTGCTAGGGTCTCCATGTCTCCGGCTAAATTTCAAAGGAAGATACTCCATAGTAAGGCGTATCAGATCAGGATCCTGTGTTTCCAATGCTTTGTTGCAAAGAACTTGATAATGAGATTTGGATTCTAAAGAACTAAAGAAGTCCTGATTGTTTTCAACTACAACGATGTTGGCTTTTGCTATATACTGCGAGAAATCCACTTTTTCTACATGATACCCATCATCAAATATTCCTCCACGCATGATGTTAAAAAGCACATTAGAATATGTCCTACAGTCTTGAAGTGGATCATTGGTGTATTGTAATCCATCTGCTGACGCTACCAAATTGATCAGATTTTCGGCGCCTTTTTGAATATCATCTGCTATTTTGGTTTTAAAATCTGGTGTAGATTGAATCTCATGAATGATGTCAGCTACCTGACTATGATTTTTATTGACATCTGCCACAAAAAACCAGGTTTCGCTCAATTCAGGTTTTAAATGAAGATCTTTACTAATAAAATATGCTCCCTTTTCTCCTTTAATGTCAGATTCTGCATTTATGCTTTGTCCCATTCTGAATGCATTTAATTGAATTGATGACATCAAATTTGTAACACCACTCAAGCCATGTGACCAAACGATATTGGCTTTCAAAGCTTCGCTAGGTTCTGCCTTATCGACTATAATGGCACTAAGTGCAAATATACCTAGTCCCGATTCTTGGTGCAGTTCACTTCTTTTGTAAGCATCCACTAAATGACTACTTGCCATCTGTAAGCCACTATTTACTCCATAAGGCATGACATTTTGGATGCCATCCAATACTTTCAGATTGATGTCTTGAGCATGGTTATTGATAAGTGTGGAAGTTTTTACAAAGCCATATAGATCACTAGAAGCCCAAGAATATCTGAAAGTCAAATGATAATCCACCAGGGTTTCTTCAAAGACAATGACATTGCCATAGATACTTTTATAAAGATTGTTGACAATATTTAATTTTGAAGTGTTTCTTACAGAAAAAGGCTCCCAAATCACCATATCAGCATCATTTCCGATCTGAAATATGGTTTTGCTTCCCGTGATGTCTGCAAACTCAGTAATCTTATCGTCGGTATAATATGGGAACAACGCGTACTCTGCATTTCTTCGCCCTGCTGAAAGTCCTCCGTTGCTGGAAATAAACATCCAATGGTCAGAATCACTCACCACGCTCATAAAAAAAGGACGCATTTGATCATGGTTGGAAATCTTTAGAAATGGTACCTTTCCAAACGCTTCAAACGTCAATTTTACATCTTTATCACTCATACCTAACAGGGTCTGCTTTACTTTATTATTTTATTTTTATTTAGTTTGTTTTCTGATATACTCTGACATAATCTACGGTCATACTTTGGGGAAACGGCGTTTTATCAGTAGGGAAACCTACAAAATTTCCACCAACGGCAATATTAAGTATCATGAAAAAAGGCGTGTTGTACACCCATTCTCCAGGTACATCCTTTGATGTGATGGTACCATAGAGATAATCATTGACAAAAAAGTCAATCTTATCTTCACTCCATTCTACTGCATACACATAAAAATCACTGTCAAACCTTCCATTGATTAAAGAATAGTACCTATTGACTGGATTGCCACCACTATATCCTGGACCATGTAATGTACCAATGATCGTACTGGGTTGTTGTCCTCTAAGTTCTAAAATATCAATTTCCCCACATTTTGGCCATTTTACTTCTGTGATAGTTTCACTGAGCATCCAGAATGCTGGCCAAATTCCTGGACCATAAGGTGTCTTGATACTTGCTTCAAATCTTCCGTACTTTTGTGCAAATAGTCCTTGAGTTTTAAGCCTTGCAGATGAAAAATTAGCACCATTAAAAGGTACATTTAATGCTGTAATCACTAATTTGCCATCACCATCGAGTTTAACATTTTCAGGTCTTTTGGTATAGGTTTGAAATTCTCCGTTTCCCCAGCCATCCTGTCCTTGACCCAGATCATATGTCCATTTAGTAGGATCCGGTGCAGTCCCCTTTTCACCATCAAATTCATCGTTCCAGGTGAGAGACCACTGGCGTTCGTCTAATTTTTGAAAATCATCTGCTTCGCATCCTAGATAAAGAAAAGAAACCAACAATAATCCTAATTGAAATATATTCTTGCTAATCATTTTATGTTTTTTAAAGGGTTATTTTCTAAATAAAATATTGTCCAAAAAGACGGTACCATTGCCTTCTACTTTGATTTGGAAGACATTGTCCAATTTTACTGGTGCAAAAGCGGTCAATGGGATATCTACACTATTCCAACCAGAAGTAGGTACCGTTAGTGTAAATGGTGTCTCTACTGGACCGGGACTAATTAAAAATATCCTGAGCTCCGTAGAATTTGCCGTCCAATAATCTAAATGTAAAAACTGCAAAGCGGAAACATTTTGCGCGGTTCCAAATTGTGTGCCTTGGTAATTTAAGCCGTCATATCTAAGCGCTTTATTATTTTGTATTGAAATCTCAGATACTTTCGTCGCTTGTCCCCAATTAGGATTAAAGTCCGTAGCAGGAACACTAGTATATGAATCACTGAATATTGAAATCACATTTGCAGGGGGATATTGTGGTAGTGGCGCAGTAGAAGTAGGTGCAGTTGGTCCTCCAGTGCCGCCGCCAGACTTGTAAAAATACACATTATCAATATATACATTAGGGTATTCACCAGAAAGAACCATTTGAGCAAGATTGCTTCTTCGAGTCAAGCCCGTAAATGCTGTCAATGGAACATCAATGCTTACCCAATTGCCGCTAGTGATCGTTGGCGCTCTAAAAGTAAGTTCATGCGATGTGTCGTCTCCACCTCCGAACGCATTATTGGCACCGAAATCAACTAAAAGCACTTTAAATGTTTTAGCAGATGTAACAGGATCTGGGGTCCACATATCGATATGAAAATGGGTCATGCTCGTTGCGTTAATGGTATTCGATACAAACTCTATACCTACAAAATTGAGATTACGATACCTGATGATATCGTCATTCTGTACTTTATCAAAAAACTCTTCGGCTGTAGAAAACTGCCATCTAGTATTCCAGGTATCTACGGGTACATTGGTGTAAGCGTTACTATATAGCGAGATTACATCAGCAGCAGCTCTGTTTGGAACTGGTGCAGGTGTAGTGGGCTTTGGTGTTAATCCTGCAGATTTTATGATCAAAGCACCCGCCGCATCTTTACCTCCAACTTTAGCAGTGATCGTTGCAGTACCAGCACCTTGTACACGCACTTCACCACTTGCATTAACAGTAGCAATATTTTCGTCAGAAGAACTAAAGGTAAAAAATGCTGCTGAAGGATCTACCTCCTGATCTATACCATTGGGCAGATTGGCTGAAGCTTTTAATCCAGTCACTTTCACAGTTTCACCTACCTCAGCTTCCTTGGTTTCTGACAACCCATGCATGATGGCATGCTTAAGATGTACCACCGTACCCAAGTTTTCAAACTTGACCTCATCTATCCAAAAGGTGTATCCGTTACCTTCTTCTGCACCTTCAGAATAGTAAAACATACCTCTTTCAGCTGTCAACTGTGCAGGGTCTGGTAGTGGAATATAATATTTTTTCCAATTGGTATTGACTTTCACACCTGATACTGATGTTGTATATTTATTGGCCCCCAAATCAAGACCAAAACCTACTAAATCTATACTTACTGATTTACTGGCTCGAGCCCAAAAAGTAAGCACATTATACGAAGATAAATCTCTCCCTGCCTGGGTAAAAAATGCACCTCCTGCATAAGCGCCTCTCGCATCATTAGCATCTGGCACTTCAAATTTCATTACTGATGCGGAATTATTGTAGGTATCTTTGGTATCCACTTGGAAAGCTGCGGGGTATGATCCGCCAAAAGCAGCGTAGAGAAGTCCGCCACTAAATCCATCTATAAAAACATTAGGATCTTTAGAGTTGTCTGGAGCAGTCAGGCCTTCTACATCCCTTTCACAAGAGACAGTAAAGATCATCAAAGTACCAACAACCCAAAATTTAAAAAACTGATTAAAATTCTTCATGACTATTATTTATTTAGTTAGGTTAATATGAATATATGTTCTGATTTCCCATTCGTTTCCATTATCAAAGCCTATAGCATTAGGATCAGGTACTACATTTCCTGCCAGATCAATAGCTTGTGTAGGAGAATATCTTGGTGAATATCGATCCAAGGTTCTATAAGTGGTCATCACGCCAATACGCGTACCTGGTAATGGAAACCAATCTGGTTTTCCAGTTGTGGTGGAGACGTCCAACATCCATTGCATAGGGAAGGTCAAGTTAAAATCTCTGTGATAATCATAAGGTCCCCAATCATTGAACTTCAGGAAGGTATGAAATCTCATCTTTTTATATAATGAACGTACATCAGCACCATATCTCCTGATCAATCTAGGGTCACTACCGTTGGCTTGAGCATCACCTGCATAAACATTAGCGATGACACCAAAATTTTTATTGACTTTAGATACGATTCTGGTGTGTACTTCCCAAAGATCTTGAGCTGGTGGCGCTCCAGGGAATGCAAAAGTCGTTCTTCCATCAGGAAATATACCAATCGCTGCGTCCATAGTGGTTGGCAAATGTCGATATACCAATCCAGCACTTAAAGCAAATTCAGAATCTTCGGATCTGTCATTATCCCATTCATACATCCATGTGCCCGGTGTAGGATCATAAGTCAACAATAACTCTCCGGCTCGCGTCTCTCTATTGGCTCTGACCACAAACGGGTCAGTGATAATATTTCTTGGTCTAGCTGGTGCTGGAAGTCCTGAAGCCATCGGACCTTCTAAAGGCTTTTGCCAAAGAAAATTGGGTGCTATCTCGAAGTTACCGATTCTGTAGGCAAATCCACTTAAGAAGTTATACTGATTACCACTACCACTATCTTTAAGCCTCCAACCTGTAAACGTCTGGGTAAGATCTGCACCACCTTGTGCCACTAAACCTTGCACCGCTGACTGTGCGTACCAATTGAATGTACCCGATTGAAGGGTAAATTTGATTTTTCCTCCCCAATTGTCTGTAGTTTTGATAACATCTTGATACACTGTCGTAACACCATTGCCGTCTTCACGCGATAATTGAAAAACTCGGTCATTCAAAGGTTGTCCTGCCCAAATACCGCCGATATCTACCCCCAATTTACCAAACTTACGGGCTGCGTGGAGTGTCATTCTTCTTGTTTTGGGCTGTGGAATCGCAAACGAACTTTCTGTCAAGCCGAGTTGTTCGAGGTCTTCATGAAAAACACCAGTCAACTTGAATTTTGAAACTTCCTTGGTATATTTTACTAGAACTGCAGGGTTGGCTCCCCACCAAAGCTGAGGTCCGAAAGCTGCTTTTAGGCCCGAAAACTTCTTTTTACCTTCGACTTCAAAACCGAACGGTGCGATACCATTATATATGTCAATGTTTGGTCCATAATTGGCTTCCGGATACAGTCCAAAGAAGTCACCTTCATATCCCCAGTGATAATGTCCGGTTCTGTAAAATCCATTTAGATTAAACAATTTATGATCCCAAGTATAGGTAGCTCGATAAACCTGAAGTCTATTATTGTCGAAAAGTGTTGTAGTCCCATTATTACCTTGTATAATCGTAGGTCGACCTCTATTTTCATAAAAAATCTGATCAATAGGATTTTGTGCTACATTGCCCAAGATATTGAATTCAACATTAGCTCTCATATTTGCTGTAGGTTGTGCTTCTACGCCCACATAAAAGGATTGCATATGGTCGAAACCTTGTTGGTTTGGAAACAAAGTGTTATTTGCCAATGGATTTTGTGGGGTAGTAATCAAGCTTCCTCCTGTATTATAGGTATTGAATTCAACACCCAATCTACTTATACCTATCATACTAGCCTTGCCACTATTCAAGGCAGCTTTGTCACCTCGAGCTTTGAGCTCAGTATCTGCAAGATTAATGGATGCAAAGTGTTCTTTTACTTTAGATAAACTTTGCCCAGTTGTATATGGATTAAATTTGTGCGCTTCTCTTAAAGCATAATAAGCCGACCTTGGATACAATTTATACAAACCCATGGCATTAGAAGGCCCTTTGGCACAGATTCCAAACCACTCTTCGTTCATATTATTTTCACCAGCAACATAATCCGAGAAATAACCACCATTAGACCATGATGCATTAGGGTCATGAATATCCAAATTTTTGGTTTGTCCATATTTCCACCATCCATCACTAAATTGGAAGGTATATCCACCTATAGCGTTATTCGCTTTACCCATGCCGGCTGCGTTTTCGTAAATTTCCTGCCAATTGCCCAAGGCAAACATGGCCTGTGCACGCTGATCCTCATCTCCTGCTTGCACATTGAAAGCATCAGCCCCGAATTCCGTAAAAAGTACAGGTTTTCCGTATTCCTTTTTAACTCTGTCAAATAAATCTCCAAAAGAGATACCTCTATATACGTTGGTACCGAATATATCTACATCCTTACATTCTTTAGCAATGATATCCAGGAATAACAAATCACCATTACATAAAGCTACAGGATGATTCATATCCATATTCTTAATCGCTTTGGCACCTTCATTAAATAAAGTGTACATTGGGAAAGCTTTCTGGGTGGATTTGCGATCCTGCAAAGGAATATCTTCCGTCTCAGCTCCTTCCCAAAAAAGACCATAGTTGTTTTCATTACCAAGTAAATATAATAAAAGGCCTGGTGTATCTTTATAATCTTCTGCTATCTTTTTGACTTCAGATAATAGCAGTGCCCTTACTTTGGGATCCGCATAATCTGTATTGGCATACCAAACTCCATCTATACTCAAACCATATCTTCCAAATGCATGGTTGAGCATAGTGTAAATACCATAAGTTTCATAGATGTAAGTGATCCATTTTTTAGGTATTCCAGAGTAAACTCTTATTGAATTGACGCCCATGTTGGCTAAGAGTGACATTTCGTCATCAAGGGCAGCTTTGATGATGGCGTCTGTTTGATTCCAAAGACTGTAAGAATAATTGGTACCGATAGGAAAGTAGTCCCAATTCATACCGTTAATAATCAAATTATTTTCGTTTACTTTCAGTGTGATGCCTTTATCGGTATTCACAATTGAGACTTTGCTTGACTGAGCGATGTTTTTGTTTACCATGAAACAAAACAAAAAGATCCAAGCTAAATTGTATTTCATCATGTGGCTATTAATGTTTATAAAATGTTAAGCAAAATTATACTCAAAATATAAAGTCAAAGCATTATTGAGTACATCAATACTACATCACATCTTAAATAGCAATTTTTTATGATGTAGTAAACTTTAATTATAAAGAATATTGTCATAACATTGCTCAACATTTGATTTATCATACCATTAACAATTTGTTTAACTTTGGTTTTAAAATTTTGTTTTTGACCCTTTGATATTTTTTTGGTTAGTTCTGATTTAAATCATTAAAGTAAAATATAAACATCAAGCATGGTGCATTCTACCACGAGCAATATTTCTATCCTATTTTGTAGCAAGCCATTTAAGGTACTAAAATCCAGTATGTTGATCTTTGTGGTCTTTTTAATAAATATCATTCAGATTATAGGGCAAAATATTAGTTTTAGTGAACAAGAAATACAAAACTATGATAGATTTGCATATAAAGGTGGAACTCAAACCTGGGATATCATTAGTACTTCAAATAACAGAATCACTGTTGCAAATAATGAAGGACTTCTGATTTTTGACGGACACAAATGGGAAAAATATAGCCTTCCTAACAAAACTATATTAAGATCCGTTGCTTTCGATCCCGTCACCCAAAAGATTTATACAGGTGGACAAGACGAATTGGGCTATTTCCAAGTTGACCAAAGTGGAAAATTAACATATACTGACCTGAAGCCTACCATTCCTGAAACTTTTAGACAACTCGAGGATGTTTGGAACATTGCTTATGTAAATAAAACGTTGTACTTCCGCTCTTTAAATAAAATATACTCACATGACGGCAGCCAATGGAAAGTATATGCAACCAAGGAATCTACAAAATTAAGTCAAGTTAACAACACTATAATCTATAATGATACGGAAAAAGGACTATTTAAAATAGAAAATGGTAACAGTGTCTTTATAGAAGGTAGCGAAATCCTCAAAAACAAAACCCTGACCAACATATTAACATTAAAAAACAAATGGTTTGTATTTACAGAAAAAGATGGAATCATTACGCTCTATAATAATAAATGGCAAACTTTAAATAATATAGAAAATACATTTCTAAAGACAAACCGTGTACACTCTGCTTGCAAAATCAATGATTCTTTAGTAGCTGTAGGTACATATCTTAAAGGAATTCTAATCATCGATCATACAGGTAAGACGATAATGAGTATCACTAAAGATAAAGGATTACAAAATAATACCATAAGTAGCCTACACTTTTCGCCCAACCATCAACTATGGGCCGGCACTTATAATGGGATAGATAGAATTGATCTCAGCAATAATTTTACAGATATATATCCTGATGGCTCGCTGCAAGGAACGGTGTATGCTACAACCATATACAACAATACCCTTTATTGTGGCACTGAAAATGGTTTATACTTTAAAGCTTTGAATGTCAAACAATCGAATGATTTTCGTTTAGTCAAGAACACAGAAGGACAAGTTTGGGGTTTAGATATTGTATTGGGCGACCTGATCATGAGTCATAATGATGGTGCTTTTGTAATTAAAGAAAACATTGCTCAAAAGATAAGTAAATACAACGGGTCATGGAAATTTCTCGCATTTGAAGATGGACAATATTGTATAGCTGGATCATATTCAGGATTGTATTTATTTAAAAAACAAGGCAATACCTGGCAAGAATCAGGTAAAATATCAGGTTTTGACGAATCGTGCAGAATAATGGTAAAAGGTGCTCAAAATATCTGGATATCACATCCTTATAGGGGACTTTTTAAAATCAATATCAATATAGAAAAACTTACTGCCAATATTGAAATTTTTGGTGAAGACACTGGCTTGCCTGGAAACCTAAGAAATACAGTGTACAATATTGACAATCAGATTATTGTAGCTACTGAAACTGGACTTTTTATATTTGACCAAACCAAAAATAAGTTTATTCCCTATAAATTGCCCGGCAATACTTCTGAATTGAAAACGCCTATAAAAACTCTCGAGCTTTTTGATCATCAGTTGTGGTTTGCTACAGAAAAACAACTAGGCTTTATTCAGTTTGAAAAGGACTTTTTTAATAGTCAAAATTATAAAACCAACATTTTGGAATTGAATAATTATCTTGTGCCTGGATTCGAAAAAATATTTCCTTTGAAAGGAAATGAAGCCCTGTTATTGACTACAAAAGGGCTAAAATATTACAAAAAAACCAATAATCATCAAAAGAAACTTGATGTATATATTTCAAAAATCGTAGATGTCAATCATCAAAAATTAATCTGTGATGGATTTAAAAACAGTGAATATCCTAAATTAAAAACTCATAAATTTAGTCCCCAAAGCAATGCATTAATTTTTGACTTTGCTACCAATACCTGTACAAAAGATATCAAATACAGATATCAACTGAGCCCCATCCAAAAGGAATGGTCAACATGGGAGTACAGAAGTCAAAAGGAATTTAACAATCTTCCACCTGGTACTTATGAATTAATTATTGAAGCATCAGATATTTTTGGAAATGTGTCATTACCTTACCCATATTCCTTTGAAATCTCAGCTCCATGGTATAGGTCCACCACTGCAAAAATCTTTTACCTCCTCGCTGGATTGTTGATCATATTGTATAGTAGGAGACGATTGGTCAAAAAATATGAACAAATAGCCATTGATCTAGAAGATCAAAAAAATGAGAGCGAAGCACTTGTCTTGCAACTTCAAAAAGAGAAGCTAGAAGCAGAGATTTTATTCAAAAACAAAGAATTAGGGCTTTCTACCATGCATTTAGTCCAAAAAAACGAAGCCATAACAAAGCTAAAATCCGAACTGAGCAAATTCATCAAAAAAATAAGCGATCCAGAAATCAAAAGAGAACTAAAAAATATGGTATCTATCCTGTCCGATGACGAAAGACTAGATGATGACTGGGACTCCTTTGCTCAAAATTTTGATATCGTACATAATGATTTTATAAGCAGACTGAAAGTAAAGTATCCCAATCTCACGCCGAGCGACTTAAAACTCTGTGTTTATTTAAAACTCAATTTGGCCACCAAAGAGATTGCGCCTTTACTCAATATATCGGTCCGTGGCGTAGAGATCAGCCGATATAGGTTGAGAAAAAAACTGGACTTAAACAACGAAGTCAACCTCAATGATTTTATGATGGGTATATGATGACATGTGAATGTAGAAAATCAACCTATATTCACTTGATAATTGGTGCTGCGACCTTTTTGATGCGAAATTAGGATACCTTTTCCTACTAAGTCCTGCAAATGACGAGTAGCCGTTGCTTTGGATACTTGGGTTATAGATTGATACTTTCTCGCATTCATTCCTCCTGTAAATTCAGTTTCACCATTTTCTAACATTCTTTGGATTACCTTGGTTTGTGCACCATTAAGTTGGGTTTGATATTTGTTAAAAAAAGATGTTTTCTTTATTAAAAAATCAATAGTTGATATAAAATCTTGTTGTGCCTTGAGTATAGTTTCAGAAAAATAGTGTATCCATTCTGAGACATTATTTGTTCTTTGTGCTTTTTTTAAAGCTGAATAATAAGCCTTTTTGTTTGCTTCAATAGATGTAGAAAGACTCATTAAGATGGGTCTTTTTAATCCTTGCGCTAAAGTTTTCTCAGCAATAATTCTCCCTATCCTTCCATTCCCATCTTCAAATGGATGAATCGTTTCAAAATACAAATGAGCAATAGCCGATCTAATCAGTAAATTAGCTATTGGACGTTTTCCACTAGGCTTTGTTTCATTAAACCAATCAAAAAACACTTTCATTTCATCAGGAACTCTAATCGATGGTGGTGCTTCAAAATGTACAATTTCTTTACCACTTGCCCCAGAAACAACCTGCATGGGCTCAGAATGGCTTCGATATTGGCCACTATTTATAGATTTATTACCCAACATCAATAAGTTATGCCAATCAAACAGATGGGTCTCGGTTAAATATTCATCAATATTTTCGCGCGCTTTTACTAATAGTATCGCAATACCTTCTGCCCGCTTGTCTTTAATGTATGTACTGGGAGTTGGATATCCTAAATTTTTACGAATACTAGATACCAAATCTTCTCGACTCAAAATTTCTCCTTCAATGGCAGAAGTTTTTATTGCTTCTTTTACCAAAATGGTAAGTACTGTTTCTGACTGTTCACTACCAGATAGGCCTTGTACATACCCTTGACTTTCTCCTGCCAAAGCTGTAAAACGCAAGGCTATTTCTGTAAATTCACTTTCGTGGTATTGAAACTGCAACCAATCATTTTGTTGCCAATTATACATCATGAGCCGATTATTTACATTATTCGGCTCAAATATACAAAATAAATGAGCCGATTAGAGATTTTATTCGGCTCATTTTTTTTAAAGATGAATGCCCTCACTCATCCCCAAGCTATATGATTCAGAAAAACGTCTTTCATTTCTTCTTAAAAATCAAAACTTCATCTATCGGTGTGGCAAGTCCATCTTGACTGTAAATTCTGGATTTAAACTGAAGAAAATTTCCTTGAAGTTCAATGCTGGAATCAGTCCTTAAAAAGTCAACAAATTTATTTTCTTGTATGATATCTTTATCCGGTACTCCAATTTTTGTAGTAAAAGAAATAAAAGTACTGATGATACCTTTGTTGACAAAGTGATATTCTCCACCAAAAAAATTGACAGCGGACTTACCTTCAAATCTGTAATATTCGCCGCCTGTAGTCACTCCCTTTTCACTTTTAAAGGTAATAAACATATCATATGGATGCACTTTTTTATCTACATTCATAGTCGCACCATCGGATACATAACCCAAAAAATCCCATGTACCCAATAACTGATCGATGCTATAGGTACACTTTCCCATGTTAAAATCTATTTGGTTACAATTGGCATGACTAGGATTGAAATAAGTGACATCGTCACAACCACATACTGGATTAAGCTCCTTGGTTACTATACAATTTTCCATAGGTACAGGTGTGCAATCGTCCTTATCACATGAGCCTAAGATAAGGATAAGAAGGGAAAAATATAAAATCTTGAGCATAATTAATGAATTTGATATTAAAGACGTATCAATTCACCTTAAAGTTGGTAAATATTTCAAAAAACTATTTATTAGTTAAATGATTTCCTCTTCTTGCTGGTTTACGATCTCCTGTAACGATTGTATGCCTTTCCATCGGAGCTTGGACATGGTATCAAAACAGCTCATGATATCTTCTTCTATACGTTGAGAAAACTTATGGATATCTTCTACAGATTTGATGCCCGTACCATCTCTGAACTTATATGTTTGCTCCATAAGTTGGTATTCATATTTTACAGATAGACGTTCGTTCATCTTAAAAACAGAAGCTTTTACAGCACCTAGATCAAATTCTCCTATAACTCTCATGGTAGTGAATATCTTTTAATAATACTTTCGGTAAACAAGCAATAAAACTTATACAAATCGTCATGACAATCCAGCATGGCAAGGTGCTTTTCTATAGTTTTTTTATCATTGCGATATGCAGGCCCTGTTTGCAGTAATCCAGGATGATCTTGGGATAACTTATAGGCCGTCTCTTCTATGATGGGCTTGAGCATTTCAAAAGCTACCTGATGCTCCTGACAATATTCGTAAGTTAGGGCAAACAAGTGATTTGTAAAATTATTGACCAATATCGCAGCGAGATGCAAATGTTTTCGTTGAGCATCGTCCATCACCCTAAAGTTATTGGAAATCTGATCCGTAAGAATGGACAATCCATTCAAAGTAAGGTCATTATTTCCTGTGATCACATAGGGAATATCCATTGGAAACTCTGGAGTTCGTCCTTGAGTCAGGGTCATGATTGGCCATAAAACACCATAATTAACGGCATAAGGCTCCAAGATAGTAGCAGGTATACTACCTGATGTATGGATCAAAATCTGAGTATCATCAGGAGTAAAATCAAGAGATTGGCATACTTCTTCGATGGCATCATCATGGACACAGAGCACAAAAAGATCTGCCCCTTGATTGATTTCTTCTATCCCATGGATATATTGGATAGCATCATGTAACTCTTCAAACATTTCTGCTTGATTATGATCTCTACCTACGACCAAGACTTCGCAACCTGCTTCAGCAAAATATAAAGAGAGATGCCAGGCTACATTGCCCGACCCTATGATACAAATATAATCTATCATGCCTTTCGTAAAGCTTTATATCGCTGCCATCCGGCTAACATCAATCCAAGCATCATCAAGATACATCCACCCCAAAAAAGATTGATACCAGGAAAAATGGTGGCTTGTAAAATAAGATAATCTGTCCTGGGTACGTCATTAGCTATGGCAAGGTCTACACTTAAAGTTTTACGTACATCTTTGGCTACTTTAAAAGTAAATTCTTCTTTTTCAGGATCGATATTGGAAAACCTGATGTGCAGCCCTGATTTACCAGAATAAGATTTGATGCTCATAGGCTGATTTTTGCGGATCACATATATGGGCATCACTTCTTCGGCCATACCTTCACCAGATACATTGAGTGTAGCACCTACAGCGATATCACCTTCTTCTTTCTGATAATTTTTATGTGTAGGTTCCTTGCCAAATCCCTTCAGCTGCATTCTGTACCCTTCAAAATCAAAGTTACCTCCTGTTTTGATAGTGAATTCCTTGTATTGAAGTTGATCATCTGGAGTAAAATATTTATCCAGCATATCTTCGCCCAGTTTGACCTTGATTCCTGCTTCTATGATATGGTCAGGATAATGATACATCAATGCACCATCCATTCCCAAAGCTGGTTCTATAATATATGTGGTATCACCTATGGTGTCTCTGACCGTAACCAGGCCAGATATACCAGCATCGTGTGGATGCTTGGTATAATCCTTATTTGTGGGATCAAAAGACAATGCTTTCACTTCGACAATGTATGCACCCAATTTTAGTGTATCATTGATCGGTAGACAATAATTGACAAACTTTAAAGAATCCTCTACTTTTTTGGCTTCTTCCATACTGGATATGGTAGGTGGCAAACTGACTACACAGGTAAATATATCTTTACCAAAGTAGTGTTTGGTGTCAGGATTGAAAGCGGCTACCTTACTAAAATCATTAGAATACATAGCATTGGGTTGCAGGGTAAATGACTCTACAACTTCCATACTATCATTCAATTTTTCAAATAAGATGTCATACCTCCTTTCTCTATCTATCAACGTATCAGACTTGTAGGTAATCAAGTGACCTTGTGAAAATAATGGCTTGTTTTTAATCAACTGAACATACTTTTTTACATCATCATCAGAAAACATACCTTTAAATACAAATGGATTGGTAGAAATATGTTTTTGATTCAGACCACTGGCTAGTATACCTATCATCATCATCCCAAAACCCAGGTGAGCCATAGCAGACCAAGCCAATTTGATATTTCCTTTCGCAACACTAATGATGTAATCCATATTAGAAATGATAGAAAACATACCCGCAAAACTCATCACCCAGTATTGCCAGCTGTAATACTCCAGCCAAAATGAACTTAAATATGTCACAACTGCACTTACTGCAATTGAAATGAGCATTTTAACCGCAAATTTCTTTTTTTGATCTTCCCATAACTTTCCGCTGTATCTCATAAATAATGAAAATCCAGAAAGTCCTGCTATAAATACCGCAATCCAAAGTTGGTATTTATTGTAATGATCTACGACGTCTTTGATCACCCTTCCTTCATATGCTGGACTGAACCAAGTCATGATTTTGTTGAATACGGGCAGTGATGTGGAAGATATTATCAATATAGCACCAAATAATAAAACCAATGAACCGACAAACATCCAAAATTCCCTAGAAGCAAGTTCTTCTTCTTTCTCAGGATTTTTGATTTCCTTAAATCTATAGACCAGAAATGCCATGCCGCTAAGTAGGAAAAACAATACTAAAATGACTAATTGCCACTCCAATCCCATTTCAGTAAATGCATGCGCTGATGTATCACCCAAAACTCCACTTCTGGTCAGAAATGTAGAATATAAAATCAATACAAAGGATATCAAATAAAAGAAATATACGGATCGGGTAGCATAACCTGTATTGCGAGCAACCAAATGAACGTGTATACCCGCCACCAAGGTAATCCAAGGTACCAAAGATGCATTTTCCACTGGATCCCAAGCCCAATATCCACCAAAAGAAAGAGCTACATATGCCCAAAGGCTACCCATTAAAATACCCACTCCCAAAATTCCAGCAGAAAACAACGACCAATGTAAAGACTGCTTGAGCCATTCCTTATGATCATTTAACCATAATCCAGCAAACGCGTAAGCAAAAGGAATGATGGTAGAGGCAAATCCTAAAAACAAGGTCGGAGGATGGATGGTCATCCAATAATTCTGCAATAATGGGTTCATACCGCGACCTTTGATTAGCGAGAGATAATCCGCATTGGCAAAAATGGGTGCTTCGTTCATATGGCGCAGCAATGTGGTAGGATTACTTCCGATCTTGATCGCTTCTTCTCCCCATGGGATATGAATACCCAAAATCATACTCATCAATATCACTTCTACCGCTGCAAATGTAAACATCACAGGCGCTTCATACTTGCCTGCTGTCCGAATCATAACCATTCCTAAGATCACGTGCCAAAACATCCACAACATAAAACTACCTTCCTGGCCTTCCCAAAAAGCTGACAAAATATATTTTATTGGCAAATCTTCAGATACATGATCAAAAACGTAGGAGTATTCATAGTAATGATTATACATAGCAAAAAATATCACCCCTATCAGCGTAAACAAACTTAAACCATGACCCAAGTACGATGCGCGACCTAGGCTTTTCCATGAAGCAGACTTAACTAAATCATTTCTATGTCGTGTAGCTAGATAATAAGATATGAGAGATAATATGGTGGCAACAAAAGAAAATAAAAGACTAAAATGTCCTAAACGGCCCACCCAAAGGTGCTCCCCGATATATGATACTTCATTCATGTTTTAATGTTTATCCTTGTTGTTCTTTTACGGCGATTTCTTCGTCCTTATACTTGGATGGACACTTCATCAGGATTTCGGATGCTACAAATGTTTCTCCTTCCAGCTCGCCTGTGACAACAATTTGTTCTGACATTTCAAAATCTTGAGGTTTAGGTTGTTCTAAGACAACTTTTTTCTCCACACCGTCAGCATCTTTCATAAAAAATGTAAACTCATTGGGACTATTCTGAGGATCATAGACTATGGGTTTATCTTTGGACAATTGTCCTACGATTTTTACTTTGTCACCGTTAGCTGCTTGTTTAAAATTGGCATAAGTGCTCACATCTTTGGAAGCATTCAAAAAGACCAATATACCCGCTACTATGAGTACAACAGCAATTATAATATTTTTATTCATCATCTATTATTTAGAAAGTTGTCACAAAGGTAATTATAATGTAACTAAACACCTTTAAAATTACTTATGTTTAGAATGTTTTTAAATAGGGCTTGCTGAAAAAGTCAAATTCTTTCAAAAAAGTTATTGCTTTAGGTCTAGGATATCGTTCAAAAAACAAGCGATATGAACGTAGTGAAGTGCAAAGCACCAAAGGCAAAGCCTTTGACGAAGTGAACCGTGAAACGGATGGGTGGCTGAAGTGCGTCTATCGCCAAGGCAAAGCACTAAAAATTAACCATTGATAATCAGCGCGATAGAAAAATGCAGGACTGAACGATCCATTATGGTCGAGCATGACAATGCGAGAAGTGAAGGAACCCGAAAGGGATGGGTAGGTCGGGAATGCACAACAATAAACCTAGCTGATCTAAGTTTAGATCAGTGCCTTCATTTTTGAGT
>CAMBRK010000052.1 GCA_945870185.1 Aureispira sp. CCB-QB1 | reverse complement strand
CATTGGGTTTGGAGCCATCCGAATCTAAAATGATCATTTCTTTGCGCAAAAGCCCGATACCTTTAACATAATACTCTACGACCTTACGCCTATCAATGATTGAAGTTTCATCTACTAGATTTATCTGTAATGCTTTTACATCTTGGTTTTTATATTTTATTATAGATTCTAAAGATTCTATTTTATGTTTCCAATTTTTATATGCTTCTACAAATTCACCGCCAACTTCAATTTTCAAATCTTCGTCGACAAATACGTTTCCATTAAATCTCAATCCATTTTTAATAGGGAAAACGAGCTTGATAAAACGGATATTTTCTTCAGTTCTAATAGCTCTTTTTTCATCAGAAGATGTGGTCCAAGTATTTATTCTACTCCAAGCATCTGTATCTTTCCTTTTAAAATAACGATTTATCTTATAAACTTTATTACCCTCAAGATCAAGGAAAGCTTCACCAATCTCTTCCTTAAGAAAAGACCTAAAGGTATCCTTAACGGTACCCACTGATGAATAAACTATGCTATCGGATTGGTACACCCAAGTCTTACCTGTAGATAATGGAAAATAATCATATCCAAATGTACTTTCATCCAATGTCTCCGTCTCAGAAGTACAAGAGCTTAACGATAGAAAAATACAAATGATCCCGCCAACAATCAAATTAAACTTATTCATAATATATATTATTACTTTCCATGAAAACGAATAGAATTAAATAATATTGCTTTACTTTAAAGAACTACTCCTAATGATACCACCACCGATCACATCATCACCTTCATAAAACACAGCAGATTGTCCAGGAGCTATTCCTCTTACGTTAGCTAAAAACTCAACAAAGACATTCTCTCCCAATGGATGCAATGATGCCATAACTCCGGAATCATTATACCTAACTTGAGTCAAGGCTTCCATACCTTCAGTAATCTCAGCGTACTTCATCATATTTACTTGACCGACTTCCATTCCATTTCTGATAAGATCATCCATTTCACCCAAAACTACTGTATTTGTATCTGGAATAATTTCGGTAACAAATTTCGGTGTTAGAAACCCTCCACCTAGACCTTTACGTTGACCTATTGTATAAAATGGATATCCATCATGGGTGCCTATGATATCTCCATTGGCGTTGATAAATTTGCCACCTTTGAGACTTTCTTCTAAACCTTGAACTCTCCTTTTAAGAAAACCCCTATAATCATTATCTGGCACAAAACAAATCTCATAACTTTCTGGCTTTTTAGACAGTTCATCATATCCAAAGTCTTTGGCCATTTGCCTGATCTCAGGTTTACTAAATCCGCCTAAAGGAAACGAACTACGGTCTAAGCACGATTGAGACAAACCCCACAATACATAAGACTGATCTTTACGCTCATCTTTCCCTTTGGATATAAACTTCCTATTAAGGTGCTCTTTGATAACAGCATAATGGCCAGTTGCGATAAACTCACAATCCATTGCGTCCGCTCTTTTTAATAATGCACTCCACTTGATGTGAGTATTACAAAGTACGCAAGGATTGGGTGTTCGACCAGCAATGTACTCTTCTACAAAATTATCAATTACATAATCGCCAAACTCTTCCCGTATATCAACGATAAAGTGATGAAATCCCATATTAACAGCTACTTGTCTTGCATCATTGATAGAATCTAATGAACAACAGCCCGTTTCTTTTTTTGAACCACCTGCACTAGCATAATCCCATGTTTTCATAGTAATACCTACTACTTCATAACCTTCTTCGTGAAGCATCATAGCGGCAACTGTACTGTCTATACCACCACTCATTGCTACCAATACTCTACCCTTTTTACTCATGGCAATCAATATAAGAATTAAAGCACAAAGATAGCACTATTTTTCAACTCCAATGAATTCTATTTTCAATATGATGGTTACTAAAGGTAGCTTTTAAATCGCCTTAAAATGATGAAAGAGATTTGTTAGGATAAATTAAAATCTATTTTCCTTTTCCTTGTATCAAAACCAGAATAGTGTAAAATAAAATTTTTATATCCAAAGATAAAGACATGTTTTCTATATACAATATATCAAACTTTAACCTTTGAACCATCTGAGGTACATCAGAAGCATAACCATATTTGACCTGACCCCAAGAAGTGATTCCTGGTCTGACTTTAAGCAAATGTTTGTAGTGAGGAGCTTCTTTACTAATCAGGTCTATATAAAATCTTCGCTCAGGACGTGGTCCCACAATAGACATATCTCCTCTTAGGACATTAAAAAACTGAGGGATCTCATCTACACGCCATTTTCTCATTACTTTCCCCCAAGGTGTCACTCTATTGTCTGTATCGCTCGAAAGTTGTGGCCCATTTTTCTCTGACCCTAAAAACATGGATCTGAACTTTATTATTTTGAATGGTTTTCCGTTAATCCCAATTCTTTCTTGTAAATAAAAAACTGGACCTTGAGATGATAACTTAACTCTAAAAATACTCATAATGATTATCGGAGAAAGTATTAATATAGCAATAATACTTATAGCATAATCCATCATACGTTTAACTACTCTTTGCCAATTGGGCATCAATTCCTGGTCAATTTCAATCAAAACAGCCCCATAAATGTGGTTCATTTTAACGGTTCCTATCATGATATCATATGTGTCAGGAATTACTTTGATCAAAATCTGATCAGAATAATCAAATAAAGAGTCTAGGATGCTTTTTAACTTTCCATGCTCTGACGTTTCTATAGCAATGATAACTTCCTCTACTTTATAACTATGAAGGATGCTCTCAAGATCGGCAATTTTCCCTAGCTTGGGTAAATATTTTTGAAGTAAATTAATACTGTTGCCATTACTATCCAAAAAGCCTACAAATTTATGTCCTAAGCTATAAGGCCTGCTATTGATCTCTTCATATAAATCTAATGCATTTTTATCACCTCCTATGATCAATGTACTATAACTCACTTTCCCGCTCTTAAGTCGCCGACTTGCAACCGTGAGTATGATCATCCTTATGATAGCTGTAACTGTAAAATGTAAAATGAACAGCGTGGTAAATAAAGATAGATATGAAACATACCTAACAGCTTTATCATCCATCAAAACAGTAAAAAAAAGCAATAAAACGCCAAGAAAAGTAGTAAAAAAAGTACTCTTTAAAGTTTCTAGCCTAGAGTATCTATAAATATCCCTGTATTTGTCAAAAATAGAATAGATGACCATCCATATAATAGGAATCAAAACCAATCCTTGCCATAGTTTCGAGTCAGATAAAACTTCTTGGACTTCCAGAACGGGGGATTCTATTCTTTTCCTATAAATAAAAAACAAAAGCCATGCTACAAAGGCAGCGATAAAATCTCCAATCCTGTAAATGACCAACTCTGTTTTTCTTTGTTCCTTCATAAGTAATTAGAAATGAACGTGCTTATAGTTATCAATAAAAACTTTAGACTCTGCACTACTTCCTGTTTTAGTAAATGCCAAAACCATTTTGTAACTATCGAAATCATTGGGAGAAATTTTATCCGTAAAATCAACATAAATATGATTCCAATCTGTTTTTGCGGGAATAAAAAGAATATATTCTACTACAAAAAATCCATTTCTACTTTTCGCTATACCTACAGCTATCTCACCTTCTCCCTTGTAATCAAATTCAACATAGCTTTCGCCTCTAGCATTAAAACCTTTAATGACGCTACTTTGAGTGCCGACTTCAACAAATCGATTACTACTGTTCAAAACAACCATACCTGATTTTGCACCTGTCCTGCTTTGTTCAGTTGTGGCAAGCATTTTGGGTTCAGTTTTACTGTCCAAATTAAAAGTAAAAATATGATTTCCTTCAAAATTTTCATTTACAGAAAACTTAGATGCTTCTGTGTAACTAAAATTTAAGGGCACATTATAAGTCTCATTGGCTTTTGGATTCAGTACTAGTGGAATTTCTTTCATAAATGGATAGAAAATAGGGGTATCATTCATTCCATTATTTTTAATACCCGCTAATATTTTTATTTCTGTCTTTTCGTTTGTCAAATGAAGCGGTGCAACACTTGGCAAAGGATATACACCTTGTATCTGTCCATCTGCAAATACCCAAGCCTCAGTTATTTTGTGAGTACCTATAGTATTTTGTAATGGCTCTAGTACTTTTGGACTATTTAAGTTCAAAAAAAATGGAATAGGCTTTTCATCATCCCCTAAACCGCAAGACCAAAAACTCATCCAAATAATTAAAAAACTTAAATAAAGGCTTATTCTACTCATGCCTCATCAATTTTATTTTGTATAATATATGCAAGTTCCAGAGCCCTGAAACCGTCCTTTATGGTTACTAAAACAGGAGCATCAAAAACCAAAGCGTTATAAAAGTCATTCAATTCGTCCTCTATAGCATTGTTTTGCATAATCTCAGGACTCTCTATAGTAATACGTTTCAAACCGTCATTTGTATGTATAGTCATGCCAGAAAAATTGTCGCCTTCGATATCTTTCTCAATTTTTATAACTTGGGCCTCCTTATCTAGGAAGTCTAAACTTATGTATGCGTCATCTTGAAAAATTCTGATTTTTCTCATATTTTTCATGCTAATCCTAGAAGCAGTAAGGTTTGCCACAGCTCCACCCATAAACTCAATACGTGCATTACAGATATCGGGTGTTGAACTCACTATACAGACACCATTAGCTCTGACATCTTTAACTTCATCTTTAATCATACTGAGAATAATGTCCAAGTCATGAATCATCAAATCTAAAACAACAGAAACATCAGTTCCCCTAGGATTAAAAATAGCTAGCCTATGTCCTTCAATAAACTTTGGCTTAAAGTCAATATTTTTTAAAGATCTGATCGCAGGATTATATCGCTCTACGTGCCCTACCTGTACTTTTACTTTATATTTATCAGCCAAGTATACTAAATCCATAGCTTGAGCAGTGGTTTCCGTCAGAGGTTTTTCAATAAATATATGCTTTCCCGCTTCTATACACTTTTTTGCAATTTCATAATGAAAAACTGTAGGACTAACAATATCCACACAATCTGATGCCAATATGAGATCATCTAAACTTGAAAATATTTTAATGTTGTAGTTTTCTTTAATATACTTGATCGCAGTTTCGTCTGTATCATAAATTCCAGAAAGTTCAAAACTTGTCTCCAATAAACATTTCAAATGTATCTTGCCTAAATGCCCTACTCCTACTAAACCTATTCTCAAACCTATATTTTTTTTACAAAATTCTTAAAATCAACCCCATGATCGTGATCAAAATAACCAAACAGGCTGCGATGATAATTGACTTTCGAATATGATCTGTAAAGCCAATAATTTCATTTCTAAAGGAAGGATATTGAGTCAATATCTCCGTCTCCAGTCTTTCTCTATTTAGAATATGAGGAGCACCAAACTCTATACGATTCTGTATCAACACCTTATAATATTTAAACACCTTTACTCTAAAATAAATATTTAAAAATAAAAGAGCTATAAAAATTCCGATGATAAAATAAACTAGAAAATATGTCATAACATGTACTTCTAAAGGACAAAACTAAAAAAATATCATGGTATTTTTTTGAATTAGTAAAATTTATAGCAAAATACCTCAATTTCTTAGTGCAAAAGATATTTATCTGTAAGAAAGTCTTAAGGTAATATGATGAAGTATTTAGTTTCTGTGCGATATTACTTGAACTTATTTTAAGCGTAAAGTAATTCAAAATTTAAAAACTATATTTACCTCAGTCATGTTAAATCATTATAATTTTTGTATAATCGATGAACGATAGAAAAGTAACAACCTTAGTAATAGGAGCATCAGAAAACCCAGATAGGTACTCGAATATGGCAATTAAGTTATTACTCAAAAAAGGGTATCAGGTAGCTGCCATAGGTCAAAAAACAGGGAATGTAGAACAAATTCCAATAACTAAAGATAAGGAAAACTTTAGCAATATTGACACGGTAACGTTATATATCAATCCTAAAATTCAGGAAGAATATATAGAATATATAATAAAACTGAAGCCTAACAGAATTATTTTTAATCCCGGCACAGAAAATGATGAGTTTAAAGCATTGGCAGAATCAGAAGGAATAAAGACTGAATACGCATGTACTTTAGTCCTTCTGAATCTAGGTCAATATTAGATGATTACTTTTTAGGATTAAAAAATTCCTTAAGTTCTTTTTCATTCTTAAATCCAAGGTCAAGGAAGGTGGACGTAACAAATTTCTTAATATCCTGATAATCTCTTCCTCTTTTATCAACGTAAACATCAAACAGCTTGTGAATATATTTCAGACTTAGATCCTTGATATTTTGGTTAAACTTCTGATTGTAGAAGGTATTGATATAAGAGACAAAGACTTTGTTGATCTCAAAATATTCATGGTAGCTTTCTGCGTCCAGATTATTCAAGAAGCTCTCACAATAGCCAAAAATACCATCTCTAAGACATTCATTTTCAATACTTAATCCTTTATGTTTTTCATAATATGCACTCACTTCAGCTATAGTATCTTCATGTACATAACCTTTAGTATGTACAATATCCATTAAATTATAATACTCAGAAAGGCCATCAGTTACAGATTTATTGATAATTTTGGACATTCTTTTGTCAGCATCAGGAGTAATTTCTACTTCACTTCTGTATAGGGACAACAAATGTTGAAAAAACTTTTGCTCAAACAGTTCACTGCCTTTTCTAAGCTTGTCGAAAATCGCAGATATCGTATCCTGTGATTTAGCACTGACATCATAAAACATTCCTGTTAACATAATAACTTCCAAAAAATCTGGGTCATTATGGAACGATTCATTAGATATCAACGTATCTAAATGCGGCAGTATAGATTCATTGTTAAACTTCCAGTGAGCTCTATACTTTAGAAAATTTATCAACGAGCTACCCAACACTTTCAGTTCTGGTAAATTGGATGGAAATTCAGTAGTATTAAAGTTTTGATTTTTAAACTGTTTTTTATAGCTATTATACAAGCTAATACGATGATTCAGATCTCTGAATTTTTCTACTTTTTGTTGGATCAAAAATCCTTTTACCTTTTTATTAGAAATATTCTCTAAAAGATTGGTTAACCAAATATCACTACTCAATGCAAAACCAACTTGAACAGTTTGTCCTATTCTATTTTTTATCCATTCGAAATTAGCCGATTCGCTGATAGCGTTTAGGATTTTTTTGAAATGATCTTGTGGTCTCTTATACTTATAATTAGCATCAATTTCTCCTCTCAATACGGCGTATCCAAGAATACGTGGTAAAAACAAACCTTCAAAAGCTGGATCCAACAATTCAGTCTCCAATGAAACCAATTGCAAAGCAGACTTATCAGCCACCATTTGGTATAGTTCCAATAAATGTGGTTCAAACCCTTCAATCATTTGTTTATAAATATCCTCAGTCTCACTATCTAGATACATAGTAAGAAGATCAGAGTTTTGAATGGCCAATTTTAATTGTTCCAAATGATTTTTATAATTTAATGCTAATGCTTCCATGATTTATTTATTGATATTGTAAAAAACTACTGTTAACTTTTAAAAAACTAAAATTTCTTGTAAGTACTATTGGATTAATGCAAAACAAGATCAAAATAAAAAAACAAAAATTTTATCGCATAAATACAATAAATGCTTCAAAATCAGTTTTTATGCATAATCCACATGAAAAACTACTTGGGACAAAACGTTAGATCCATAAACTCCAACTCATTGTAAATAAACAACTTACGACTAAAATAGATAAATAAATTTACGCTTTTGTAAATTAATTACTTAAAGAAAAAATACTCCAAATAAAAGAAAACCTGATAAAAATGGTTTTTATCAGGTTTCTTCCTTAAATCAATAAGGTTTTATACGTAATAAGTTTTTACTTATTATTATGCTTCTGTATCTTCTGCAGGCGCTGATTCATCTGCTGCAGGTTCTTCAGCAACTGGCTCAACTACCTCTGCTACTGTTTCCACTACTGTATCAGCCTCTGCTATTTCAGCCACAGATTCTACGACTGCTTCTTCCGCAACTGCTGCAACTTCTGCTATTTCTTCTACGATAGCTACTTCTTCTACTACTGTCTCCGCAATTTCTGCTACAGGTGCCGAATCAGTATGTGATTCTGACTCCACTTTAAACGCTTCAGCTGCTTCTTTTGTAGATTGATCCGCTACAACAACTTTTGCTTTAGCTTCTCCTGAAACCATTTTTCTAAATGCTTCCATTTCAGCCATAGTATCTGCTCTTCTCGCTGTAATTTTGGCTTCTTTCGCATCGATCCACTGTTGCCACATAGTGTCTACTTGCTCCAATGTCAAAGCGCCTTTCTTAACACCTCTCATCAAGTGCTTCTTATAATAAACACCTTTGAATCTCAAAATTGCTTTCACAGTATCTGTAGGCTGCGCTCCTTTGGTCAACCAATCGTAAGCTGCATTTCTATCTATTTCGATAGTTGCAGGCTTGGTCATAGGATTGTACGAACCTATTTTTTCAATAAACTTACCATCTCTTGGAGATCTAGCATCAGCTACAACAATATGATAAAAGGGTGCTTTTTTACGTCCTTTTCTGGACAATCTTAATTTAACGGCCATTGTTAAAATTTTATAACTATTTGAAAATCAGACCAAAATACATTGAACAACAATCTCTTGGTTTTTAACGGGACAAAGGTATAATATTTATAGCAATTTTAAAAATATTTCTTATAAAACTAAGAAAATTAAATCTTATTCTTTTGAAATAAAACTTTTAAAAATAGAACTTTGCACTCAATGTAGGTAAAATTGGAAGTTGATCTACCCTATTATAGGATAATCTATCGAAATAAAAAATATTGGGTCTATTGTACACATTAGTTACACTTGCATTAAGCTCAAGGCCAGAATATTTAGTAAATTCGATTTTCTTTTGAATAGAAATATCCAGTCGATGGTAATATGGCAACCTACCGCTATTTCTTACTGATGAATAAATGATTCCAACATTATCGGGGTTATTGGTCTCATAATTCGTACTAACGCCATCAAAATAATCTTGATAATTATAAAAGCCTTTGGTGCGTGTAAAAGGGAAACCAGAACCAAGATTCCATCTCAAACTGACTTGCCAAGATTTTTTCTTATCTAAATCATAAGTTGCTAGAAAATTAATATTGTGTCTTCTATCAAAAATAGTAGGATACACTTGCTGTCCATCATCTCTAGTTACATAACCATGGCTATAGGTCGCATATAAATAAACTCTAGGCACTTCATACTTAAAAGTAAAATCTATACCATATGCTTCCCCTGATTCTGCTGTGTAATCCGTATCATCTTTGTCTTGTTTATTTCTATTGACTACGAGTAATTGTGGAAAATCTTTATAATAACCTTCTACATTTATTGAGTATTTTCTAGAAAAATCATATTCAAATCCAGCTATAGCATGATTTGAAATTTGCAGTTTATTATCTAAAATGTTTCCGTTGAAATCTCTAACCACAGTCTCAGGACCAGTCAAAAAGCCATTAAATAAATTTACTACATCTCTCTCATTGGATGTACTTAATATATTCTGAGTATATCTACCGGCAGCTCCTTTAAATCTAAATTTGTCTGAAAAATTATACTTGATACCCATCCTCGGCTCTAAGGTCACATTTCCCAAAGCTGCATAATATTGTACTCTCACAGATGGGTCAATGATTAAATGGCCAATAATCTGTCGATATTTTGCAAAAACGCCCAATTCAGTGGAATTTTGCTCATCGGCAAACCGTATTGCAAAAGGGTTGACAAACTCAAAATCTGTTCTTATGCTTCGCAGTTCTAATCCATATTTGATTTCATTTTTATCCCCAAAAAATGTAAAATTGATATTTGCATTTAATTCTCCAATCTCAGATGTTCTAGGCTGTTGGTCTTGCTCTGCTATGCCTACATTGTAATTAGAAAATCCTATTACACCATCTACAATAATGCTAGAACCAGATGGAATCATGTGGAAATTAACCCCAGCACCTATATTTTTCCAATCGATGGTTGCTAAAAGTGGATTTTTGTAAGCATCATTAAAGTTAAAACCAAAAACGTTTATTCTACTACCATTGGCTGTATTAACAGAAAGTTTAGCATACAAATCTTGAAAAGTAAAAGGAAGCCCTATTTCCTTATCTGTGGCAGCATAAGAATATAGGCTTTTGGATGTCTCTTCTATTAAAGATTTTTTTGCCGTTACTACATAGGAAACGGACGTACCACCTTCTTTAAATTTCTTTATCGGACCTTCTAATAATCCCTTTACCATAAAGGGTCCACCACTTAAAAAGCCACTTGTCCTGCTTTTATTGCCATCTTTGGTGGATATGTCTACAATTGCAGAAATCCTGCCCCCATGCTCGGCACCAAAGCCTCCAGTCAAGACATCCACGTTTTTGATCAGCTCAGTCTCAAAAACTGAATAAAAACCTATAGAGTGAAATGGGTTAAAGATATTCAAACCATCCAATAGTATTTTATTTTGGACAGGCGCTCCTCCTCTAATGTAAATCTGCCCACCTTGATCACCTGTAGATATGATACCCGGAATAACTTGTAAATATTGTACAATATCCGCTTCACCACCTACTGATGGTAATGATTTGATTTGCTTTTGAGATACCGAGACTTGAGATATATTAACTGTGGTACGAGCTTGCTCTCTTGCAGCAGATATAGATACCTCTTCCAATTTAATACCGTTTTCCACCATTGTCAAAGACTGATAAGCTATAGCCCCTTTTTTAATGGTGACTTTAACACTAGAGCTATCAAAACCAATGTAAGTTGCTCTGAGTACATAATTTCCAACAGGAACATTGCTAATGACAAAAAAACCGTCCAAATCAGTGGTAGCTCCAAAACTAGTGCCGTCAAGAGCTACATTGCAGAAAATAACAGGATTTCCAGTTTCTTTTTCATAAACATTTCCTCTAATGGTGCCTGTCTGTGCAAAAATAGAACACACGGAAATGATGATTAGAACAATCTGTAAAAAGTATTTCATTTAATTAATTCTTATAATGAGCCGCAAAATTATAATTATTATTCATACTTTCTAACATGTTAATTGTCTTGATCAAGACTTTTTTGATAATTATTTAAAAAAACAAGAGTATTTAGATCTTTTCTTAATGCCATTGTTCAAATTTAAGAAAATTAACATATAAATTCATTTTTTTTAAAAAAATATATGAAAATATTTTGATGTATCATCAACCTTGCACGATATTTGCACCCACATATTTATTTTGTTTGAATGTGTAAAATATTTGTTCACACCGATAATACAAATATATTTTTTTACATATTAATAAAAACAAAATATGTCTAGTAATTGTTAACTTGTCTCAATACCAGAGACTATAGAACCTATTTAAAGATGAGTATTTTTGACAAAAGAGTGAATTACAAACCTTTTGAGTATCCTGAAGTTCTTAAATTTACTTCTGCAATGAACAATTCATTTTGGGTACACTCTGAGGTAGATTTCACAGCAGATATTCAGGATTTTCATTCCCACTTAAATGAAATAGACCGTCAAGCAGTCAAAAAAGCATTGCTTGCGATAGCCCAAATCGAAGTCGCAGTAAAAACCTTTTGGGGTAATCTCTATTTACATCTACCAAAACCTGAATTTAACGGCTTGGGAGCTACTTTTGCAGAATGTGAATTCAGACATTCAGAAGCTTATTCCAGATTATTGGAAGTGTTGGGCTATAACGATGAATTTAATAATCTAATGTCTATTCCTGTAATCAGAAAACGAGTAGAATACCTTTCATCAGTATTGGCAAACAGTAAGTCAACGGATAGAAAAGAGTATATCAATTCCCTTATACTTTTTACCATACTTATTGAAAACGTTTCCTTATTTAGCCAGTTTGCCATAATTTTATCTTTTACAAGATTCCGAGGAGCGATGAAAAATGTAAGCAATATCATCGCTTGGACTTCCGTAGATGAGCAACTACATGCCAATGCGGGTATCTATATCATCAATAAAATTAAAGAAGAACACCCTGAGTACTTTGATCAAGAAACCTTATCTCTAATCCATAGGATCGTTGATGATTCAATCCAGATAGAATCGGAAATATTGGATTGGATTTTTGAAGATGGTGAGATTATGAATCTAAAAAAATCAGATTTGCTCAACTTTATGAAATACCGAGTAGACGAAAGTCTAGAAAGAATAGGTTTACAAAAAGTATTTCATATCACGGATGCCGAATACCAGCCCATGATTTGGTTTGAGGAAGAGGTTTTTGCCAATAGCTTAGACGATTTTTTTGCAAAGAGACCTGTGGATTATACCAAACATGATAAAAGCATCACTGCTGACGATTTATTTTAGTAAACATCTCCCCATTCCAAAATTACCGATTACCATAGTATTTTTTTAATCAGTTTATAAATTCAACAATATGGAGCAAAGACTTTGGTGGGTAAATGAAGAGAGTGAGCAAGTACTTAATAGAGGATATTTACTTAAAGGCGAGACCGTTGAAGGGGCCATAGATCGTATAACGACTGCTGCCTGTCAGAGATTATATAAACCTGAGTTAAAAAGTGCTTTTACAGAGATCATAGAGAGAGGCTGGATGAGTCTTAGTTCACCCATTTGGGCAAATATGGGAACTGAAAGAGGTTTGCCCATATCTTGTTTTAATGTGCATGTACCGGACTCCGTGGAAGGAATCACGCACAAACTAGGTGAAGTCATCATGCAAACTAAAATAGGTGGTGGTACATCAGGCTATTTTGGTGAATTGAGAGAAAGAGGAAGTGCCGTTTCAGATAATGGCAAGAGTTCAGGAGCTGTGAGTTTTATGAAACTCTTTGATACAGCTATGGACACGATCTCTCAAGGTGGTGTAAGAAGAGGAGCTTTTGCTGCGTACTTGGATATTGATCATCCAGATATTGAAGAATTTTTGACGATTAAGTCTATAGGTAGCCCCATTCAAAACTTGTTTACTGGTGTTTGTGTATCTGACTATTGGATGCAAGAAATGATAGATGGCGACCGTAAAAAACGCGAAGTATGGGCAAAACTGCTAGAATCAAGACAACAAAAAGGATTGCCATATATCTTTTTCACTGATAATGTCAATAGACATAAGCCCCAAGTTTATAAGGATCTTGGACTTACTATTAACGCCAGCAATCTGTGTTCAGAAATAGCCTTGCCATCAACCTTTGATGAGTCATTCATTTGCTGTCTATCATCCATGAATCTAGAACTCTATGATGAGTGGAAAGATACTGAAGCTGTCAAAATAGCCATATTCTTTTTGGATGCAGTTTTACAAGAATTTATTGCAAAAACAGAGGATAATTATTACTTGTCAGCAGCTAACAAATTTGCAAAAAGACATAGAGCATTAGGTCTAGGCGTATTGGGATGGCATTCTTATTTACAAAGAAACATGATTCCTTTTGAAAGTTTACAAGCTAAGCTTATCAATACTTCCATCTTTAAAGATATCAGTGAAAAAGCTGAAAAAGCAAGTAGAGAACTAGCTAGAATCTATGGAGAACCCGATCTACTCAAAGGCTACGGTATGAGAAATACGACTTTAATGGCTATTGCTCCTACGACGTCATCGTCGTCTATTTTGGGTCAAACATCGCCTGGAATTGAGCCATTCAGCAGCAATTACTATAAAGCAGGATTATCTAAGGGTAATTTTATGCGCAAAAATAAATACCTTAAAAATTTACTTCAGGAAAAAGGCTTAGACAATGAAGAAACATGGCGCACCATCATGCTGAACCATGGCAGTGTCATGCATCTGAACGACCTGACGGATGAAGAAAAAGATGTCTTCAAAACCTTTAAGGAACTCAGCCAACTTGAAATCATCCAACAAGCAGCTAATAGACAAAAGTATATAGATCAAGCACAAAGCTTGAATCTGAATATACCTGCTGCCCTACCCGTCAAAAGTGTCAATCAATTGATTATAGAAGCTTGGAAAATGGGTGTAAAAACGCTTTACTACCAACGAAGCCAGAGTGTTTCAAAAGAGCTCGTCAATAATTTAGTGATTTGTAGCAGTTGTGAGTCTTAAATAATTAATTTTAGACTTTTTGTTGTTACCCTTTCACCGATTTTCCTTAGCTAAAAATCTGGATAAGATATAATGAGTAGCTAAGATCTGTAAGCAAATAGCCAAGAGAATGCTTATCATGAGTGCTACTGCTACATAGCTCCATTGGATAATTTCTGAAAATATTCCATCAGCATAATATCCGTAGGTACAAAGTCCAACTATGAAGACAATCATACTAAATCCTGACTTGATCGCCATCCAGAAAGCCATTCTGAGATAAGGCTTTTTGATAAATGAATCCAAAGCTCCAACCATCTGCATGGTTTTGATCTCCTTTAGATCACTGTACAGTGTCAATTGGATTGTATTAAAAATAATGGACAATGCAAGTATTACAAAACAAATGGCTAGGATCAATATACCTAGGGACAATTTCCCAAGATTTTTTTTGACCTGATCTAGGCTTTCATTTTCGTGATATAGGCCAAGAATTCCTTTTTCCAGTTCAATTTTATACTTGATTTCATTAATAAGCTTCTCTGAATAGGCTTCCGATCGAAGATTAAAAATGATAATATCTTGGAATGGGTTATCTTCATTATCTTTACTTACAACCAACTCTTTAGACATTGTCGCCAGGGCATCATCTTTAGATACATAGTTCACCGAATTGGGTAGTACCCCTTCATAGCTTTTCACTATGCTGATTATGCGCCGCACCTCGGCAGAAGGTAAGTCATTTTCCAGTTCAATAAGAATATTGATTTTTTGTTTTACAATATTCGTAATATTACCAGAATGCAAAAATATCAACAAAAAAATACTTACTAAGATCAGCACAATTGATGTGGAAATCGTAGCGTAAAACTGAGTAGGTTTATTGGTTTTGGCCATGCATTATTTTTAATGTCAGCACAAAGATAAAAGAAAAATGATGAAATCCTAAAAATGTAGCCTAGAGGAAAACTTCATATTCTTTATGATAGACATTCCAAAGGTTAAAAAACTGTTCGACAGAGTAATTACTGTAATTACAAACAGAATTAAATAGAAAAACGACTCCAATATCTTTATTTTTGTCAAAGGCTATTTCTGTCCTGAAACCATTGACTAAGCCACCGTGATATACTATATGATTTGTTTTGGTGTGTATAATACGCCATCCCAATCCATAATGAGAACTTACAAAGCCCTCCCATCTATTCCATTGCTTCCTATCAGCTGATGTCTCTACATACTCAGCAAAGGCCAAATCACGCGCTGTAGGTGATATAATATCCGGATAATACCCCATGATAGCACTCATCCATGATCTCATATCTTTAAGAGGTGCATTGATCCCTCCTGCTGACGGTACATTGTAGTAATGTGGTTTGATGTCTATTGGTACAAAGCCATTTCTGCTATATTTATGTCCATGACATATGTTGCCAGTGCTGATTAAGTCTTCAAAAGTACAACTAGAACCACACATATCCAAAGGAGAAAAAATGTAAAAATCCATAGCTTTTTCATAGGTCATTCCAGTAGCTTCTTCTATCACTTTTTCTATGAGTCCAAATGCAGCATTTTGATAAGCATACGTTTTTCCAGTAGAGTCCCTAGGGGTCAGTTTATTAACATATGCTAAGAGAATTTCCCTATCTACATTTTCGTCTACAAGATTAGAAAATGCATGCTCCGTCAATCCAGATGTGTGAGAAAGAATATGCTTAACACGCAATATTTTATCTTTGTTTTTGGCTTTGAACGTAAAATCGGGTATATACAGTGATACAGGATCATCCAAATGGATCATCCTTTTGTCTATAAGAATGGCGGCCAGAATACCAGCAAAGCCTTTGGACACGCTACCCAGTCTAAATACTGTGGTGGAATCTATGGCGTCAGGAGAAAATCTGGATTTGGCTCCAAATTGTTTTTCGTAAATGATCTGATTGTTTTTCATCACCAAGACGGCCATACCGGGACATTGATATTGCCCCATTTGTGTTGTGATCTGTTGGTCAAAAAGTCTATTGAAAGCAGTATCCACCAATGATTTTTCAGGCAAGAGCCCCACGGGGACAAATTCCTTATCTGACATTCGGTGACATGAGTTATTGAACAAGCCTATCAAGATGATAGTTGCCACCACATATAAATACTTCAGTATTTTCTGATCCATGAGCATTACCTGTTATATATCAGCATATTATAAATAATAAATAACTTTAATAAAATTACTTATTCCCAAAAAGAAACAAAGGTAACTTCTTTTTTCAAAAAGGGAGATATATTACCATAATTTTTGGGCATATCAGTGTATTTAAACAGAATCATTTACATCAATTAAACCCTTATGATTAAGGACAAAATGATATCACAAATCCATTATTGAGTATGAAATCATTAGACTTAGGATAATGCATAACTGATGTTCTCACACCCATATCAATTATCTTTATCTTTATGAGTTTAAAAATTTGATCATAAACCCAACACGAAAACAATCTTTATAAAAGTATAATATTTAGTCTGTATAGTTCATGGTAAAAATGCTCCAAGACACAAAAACCATTACTCCCTTAAAGAAATAATGGCTTTTTGATTTGCTTTTACGTTACTGCAATGTTACTTGTGTCTGAGCACATTTGCCGCAGCGAAGAAGTAGAAGCTATTTAGCTTCCGCACATGATACAGCCTTCTTCCATGGTGCATACAGCACCTTCGGGTAGGTCCATCACTTCGTTTTCCGCAATTTGTTCTGTATTTGCCTGTACACGCTGGTGTTGTTCATCTAAAGTAAATTTGATAGGATCTACTGCTGCCTTACTTCTGAGATAATACATCCCCGTTTTGAGTCCTTTTTGCCACGCATAGAAATGCATGGAACTCATCTTTCCGAAGTTTGGATTTTCTACAAAAAGGTTTAAGCTTTGAGATTGACAAATGAAAGCACCTCTATCTGCAGATTGATCGATAATGGTTTTTTGACTAATTTCATAAACCGTTTTATACAATTCTTTAAGATCTGTTGGTATTTCAGGAATATTAGCCACTGAGCCATTGGCAGCCATTAACTTCTGCTTGAGCGTATCGTTCCATAATCCAAGACTAGTAAGATCTTTTAGTAAATGTTTATTTACTATTATATATTCTCCCGATAATGTTCTTCTAGTATAAATATTGGAAGTATATGGCTCAAAACATTCATTATTTCCAAGTATTTGTGAAGTAGAAGCTGTAGGCATCGGCGCCAATAATAAACTATTCCTTAAGCCTGTCGCTTTCACCTGTGCTTTTAAAGCATTCCAATCATATCTTGTTGAAGGTGTGACATCCCACATATCGAATTGAAAAATTGCTTTACTTGCAGGTGATCCTTCAAAGGACTGATAAGATCCAAATTTTACAGCTAAAGCATTGGACTCTTCCATAGCAGCATGATAGATCGTTTCAAAGATATCTTTATTCAATTTGACCGCATCTGCACTATCAAATGGCATTCTCATCAGTATGAAGGCATCAGCAAGTCCCTGAACACCAATACCAATAGGACGGTGTCTGAAGTTGGAGTTTTGCGCTTCAATGACTGGGTAATAATTGATATCAATAATCTTGTTGAGATTCCTAGTGATCACCTTGGTGACTTGATGCAACTTATCAAAATCAAAAATTTTATCATCTTCATCAACAAATTTAGATAATGAAATAGAAGCTAAATTACACACGGCTACTTCATCAGGTGCTGTATACTCTACGATTTCAGTACATAGATTGCTAGACTTAATCGTGCCTAGATTTTTTTGATTGGACTTATTGTTACAAGCATCTTTATACAGAATATATGGTGTTCCTGTTTCTATTTGGGATTCCAAAATTGCAAACCAAAGGTCCTGCGCATTGATACTCTTTCTTGCTCTTCCTTCTTTCTCATATTTGTGATACAAAGCTTCAAATTCGAGCCCATAACAATCGTGAAGTCCGGGAGCTTCATTAGGACAAAATAATGACCATTTTCCATTTTCTTTCACTCTTTGCATAAAAAGATCTGGAATCCACATCGCATAAAACAAATCCCGTGCTCTCATTTCTTCTTTTCCGTGATTTTTTTTGAGATCCAAGAAGTCAAAGATATCTGCGTGCCATGGTTCTATATATACTGCAAATGCACCTTTCCTTTTACCTCCACCTTGGTCAACATACCTAGCGGTGTCGTTAAATACTTTTAGCATGGGTATGATACCATTGGAAGTACCGCCAGTACCTTTGATGTATGAACCCTTGGCTCTTACATTATGAACAGATAATCCGATTCCACCTGCCGATTGTGATATTTTTGCACATCTTGATAAAGTTTCAAAAATACCCGAGATACTGTCCTCGGTCATGGTTAACAAAAAGCATGAGGAGAGTTGTGGCTTTGGTGTACCCGCATTAAATAATGTTGGCGTAGCGTGAATAAACCATTTTTCAGACATTAAATGATAGGTTTCGATAGCTGCTTCTATATCTTCACCATGAATACCTACAGCTGCTCGCATCAACATATGCTGTGGACGCTCCACCACATCATTGTCCATCCTGAGCAAATATGATTTCTCTAGGGTCTTGAATCCGAAATAATCAAAACTATAATCTCTGTCATAGATAACAGCAGAATCGATTTTGTCCGCATGATTCCTAATAACAGCTATCGTTTCGTCACCAATAAGTCCTGCTTTCTCACCAGTCTTTGGATCAATATAGTTATAGAGTTTCTCCATCGTGATAGAGAAAGACTTTTCGGTATTTTTATGTAAATTAGACACTGCAATTCTAGCAGCCAAGATAGCATAATCAGGATGCCTAGCTGCCATGGTTGCTGATGTCTCCGCAGCTAAATTATCAAGTTCTGTGGTGCGCACTCCATCAAACAAACCTTGAATAACCTTTTTAGATATTTCTATCGGGTCTACAAACTTAGCATTGAGGCCGTAACACAATTTATTAATTCTGGCAGTGACTTTGTCAAAGCTCACCGCTTCCTTTTTGTTACTTCTTTTAATTACCTGCATGAAGGTAGAATTTAATTTTTGATAAAATTTAAGGATTAAAACTCGGTTTGATGGTGTAAGTATTTGGGGTAAATAAAAGTAAAATTTTAAAAATCAGCATCTAAAGTGAAAACCTGATTTTCCTTTTCAGTCATGACTCCTGCTTTCTGGTAATCACCTACCCTTTTCTCAAAGAAATTGGTTTTACCTTGTAACGATATCATGTCCATCCATGGGAAAGGGTTTTCTACATTATATACCTTAGCATTGCCTAGTGACAGAAGTAATCTATCCGCCACAAACTCTATATACTGACACATCATATCTGCATTCATCCCTATTAAAGCTACAGGTATAGCATCTGTTACAAATTCTTTTTCGATTTCGACTGCGTCAGTGATGATCGCTTTGAGCGTTTCTTTAGGCAATTTGTTTTCAATGTGATTGTTGTACAATAAGCAGGCGAAATCACAATGCATTCCTTCATCCCTACTAATCAGCTCATTTGAAAAAGTTAATCCCGGCATCAGTCCTCTTTTTTTCAACCAAAAGATAGAACAAAATGAACCAGAGAAAAAGATACCTTCCACTGCAGCAAATGCGATTAATCGTTCTGCAAAACTACCATTGGATATCCATTTGAGTGCCCAATCCGCTTTTTTCTTTACACATTCTAGATTATCAATTGCATTGAGCAAGTAATCTTTATCTTTATTATCTTTAATATAAGTATCAATAAGCAAAGAATAGGTTTCTGAGTGTATGTTTTCCATCATGATCTGAAAGCCATAGAAGAATTTTGCTTCAGTGTACTGTACTTCACGCACCATATTTTCTGCCAAATTTTCATTGACAATGCCATCACTTGCGGCAAAAAATGCTAAAACATGTTTTATAAAATGCTTTTCATCATCATTGAGTTTATTTTCCCAGTCGGAAATATCCTGGTGTAAATCTATTTCTTCAGCAGTCCAAAAACTTGCCTCACACTTTTTGTAAAAGCTCCATATATCATCATGCTGTATAGGGAAAAGAACAAATCGACCAGGATTTTCTCTTAAAATGGGTTCTTCTATTGGATCTATTTTCATAAGGCTCTTTATTTTATTTTTTGAATTCATAATACACTTAAAATGTGGATAAGTTTTGTTATTTGATTAAAAATTTATATATATTAATTTTATCATATAAATTTTTAAAGTGGCTAAACTTCCATATAAAAGCACACATTTGTCTCTGCCTTCACATTTTAAATATTGATTTTCAATATATTATATTCTATCGGTTGGTATTTTCGCTTGGAGTATCATAATGTTACCCTTTTCAACGAGAGTGCAAGTTAACTAACATTAAGTTAATATAAAAGCATGTGAAACTCTAAAGTTATCCACACAATGTGGATAACTTTACAATGGACTACAAATCAGAAACTTGTACCTGAAAATAAATACCAAATATGTGGATAACTTTTAATACATCCAAACAAGTAATTGTAATATAATAAATTACGTATGATATTAAAAAGTAAAACTTATTTTTTTCTCGAAAAATAATAGACTACTCCGAAGCCTAAGAGTATAGAAACGAAGATAATAAGTGGGAAAGCAATTTTCAAATCTTGGAATGGAAGATATTTGAGATTCATTCCATAAAATGATGCAATCATGGACGGAACTAAGAGTATGATAGTTACGATAGTAAGTTTATGTATTATTACATTAAGATTATTGGATATGATGGAAGCATATGCTTCCATGGTACCACTTAGGATATTTGTATAGACATTGGACATCTCTAAAGCCTGAGAGTTATCAATAATAATATCTTCGAATAAGTCCGCCAAGACTTCATCATTACCAATTCGCAGTAAGTCTGTCCTTTTGATCTTCATTTTGAGAAGCTCATTGGTACTTAAAGAACTTACAAAATATACTAATGATTTTTCAATCCGCAATAATTGTTGTAATTCAGAACTTCTACTGGAATGGTACAACTCTTGCTCTATAAGGTTTCTTTTTAGGTTTAATTTTTTAAGGCATTCCAAAAACCTAAAAACATTTTGTTCAAAAATCTGGAGTACAAAAAGTCTTTTATCTGCAGGATCAAAATTCTTAACCTTATTTTCATAAAACTTATCCAAAACAGGGTTTTCGTCATTACTTACAGTCACGATATGATGAGGTGTGATGATGATACCGATAGGCATCGTGATATATATCGCTTCACTATCTTTCCCTTCATCGTTCAAAACAGGACTATTAATCAAAATAAAAGTAGCTTCTTCTTCCTTTTCGAATCTAGATCGCTCGTCCACGTCCAAAGAATCAGTTAAAAAATCTAATGGTACATCTAGATCCTTAGCTAATTTGTCTAACTCTTTATGCTCAAATGGAGGAAATACATTTATCCAAGATGCATCGTTAACATCTTGTATTTCTTTAATTAACCCACTTATTTTTGCTAGATAATTGATCATGGTCCTTACGTCCTACATTTCTTAATGGAATGATCTCACTATTTTGAAATAAACATTCTGCTTTTCGACATCACCTACTCAAAGGTGTGCAAAGATAATGCATTTATGTACACTAACAACAATCTTGACTAAAAATGAAGTTTGAATCATAAATCATTTGCTTTTAGTGATGATCTCACCCGCGTAAATCATATTAAAACTAACGATATAATTAATATAATAATGGGCTAAAACATATTAAAATTACAAATAGTCACTTAAGTCATCAATGCTTAATCCAAATGTATATTTTCAACTATCTCTAAACCGTAGCCAATCAAACCTATTCTTTTTTTCTTATGATTCGTGATCAGTTTTATTTTAGAAATCCCCAATTCTCTAAGGATCTGAGCACCTGTTCCGAAATCTCGTTGCTCGTCTGAGACGGGAGGATTGTTAGTAGGGTTAGTGTCTAGAGATTTTAGCTTATCTATAATGGATGCGGCATTTTCACTATGTCTCATAAATACCAGGGCACCATGCTCTTCTTTAGCTATCATTTGTAAAGATCTAGAAATCTGCTCCGCATAACCTTCGAATAGTAGCCCCAAAATATCGCCAGTCTCCGTATTGGAATGTACTTTTACCAATGAAGGAAGGTCTTTTTGAAATGTCCCCATCGTAAATGCAAGGTGTATATCACCTGTGGTAACTTGCCTGAAAGCGGTGACGTCAAACTTACCGTAAAAAGTTTCTACTTGAGTGACCATTTCCTTAACCACTAAGCGCTCAGTTTGCATTCTGTATGCTACCAAGTCTTTTATGGATATGATTTTGACATCTAAATTTTTTGCGATTTCTACCAATTGAGGCAGACGAGCCATAGAACCATCATCATTCAAAATTTCTACCAAAACCCCAGCCGGATAACAACCTGCTAAACGAGCTAAATCTACGGCTGCCTCTGTGTGACCTGTCCTTCTCAATACGCCACCTTCTTTGGCTACCAATGGAAAAATATGCCCCGGTCTTGCAAAATCTGAAGGCTTCGTATCAGGGTGTATCAATGCCTGAATGCCCGTAGACCTATCGTAGGCCGAAATGCCTGTAGAACAACCTTGTCCTATTAGATCTATGGATACCGTAAACGCTGTATTGTACATGTCGGTATTGGATTTAACCATCAAATCGAGTTCCAGTTCTTTGGCTCTTTTAGGGAGTATGGGAGTGCAAATCAGTCCTCGGCCATGCTTAGACATAAAATTAATCAGTTCCGGAGTTACTTTCTCAGCAGCACAAATAAAATCACCTTCATTTTCACGATCTTCATCATCTACTACGATTAGTAATTTACCCGCTTTGATATCTTCTATGGCTTCTTCTATGGTATTCAATTTGATTTCCTGAGCAATTTGGGCAGTGGTTGACATTTAAAATGTTTAATTGATTGCAAAAATACTGTTTAGACCAGATATACTTTGATTCCAGTCGAAGTTTTGTTTGACAAATGATCTACTATTAATGCTAATTTTATCATAAAGTTCTTGATCATCTTCCAAAAGTTGGATCATTTTTAAAAAATCATCCTTAGAGTCAGCAATCAGAATTTCTTTCAAGTGTGTAGCGCCTATTGCATTGTTGACTATTTGAGTTGTGATACATGGTACACCTAGTGCCATAGCTTCGAGAATTTTATTTTGCTGTCCTGTACCGGACCACATGGGTGCTAAAAATATTTTTCCTGACAAATAAGCGTCTCTGATATCTTCTATCCATCCACTGACCATTACGTTTTTGCTTTCCAATGATTTTACTCTAGGATTTGGACTAGCACCTGCTATTAATAAATTAGAGTCTGCCTTGCAAGAAGGTAAAATTTGTTGTACTATATATTCTACTGTTTCTACATTGGGCAAATAGCTCATATTGCCTACAAAAACAAATTGGAAGGTCTTTGGCAAAAGAGATTTGGTTACATTGAAATAGGAGCCGATTCCATTGGGGATGACCCTTATATCTTTCGCCAAAGCAAATTCAAACTGTTCTTTGTCCTGCTGACTGATAATGGTAAGGTGATCAAATTTCATGGCTATTTCTTCTTCATATGCCATCATTCTTTTGGCTTCGATTTTGTGTAGCCAAGCATTTAAACCTTTGGCTACTTTCGCTCTTTTTGACATACTTTTACCAAAACAGTCCATGTAGTCCAATGTTTTTTTGAACGGTTGATGGATAGCATATTCCGCCATACGCGCCAACTGGCAAAAAATGTGGTCAGGTTTAACCTCAGAGACGATATTGTTTATATGATTATGAACGTCCGGACTGTAAAACCAAGCAGTTTGAAAGGGCAATCCACTAAACATAGCTTTGAATAATGAAACCCACCTTTCCCACGGAGAAATCCTAATGACAAAGAGTCCCTTGGTGTATGGAGCAAGCATTTCTAGTTCGGCTTTGGTATGTGCTTTGTCTGTGATTGCAATGAGGTATATATCGTGATATGCAGCAAGTCCTACGATCTGGTGAAAAATACGCAACTTATCTCCTTTTTCAAGTGGATAGGGAAATCTGGATGTGAGACAAAGTATTTTCAAGGTAATGGTAATCCTGGATTTAAATGTATAATGCTACAGTATTTAATTATTCTTCGTATTGGATAGAAATTGCAGGTGTATTGCCCAAAATATTGTTTAAACCAAATGCAGATGAAATTTTAAATTTTTCTTTTAGGGCCAGCCTGAATCCGAAAGTGTATTGCGAAATAGTAGGGTTCATACCTGCTCTGACTTCTAGTGTTTGAATGGGTTGATATCCAAATCCGAATTTAAATTCTAAACTCCTATCCAAAACTTTATCTAAATCTGCCAAAAGAAAGACTTTATTGGAAGGCGAATATTTAATACCTGCCCTGAATCGGGTATTGATTTCATTTCCATTAGTAACTTCAACGTTGACAGGGCTAAAGATATGGGTCCCTAAGGATAGCTGCCTATTGATTTTTAAAAGTATACCCACCTCAAATGAAAACACATTTTTACTACCTAAATTTTCAATATTATAACGTAAAACATCAAATTGTCCACCCAAAGAGAGCATTGGCGAAAGTTTACGGGCATAAACCAATCCGATTTTTTGTTCATTATATTGGTCAAAACCGAAGCTCGATGCCATAATGCCAACACTTCCTATTTTTAAACTTTTGACAACAGAAAATGAAAGCTGTGTCAATTCCTGAAGATTAAACCTTCGTTCAACACTTATATCTGCTGACCAATTTTTTACTGATGTTATTCCTGCTTGATTTAGGTAAATAGAACTTCCTCCATCCATAGCTACACCTGCTCTGGCATATCCTAAAAAATGTGCTCCTCCCAAAGAAGAAAAACCCGACTGTGCTTTTCCAGCTGATGTTATCGCGATCATCAGTCCAAAAAGAAAAAAGCATTTATGCATAAACAGATTTTCATTGATGGAATAAAAGTAATCATATTTCTATAATTGGAACCAAAATACTAAATATTTTCTACAATTCCTCTAAATCCCAATTCTACAGCTCTTAGATTTACGATTTTAGCATCTTCAATTTCAAATTTTAATAGGGTCCTGATTTTGTGAAATCCATGATGGCCATATGCTCCGGGATTCATATGCAAAAGATTATTCGTCTTGTCTGGCATCACTTTACAAATGTGCGAGTGGCCGCATACGTACAAGTTAGGCTTTTCTTCTTTAATGATTTTGGCCACCCTAGCATTATACTTTCCGGGATATCCACCTATGTGGGTCATAAAGACCTTGATACCGCCACATACAAAAATCTCATTGAGTCCAAAAAAATCTTTGACCGATTGATCATCAATATTACCATAAACGGCTCTGAAAACTGCCATTTCCCTAAACTTGGCTATTGATGCTAAATCTCCTATGTCTCCTGCGTGCCATATTTCATCTACATCTTGTAAATGGGGTGTCACTTCTTCTCCATAGTAAGAATGATTGTCAGATATCAATGCTATTTTTGTCAAATCTTTCTTTTGCTTTATCTTTAGCGGATTATTATTGGTTTAGATAGTTTAAAGGTTGAGAAAGTTTAGGATAATTTTAAACCTTCTCAACCTTAACCTTAACCTTACAAATGTATCACTTCATCATATGCTGCCGCTGTGGCTTCCATGACGGCTTCACTCATGGTAGGATGTGGATGTATAGCTTTGAGTATTTCGTGTCCTGTGCTTTCGAGTTTTTTGGCCAAAACCAATTCGGCAATCATTTCGGTAACATTGGCACCGATCATGTGAGCACCTAATAGTTCACCATATTTGGCATCAAAAATAACTTTTACAAAACCTTCTTTAGCTCCTGATGCACTCGCTTTTCCGGAAGCTGAAAACGGAAATTTACCAACTTTAAGGTCATAACCCGCTTCTTTGGCTTGTGCTTCTGTCATACCTACACTGGATACCTCTGGCCAACAATAAGTACAAGAAGGAATATTAGAGTAATCTATCACTTCTGGATGATGTCCTGCGATTTTTTCTACACAAGTGATTCCTTCGGCACTGGCTACGTGAGCTAACGCTTGAGTTGGAATCACGTCACCAATAGCATAGATACCAGGCACATTAGTTTGGTAATAGGCATTAACTTTGATGGTGCCTCTGTCTGTCTCTATACCTAGTGCTTCCAATCCTATATCTTCAATATTTGCAGTAACACCAGCGGCAGAAAGTACCACATCACATTCGATGACTTGAACGGTTTCATCTTTTCTGCTTTTGATAGTGACTTTACATTGATCACCGGATATATTCACATTTTCTACAGATGAGTTAGCCAAAATATTCATTCCTGCCTTCTTGTAAATTTTGGTCAATTCTTTAGATATTTCAGCATCTTCTCTTGGCAAAAGTCCCTGTTCCATAAATTCTACTACGGTCACTTCCGTTCCAATAGCATTGTAGAAATACGCAAACTCCACACCAATAGCGCCGGCACCTACTACTACTAATTTTTTAGGTTGGGTAGGTAGGGTCATGGCTTCACGGTAACCAATGATTTTTTTTCCGTCTATTTTTAGGTTGGGCAATTCTTTGGCTCTTCCGCCGGTTGCGATGATGATATTTTCTGCGGCATACTCAGTTTTCGTACCGTCAGTAGCAGTTACCACTACTTTTTTACCTCTTACGAGCCTACCATATCCTTCAATAACCGTTATTTTATTTTTTTTCATTAAGAAATTTACACCTTTAGACATGCCATCTGCTACGCCACGAGATCGACCTATCATTTGTCCAAACTCAGCCGTAGGAGACGCCACGGAAATACCATAATCTTTGGCATGACTGATGTAATCAAATACCTGAGCGCTTTTCAATAAGGCTTTAGTAGGTATACATCCCCAATTGAGACAAACACCACCTAAGTTTTCTTTTTCGATTATGGCTACTTTCATACCCAATTGTGATGCTCTGATAGCAGCTACGTAGCCACCTGGACCACTACCTAATACAATTAAATCAAAATTCATGTTATTTAAATTTTATGGCACAAAGGTAGTTAATTGATACATTTTACAAACCAAAACGAACCAAGAATAAATAACAATCCTTACTTTTGCGAGCAAATATTTAAAAAACATGGAAAAGTTAAATAATTACAGCGTATTAGTCATAAATTGGGTAATCGAAATTTTACCTGGTTTAGTTTTGGCTATCGTTGTATTATTTGTGGGATTGTGGGTGATCAAAAAGCTTGCAGGGTTGCTTGAAGTGACTTTAAACAAATCGGGTTTTACCAAGGAAATCAGCTCTTTTTTAGTGACCATGGCCAATATAGGGTTAAAAGTACTCCTTGCTATAAGCGTAGCGGGAATGGTTGGTGTCAATACTGCTGCTTTTGTGGGTGTGCTGGCAGCTGCGGGTCTAGCCGTGGGATTGGCATTACAAGGAAGCTTGTCCAATTTTGCAGCAGGAATTCTGATTGTTACTTTCAAACCTTATAAAATTGATGATTGGATAGAAGTCAATGATAAATTTGGCAAGGTAAAAAGTATTCAGATATTTAATACTATAGTAAATACTCCGGGAAACAAAACCCTAATTATCCCTAATGGTCAAGTCATCAGCGGAATCATCACTAATTTTAGTACTGTAGGTAATATCAGGATTGAGCTCAAAGTACCCCTTCCATACACAGAAGATTTTCCTAAGGTTAGGGTCTTGATTTTAGAAGAATTATCTAAAATACCTAAAATATTAAACGTACCTAAGCCTGAAATAGGCATTGAAGAGTTTGGTGAGACCAACCTAGTAATCACTGTGCGTCCTTATGTACTACCTTGTGATTACTGGGAAGTTTATTATGATGTCATGAGTAAAATAAAAACCTTGTATCACAACCATCAGATCAAAGTGGCATTTCAGGATGGACTGATGTTGGAAGAAGTTGGGAAATAGTACGTTGGACCTATGGGTGTTAAGCTGAAATAAAAAACCGGAGCACAAAAAAATGTACTCCGGTATAAATCAAAACAACAATTCTTAACTTTTCAAATAATGTATTAAAATGTACTATAGCATAGTACTTGGACAAACGTAATCTGTCAACTTAAATTTGCCTGAATCTTTGATTTCTTTAAATCCTCCATCGACATTGATCAAGTTTTCGTATCCTCTGGATTTGAGAATAGAAGCAAAACTCATAGATCGATATCCACCAGCACAATGTACATAGTACGTTATGGCAGGATTGACCATTTTCATGCTTTCATTGATATAGTCCAATGGTGCATTTTCAGCGTTTATGATGTGCTCGGAATCGTATTCACTTTTCTTTCTGACATCGAGAATGTTGATTTCAGGATTTTTGGCTTCGATTTCTGCAAATTCATGAGCCTTAATATTCGGTATGGTGTCCACTTCTTTACCTGCTTTAATCCATGCATCTATACCACCATCCAGATATCCTATAGTAAAGTCGTAGCCGACTCTGGCTAATCTGGTAATGATCTCTTCTTCTCTTCCTGGATCTGCCACAACTAACATTTCTTGTTTGATGTCAGGAATCAAGGTACCTACCCAAACGGCAAAACTTCCATCGATCCCAATATTGATACTATTAGGAATAAAAGCTTTTGCAAAGGTAGCAGCGGCTCTGGTATCCAAAATCAATGCATGGGTTTCATTGGCAACTAACTCAAATTCTTTTGGAGATAATGCCTTCTGACCACGCTCCATCACGGTATCTATGCTATCGTATCCTTGAATATTCATCAAAACATTTTTAGGAAAATAGCCTGGAGGTGGCATTAGCCCATGGAGTACTTCTTGGATAAAGACATCTTTGGTCAATCCTGATCGAAGCGCATAATTGGTCTTTTTTTGATTGCCTAAGGTATCTGATGTTTCTTTTGACATATTTTTTCCACAAGCACTTCCGGCACCATGAGCAGGATAAACGATCAGATCATCCGAAAGGGGCATGATTTTATTTTGTAAAGACTCATACAAATGAGCGGCCAGTTTTTCTTCGGTAAGTTCTGAAATCACATGTTGTGCCAAATCCGGTCTTCCTACATCACCTATGAATAATGTGTCACCAGTAAAAAGTGCTTTCTCCTCTCCGTTTTCGTCTATCAAAAGAAAACAAGAACTCTCCATGGTATGTCCTGGTGTGTGGATGACTTTTATTTTTACATCACCGACATTAAATACTTCACCGTCCTGTGCCACGTACATTTCAAATCCTGTTTTGGCAGTCGTAGGACCATAAACTATTTTGGCACCCGTTTTTTGGGCTAAATCTATGTGACCAGAAACAAAATCTGCATGAAAATGAGTCTCAAAAACGTACTTGATCTTAGCGCCATCTGCAGTCGCTTTGTCTATATAAGGTTGTACTTCTCTAAGTGGGTCGATAACTACGGCTTCCCCTTTGCTTTCAATGTAATAAGCACCTTGTGCCAAACATCCGGTGTAAATTTGCTCTAATTTCATCTGTATAATTTTAAAATGTTTTGATGGTCAGATGGAATCTTTGATAAAAAATAATCATTGTGGTTTTAATAAAATAAACCATGATTATTTTTTATGTCGATTTCATGTGATTAATATTTATTTAATAAAAATGAATAATGATTTAACACCACAAAGATAAGGGCAATTTATTGAAGGAAAAGTGACGAAAGTTACATTTGGTTATTGTGTCTATTACGAAAGCGCTCACCTAAGGTTGGCTTTGAGATGATGTGTATTTGGTTAGTTTACAGATTATTTTTGTGTCAGAATCACATTTCATTTTTCTTGAAATTTAATAAAATTTTTCTCAATCTTATCAAAATCATCTTCCTTTAAGAAAGCATAATACTTCAGTTCCCCTTTTTTATAAATGATGATAAGGTCTTTTGCATATCTTAAACCATACCTTTCAATGAGTCTATTTTTGTCTATAAATACATTGGCTTCACCAATATTGTTTTTAAGTTGTTTTATTAAAATTTTACTCTCATTACTTGTTATTACCATAGAGTTTTTATGATCTAAACCATAAATAAAACTTAATATCGAATTAGTGCAAGCGCCACATATTTGATCCTGAAGTATGAATAAATTGAAGCTTTCAAAAGTATCAATATCAATCCTTGCTTCTTTCTTCAAGAATTTTATTACTTCTTCATTCCTTTCGAATTTTGTACAGCTACTCAAAATAGAAATCAATGACAATATTAAAGCATATTTAATGAAATTCATAAATATCATAATTAATTATGTTTAAATTTGTTGAATCTGGTTGAGATAAGTAATTCAAATACAATCCTTTATCTCCGATAAATGATTTTGTTGAATTATAAATACTTCTACCTAAATTTAGTTCTTTCATCAACTTAAATTCACCATCAAAAACCATCAATATTAATTCTTTGTCTTGCCAGCCGTTAAATGTTCCATCTTGGTTTTTTTCATTTATACCGTTTAAAAGAAATCTATAATACAGATTTCTTTTTTCATCATACAATATTTCTTTATAAATTGGAGAAAGTGTTAGATGTTTTAATTTTTCATTTGAATCGTATCCATCCGACGAACCACATATTTTTCGATTGATAGCTAGTCCGTAACTTTGCGGGCAAAATATTCATATGCGGTATACAAAAGATCAAATGAATTCTTGGGTTTCGGAATTCAAGCAATCGAATCAAAGTATAAAAGACTTCA
>CAMBRK010000051.1 GCA_945870185.1 Aureispira sp. CCB-QB1 | reverse complement strand
CTACGGTTACAGAAGAAAAATAGTCCGCCGCGGCGGATTCTGATTTGCAGACCTTGTCGAGCCAAAGGCACGAAGTTTAGCTTCGGAATACCTGCCTCGCCGTACCGTAGGGCAGGCAGGGATTTTCTAATGCATAATCCGGGTTAAATCCAATAAAAAAAGAGCACCCTTTTCCTTTTAAAAGGTATGCTCTTCAATCTTGGTTATTAAAAGAGTAATTTTTGTTGCTCAGAATGATATTAGATCATCAATTGATTACTCAGCAAAATATTTTATAATAGACGTGATATCTTTATCTAACTTAATTTCTGGAGCCATGGTAAATATCATAGGATGGATATCATATTGCTCTAGCAGGGCATCTTCCAATATCATTAAACATTCCTCTTTATCCTTTTGCATATAATGTACTACCGCTCTACAGTACAACAACTCAGGGCCGTAAGTATGATCTTCAGCTTCATCCAAAACTTGAATGGCTTCATCATATAGACCTAATTTAATCAAAAAACTTACATATTCTTTCCAATATAAAGTATCCTCAGGACCAGTTTGAGTAGCCATTTGAAAATTAAGAGTAGCCTTATTATAATCTTCTACCGCAAGATAAGCTTTGGCCAAACCCAAATAATATTCTTCTCTACGATCTTCTAGCTCTACCGCTTTATGATATGCATTGATAGCGTTATACCAAACATTATCCTTTGAATAACACTCACCCAATAAAAAGTACGCTTCATCATTAAATCCATCAAGCTTTATGGACTTAAGTAACCATTGCTTGGCAATGCCTATTCTATTTAAGGCTATATAACAGTTAGCTATATTTACCATCAACTCTTGGTTTGGTCCAAAGCGATTATTAGCTTCGATATATATTTCTAATGCTCTACTATATTCTCTTATTTGCATACAAGTATCAGCGCAATCTAGATATCCGCTCTCAAAGTTAGGATTCACTAAAAAGGAATATTCCAGAGCTTCTATGGCTTTTTCATATTCCCATATACAGTTGTATCCATGACCAAGATTGTACCAAGCTTGATAATTATACGGATCTGATTCGATGATTTGATTGTGCAATTTTACACTATCTTCATATCTTCTAGAAAGTTCGGCACTAATCCACACTCTTTCCATAGCTTCTTCATTCTTACTATCCATAAGAACAGCCTCGGAGAGTGCATCATACATGGCGTTGTAATCCTTCATATGTTCATGTATAAAGGATTCGCCTACTAAAATATCTACTATATCACCTTTCGTTGCACCTATCTTTAAATCATCAAGAATTTCATGTGCTTGGCTAAATTTTTTGGAAATAGCAAAGGCTCTAGATTTGATGATACCTATCTCACGTTCAAAAGGGGCAATACTTTCTGCTATATTTAAGGTTTCTAAACATTCGGCAATTTTGTTAAGATTGAGTTGTATTCTGGCTTTAATGATAAAAAAGTCTGATCTGTACTTATACTGCTCTACCGCATAGTCTAATACTTCAAGTGCTTTTTCGAATAAATATTCGTCTTCATAATATTCCAAAAGCTGTAAAAAAACTTTTTCCTCCATATAACCAATATCTCCTTTTTCAAATCTATTTTCAAAATCTGACACGATGTTTATTAGGGCTGTATCTCGTTTTATTTTATTTTCCATACACTTTTATTGAGTCGGGGATTAAATTGACGGTGTAAATATAGAGATATTTCAATGCGTGGTATCTTTTTACAAAAAATATTTATCAACATTTTTGAATTTTTTTTTTGTATATTTATTAGTTATATATAATTGATATACAGAGTTTTATGTAGATATAGTCATTTTGAATGTTAATTAAAATCTTAGCAAACATATGTTAATACATGACTCTTTTTCATTAATTGTTTGAAAAAAAACCATAAAATATGACCATTTTGAAGCAGAATTTAAGTTAATTATTTTATTGCCTAAATTTTTTTCAGTTTTAAACCAAAGTTAAGCTTATATTAAATCTTAAAAATAGCCCTGATTCTATCCATCATGGATAGAGATTTGTGTTGCATAAATAAAAAGTTTTCATGGATTAAGTTTTCCTTTTTCCAAATGGATGCTAATTTTTCAGGCAGTCTTAAAGATACTGGTTTTCCTGCTTGTGATTTTAGTAGCGTATCTATAAGTTTTAACTCAATGTCAGAGTCGTTACTCTCGTTTATATAAGGTAAGTAAATATTCCGTTGGTCCGATATCAAAAAACATTCTGCCATTTTTCCAGAATCTTTTTCTACTATCCTAGTGTGATATCCCGCTCCTCTCTGAATAGCATTATAAAACAACCTATAAAGCGTATTTCTCTCGTGATGATTCATGCTAATATTTTCGAGAAATTGTTCTGGCTTGTTGAAGGAATGATATATATATTCTGAATTCATTTGATCGTAAAGTTTTAATTGACTCTTTTTACTATACTGATTAAATAGCGTATCATAATCATTCCCCAAATTTAATGATATGAAACGATCCTGAAATAAAAATTCTTTTGAAAACGGGTACAATAGTACTGACCAAGCACTATTAAAAGGATAATACTGTGCAGACCCACTGTCCTTCCACATCTCAAAAAATGTTTTCGATCGAGCTGCAGTGATGGCATTGACTGAATAAGGACCTAAACTTGGCAGTAAAGACCATTCAAATTTTGACAGTGGATATCTTGGTAATGGCATAACGGATTGATAATCGCCCTCTATGATAGCGTCCCACTCCTTCATCACACTTCGTAAATACCAATAATAGCCAAATACATTTCCATGAGGAGCGTAATGTACAGAACCATTCCATTTATTTTTATCTATGTCTTCAAAAGGAACTATTTGATATTGCATTTTACGGATTTTGTTATCCCAAACACATGACTAAAGAATTGGTTTTGAAACTCAAGGTCTACTCCTTGTTTGCCAATTGGCCACATGCTGCATCTATATCTTTCCCTCTACTCCTTCGTACAGTACACATCACATCATTTTTCCTAAGATACATGGAGAACTGATCTATTTTCGCAGCATCAGCCTTTACAAAATCCACACCATCTATTGGATTGTATTCTATAATATTGACCTTAACAGGAAAAGATTTGCATAGTTTGATTAAGTTTTTAGCATCTTCCATACTGTCATTAAAATCACGAAAAGCAATATATTCGTAACTCATTTTATTGCCCGTTTTTTCATAAAAATAAATCAAAGACTCCATCAACACTTCGAGATTATTCTGCTCGTTGATAGGCATTATTTCATTTCTCTTGATATCATCCGCAGCGTGAAGCGAAAGTGCAAGATTTACTTTAGTATCTTCATCTGCCATTCGTTTGATCATTTTGGCGATACCTGCTGTACTTACGGTAATCCTTTTAGGGGAAATGTTGAGACCTTGGGGACTCGTCAATAATTGAATACTATCCATCGTACTACTGTAAGCCAGTAGTGGCTCACCCATACCCATGTAAACTATATTGGTGATAGGATGACCATAGATCTCTAGGCATTGTTGATTGACCATCACATACTGATCATAAATCTCTGCAGCGTCGAGGTTTCTTATTCGATTCATTTGGCCAGTAGCACAAAACTTACAGGTAAGGCTGCAACCAACTTGTGTCGAAACACACACCGTAAACCTATGGTCTACGGGTACTGGTATAAGCACAGATTCGATTTTGTGCCCATCATGAAGGATAAACCTACTTTTAATAGTTCCGTCCAAGCTTCGTTGAGATTTGTCGAGCACAATAGGAAGGATTTCAAAATGATCATTTAAGATATTCCTTAAATCCTTGGGAAGATTGCTCATTACTTCAAAATTATGCGCTGATTTTTGCCAAAGCCATTCACTTATCTGTTTCGCCCTAAATGATGGTTGGCCTGCTGATAAGACAAATTCCTTGATCTGATCAGGCGATAATTTTCGAATATCCGTTTTGATGATTTCACTCATGGCACAAAGGTAAGTGAAATGAAGTTTTATCACATACAAATCTATAAATAAACATTTAAGAAATGATCTTGTTAAGCCTTTAAATGATCATTTTATCGATAAATATCATGGCTTGGTCAAAATGAAGGAATTAATTTAATGATCACAATGTTGTATATTTTAAATAAAAACAAAATGAAATTTTATCAAACTTTATCAAGCTTCGCTATTATATTTATGACTATGGTCATCTCGTCTTGCAACTACGCTAAATCCAATCAGCAAGTTGTGGTATCTTCTGATTGCGGTATGTCATGGGAAAAAATTGAGTCCGGTGATGCCGTACCTAAAGGCGTAGCCAATCCTTGTTATATGAAAGTGGTCATACCCAATTATCCCATGCAAGGAGATAGCAGATTTATCACTAACTTAAAAGATAAGGTCAGGGCTTTTGTACATATCGACTATGATTATTCTATAAATGATCCATTGGAATTTATCAAACAAGCCAAGTTTCTAGGCAAAGCCAATGCCAATGCTGATAGTGATGGAGCCCTTGACGCAACAGCATTTGAAGGAGCAGAAAATATGGTCATTGATAAGCGTATCCGTGATGTATCCAAAGCAATCTTTATTAACGAAGACATCGTAGAGCTAGATCAGGCAGATATTGAAAATAAACTTTTGGAATCATCCAATAAAATACTAGATCCACTGGGAGTTTCGCTAAATTTCATCACCCTTACATTTGACTTAGATGATCAGACTAGACAAGCAATAGATGTATCTACAGCCATGAAGATTTATGACAGCAAAAATCTATCTGAACTGGGCAAGGCGGTCATCGTTCAAAAAGCAGGAGCAGCTCGAGTAGTGGTAGAAAATAAAGCTCCTGAGACTAAACAAGTGGTTGAAGAAGAATAAAGATAAATTCTATCTGAATTCTTGGCTTAATAAGTCTACCGAAATATCTTTTTGCTCGCCTGTTACCATGTTTTTTAGGCTGACTTTATTTTCTTGTCTTTCTGTTTCTCCAATGATGGCAACATAAGGGACATTTCGAGCATTGGCATAAGACATTTGCTTTTTCATTTTGGTTGGCTCAGGATACAAATCACATGCGATACCTGCATCTCGCAATGAAGAAACCTGCTTAAATGCATATTTGTGGCTCTCTTCGTCCAGGGCTACAAATAGTACTTCGATGTCTTTTTGCACATCAGATGGAAAAAGATTAAGCTCCTCCATCACGTCATATATCCGCTCAGCCCCGAAAGAAACGCCGACACCCGAGACACCATTCAGTCCAAATACTCCAGTGAGATTGTCATATCTGCCGCCACCACCGATGCTACCCATTACAAAACCAGGGTGGCCACTAGCAGACGTATCTACTTTTACTTCAAAGATACATCCGGTATAATAATTGAGTCCACGTGCAAGGCTGATATCAAAAGTAAGCTCGGGAATACTTCCATCTAGATAATCCAAAACGGTTTGTATTTCTTCTATACCATTGGTCCCTACTTCTAAGCCTAAAAATGCTTGTTTCAAACTAGCCAAATCTGAAATGTCCAAAAGTTGCAATACTTTTTCAGCTTGTAACGAAGTGATATTCCTATCTATCATTTCCTTGATGACACCATCCTTTCCGATCTTATCGAGCTTATCTATGGCAATAGTCATTTCCATAAATTTGTCAGTTATACCTGCGGCTTCCGCCAAACCATAAAGTATTTTTCTATTGTTAATGAGTATTTTAACTTTTACACCCAATTTTCTAAAAACTTCAGCATAAATCTGGACTAACTCTGCTTCGTACATGAGTGAATCAGAACCTACTACATCAACATCACATTGATAAAACTCCTGATATCTGCCTCTTTGTGGACGGTCAGCCCGCCAAACTTGTTGTATTTGATATCTTTTAAATGGTAGCGAAATTTCGTTTTGGTTCATCACTACAAATCTGGCAAATGGTACTGTCAGATCATACCGAAGGCCACGTTTTGAAATTTGTGAGATGACTTTATTGGATTCTTTATTGGCTAAGTTTTCTGCATTGACTTCTGCCAGAAAATCTCCATTATTGAGAACTTTGAATAGTAATCTGTCTCCTTCTTCACCATATTTTCCGGTCAACGTGGATAGATTTTCCATGGTAGGCGTCTCTATAGGTAAATAGCCAAAAGTCTTAAATACAGACTCAATGGTATTGAATATATATTTACGTTTGATGACTTGTTGCGGTAAAAAATCTCTAGTACCTTTCGGAATGGATGGTTTGTTTGACATATTATGCTGTCTAATTAATTATTCTGTCCTAAAATGAATGTAATATAATTACATTTTTTCTACTTTTACTTCCAAGCAAAGTTCTTTTAACTGGACATCATGAATAGCTGATGGTGCATCTATCATCATATCTCTTCCTTGATTATTTTTAGGGAAGGCGATGAAGTCTCTGATGGACGACTGACCATTCATCACAGCACAAAGTCTGTCAAAACCAAATGCCAATCCGCCATGTGGTGGTGCACCGTACTCAAAAGCACCCAATAAAAATCCAAATTGTGCTTCCGCTTCTTCCTTAGAAAAACCAAGGAGATCAAAGTTTTTGGACTGAAGCGCCCTATCGTGTATTCTGATAGATCCTCCACCAATTTCGGCACCATTGATGACCAAATCGTAGGCGTCAGCTTTGAGGCTTTTCATGGTTTCGTGGTCACCATCTAGCATGCGAGATATATCTTCTTTTTTAGGAGAGGTAAATGGATGATGCATCGCGTGAAATCTGCCTGCTTCTTCGTCCCATTCCAACAATGGGAAATCTAGTACCCACAAAGGCTTGAAGTCTCCAGCCTTGATTAATCCCAATTTTTTGCCCAACTCCAGTCTTAATTCGTTGAGTTGTTTTCTTGTTTTTTCAGCTTCACCACTCAATACAAAAATGACATCACCTTTTTCAGCCCCGAATTTTACTGCCCATTGATGCAACTCTTCATCCGAATAAAACTTACCTACGGTAGATTTGATGCTTCCATCTTCCTGGTATTTGACATATACGAGACCTTTAGCGCCAATTTGTGGTCTTTGCAGCCATTCGGTAAGATCTTTCATGTCTTTGTTACTGTAAGTCTCGGCGATACCCTTGGCACATATACCGACGACCAATTCAGCGTCATCAAATACTGGGAAGCCTTTGCTTTTTGCAAAATCGTTCATTTCAACAAACTGCATTCCGAATCTAAGATCTGGTTTATCTGATCCGTACAATCTCAAAGCATCATCATATGACATACGCGGAAAATCTCCCAAATCAATATGTAAAGTCTGTAAAAATAAATGTCTGGCTAATCCTTCGAAAGTATTGAGGATATCTTCTATATGGACAAACGACATCTCACAGTCTATCTGTGTAAACTCCGGCTGACGGTCAGCTCGTAAGTCCTCGTCTCTAAAACACTTCACGATCTGAAAATATTTATCTATACCTGCCACCATCAATATTTGCTTGAAGGTCTGTGGTGATTGTGGAAGCGCATAAAACTGTCCTTGATTTAGTCGGCTTGGTACCACGAAGTCTCTGGCACCTTCGGGAGTACTTTTGATCAAAAATGGTGTCTCAACTTCTATAAATCCTTGTGAATCCAAGTATTTTCTGGTTTCTATAGCCAATTTGGATCTGAAAATAATGTTATTTTGAACAGGCGTGCGTCTGATATCCAGGTACCGATACTTCATACGAAGATCATCTCCACCATCGGTTTCATCTTCTATGGTAAACGGTGGTGTTTTAGACTCATTGAGAATATTGAGTTCTGTAACTTCTATTTCTATGTCTCCTGTTGCTCTATTGGCATTTTTACTAGAACGCTCGCGTACGATTCCTGATGCCTGTACTACAAACTCTCTTCCTAGTTTTCTGGCTTTGGTACAGAGGTCGGCATTTTCGTCCATATTAAACACCAACTGAGTGACACCATATCTATCTCTTATATCCACAAAGGTAAGACCTCCCAGATCTCTGCTTTTTTGTACCCAACCCGATATGGTTACTTTTTCTCCTACGTGGGACATTCTCAATGCTCCGCAATCGTGACTCCTGTACATATTTTATCCTTTAATTTTCAGAGCGCAAAGGTATAAATATTATGAAAATATCACATCATTGTCAAAGTGATATAAATTACCAAAGTCGAATTATTACAAATCAATGCATAATCGTCACATCACCTTTGGCAATTTCAGAAGATTTGTCTTTATACTCCAACTCAGCCACCCAGATGAATACTCCAGGATTGATCTCGCGTCCATCAAAGGATCCGTCCCACCCTAAGTTGGCATCTCCTGCGGGAATATTTTGAACAGTAAAAACCATATTGCCCCAACGGTCAAAGATCTTTAGGGTTTTTATGTTTTGAATAGAAGCAAATTGTGAATAAATGGTAAAACGTTGGTTGCCGTTTCCACTTTGGGGGTAAAATATATTGGGTGCTATATAACCTTTATCGTACTTGACACGAATTTTTACTTTATCATTTCGGATACATCCATTTTTATCTTTGATGGTGATGGTATATTCGGTATCTGCTTCAGGTGTTGCTACAGGGTTAGGACAGTTCGTACAGCTCAGTGCGGTAGCCGGTTCCCATTGTATTTCTCTGATTTCGCTCCAGGATACATCACTGAAAGCTTTGATTTGATGAGAAGTACTTAGCTGTATGATCGTATCTTTTCCAGCATTGACCAGAAAATCTTTTGGAGTTTCAATTTCGATCAGTTTTTCTAGGTCACATCCATTGACATCTTTAAGATATAAAGTAAAGCGACCGGAAGTCAATTCAGATTTTTTATTTAGGTTAAAAGAGTTGTTATTTATGGTCAATGAATAAGGTGCAGTGCCTCCGGTGGTCCCGGTCCAAGTAAGGCTACCTTTATCACCAAAGCATAATGGTTGCGCCAAGTCTATGGTAAAATCTTCGGGAGCAGGCTGCTTTTCTATAGTAACGTTAGTTGATTCTGTACATCCATTGGTCAAATTCTTTACCAAAATGGTGTATGTCCCAGTATTATTGACTTTAAATGTCTTTTCATTACCTAAATTTCCAGTATTATCAGACCATGTCCACACTGTATTGGTAGCGGTGGTGGCACCAGTTAAAGTTATAGATGATGCTTTACAAGGAATGGATCTTGGGCCTTCTATGGTGATGGATGGTTTTGCAAAGTCAGTATTGATATCCGCTTTTAGCTTCGATATGCATCCATAAGTATTGGTAGCTACAAGGGTGATATTTGAATTTTGTGTGACCAAAACAGAATCCTTGGCGATGGTCCCGTTGTCTGTTTCCCAAGTATAGGCTAATCCCGTCTCATTGCCCTGATCTCTGATCCATAGCTGAGGTACATTACAGTTAAGTAAGATCGGAGAAAGTGATATCACAGGGATGTCAAAATTTCCTTTTACGTCTAGTGTAACTGTAGTATCGCAACCTGCAGTATTGATAGCTTTGATAGTGTACTTGCCTGCACTGGTGATCAGATACCCATTAGTTATTTTTTGACCATCGATATCAAAATCTAAGCCAGAATCACCACTTAGGTTTAGGCTAGAACTTGGATTTTTGCAACTCAAATCTGGTACAACAGCAACGAATTTGGGCTTTTTCTTGTCTTCATTGACATTAAATTGAGTATTGTTGGTACATCCGTTTTGGTTATTTTTTACATTCAATGTATAAATACCTTTTTGTGTTAACGTAGGTAAAATCGAAGGAATATTGGACAACCCTGGCCCGCTGACTGTGTACACGTCATAACTGCTTACATCTAAAACAAGCTGATGTTCTGGATTTTTACAAGTAAGCAATACGTCCTGAATAGGCTTGATTAGTGGCCTTAATGTATCAACAGGAATGTAAAGTTGTATCGTAGATGTACAACCTTTGCTGGATGTAGCTATGATATCAAATGATCCACTGGTATTGGAAGTAATGATAGGTCCGGACCCGTTTGTGGTATTTGAATTCCAAGTAAATGTGGATGCAATCGACGCAGAAAGCTGTATACTACCATTGGGATTAGCACATGTGATTGGAACTATATTTTGTGATATTTTTGGAAAATCTATGGAAGAAGGTAATTCCAGATTTTGTGTTTCTGTGCATCCATTGACGCCTGTTGCCTTGACCGTGTAGATACCCGGTTTATCAAAAACAGGATTAATACCAGTAAAACTTTGTCCTTGCCCTGACCAGACATATTGATTGTTACCAGGGTCGGTAATGTTAAACCCACCTAAATTGGTTATACAATTGATAGTATCTACAGCAACGATAAATAAGGGTTTTTCTAGATTTTCTTCAACTTTTATGGAGTCTGTCGTGGTACAACCATTTTTATCATAAAGTATGAATGAATACGTACCGGCTTTACTAACTTCTAAAGATCCCGAATTACTACCTGAACCTAACCACTGTATATTGACCACACCATTCAATGAGTCGGGCGCTATCAACACAGATTTTTTAAGGCAGGTAATCGTATCTTGTGGAGTAAGTGCATAATTGATCTCTGGAGGAGCTTGGCTAACCAAAATACTATCTTTCACGCTACAATCCTTACCTATGAATAATTCAAACACATAATAACCTACAGCATTAACTAAGATCGTGTCTTTTTCTGTATTTTGAGAAAGAATAGACGGCCCTTTCCACGATACACTATCTATTTGACTGCCCAGGTTTAGGAAAATATCTACAGCATTTTTATTGCAGGTGACCAGCCCAGAAGAGTCCGCATCATAAACGAACTGTGACTTTTCTAACACTACACTAATTGTATCTATACCTACACATCCATTTTCTCCCACAGCATTGGCTTGATAGATACCGGGAGCACTGACAGTAAGCAAAGATCCAAGGACAATACCTTGACCTGGCAGCGTCCATGAAAACTGTAATGATGACCCACCTGGACTAAATGCTTGAAGTTGGGTAGTCTGATTTTTACAATCTAAAGTAGGCACGCCTGAGATACCTACATCAGGCTTGTCAAAGTCTTCTTCTACTAAATAATCTTGAGTCAAGATGCAACCATACGGGTTTGTAACATTGACGGTATATAGTCCGGCTTCATCCACAGTAATTTGTTTTTGATCTGGATTTCCTACAATATTCCCATTTAGGGTGGTCCATTCATAACCATAACCAGTAATCGTAGGTAGTGGTGTAGCTTCTAAGGTGGTCTCGTCGTTTATACAATTAATTAGCACTTGGTTGGGCGGTAATAAATCAAATGTAGAAAAAATGACATCAAATGATTTTTCATCAGAGCACAACTCTCCAAAAAAGATATCGTCTATGGCAAAATCATTACCTCCAAAAGCTGTATTTTGGTTAGTAATACAAAGTTCAACTGATGTATTTCCGCCAGAATCCCATGTTTCAAAAAATTCTTCCCAAGCACATGTAGATCCTGACAAGCCAAAAGGTGAACCAAGTAGATTACCATCAATCGAAAACTGTAAAATTGCAGGAGAAGATGGGTTGACAGAAGTGGCAAACGCTTGAAACACATAAGTAGAACCTGGGTTTACACTAATAGTCTGACACCAGACTTGTTGAAATGCGCCAGCTCCGTTAACTACCATCATATTGCCGCCACCAGTATGATCTGAGCAGGGTTGAAATCCATTATGCACCAAATTTGGGTTATTGATTACTGTATAGGTTCCTTCAGGATACATTTCCAATTGACCAGGTCCATCAGATACATAATTGTAATCCGTGGTAAAGCCAGAATTGCCACCTGAGAAATCCCCATTTACAATTAGATTTGTGGATGGATTGCTTAAGACTTTTAATGTGTAAGTTGTGGTCTGTACCACGCCAGTCGTAGGATTAAGATTAGAATTTTCGTAAAAACCATCAGTCCCTGACCATTCATAACTAAAGTAACTTCCTGAAATCTGCCCATTTAATGAGATAGTTGATTCTTCGCAAATGGTCATATCTTCAGGTACAGTAATTGTAAAACCACAGTTTTGAGCTTTCAAACTTATATTACAACACGTAAAAAGTCCGAAAAAAAGAAACGTCCAATATCTCAACATCAGAGGGTGAATTGCATTTAATAAAATACAAAGTTAACATTTTGGTACTAATAAATTAACATTTCGAAATTTAAATTTAGCTAAGTCAATTTGGGATAATTGGTATTAAAAACTTTAATAATATACGTAAAATATTAAATTTTACAACGCAAAATATTTTAGGCATTATCCAAAATAAAATAGTGTATTTGTGATTAAATAAAAATTTTATATTTATAATTTTTATTTTAATTATTCTGCCATTAATTATTATTACTTTTGTGTCCTGAAACAAAAATCAATTTCACGTGAGCAAATCAATAGTTTTAAGGTCAGCGGACAACATTAGAATTTTAGCTGCTTCGATGGTAGAAAAAGCGGCATCAGGACATCCCGGCGGAGCCATGGGTGGAGCAGATTTTATTCATATCCTATACAGTGAATTTTTAAATTTTGACCCTGATGATGCTACATGGCCATTTAGAGATCGATTTTATTTGGATCCGGGTCATATGTCGGCTATGTTGTATGCACAATTAAAGTTATGTGGCTTGATGGATATGGAGGATCTTAAAAATTTCAGGCAATGGAAAAGCAATACGCCTGGTCATCCTGAAGTTGATTTTAAAAGAGGTATTGAAAACACATCAGGCCCACTGGGTTTAGGACATGCTTTTGGTGCCGGTGCGGCGATAGCAGAAAGATTTTTAGTAGCACGATTTGGAGAATGGATGGCTCACCACACGTATTTATATATATCGGATGGGGGAATTCAAGAAGAAATATCTCAGGGAGTGGGTCGGATAGCGGGTTATCTTGGCTTAGGCAATATCATCATGTTTTATGATGCCAATGATGTGCAACTTTCTACAAAAGTGGGAGAAGTAACCGCAGAAGATACCTTAAATAAATATGAAAGTTGGAACTGGCATGTAATCGAAATAGATGGTAACGATGAGCACCAAATCAGAAATGCTATCCAAGCTTGTCAAAATGAAAAAGAAAGACCATCATTGATTATCGGACGTACCATCATGGGTAAAGGCGCAGTCAAAGACGATGGATCTTCTTACGAAGGCATGGTAGAAACGCATGGAAAACCATTGGGTAAATCAAAAGCTTCTTTTGGTGAAACCATTAAAAATTTAGGAGGAAATCCAGAAAGTCCTTTTGAAGTATTTCCAGAAGTCCAAGAGTATTATGACAATGTATTAGATCAAAAAAGAAAGATTGCTGCTGACAGAAAAAAAGCATATGCTCAGTGGCAAGACGAACATCCTGTCAAAGCTTCCCTACTAAAATCATTTCTAAATGGTAATTTACCAAAGTTGGATTTTAAAGAAATTTCTCTAGGAGCCAATGATGCAACCAGAAATGCATCTTCCAAGGTATTGGGCTTTTTAGCAGAACATGTCGGGAACATGATTGTATCATCTGCTGACCTTTCTAATAGTGATATGACAGATGGGTTCCTAAAAAAGACGAAGCCTTTTGCAAAAGGTGATTTTTCAGGTTCGTTCCTGCAGGCTGGAGTATCTGAGTTGACTATGGCTGCCTTGTGTACGGGGATGGCACTTCATGGTGGTGTAATACCCGTTTGTGCCACATTTTTTGCTTTTTCGGATTATATGAAGCCAGTTTTAAGAGTTGCGGCATTGATGGAACAACCGGTGAAGTTTCTTTGGACTCATGATGCATTCAGAGTTGGAGAAGATGGTCCTACCCACCAACCTATTGAACAAGAAGCTCAGTTAAGGTTATTAGAAAAATTGCATAATCACTCGGAAAAACCATCTTTTGTAGCATTGAGACCGGCCGATAGTGCTGAAACGGTGAGCGCATGGGAACTCATTTTGCAAACCAAAGATCGACCTTCAGGATTGATTTTATCAAGGCAAAATATTAAGGACATACCCGCGCTAGAAACAGACAGACTAGAGGAAAGCAGACAAATTTCAAAGGGAGCTTATATAGTTTATCAATCAAGTGATGACGCAGATATAATTCTTTTAGCAAATGGCTCTGAAGTGGCTACATTGATAGAGGCTGCCCCTCTTTTAGAAAACATACAGAGGATGAGAGTAAGAATAGTATCTGTCCCATCGGAAGGAATCTTCAGACAACAAAGTGAACGATATCAGTATAGCATTCTACCAGACGATGTCCCTGTGTTTGGTCTTACAGCAGGTTTGCCAGTGACATTGGAAGGTTTGATAAAAGATAATGGGAAGGTATTCGGAATGACCCATTTTGGATATTCAGCCCCTTACCCAGTGCTTGATGAAAAATTTGGTTTTACTGCAAAAAATGTAGTAGACCAAGTGACATCGATGCTTAAAAAGTAATTTATTCACTAAAAATTTTTATAAGATGAAAATCAATTTATTATTATCATTTGTTTTATTTTCTCTTTGCGGATATTGTCAATCTGATATAACATCCCACAAAGATTTTACAAGTACTATGTCTGTAAAACAAAATTCAAAAATTGTCCCATCAACAATGTTTTTTAATGATGGAAAAAAATTGGAAGGGACATTAGTTTATGAGTCAGAAACTGAAGATCCAAATTTTATTTATGTAGATATGCAAAGATTTGGATTTATTGAAAATGGCAAAATTAAAAAAGAAAGATTTAAATTTAAGAACCTTGACTCTTTACTAATAGATAAAACGATGTATAGAATCAGGGAAATTAAAATTCCTAATGGCTTAGTTACAATGACTAATAAAAGTGCATTATGCAGGGTCATAAAAGATTTCAAACGCACAAGTGTTTTGATGTATATCCCTACAGAAGCACCTTTTGGAACAAATACGGCAGATTTAGTACCATTGAAAATTGTTGAAAATAAAGATAAAAAGAAGTATTTTCAACCAGGGGTAGGAATTCAAGGTTTTACTAAATCATTATCAAAGTTTTTAGATGATTGTCCCAGTTTAACCCAAGAACTAAAAGATAATAAAGAAAAAGAGCCGAAGAAGTCAATATTGGAAAAAGCAATGACTGATTCTTCTTCTGAAAATGACATCATTATGATGGATGCATTGGCAAAATATGATGACTGTAAAAAGTAAATAGTTTTAAATGGAGAGAAGCAATTAACCAGTTCTCTCCATTTTTTATAGTTAATTACAGAGCGTTTATATTGGTAGATCATCTAAGTTAATACATATGAAATATTTACTTGTGTTTTATGCCATGATTATTTTGATGGGCTTCAGTTGTTTTGAAACCCTAGAGTTGGATCATAATACACAAATACGAGTTAAGGGAATAGTTACAGATCAAAACGGTAAAACATTATCGGGTATACCTTTATTTTTGTCAGCTTATGTTACTAATTTTGATCTAATCGAAGATTCTGGCGCTATACAGTCTACCGTTTCGAAAAGCGACGGTACCTACAGCTTTATGTATCCAGGATCAAATGCAGATTTTTTTGTACTACATTTAAACACTAAATTTAGGTTCTCTAAAGGAAGCACTATCAATCCACAATTTGCTGAAAAAACACTACTTTTCACAAAGAAGTTTATAAAGGACTTTGAAGTCGATCTAAGTCAATATAATCAACTAGATATCGCAGTTCCACTTATTTTGAGTTGCAATAATTCAGATGAAGCTAATGTGTTATTCGCTACAAAAACATCCCATGATATTCAAATAGATACATCTTTTGATTTTAATGCAGATTTTGTGATGTTCCATAACTATAAGTCCAGAAATATTAAATGTATGGAAAGAGATACTTTTAATTTAAGACCACTTGATTCAGTTTATATTTTATACCAAACAAATAACACGATTGTTAGGGACTCAATATTTGTTGGGGAAATACCTTATAACTATATTATTAGAAATTAAATACTATGGATAAGAAGCTTTTATTATTAACGCTGATTTGTTTCTATATTCAAACTTCTGTATTTGGCCAAAATATCACTTTTCAAGCTAAAGCAGGACACCAACAGTATATATTTTTAAACTCTGTTTATAAGAATTCACACGACCGATGGCGTGGTTTTGGTACCGCGGCAGTAATCATGTACAAAGAAAAGTTCTTTTTAAATTTGGAATACTCCAGACTAAAAGCAAATGTTACGGATAAAGAAATATTTTATAGGGACAACACCATCATCAAAACCATTGGGATAGGGACAGGATATCAACACAGCTTTACCGATCGATTTAAAATGAGACCTGCTATAATCATTGGAAGACCTAAGTGGGAAAATGTAAAGGGCGTAAATCTTCATTTAGATCTAGGGTGTCAGTATTATATTTTTAAAAAATTGAATATATTTTTTGATACCGGTTTCAAGTTTTTGCATTTTGACATTAAGGCGCCTTCAGACATTGCAGATGCTTACAGAAATGCTTCAGTTATGCATTTTCAATTAGGATTAAGTTTCAGAGAATAAAACTAAAGTGACCACAACGGATCAAATTGGAATTTTATTTGCATATTTGCACCATAAATTGATCTATGTTGAGGATTTCTTCCCATATTATATCTGTAATCATGCATCCATTGTTTATCATTGGTTATGTGTTACTATATATTATTATGGCCAATCCCTATCTTTTCGGCTTTTCAAGCCCCAAAGCACAAGGTTTAGTCATAATATCAGTTTTGTCTATCGCCATAATGTTTCCTTTGATAGCTATTCTAATGATGAAAGCATTAGGACTGATTTCATCGTTAGAGATGCCTGACAAAAATGAACGTATTGGGCCATTGATCATTACGGGCTTGTTTTACATGTGGTTGTACGTCAATGTAAGGAACAATGACAATATTCCATCTGAGCTAACTTTCTTTATTTTAGGGAGTACAATAGCTGTATTTATTGGTCTTACGATCAATAGTTTTACTAAGATAAGTCTACATACCATTGCCGCAGGTGGGTTTATGGCAGGTATGTTACTGGTAATTATGAATAGCTCTTATGGATTTATAGACATTCCTTTTCCAATTTTTAATATAGAATGGAGAGTGAGTGACAGGATGATGATGCTGATCATTTTATTACTTGGTGGAGCTGTAGGCAGTGCCAGATTATATTTGAAAGCTCATCGACCTGACGAGATATATGGTGGGTATTTTGTAGGTATACTGTCTCAGATGGTAGCATACAATATCATTTTTTAATAAAAGCAATTTAAAAATAAGATAAACAATGGATGATTTAAAAAATCTTATTGAAAAACTCTGGGAAGACAGAAGTCATCTTTCATCACCAGGATCCAAGGATGCTATCAGAGAAGTAGTTGATCTTGTAGACAAAGGAAAAATTCGGGTTGCCGAACCTGATGGTGATGGATGGAAAGTAAATGATTGGGTTAAAAAAGCTATCGTTTTATTTTTCCCCATACAACAAATGGAAACCATAGAAGTAGGCCCTTTTGAATTTCATGATAAAATTCCATTAAAAAAAGGCTACGCAGCACAAGGTGTTAGAGTGGTACCTCATGCGATAGCTAGATATGGATGCTTTATTGAGTCTGGCGCGATTTTGATGCCATCATACGTAAATATTGGCGCTTGGGTAGGAAGTGGTACTATGGTAGATACTTGGGCTACTGTAGGATCTTGTGCTCAAATAGGAAGAAACGTCCATCTTTCAGGAGGTGTAGGTATCGGCGGTGTCTTAGAACCACCGCAGGCAAGTCCTACTATTATAGAAGATCACTGTTTTATAGGTAGCAGATGTATCGTGGTAGAAGGCGTCAGAGTCAGAAAAGAAGCTGTACTTGGGGCAAATGTCGTACTCACACAGTCTACACATATCATTGATGTCACAGGCGAAAAACCAGTTACTTATAAAGGTGAAGTACCAGAAAGATCCGTGGTTATTCCAGGTAGCTATACCAAGTCTTTTCCTGCCGGCGATTACCAAGTCCCATGTGCGCTTATCATCGGGCAAAGAAAACCGTCAACAGATACCAAAGTCTCCCTAAATGATGCTTTGAGAGAATACAATGTTGCCGTGTAATCAAATATTACTAAAAGTATTTTAAATAAATGAGAAGCTTCTTTCGAATCTATTGGATATTTAGTATGCTTCTCCTTATAGGTTGTAGTAAAAAATTAAATCGTGAAGAAGTAAAAATTATTTTAGCGGAAGATGATTCTGTAAAAATAGCTACTCTGGATACTGATGAAAAAAATGTTGTAAAATCATTAACTGAGCAAATTACAGCAGGAATAGAAACTTCTGATATACTTCGCTCGGGATTCTCAGGATTGATTGTTTATGACTTGGACGATGAGGTAGTTGTTTATGAGAGGAATGTAGACAAATATTTTGTTGCTGCTTCCAATACTAAACTCTTCACCATGTACGCTTGCATTAAAATACTAAAGGACTCTATACCTGCCTTAAAATATAGTGAAACTGACTCTAGTTTTATTTTTTGGGGAACGGCTGATCCAACATTTTTACATCCTTACTTTGAAGATACCACTACCCTGCAATTTATTAAAAAGAAGTCAATTAATAAAAACATCACTTTTGCTGAAAATGACCAATTATCACCCTATGGTCAAGGTTGGATGTGGGATGATTACAATGCTTATTACCAAGTCGAAATGTCTTCATTTCCAGCATATGGGAATATTTTGTTGGTCAATAAAGATACTGCAGGACTTTATGCACAACCTCTTCGTTTTTTTCAAAATAGTAAAACCGATTCTACTATTCAGATTATCAAAAGAGAACAAAACCAAAATCTATTTAATACACCATCAGAGCTTGAAAATTTCGAAGAATTTTATCAGGAAGTACCATATAAAAATGCTACATTAGAAAATATAAAACTTTTGGAAGACACTTTAAATAGAGCTATTTCTTTTCAAAAGCTGGCATATGATTCTTCTACACAAACCTTGTATTCTTGGCCAGCCGATACCGTGATTCGTAGAATGATGCAGATCAGTGACAACATGCTTTCGGATCATTTGCTGCTTTCTGCGGGTCTCGAAATGTTAGATACATTGTCAATGAGTCAAACCATCAAATGGGCCAATCAAAATTTGTTTAAAGATATGCCACAAAAACTGGTATGGGTAGATGGTTCCGGCCTATCCAGATACAATAGATTTACTCCTGCTTCGATCTTACATTTATTGAAAAAAATGAACAAAGAAATACCTCAAGCCCAATTGCTTTCATTAATGGCAGTAGGTGGTGGTAATGGAACATTAAGCGACCTATATCTCGCTAAAGAGCAGTACGTCTTTGGCAAAACGGGTTCAATGACTGGAGTTTATAATCTAAGCGGCTATTTAATAACTGAAAAAGGTAAAAAACTAGCCTTTTCTTTCTTAAATAATAACTTTTTGGGGAAAGCATCCCTAGCGGGAAAAGAGGTAGAAACCATATTGAAAATGATAAGAACACAATACTAATTTTAGGTTAATCTAAATTAATTATTCGAATACTCTAAATAATTAATTATATTTTTTGATCATGCATGAAATATAATTCGAAACGTATATATCTTTGAGCAAAATTTTAATTTTATGAGCTTAATAGAAATGAAAGTGCCTACTATTGGCGAATCTATAACAGAAGTTACACTGTCTCAATGGTTGAAAAAAGATGGAGACTTTGTCAAAGTGGACGAACCCATTTGTGAGTTTGAATCTGACAAAGCTACACTTGAGTTTCCAGCAGAAGCTTCAGGAAAATTGATTTATGTGGCTAATGAAGGAGATGATTTGGCTATCGGAGCTTTAGTAGCTAGGATAGACACATCTGTTACTGCAGGTGTATCAGTACCTACGCCTACAGCTCCTATTTCCCAGCATCAAGAAGAAGCAAATACACATAATTCATCAACAAGCTATGCCACTGGACATCCATCTCCAGCAGCGGGCAAAATTTTAAGAGAAAGCGACATCAACGCGGCTTCAGTATCCGGATCAGGCAAAGATGGTAGAATTACTAAGGAAGACGCCCAAAAAGCGGTTGAAAATAAAGCAGTCTCTCCTGCACCTTCAGTCAAATCTGAAGTAAATACACCCATTATTAAAACTGAACATAAAACTGTAGGTGGTAGAACTTCTCGAGTAGAAAAAATGAGTAGAATGAGAAAAACTATTGCTGCAAGGCTAGTTTCTGCTAAAAATAATACCGCAATGTTGACCACTTTTAACGAAGTGGATCTTTCAGCAGTCAATGAGCTCCGTAAAAAGTACCAAGAAAAGTTTGTTGCTAAATATGGCATTAAATTGGGATACATGTCTCTTTTTGCCAAAGCGTGTGCCAAAGTACTTATGGAAATGCCTGATGTCAATGCTATGATCCAAGATGGTGATATTATTTACCATGATTATGTAGATATTTCTATCGCTATTTCCACTCCCACGGGTCTAGTAGTACCACCTATTTCTAATGTGGAATCTATAGGTTTTCATGACATAGAGTTGAAAATTAAGGAACTAGCAGATAAAGCAAGAAATGGTAAACTTACGTTAGATGAAATGAAAGGTGGTACTTTTACTATTACCAATGGTGGTACTTTTGGGTCATTATTAAGTACTCCTATCATCAATGAACCACAATCTGCTATTTTGGGTATGCATGCCATCAAAGATAGACCTATCGTCGTAGATGGCCAGATCGTCATCAGGCCTATGATGTACCTGGCATTGTCATATGATCATAGAATCATCGACGGTAGCACATCAGTAACATTTTTAGTTAAAGTAAAAGAATTACTTGAAGATCCTATGACGTTGATGATGGACTTATAGTAAAATCATATATTTGTGATGGATAATCATAATAGCCGACTCATTTATATGATGATTCGGCTATTTTTTTTGGTAAAGAGTAGCATTTTATTATGTAACAAAAAAGATCCGATGTTTTAAACTTTCTATTTGCATTGTTATTAACTTATCAAACAGCTAGAATATCGAAACTGATTACTTAGGACTATCAAGATTCTCGATAGATCAATCATTTTAAAGTCCGATGATTTTAAAGAAAAAGTAAGAAAATGGCTAAACTTTGAGAGGTCTAACCGCTTCTATGATTTGATCATCTCTTTGCTCATTTGTCGCAAGACTCGTTTGCGTTTTCTTAGAGAAAATCGGAAGTATTATCAAAAAAATGATCCTTCCTTTCTGATACGTGTAGATACCTTTACCTACCATAGTCAAAAAGAATGGATCCAGTATTAACTAAAACTAATTTCTAATCGAATCTCACCTAAATGTAACCCATTCTTTATTCGATTTTAATAAAGCGCTTATGAGGATACAAATTGTTATTCTCAACACCTACATTATAGATGCCTGCGGGGAGATTATGTACTTTTACTTCAATGACCGCGTTTAGACCTGTGTCAGGAATAATCATTGCCGATTGTCCCCTATTTTAAGCTATGGGTCACCCTAAAATTTTTTATTGATTATTCTGACTAGCTCCGCTTATTCATCATCCATTTTTAGGATGATATTTTTTGTATGTCTTGATTCAGGGAGTGTTATTTCCATTTGATACATATTATGCGTTAATTTGGATGCTTTTTCTACAGATAATCTATACTTTTCTTCCTTCAAAGCTCTTTCTAATTCTTTATAGATTGAGTATGCCACAAATGATATGCAAATATGTGCTTCAATTTGACCGGAATATACATTTTCAAGAAAGTCTTGGACATATCAGACAAACAATTTGGTTTATGCCGCAAAATTATATGAAATGAAATAGGGTGTCAATATTACTTTTGTTATAGACTTACAACTGCGTTATCTGAATTTGATTTAAACTTTCATTTTTGACAAAAACCTTATTAAAGCTAACTTTTGTCAGTATAATGTAATTTTTCTAATTTTTATAAACTTACAAATCAAGTAATTTATATTCATAAACCATTGAATTTGTACTACTTAAAACTAGTATTTGAAACCTTGATAAAAGTCATATTTGATAATGATTTATGTCATATGTCTATGAGTGACACCTTCCTACTTTGCACTCAAATTCGTAAAAGTGAATATTATATTTTATCTTATTATCATTAGTTTAGTAGTAGCAGCAGGTTTTCTAACAGCTTTTTTTTGGGCAGTTAGAGATGGTCAGTATGACGATGAATATACTCCCGGAGTCAGAATTTTGCTGGATGATGATATGATAGACAATAACGATAAAACCAATTAATTATATTTTAAAATCTGACTTATGGCAAATTTAGAAACATTTAGTTATGACAACAAGATAGTACGCAACTTTGCCTATGCATCCGTTATTTTTGGGGTGATAGGTATGTTGGTAGGTATTCTTGCTGCCCTCCAACTGGTCTTTCCGGCAATGAATCTCGGCTTAGCAGAGACTACATACGGCAGAATCAGACCATTACACACCAATGCTGTGATCTTCGCATTTGTAGGAAATGGTATTTTTACAGGAGTCTATTACTCATTACAACGATTGCTTAAGGCAAGGATGTTTAGTGATTTACTCTCCAACCTGCACTTTTGGGGCTGGCAGCTCATTATTTTATCAGCAGCCATCACGCTACCTCTTGGTCTTACCAGTAGTAAAGAATATGCCGAATTAATCTGGCCTATTGACTTAGCTATAGCTGTGGTTTGGATCATTTTTGGTATCAACATGTTTGGTACTATCTTAAAAAGAAGAGAGCAACATCTATATGTAGCCATATGGTTTTATATAGCCACATGGATCACTGTAACAGTACTTCACGTATTTAATAATATACAAATACCAGTAAGTTTAGGTCATGGTGTGTATGCTTTTGCAGGTGTACAGGATGCATTGATTCAATGGTGGTATGGTCATAATGCGGTGGCGTTTTTCTTGACAACACCATATTTGGGTTTGATGTACTACTTTATGCCCAAAGCAGCTAACAGACCAGTTTACTCATATAAACTATCTATCATCCACTTCTGGGCCTTGATATTTATTTACATATGGGCTGGCCCTCACCATTTATTATATACTTCACTTCCTGACTGGGCACAATCTCTTGGTACGGTATTCTCTATCATGTTGATAGCTCCATCTTGGGGTGGTATGTTGAATGGACTATTGACCCTTAGAGGTGTCTGGGATAAAGTAAGAACCGATCCTATTCTTAAGTTTTTCGTGGTAGCAGTTACGGCTTATGGTATGGCTACATTGGAAGGCCCACTATTATCCATAAAATCATTGAATGCTATCACACACTACACTGATTGGACTGTAGGTCATGTACATATAGGTGCTTTAGGTTGGAATGGTATGTTGACATTCGGTATGCTGTATTGGCTCTTGCCCAGAATTTATGGTACCAAACTATACTCCATCAAACTAGCCAATACCCATTTCTGGATTGGTACGTTAGGAATTCTATTCTATGCTATTCCATTATATTGGGCTGGATGGACCCAATCATTGATGTGGAAACAATTTACACCAGATGGATTTCTTCAGTACGGTAACTTCCTCGAAACAGTAACTCAGATCCTTCCTATGTATTTGATCAGAGCGATTGGTGGTACGATATACTTTAGTGGTGTTATTGTCATGATTTACAACTTAGTCAAAACAGTACAAAGTGGTAAACTTATAGCGAATCAAGAAGCTTCGGCACCTGCTTTGGTGGCTTATGAAGCACATAATAATGAATACTGGCACAAATGGATAGAAAGAAAACCTATTCAAATGTTGATATTAAGTGCTGTTTTAGTATTAATCGGTGGATTGGTAGAGATTATACCTATGATGATGATCGATAATAATGTACCTAAAATTGCATCGGTAAAACCATACTCGCCACTCGAACTCGAAGGACGTGACCTTTATATAAGAGAAGGATGTGTCGGATGTCACTCACAGATGATAAGACCGTTTAGATCTGAAACTGAAAGGTATGGAGAATATTCTAAATCAGGTGAGTTTATCTATGATAGACCGTTCCTTTGGGGAAGTAAACGTACAGGTCCAGATCTTCATAGAATAGGAGCCAAATATCCAGATAGCTGGCACTACAACCACATGAATGAACCGACCTCTATGGCCCCAGGATCTATCATGCCTCCATATCCATGGTTGCTCAAAAAAGATCTAAACACTCAGTATACGGCTTCCAAAATCAAAGTGTTACAATCATTGGGTACGCCTTATCCTGACGGATTTGCTGACAAGGCGGTAGACGACCTCAAAGCTCAAGCTAAAAAAATAGCCGAAAGCCTTGAAAAGGATAAGATCACTCAAGAAAATTTGGAAAATAAAGAAATCATTGCTTTAATAGCTTATCTGCAAAGATTAGGTACAGATATCAAAGTTAAAGTACCTTCTAAATAATTCACCAATTAAAACTTTAAAAATCATGGCAAAATATATTTTAGAAGGTGCGGGCAATATCAATTGGATGGCCATTTTTGCACTTTTGACTTTCATGTTTATTTTTACTGTAAGTGCTTTAATGGCATTTAGAAAAAATAATCCTGTCATCAAAAGGATGGAAAACCTTCCCCTTGATGATGATGCTTGAAACGATTTCAATATTAAACCATATTAAAAAATAAAATAAAAATAAAATGATGAAGAGGCTCTTTATTACCATCATAATTTATATCATGACATTAACTGGGGCAGTAAGTATCTACGCCCAAGATGCAACAGAAGTCGCACCTACAGCAGAAGCATCTACCAATGTCTTTAATTTAGCTTATAACAATATACTTCTCCTTTTAGCTATACTTGTACTGATCGGAGTAGTCATCGCTGGGATTAGTCTGATTTGGGCACTTATAGAGGTTCAGAAAATGAAACTTCTAGAAAAATACGGACCTGAAGGACTAGATAAAGCTAACCTAACTCCCACTGGATCTTTATGGAGTACGATTTCTGAAAAAGCATGGAATCTTGTACCTAAAGATAAGGAAGCAGACATAGACCTTGGACATGAATACGACGGAATTAGAGAACTTGACAACTCACTTCCTCCTTGGTGGCTTTGGTTGTTTTATGGAACTATCATTTGGTCTGCTGTATACCTTTGGTATTATCATGTGTCTGATAAAGGACCTAGCCAAGAGCAGGAGTACATAGCAGCTATGGAAATGGGTGAAGCTGAAAAGGCTAAGTATCTGGCTACTCAGGCCAATGCAGTAGATGAAAAAACAGTAACTATTCTTACAGACGCCGCAGCTCTTGCTGAAGGTAAAGAAATATATATTGCCAACTGTCTGGTCTGTCATGGTGCAAATGGTGAAGGTACTGTAGGCCCTAACTTTACAGATAAGTACTGGATACACGGAGGCAGCATCAATGATCTCTTCAAAACCATCAAATACGGTGTGCCTGAGAAGGGAATGATTTCTTGGCAAGCTCAATTGAGACCTGCCGCTATGCAAAAAGTGGCTAGTTATATCTTGTCCATGCAAGGCACTAATCCACCGAATACTAAAGCTCCTCAAGGAGACTTGTATGAACCTAACGGAAAAACATCCGCAGCAGTTGATACAACTGCCGCAAATGCCGTCCCTGTTGATACTTCTAGCGTAACTAAACCTGCGGCCAAATAAAATTTATAAAGCATTTAAATTGAATGACAGGATGAATTACAAGGTACATCCTGTCATTTTTTTATATGCAACACGGGTTACCTTTATAATTAATAATTTTCCATATTTTTGTAGCAATAAATTGAATATCAATGACTTCGGATACAGACAAACAATTTAATGAACAGTTCAGAGACAATATATCCACTGTCGATAAAAGCGGTAAAAGAATTTGGATATACCCTAAAAAACCTACAGGAAAATTTACAAATTATCGTACGTGGCTATCATACCTTTACTTTGTTATCCTTTTTGGTCTTCCTTTTATTAAAGTCAATGGTGAGCCTTTCATCCTTATTAATATTTTGGAAAGAAATTTCATATTATTTGGAATGCACTTTGGACCACAAGACTTTTATCTCTTTGCTATCGGCATGTTGATATTCCTTGTTTTTATTATACTATTTACGGTGGTTTTTGGAAGATTGTTTTGTGGTTGGATTTGTCCACAGACCATTTTTATGGAGCTAGTCTATCGCAGGATTGAATATGCTATAGATGGAGACTACAATGCTCAGAAAAAACTAAATTCAGCGCCTTGGACTTCGGATAAAATTATTAAAAGATTCAGCAAGCATGCTATTTTCTTTGCTATAGCCGTTCTTATATCCAATACATTTCTAGCTTACATCATTGGCCTGGATGAAGTAATAAAAATCATTCAGGAACCTATCGCTATGCATGCAGGCGGATTTACGTCTATGATTATTTTTTCATTCGTATTTTATATTGTTTTCGCAAGATTGCGCGAACAAGTGTGTACAACGATTTGTCCATATGGTCGTTTACAAGGAGTTATGTTAGACAATAAATCCTTAGTTGTAGCATATGATTTTGTTCGTGGAGAACCAAGAGGAAAAATCCAAAAAAATAAGACCATTTCCCAGCCTGCAGCTATTTCTGCTGACGTAGCTGAAGACTATTTTACATCTGTTCAAAACAAACTCGGAGACTGTATCGACTGTAAACTGTGTATCCATGTATGTCCTACAGGGATCGATATTAGAAATGGTACACAGTTAGAATGTGTCAACTGTACAGCTTGTATGGACGCATGCGATGAAGTCATGGAAAAAGTGGATAGACCTAAGGGCTTGATCAGACTAGACAGTATTGAAGGTATAGAAAAAGGCGAACATAAAATCATAAATGCAAGAACTATAGCCTACACAGCTGTACTTTTTATACTAATTGGTATAGAAATAGTATTGTTTTCATTAAGATCAGATGTAGAGGTACTCTTTCTACGAACAGGTGGATTACTCGCTCAAGAACATGCCGATGGTACGATAAGCAATTTATATAACTATCAAATGATTAACAAAACTTCAGATTCGCTATCTGTGGAATTTAAAATGCTTGAACCAGAAGCAGGTACATTTGAAATCATCGGTGGTAAAAAACCGGCTGTTAGTAAAAATAATAAATCTGAAGGTGCTGTATTCATAAAAATTCCTAAGGAAAAAATCGAAGGAGGTAAAAATAAAATAGTCATTGGAATCTATGCTGATGGTAAATTGATCACGAAAGTCAAAACAACTTTTTTTGGCCCAATGAAATAGCTAGTTAAAAACATGTAAAGGCTTCCGATTGTTAGTTTGCCATAAGGCTAATGATCGGAAGTCTTTATAGTTAAACATATAGTTAAATATACAGATGAAATGAGCATAAACCCATCTTTGTGGCACACTAGAGTGATTATTTGCTTGCAAAACATAACTTCGATAACGCAACAAATAGCGTTAAATCATCAATTCAATCACCCAGGTAAGCCGAGACGAGATATGATCATTAAAAAACAAATAAAAATAAAAACATGAAATTCAATTGGGCCACAGGGCTAACCATTTTTTTTACACTTTTTGTCGGAACTTTAATTTTTGTATTGTATCAATCAAGACAAGTACATGATAGTCTTGTAGTAGAAAATTATTATGATGAAGATATCAATTATCAACAACATTATGATAAAAAACAAAATACAGCAAATCTAGCCATCAAAGTCAAAACAGAATATAATAAAGAAAATAAAGAAGTTATATTGACTTTTCCAATAGATTCAATATCTAACACATCAGGAAAAATAGTACTTTATAATCCGTATTCCGAGCATTCGGATGTCAAATATGACTTTGATTTGGGGAAAGAAGCTAGATATATCATTCCGGTAGATAAAGTAAAGTCAGGAAGATGGAAGATCAAGATAGACTGGAAACAAGGTACTAAGGAATACTATCATGAAGAAGAAGTTGTATTGTAATAAACAAATCTTTAGATGTATTGGATAGCATTCACACTTGGATTTTTTGGAAGCCTGCATTGTATCGGTATGTGCGGACCCTTAGCTTTAGCAGTACATAGCAGTAAAAAGAGCATAGGATTTCCGGCATTTTGGTCATCATTGCAATACAATATAGGTAGAACAATAGGATACATCAGCTTAGGTATTTTATTCGGTTTATTGGGAAGTGCGGTAGCTTTAGGCGGTGCACAAAAAATGGTTTCAATTTTTCTTGGTACAGTTATGATCATTTTTTCACTTTTTGCAATTAATCCTGACCATCTTATTTCCAAGTTTCCTGCACTGAATCAATTTTATCAACTCATCAGCCAAAAACTCTTTGGCCTATTACGAAAGAGTGAATCAGTACCTATATTGTATCTAGGTACGATGAATGGATTTTTACCTTGTGGATTGGTATACATAGCCATAGCGGGTGCTATTTCCTTAAGCAATATCTGGGGAAGCGTCGGTTTTATGCTTTTTTTTGGTCTAGGTACCTTTCCTGCTATGATTGGCGTGACCCTTGGTCATCAGGCTGTAAGTCAAAAGCTTCGAGTATCGCTAAAAAAATTATACCCGATCATTACATTTGTCATGGGCACATATCTTATATATAGAGGCGCTATGTCTAAATTACCACTAGAACTTGACTTTTTCGAGGCGCTCAAGAACCCGGTTATGTGTCATTGAGCTTTAGGAGTAGAATTTTATATGAAATGAACATCAATCCAACTTAGAATAATTAAGACTATCCTTCACTTTCTATTTGCATCAATGTTCGGAATACAGCATATTTGCCTTGATACCGATCAGCGTGATCTTTTTGCAGATTTTGAGCATATTTTTCCTGATACTGATTAAAGATTTCTATATCGGTTGCTATATACTGAACTGCAAAGCCTACCCCGTGCTCATCATCATCTCCATGAATTCTGGTGAGTTTATAGCTTTCAAAACACTGCGTCGCCATCACCTCAGGGATATGAACAGTCTTCATCCAGTCTAGCCATTCCGAATGAACCTGAGTATCGATTTTGACGGTGACGTTATAAAGGATTTTCATTTTTTGCTAATTTACTTGATTTCAATACTGATAGTTTTGTAAACTTTGGTATAAAAAAGGGACTTAAAGCATTCCCGCCCTGAATCCCTTTTACGTTGATTCTGAAACGACTATTGTGTGTTTGAACTTCTCATTTTTACTTCTGCCATACTACAATTTAAGAAATCGAGATACCCATCGATACCTTCTACAAAACCTCTAGGCTTGCTGATGACTTCCTGATTGTTAGTCGTCATGACGTAGAGTGGTTGTGAGTTTTGTTGGAAATTTACAATCTGAAAGTCAGCCCATTTGTTTCCGACATTTCTGATTTTTTTACCACTTTGTTTTGAAATGTAAACATCAGAAAGTTTTTTATCGTCATCCACATAAAGTGAGATTAAAACTAACTCGTCATTGAGAATTTTTCTGATTCGATCGTCTACCCAAATGTGTTCTTCGGTCTTACGACAATTTACACATCCATGACCAGTAAAATCAAGTATGACGGGCTTGTTGGTTTCCTTAGCATATGCCATGCCTTCAAAATAATCTTTGAAGCAATCAATATTATTAGCACATTTAGAGAAAGATGGATATTTTGCCTTGATGCTTACATCTACTTCCTGTGGTTTGATAAAAAAATTATAGTGAGCAGGTGGAGCAAGTCCGCTCATCAATGCCAATGCATTATAATCCCCTGTTTTATCATTTATCCTAAATCCTGAAATGAGATAAAATACTAAACCAACAACTAATGCACCAATAGCCATTCTTGTTTTAGACAGTTTTTTTATAGGACTATCATGTGGAAATTTTATAAATCCAAAAAGATACAAAGCCATAGCTGCAAAAACTAAAATCCAAATACCCATAAACAACTCATACTTAAGAAAGCCCCAACCATTAGTCATATCTGCAACAGATAAAAACTTAAATGCCAAGGCCAATTCCAAAAATCCAAGTACTACTTTTACAGAATTCATCCAACTCCCTGATTTTGGCAAAGTATTGAGCCAAGCTGGGAAAGCTGCAAAAAGACCAAAAGGTAAGGCCAAGCCTGTAGAAAATCCCAGCATAACCAAAAATGGACCCAAGTATTCGCCTTTGGTTGCTGCTTGTACTATGGCTGTACCGATAATAGGACCCGTACATGAAAAAGATACCAATGCCAGCGTAAATGCCATAAAAAAGATACCTATCAAGCCACCTTTATCAGCCATACTATCACTTTTAGTACTCCAACTACTCGGTAAGGTAATTTCGTAAAATCCAAAAAAGGAAAATGCAAATGCAATAAATATCAAAAAGAAAAGCGTATTGGCTATCCAATTTACTGATAATCTATTGAGGGCTTCAGGACCCACAAAAATAGTTATTAATAGTCCGATAAGTACATAAATCACAATAATGGATAACCCGTAAATCAAGCCGTTTACCCAACCCTTGCGTTTGGTATCTTTGGTAAAAAAGCTAACGGTAATAGGTAGCATTGGAAAAACACATGGCGTCAATAAGGCAATAAAACCACCCAACAATCCAAAAATAAATGTCCAAAGCAATCCCTCTTTCTTTTCTTCTGTACCACCACAATCAGATAGTGGTTTTTCATAAGTGGCTACCAAAGATGGTACTTTCTGGTCAATTTTATCACCAATTATGATTGCTCCAACTTCAAAATCATTGGCTATTTTGACTGTAGAATTTTCCGCCGTATCGATAGCTGTATCTACCTGAGTTGTTTGATGTGGATCTACAGGAGATATGATATTTTCAGCAGTTTTGGTATCTGTGGGCATAGGAGAAGCACCATCTAATGGTATCTTAAAACTAAAATCTGCATCAGTAGGTGGCAGGCACTTTTCACTGTCACAAGCCATATAATTAACGTATCCTGTGATAGGTTTTGATGGATCCTTTACTTTTATTTTTTGTTCAATAATAAAAGGTTTGTCAGAAAGAAATTTTATCACGTTTACCTCAAATAAAGGATCCATTCCTTCTTTTTTAGATCCATACTCCATGGCTTTACCTACCAGCTGAATACCATCCAATTTTTCGTAATTAACTGATGTAGGCACAGGTCCTTCATCAGAAGTATACTGAGAATAGACTGTCCATCCTTTGTCTACCTTGGCTATATATTTAAGCTTATATTCTTTTTCACTTAATTTTTCGATTTCAAACTTCCACTTTACAGGATTAAATATTTGCGCCTGCACAGCTACCCCTGATAGCGCAAAAAATAATATAAAAATAAATGGTCTCATTATATTTACTGGAATTAAAAATTCAATTAAAAATTCAAATCAAAAGCAACTTCAACAGGAGGCAGGCATCTTTCGCCATCACAAGTCATATATTCTACACTACCCTTGATAGGGGTGCCTGCCAGATTAGTTCCTTTATGTTTAAATACCGATTTTTCTTTAAATTTCATAACTTCTACATCAAACATGTCATCATGTTCTTTGATCACCT
>CAMBRK010000050.1 GCA_945870185.1 Aureispira sp. CCB-QB1 | reverse complement strand
GTCTTAAACCCTGCATCAAAAACAAGATTTGAAATAGGATTCAACCTAAAAGGTGTGGAACCCAAAGGCAAATTGGAAGCCGAAAAACCAAACGGTATTTGTTCTCATAAGATAAATCTAAGTGACGTTTCTGAAATTGACAAAGAAGTCATTGATTGGGTAAGACTGGCATTTGACAACGCAGGGTAAGCTTCACATCATAAAACGCTTCCGTCATATTATTCCAAAAATAGGATAAAAGTGATGGAAGCGTTTTTGTATTTCTTACCCACCAAAAGTAAAATCGGGGCATTTCTTTTTTGGTAATATTGCTAAAAAACTAAAATCATTTCATCTAAACAAAGATTTTCCCTGCAACGCCTGTACCAACGTAAATACAGCCAATAAGCCATACAAAACTGAGATCATAATAGTCAATTTCAGATCTTTGAACACATAATATGCCAGCAACGGCAAGACTTGCAATGCATGCATACCTATAAAATGAGCTATTCGAAGGTCACCAACTGTTTTGCTCCAGCCTACGATGTAAAGGTCCGAATTGTCATTGACCAAACCTACCGTGTGGCTTAACCTGCTTCCCATCAGGAAGCCCTGAAAAGAGAAGATCACAAATATGATCATACTAAGACGTATAGCCCACAGATAGTAGTCGGTCAATTCAGGAAATTTATCCGAAAAAAACAGCACTGCAACATAAGCAGTGTATAGTGTTACTAATGAAGCTGCAATTGCCATCATAGAAAATAAGGTGGCGTAGAGTGGAGTACTCGTGTTGTAATGAGATTCTTGTCCTTTACTGGCTTGCAAGGCAATATACACAATTTCAAAACCCAACAAAATGATGATAGCCCAGTTAAATATTTCTAAATTGAATTTGGGCAAATAATGACAGTACCATGCCATAGCCCATGCATACAAAAAAGTAGAAAATGCAAATTTAAATGGTTTGTACCAAGCATTGACTCCATATACATTGGTAATAGTAAGTTTTGTCAATACCAAGCAAAAAGCAGCAAAAAATAAACAGACTAAACCATAATAAAAAAGTGTTTCGTTCCTTTCTTTGAGTTGTAATATAAAATGGATCATCATTTATTTTTTATACTTGCCAAGTGTTTCTTTATCTTCATCATGATAAAATCGGGTGTGACTCTAGGCAGATTGCTCAGAAACCAATTCATAAATCCTACGATCTTTTTACCTTTTCCATTTAGAAAAAGTTCAATACCAGCTTTAGCAACAATATCAGCGGGCATTGGTTTATTGGCACTCATGGCATTGGTCAGGCGCATGGCATCAGTGTGAAAAGGTGTCTCTACTGTACCTGGGCAAAGTGCTGTGACTATGACGCCAGTTCCTTCTAGTTCTGCAGCAATCGTTTCTGTAAATGCAAGTACAAAAGTTTTGGTGGCGGAGTACATAGAGTAATATGGAAAAGGCAAAAATGACAAAAGTGATGCTACATTCATAATGCGACCTTTACCATGGAGTATCATATCTGATGCAAATAGTTTGGTGAGACCCACGAGCGCTGTAATATTGACAGCGATCATGTTTTCATCATTTTTTAATGGCATATCCACAAAATGTCCATAATCGCCAAAACCTGCATTATTGATCAATCCAGTGACAAGGTACCCATCTTCTTTTACTTGGTTATACAAGTCCTTGGCAGCATTTGGTTCTGATAGATCGTATAAATAATACACTACAGCGACAGCATATTTTTCGATCCATTCTTTTTGTAAAGTTTGTAGTTTACTTTCACTTCGAGCTATCAGGATCAAGTTGTAATTCTTTGCTGCCAACTGTTTTGCCATTTCCAGGCCAATACCAGAGCTAGCTCCAGTCACCAATATATATTCTTGCATTGTATTATGTTTTTATTTGGGTGTCCTACCTTCTGCTCTTTCTTTGATGAGTCTTAGCCATTTATCATGCAGTTTCAGTAGTTTATTTGGTTGGAATACTTTTTGTAGAAAAGTCAAAAAACCGTTTTGAGCCTCTGGGGTAATCAGCCTACATCCATTAGCAGTAGGTACAATTACCCATGCATGGTACGCAGATAGGTTTCCCCTTCTCACTTCCCAAGCCATTCTTTCATTGGGCACAAACTCTTTCATGACTGGTTCAAGTCGTAATCCCATGGTATGCATTTTAAATGCTAGTCCGTTCCTTAAGGTAGTAGCATTTGGGTCGAGAAATTCAACGGGACTTTGTACACCATCATAGAAAGTATGCCATTTTTTGGCATCAATCAAAATATTCCAAACCACTTCTGGTTTTGCATTGATTTCTATTTCCTTATAAATATACCATTTGGCTTTTTCAGGATTAAATTCATCTGGCCAAACTACCAGATTAGTAGATGGATCATATTTTTTAGACATGATACACTTTACGATCTTATCTTGGGCTTTCAATGATCCTGCTATTACAAACAAAATCACTTAGGATAAAAAAAATTTCTTTGACATTTAACTTTATTTTAGAACTATATGGTAAAGATAGGTGACCCCAGTAGTCCGAAACGATAACAAATGTTTATAGAATATTACATTTCAATTTTTTTTTGAAAGCTCGAATAAATGATAAATTACCAACAAAAAACTATCACTCATTTATAAGTAGACCGTGCAAATTCAGGAAAATATTGAAAACAGCATAAATTATGAAATTTTCAAACTAGTCATACTCAAGCTGCCAGCTAATAGTTTATCATTAAACAATGAAATAGATTCCCCTTTTTGTTGCAAGCCTAAAGTATAAATCAGAGGCAAATAATGTTCTGGCGTAGGAATTGCTAATTGTATAGCTTTGGATTGCTTAGCATAATGGATCAGCGGTGCGAAGTCACCATCGAGTAGATATTTATTGATAAAGGCTCTCGCTTCGATGGCCCAATCATAACCATAATTATCTTTATTGAAATTTGGAAAATCAACTAAACCTAAATTATGAACTATGTTACCACTTCCTATAATCAAGATGCCCTTTTGTCTTAAGGCACTCAATTGTTTAGCTAAGTCAAAATGATATTGTGGTGGTTTGGTGTAGTCTATGCTCAACTGAATTACTGGAATATTTGCTTTTGGATATAAATGTTTTATGACACTCCATGCTCCGTGGTCAAGTCCCCATGTATCATCTAACTCTAAGTGCGTCGGTTTTAAAATTGATTTCGTTTCTTCTGCCAAAGCGGGACTGCCCTTTGCAGGATATTGCACATCAAAAAGGGCCTGGGGAAATCCACCAAAATCGTGAATAGTTTTTGGCATTTGCATAGCCGTAACTTTTGTACCCTTGGTATACCAATGAGCCGAAATACAAAGTATAGCATGAGGCGTAGGCAATGACTTTGCTATATTTCTAAAACCAGTCACAAATTCATTTTCTTCTATTGCATTCATAGGACTGCCATGTCCCAAAAACAAAACAGGCATTTTTTCAGTAGAAGGAAAACCTTCCATATTATTTGCTAAATCATTTAATGTCATGGCTAAACCGGTTAAAGGAATCAATCCCATAAGTTTAAGAAAATCTGTTCTATTCATTCTATGTCACTCTTTATTTGCTTTTTTTAATGTAAAGATAGAAGTAGTAAGTAAAAAACCTAATACTTCTTTCTTAAAGTTTTAAGCGCCATAAATCTTAGCTAAATATTGCTTAGCTGTTGTCGGTTTTCTTTCTAATAAACGTTCTAAATCTATATTTTGAACCTCAAATTCACCTAGTTTATTAGCTTACCTTTTTTTAAATAGTAGTTATTCATCCTTAATTTGAGAAGGTATTATTTTCATTTAATCTCCATAGGTTAGGAGAATCAAACGGGGCTATTTTATCCCTTCTTTAATCTGCTTAAGTGTATCGGAGTAATCCCTAAATAAGAAGCAATCATGTGTTGTGGAACTCGATTATGAATATTAAGAAAAACATCAGCTCTGCTGTCATATCGCTGTTGTGGTGTTCTTGTATATATATTTTTAATTCTGCCATCTTGGTAAATAAAGTAATACTCGGCAATAAGTCTTCCCATTTTTTGCCCATCTTGAAGATGTTCGTATCCCTATTCGATTGCAGTACGTGGCAATATGACGACTTCAGTTTCTCCTAAATCTTGTTAGCTATAAAAAGAATAAAATTGGAGTAATCAGCGATAAATTGATTTTCTAAGGCAAAGTGAATGGTATGCTCTGCTCCTTCATGATCGGTGATGTGTACTCTGATAATTCCCTTATTGATAAAAAATACTTCATGGGGTACCATATTGGATTTACTTAAGATTTCTTGTCGCTTGAAGGTCTTAATTTATGTCAGAGCTAAGAAGTCATTTAATTCTTCTTCTGAAATACAAATCATCTACTTCGTCACCTGTCTGATCTGGATCATATTAAGATTTTAATTTGCCATAAAAGTAAGATATTTTGTTTCCCACATCATCATAGGTGTTTATTTCCTTGGCTTTATGAAAATAAAAATAGGATAAAATACCAAAGTCTCCAGAAGAAGCGGCTGTTTGCATAATCAATGTACCTAAAATTGTAAAACTCCATGATCCTTCCACCCAAAACAAGGCCAAACTCAGCATTATAGTAATCACCACAAATGGACCTAAAGCAACGATCCAAAATTCCGTTTTATCAGCCACAAATTGGTGTGCTAATGCCATAAAATAAAAAAAATTCAAATTTACATCTTATGAAGTATGTTGGGTACCTTGTGATTTGTAGGCCAAAAAAAAGATGTATTCATGAACTGGCATCAATAAAAAAACAAAGAGGGTGCCAAAGGATAAGTATGAAAAACAATCCACAAATTTGATGTTTTCAATATAAACGCTCTTCCATATCAAGCACACAATAAATGATACAAAGAAAATATTTATACCTTGGTCTATCCAGGAAATGGATGTACTTTTTTTAAGATACTTTTGAACAAATGGTATAAGCTGCTGATGATCCAGACTGTCCAATAGTATAAACCCGTGTTCCCTTAATGCTTCCGGTTTTAGTTCCATATTTATACTCATATGGTTTTCGATTTGAAAATATAAAGAAAACAAACAGTTATACTTTGATTTTGTTATCTTTAAAATAATGTACTGCCAATGGATTATGTACAAATATTATATTTTATTAATATAAAATTAATCTTAATATATAACGTTCGTTTAATATTTTATTTACCTTCGCTATATCAAATATTAAATATAATATGGAATGGTACAATTTCAAAAGACAAAAACTCCAGACTTCTATCCATGAAGTGGTAGAAAATGCTTTGATAAAAGAACTTAACGATGGTCACCAATTGAAAATATGTATTGGGTGTGATTCCCAAGTGAAAGGGAAGATCATCGACTTTGCTACAGTGGTGCTCATTTTAAGAGAAAAAAAGGGTGGTTTTATGTATTTTAAGATTCAGCGAAAAATGCAAACCATGTCTATCAAAGAGCGAATGATAACAGAAGTAGGTATTGCTGTAAACACTGCTTTTGAACTATGTCCGGTATTAGATAAATATCCTGTGGCATTGGAAGTACATGCCGATATCAACAGTGATCCGAGTTTTAAATCCAATGTAGCACTCAAAGAAGCTATGGGATACATCCTTGGGATGGGCTACACTTTTAAGGCCAAACCAGACGCCTTTGCATCATCTTATTGCGCTGACAGGTTGGTACATTAATAACAAGCACCAATAATTAGCTCAGCATCAAGTCTTTAAATTTCTTAAGATTAAAGACACAAATAATTAACTTATGCTTAGTGTTCCTTTGAAATTTTATAGGTTCAATGTCTTTACCTTTGGATTTTATTAATCTCTAAAAAATAAACCCATAAAATGAGACTTGCTTATCTATATACAGCATCAGAACTGACACCCTGGAAAGAAAATGTCAACGAAGCTACTCTAAATTTTTTAATGGCCCATACTCCGTCATATATTGAAGCAGAGGTGGTCCATTTCGATGGATTTCATATTGAATTACTTGATAAACTGAGAAGCTTTAATTTGGTTTTTAATCTATCTTATGGTTTTCTAGAAGCAGGACAGGTAGAAGTCGCAGGATGGCTGGAACAACACCATATTCCACATACAGCTTCTAGTTTTGAAAGTTTATCAAAAGCTCAGGATAAGTCTTTACTTCCCGATATTTGCCATTCACAAAGCATATTAACGCCACAGATTTATTTTGAAAAACATGCGCTTGAAGATAATAAAACGTACTTGGCAAAACCAAGAAAAGGTAGTTGTCACAGAAATATAACTATACAAACGGGAGCATGGATAAAAAGACATTTAACTACTGAAAGTCTAGATCTTATTATACAACCATATATAGCAGGAAGAGAATTTTCAGTAGCAGTAATTCCTGCATTTTCAGGCCAATACTATATGGCATTGCCACCAGTAGAGATAGTTCCTGAGAACAATTCTGAAATATATGTTGCAGGACAAAGCTTTGGTAAAACTTACAGAGAATTCAGCCCATGTTTATCAGATTATTGTGAAGACCAACTTATGATTCATGCAGAAATGCTTCATAAGACTATTGGTTTGAAAGGAATGAGTCGCACTGACTTCAGAATGTCAGAATCAGGAGATATTTATGTATTGGACGTCAATGCTATGCCTAATATGGACCCTGAAAAGTCCCTAATGCCCGCTTTGTGTGAGTATCATGAAATCGCTATTTCAGATTTGATCCAAAGGATGATCAAAAATCATGATTTTACTCAAAACCAACTTACCAAATCAGTGGCTTTCCAAGATAGCATGATGTCTATTTAAGGGTTGGTGGTAATAGGTTTGAAATATTTATTAATGAGCAAGTGCTTAATTCTACTTTGCAGAATTAGTATTTTCAAAAATTTGAGACTAAAAATGGGATTTTTCTCCATCGCAGCGGACACTATAGTTTGTGACCAATCACATAGTATTAGAGTTTAAGTTTGGAAGAAAAGGAGCTCGGCCTTGCCACACTCCTTTTCTTCCAAACATTTCCATATCAAAAATCGTCATTTCGATCCACGGAGTGGTGGGATAACTTATTTAACCCAGATTTAAAGATATCAAAATTATTTATTGCACTTATTTTCATAATCTCTTACCACTGTAAGTGCAGCATTTTCTAATTTTATTCCTGCGAGTGCATCATCAGCCAAAAGCTTCTTAATTCCACTTTTGGGCTTTATCTTGTACAAGTTTTTCTCAAACCTATTCAAGACAGAAGGACAATCTTCAAAATAGGCTTTAACATTCATTTCCTGAATGGCTTTAGTCCCAACAATTTCACGTTTTATCAAAATATCGTAATTGGATTCTACATCCTTTATATGCTTTTGCATAGCTTCTTCACTTTCAAAATCTTCATCAGATATATCAGGTGGCATATAGAATCTTAACAACTGAATTTTTCCATCATGAATAACCTCAGCAAAAAAGTCTGTGGCTTTGTCGCCCTTTATTTTTTCTACTGTTGACTTGAATACATCTTCGCCTTTTCCCTTTACAAAATAGTTGACATGCAAAAATCTTCTATTTTCAAACCCATACTCTAAAACTTCTCCTGGATAAGCATCATTTTTGAGTTCTCTCTTGATGCGAGCTCCAGTTAATAGAGCCCTATCATAATATTTGATATCACTCTGAAAAGTCCATGGTTGGGTAGGATCTTCTACCTCTATAGCTACTTCTGATTTAGTACCATCAGACATGATGATATAACCTTCTTTTTGATTATCCTTTAACTTGGTTTGCCCCATAACTATGGTACCTATTACCATCAGTGTACATATACAAAAAGATACTTTATTCATTATTTTTTATTTTTACTTTTTTTTTGAGCGCCATTAATAGTAGTATTTTTTCTTTGATCTAAAATAGGTTTTGGCCTAGGTGCCTCATCCATGACTTCGGTAGCTATTTTATCTACACGAGCCCAATATCCATTTCTTAATTGGTAACCAACATAACTTCCATCTGGGACCATAGTTTCTACTTGGCCTGGGATACGGCTCATCCTACGGACCAGATTATCTACCATGATCATTTCCATTCCCGGATTATAATTTAAAGTCATGTGTGCATCTGAAGCATACTTGTAAACCAAACGATTTAAATATTGGCTTTGTTCTGCTGTTGTTTCACTTTTCGAAAAAATAGGTAGTCCAAAATAGGGTTTACCTTCCTTTGAAAAAAATAAAACATCAATCAGTTTGACATTATCGTACAAAGAATATCGGTTTAACCCGAAAAGAAGGTAATACTTTTGGCCAGATGTAGTGGCTCCTTCCATCAGATTATAATAAAAAGATCCTAACCAGTTTTCACAAGTATATTCTTCGACCGCTAGTCCCTCTGCATTTTTAAAGTCGTTTATCAATTGGAACGCCTGGCCAGATTTAGTCTGAATCCAGCCAAAATATCTATAATCTCCCGTGTTTGCTTGTACTTCCCAGGTATATATTTTGAAACTCTGATCTGCAGGCATTTTTTTTGAAATCCATTTTAATGAATCAAAAGAATAGTCGTATGAGTTTTTTGATTGGATGGCCTTTTCAAATAAAGCATTAAACTCTATCATTGCTGTAACTCTATGTTTGGAAATAGTAGCGTTACTCATGACATCAGCATGAAATGCAAGCTCAGATTCCATCTCAGCTAAGCTTTTTTGACTAACGGCGCTGGTTGTTTGAAAAATAAAAAAATAGAAAATTACAAGGTATGTTCGATAACCCATCATTATGAAATTTAATAATCAAACGAACTATATTCATAAATTGTTATCACCAAAATGTTAAACTTTTCTTACCTAGTCTTATCCAATATGACAAACTTCTAGGAAATTATCATAATCCGGTTTGTCCGCTACTGAATTATGGATAAAGCTTTCAATGATTTCCCCATCTTTAATTAAAAATATTCCTGGCATTTGAAGACCATCCCCTATCCTTTTAGTATCTGGAAGCATTTGTCTAGTTGCCGCTATTTCCACACCACGTACCCAAGTTTTTAATCCAAAAAGTTGGCTAAAAGAACCTTTAATCAGTCCGAAAATCTGATAAAATTTACATTCAGGATCCGAAACATGCTCTAGGTCCTGGATATTAAACTTTTTAAAATAGGAAATTGCAGTAACATGATCAGCCATGTGCACCATGATAATTTTTACTCCTTGCTTTGTAAATAATGCTTTTCTTTTTGATATTTCGTACATGGAGTCTTTACAAAATATACATCCAAAATGTCTTAAGAAAACCAATAAAACAGGACTATTAGATGACAATTCAGAAATACTATTTCCCAGATTTGTCTTCATTACAGACAAGTGCTGTTTGTTGATCATATGAATTATTGCTGATTCATCATGTTAAACGGACTAAAGTGATAAATGTTTATATATTTAAAAAATTACTGCTCAACACAATTTCATGTTTTTAAAAGACTTAGCTGTTTATGATTTTCTTTTTCATCACTTCAAATTCTTCATCGGTTAACAAACCCGAAGCTTTCATTTCTCCCAGTTCTCTTAATTTCTCCATGCTTTCAGACAAATCCGCTGCTTTCACAGTAGATTCTTGTTTTTTGCGAAGTTCCTCAGCCACTTCTTTACCTTTTTCAAACTTTTCATTGTAATACTTCTTCAATCTATCAGTATCGAAATCTAGAAAAGTCCCACCTGTCTCAAAATGTTTTTTGAAAACTTCTCCAAGTGCATATGTAGAAGCTCCTGAAAGAGCAGCCATAGTAACACCACCCAAAATAGAGCCTACACCCGGTATGAATTTTATCGCCCTAGCACCCAATCTAGCCAAGCCTGAACCTGTTAAAGATGAAATAATAGCTTTGCCTTCCGTTTGTTTAAAATCAGTACCGTAAAGCTTACACAATTGTCTGATCATATCTAACTGTATGGCGCTCACTGCAAACAAATCTGCAATCGGGACTGGAATAAAACCAGCACCCATAGACCATATCATATGGTTCTTAATGATTGAACTTGCACTATCTCCAAGATTACTTTTTTCGTATTCTGACATTATTTTAATATTTTATATAGATTAAACAAGCAAAGAATACCGTAAAGTTTCAACTATTAACTCGTTTTCGATTAAAATATAAAATTGTTAGATAAAACGATCCTTTTTTGCCAGTAGAATGGATACTCATAAGAAATTTTAATGTTTTGTTTTATTTGGTATTTTCATTTACCTTTGCACTAATTGATAAATATTTATGCTTAAATATATTTTATTTGTTGTATCTATTATTCTCATTAAATCAAATTTTGCGTTTACACAGAGAGTTTCAATAACACTTTCAGGGCAAAATATTAAACAACAATTTGATGGAACATGGATAAAAAATATTATTCAAGATACCTTACCACAATTAATAGATGCTCAAAATCCTAAAGAGCAACTCTTTAAGCTTGGTACATCTGACTTTATTTTATCAAGTTACTCTACATTGATGAAAGCTGCCCAAAAGTCAGAGATTGAGAGTTTTGCTGCTATTGATTTTATAGAATTATCAATATCCCAAAATGAAATTACTTTATCAAAAGCAAAAGTATCAAAAGATAAAATTTTGATCAAAGAAACTAATAACATTATTAAAGAACAAATTAAAGAGAAAAATAAAGCCACCAAAAAATATCAAAATTCTTTTGAAAAAATACTTGAAATTAGAAATTTACCTTTACAAAGGGTAAAAGATCAAGAAAAAAATATTAACCTATTATCCAACTATTTTAATATTAAATTGGAAATAGATGTCAATAAAATAATAAAAGATAAGGAACAAAATATTACAAATAATATGGAAACATTATCTGATTGCGCCATTTTAAGAGATGAAATAAAACTCAAAAAAAGAATTTTGGAAATTGGGGCTACACCTATTTTCACCTTTACCCCTACAAAGCTAAAATCATATTTTAAAGAAAAAGAATTGATGCAGGCTCAAGCAAGTTTTTTAAAAATAGAAAAAGATTATTTTTTAAAATTATCGATAAAACTAATTTCTAAAGATGCTTCAAAAAGCTACGGTTATGTTGCAAAAGAAAGTATGCTGAACATAGATTTTATTACAGGTAAAAAAGAAGTACTGTATGCCTTGGATAGTTCACCAGCTCAATTTGAAAATTATACAGGCCACACGTTATATCATATTCTATATCCTGTTTCGCAAGATATTCTCAATATAATGACTAATGTGCCACTCAACACTATATCCATGATGTGGTCTTCAGGATATGAGACTTATGATATTTATGATGTAGATGCACTTATGTCACAATTAAAATGTATAAAATCCATAAAATAAACATATGTTGGGGTTAAAACTTGCTACTGATCCACTTTGGGTAAATATAGCCGAAAAAACAATTGATGAAATCCTTATAGACCATGCTTACTGTGAGCAAAAAGCTGCATCGACTTGTATATCACTGATTGTCAAGTATCCTCACAAAAAAGAAATTCTTGAGGAAGTAACTCCTATTGTTGCAGAAGAATGGGGGCATTTTAGAAAAGTCCTCAAAGAACTCAAGGCAAGAGGATTTGAGTTTGGTCCCAATAGGTCAGATGATTATGTCACGGAATTGTTGAAATTTCAACGAAAAGGTGGCAACGAAGAAGATAGACTCACTGACAGATTACTTATTTCGGCCATGATAGAAGCTAGAAGCTGTGAAAGATTCAGGCTCTTATCTCTCCACATCGAAGATGACAAATTGAAAGAATTTTATCATGAATTTATGGTCTCAGAGGCAGGTCATTACCGAACATTTCTTGATTTGGCGAAGCTTTATGCACCTGAAGAAAAAGTAAAAACTAGATGGCAAGAAATGCTAGAATTTGAATCCAATATTATGAAAAAAAGATCATTGAGAGGTGATCGAATGCACTAACAAAAATATAATTTTGTTCGACTTTGGAGTGAGCCATTAAATGATCCTTATTCATTTGACTATTAGTTTTTAAAGGCTTTTTTTATCTAACCTAATCGGCTTAATTGTGCGTTGCCCCTGTATAGTAAAATTAAATCAAAAATAATTTAAACAAATTTAATTATGTGATGTATATTTGTCGTTAAATCAGAATTTTACATATGAAACAAATATATTCTGTTTACTTTGTTTGTATAATATTGCTTTGGGTTCATGATATAAATACTCAAATAAGTTTTACAAATAAAACCAAAACCTACAAATCAAACTTTCCATCACGAAGTGTAATGCCAGGCGCATCTACAGATATCAACGGAGATCTCATAGATGACATCATCATCATGGATAGAGGCAATACACTAAAAACTATGATCAGTTCTGGTAAAAATTTTGACCTATTTCCCAAAGATAATATCAAAACAACACCACTGCGCGAATGGACCCTCACGGCAGGTGATTTAGATAATGACGGAAATATGGAATTTATTACCGCAGGAGAGTATAACCAAGGAAGTATAATCGAAATCAGTTCAGGGGCACCGCAGCGAAAGTCAATTTTTACCAATATTTACGCCCAAGGCTCCAATACAGTCGATATCAATAATGATGGTTGGTTGGACTATTTTGTTTGTGATGATGATGGCCCTAATAAAATTTACATCAATGATAAAACAGGCAATATCAAAGAGACTCCCGTGATCAACTTTATGCACAATGATATAACCGATGGTAGCGGCAACTACGGCTCTGAATGGGTAGACATTAACGGAGATTTTCTACCAGATCTTATTTTGTCTAAATGCAGAGCAGGTGTAGAAGACCCTAAAGACAGCCGAAGAATAAACCGTGTTTATATCAATAATGGAAATAGTACATTCGATGAAAAAGGCGCCGAATTTAATCTAAATAGTGGAGCGCAATCTTGGGTGACAGTAATAGGAGATTATGATAATGATGGCGATCAAGATGCTATGGTTATCAATCATTATAGCCCGCACGAACTCATGGAAAACAACAATAATAAAACTTTTGTAGTAAAAAAACTACCTGCACCGCTTTCTTCATTTAGTTTTCAGGCTGTATCTATTGATTTTGATAATGATGGATGGTTGGATATACTCTTGGCAGGTGTGGAAGGAGCTATTTTATTGCACAACACCGGAAATATGAATTTTACTATTATTAAAAACATCATAGGTCCAGCACAAGTCAGATCTTTTTCTGTTGGAGACTATAATGATGATGGATTTACTGATATATTTGCACATCTTGGAAATCCTATTAATGAGGTAGGAAATGTAGATGATCAGGTCTGGCTGAATAATGGAAATGATAATAATTACGTAAAATTAAATTTATCCGGCTCGAAGTCGAATAAATCTTCAATAGGTGCTCATCTTACTGTGTATTCTAAAGAAAAAACGCAAGTGAAATATATAAAAGGAGGCGAGAGCTATGGTATCTTCAATAGCCTTACTCAGATAATCGGACTTGGATCCGAAACTAAAGTAGATAGTTTGATCATAAGATGGCCATCAGGAGCAATAGATAAATATTTTGATCTAGAATACAATTCAACATATCTCGCTCAAGAAGGAAAGTGTATTTCAAAGCAGATGGTCATTTATGAAGATCCTGTTATTTATAAAAATGAAGTCTTAATGGTGACTGCTCCAGAGGGATACAACACATATCTATGGAATAATGGTTTAAGCACTGCAAGTATTCCTGTAAATAAAGGCCTATTCCATGTCTCCATGACAGATAGTCAAGGATGTGTGATCATAAGTAAGCCTATAAATGTAGTTTCGGGTTGTTTTGCTCCTGGTACTGACCTGATAGAAGAAAAAGGCAAAATTGCAATATGCCATGGCCAAAGCTACGAAATAGTGCCCAAAAGAGCAGCTGAATTTTTATGGCAAGATAATAGTATTTTGTCCACATTTACAGCAAATAAAACAGGCTGGGTCGTATTGAAAGCTTCAGACTTTTGCCAAAATGTATTGGAAGACAGTATTTTTGTAGAGATGTATGACCCAATCACCGTCATCACCAAGGGAGATACTATTGCTCAATACAAAATCGCTACACTCACATCCAATGATAAAGAAACTTTCTGGTTTGAAACTTCTGGTTTACAAATTCCCATATTTAAAGGAGATACTTTGATTACTGAACCCTTGGATACTAGTACAACCTATTGGGCAAAAATCATAAAACTTGTAGATTCTAAGTCCAATAGTATCGGGTTAAAATCATTCCCAACTACCAATTTCTATCACACCAATACAGCATCCGGAGTCTTATTTTTAGAAATAAGCCAACCTATAATACTAAAATCATTCAAAATAAGTACTGATATTGCGGGAGTCAGAAGCATTTTTATTAAAAATGATTTATCAGAAGATGTATTTATAGCCAATGTGTTTTGCAACATAGGTATAAATACCATTGTCCTGGATGCTGCATTACCTCCTGGAAATTATACCATAGGTACTGACGAAGATATAAATCTTCAATACTTGGGATATAGGTCACCAAGATTTGTACGAACTTCTGGCAATATTACTTATCCATATACTATCGATGGTGTTTGTAACATACTCTCATCGTCCTTTGGAGTATCAGTATATCTCTATTTCTATGATTGGGTAGTAGAATCTGATCTGGTTTATTGTGAATCTGATACAAAAGAAGTTTTAGTTAAGGTAGAAAAAGGAAATGCAAATATAGAAATTTCAAGTAATGATGTTTTACTTTACCCAAATCCGACTCAAAATATTATTCATATAAAATCAGAATTCCAATTTGATTATGGATACTTAACTGATATTAATGGTAACAGATTGGCAAACTTCAGTGCTCATTACAGAGAACTAAATCTAACCCATTATCAAGATGGTATGTACATCCTGCATTTTTTTAAAGATAATATGCCATTCGCTTTCAAAATCTTAAAACTTGAATAGCTCTAATTTAAACCTGGTTTATGTATTAGAAATCGTAGTGAGATGTTAAATTGTAATAAATCAGCAACTTTGATTCGAAAAGCATAGCACCGCTATGGTTACAGAAGATAAGTAGTCCGCCGCGGCGGATGCTGATTTGGAGCAAGTTAGCTTCGTAATAGATTTTCTAATGCATAATCCAGGTTAAAAGAAAATCAAAATATTATAAAACCATAAAAACAAAAAGGGCTCACTCTTTCGAGTTGCCCTTAATATGATGTACATTAAAACTATTTAATCGTGTTGGCTGCCGAATTTTTCTAGTCTGTAAGAAGCAGAAATAATTTCATTTCTTCTAACTACTGATGGCTTTACGAAGTGCTTTCTGTTTCTAAGTTCTTTAACTAAACCAACTGACTGAAATTTTCTTTTGTATCTCTTCAGTGCTCTGTCAATTGATTCGTCGTCTTTGATATTAATTATAAGCATAAAAATATTTTATTTTAACCTGTTTTGTAAAAAGAATGCAAAGGTAGTCCAATTTATCATAAATAAAAAAATAAAGTATAACTTTTTTCAAAAAAAAATGAACATTTACAATCGATAAATCATATTCCTTTTGACCTTCTTGCTCTTGCCCTTGCTCTTGTCTTTGTATTGTTTCTATAGTTTTCGTCAGTATGGTATTTTTCCTTTGCCCGCAGGCGCGTTACTTCTTGATATATTTTATCTTCTTTATATCTACTGCTATATGCTTTTTTAACTTTCTCTCTAAATTCGAGGTCAGTTGCATATTTTTCCTTTAACCTAGCAAGAATCTTCTCCTTGTTTTTTTGATAATAGGCTGACATTTCAATGGTTACTTATTTATGGTAATTTATTATTTGCCAATTTACTCCTCTAACATATTTACTATCTCAGTTCTTTACGAAGTCTGGCCACAGGAATATTGAGCTGTTCTCTATATTTGGCTATGGTCCTTCTAGCAATATTGTAACCTCTCTCAGAAAGGATTTCCATCAGACGCTCATCAGAAAGAGGTTTTGTTTTATCTTCTCGTCCTACTTCGTCATGGAGAATAGTTTTGACTTCTAGTGTTGAAACTTCGCTACCGTCCTGAGCTTGCATGGATTCAGAAAAGAAGTCTTTTAGTTTTTTTGTACCAAATTCCGTTTGTACAAATTTACTGTTAGCCACACGACTTACTGTAGAAATATCAAGACCCGTAACTTCGGCTAAGTCTTTAAGTATCATTGGTTTAATTCTTCTATCATCACCAGTTGAAAAATATTCATACTGATACTGCATGATAGCATACATAGTTCTGTATAAGGTATCTTGTCTTTGTTTGATCGCATCTATAAACCACTTGGCAGAATCAATTTTTTGCTTGATGAAAAGTACAGCCTCTTTTTCTGTCCTTGTGGCTCTTCTACCTGTTATTGTCTCTCTGTATCCTTTTAGCATATCCATATATTGGTCATTGATACGAAGATCAGGCGCATTTTTGCTATTCAGTTGTAAGTCTAAATCTCCATCTCTGTTATAGATAATAAAATCAGGTATAATGTAGTTATGACTCATACTATTACCTTCAACCGTACTAGCGGGTTTGGGATTCAACTTGAGTATCTCATCAATAGCTTCCTTAAGTTCCGAATCAGAAAGATTAAGGAGTTTTTTCATCCGTATGTAGTGCTTCTTGGTAAACTCTTCAAAAAAATCTTTAAGAATTTTTAATGCTATTTTCCTTTCCTCTACATGTTGTCTTAAATCCTTTTCAATCTTATCTTCCAATTGTAATATTAAACATTCTTGAAGTGTTCTAGCACCTATTCCTGCTGGCTCAAACTTTTGGACAATCTTTACAAAATTATTGACTTCCTTGACATCTGTCTCAATATTATGTGCAAATAACAAATCGTCAACAATAGAGTTGGGTTCGCGTCGAAGATACCCATCTTCATCTATAGAACCTATGATCTGACTTACTATGATTTCTTCTTTTTCATTGAGATCAAGCATGCCCATTTGTCTTTCCAGACTTTCGTGAAATGTATTTTCCACTGGGATAGGCATACTTCTTTCTTCTTCGTTGATAAAATCTTCTCCTTTCATTTTGTAATTGGATGGATCATCATCCAAATATTCATTCAAATAGTCGTCAAACTCAAACTCCGGTTCATTTTTATCACTTTCCGACTCCTTTTCTTGAGAATCGTTAAATCCATCTAAATCAAAGACATCATCATAGTCATCACCCTCGTCAAGAGCAGGATTTGACTCCAGTTCTTCTTGAATTCTTTCTTCCAAACTTGCAGTGGGTATTTGCAATAACTTCATAAGCTGTATCTGTTGTGGAGATAGCTTTTGCAACATTTTTTGACTTAGGCTTTGTCTTAACATCTTACTCTTCTTTTACCTTGATCTACAATTATGAAAATTTAAAAACACCATGCCTTAAAGATAACAAAAGAAAAAAGTAAAGAGTTTCCTTTGCTCTGTTAATATTACATCGTATGTTTACGGGACAAAAGTACAAAATGTTTTTAATATATTAAATATTTTTGTAATATTTATTTAATTTATTAATCATCTGTTTACAAATATCAAATATAAATAATATAAAATGAATGTAGCTGATAAACTTAAAAGCTTAAGAGCTATCATGGCTGAAAATAAAGTATATGCTATTATCATACCATCGAGCGACCCACATCAGAGTGAGTACGTTGCCGCTCATTGGCAAGAAAGAGCATGGATATCAGGATTTACAGGATCAGCGGGTACGGTAGCTATTACCCAAAAGCATGCAGGATTGTGGACTGACTCCCGATACTTTATCCAAGGTGAGATGGAACTCAAAGGAACATCGGTTGTACTGCATAAAATGATCAATCAATTTTCGGCGCCATGGATAGATTTTTTAGTGGATGAACTTCCCTCAGGATCAACAGTAGCTATCAACGGACTGATGTTTTCAAAAAGTGCAGTGGATAGTATGAAATCTACCTTATCAGCATCCAATATGAATCTTTTACATAGATTAGACTTGGTATCACAGGCTTGGGCTGACAGACCTGCATTATCTATGGAAACTGTCACACTCCATGAAACCAAATATGCAGGGAAGTCGATAGACCAAAAACTTTCGTCGATCAGGGTAGAAATGCAAAATTCTGGTGCAGACCACCATTTGATTACTGCATTGGACGATCTATGCTGGACGTTCAACATTAGGGGTAAAGATGTCGACTACAATCCGGTAGCCATAGCCTATGCAGTGATTGCAAAAAATGATGCCCATCTTTTTATTCATCCTGGTAAGCTTTCCAAAGCTGCGTCAGAAGCCTTAAAAACAAATCACGTCACAATCCATCATTACGACGATATCATTGGCTTTCTCAATCAATTAGAAAGTGGAAAGTCCATCCTTACAGACCCCAATCTTTGCAGCGCCACTCTTTATGAGGCTATCAATGCCAAAATCATCACCGGCACATCGATACCCAAAGGACTCAAGGCTATCAAAAACGTAATCGAATGCGGCCATATCAGAAATGTGATGAAAAAAGATGGCGCAGCACTTGCACATACTTTTTATTGGCTTGAAAACGCACTACATAATAAAGAAATAGTAAAGGAAACTGATGTAGCTCATCAATTAATAGCCAATAGAAGCAAACAAAAATATTATCACAACGAAAGTTTTGGTGCTATAGTGGGATATCGGGAAAATGGTGCCATCATACATTACCATCCTGAGCCAGAAACGTGCAAAACCATAATGCCTGAAGGTATCTTGCTGGTAGATAGCGGCGGCCAATATTGTGACGGTACCACAGATATCACCAGAACTTTTACACTCGGCACTCCTTCAGACGAAGAGAAAAAAGCATATACAGTCATTTTGCAAGGTATGGTGGCTTTGTCCAAGGCAAAGTTTCCCGAAGGAACTATGGGCGTTCAGTTAGATACATTTGCCCGACAATATTTATGGAAGGAAGGTATGAATTATGGCCACGGCACAGGTCATGGAGTTGGTTTTTTTATGAATGTACACGAACCACCACAAGGTTTTGCCCCCAATGTAGCGGAAAGAGGAAAGACTGTCCATCTGCCAGGAATGCTATCTAGCAATGAGCCGGGTTTTTACAAAGAAGGAGCCTTTGGTATGCGTATCGAAAATTTGATACTATGTGTACCATCAGCAACTCCAGGTTTTTTGGAATTCGAAACCGTAACACTATATCCATTTGAACATGCATTAATCGATAAAAGCAGGCTCTCCAAAGCCGAAATCCAATGGATCAATGATTACCACAAAAAAGTGTATGCACAAATTTCGCCACTACTCAAAGGAGATGAAAAAGCCTGGTTTAAAGAAAAATGTAGGAAGATATAGTAGAATTTTCGATTTTGACAATATAATGTACCAAAAAATAAGTTGGACGAGTGGATTTATTTTATTAAAACACAAATCTTCATGACAATTATAAAGTAACTCCTCCGACAGAAAAATAAGCAAGCTTTTTAAAGTCGAGATCAGTCTAATAAACCAAAAATTCCTTCCTAAAACTCACTAGTATAATGAAACTCCACTTCAGGGTGATTGTCCTGAGCCATCTTAAGCGTCCATGCGGACTCTGCTAGAAAAACAAGTTTGCCATCTGTGTCTTTGGCGAGATCTTTTTTCCTTCTCGAGATGAACTCCTTGAGTGCTATAGGGTCCTTGCAACTAATCCAACAAGCTTTGTGGAGATGTATGGGTTCATAATCACATGATGCACCATACTCATGCTTGAGCCTATATTGGATGACATCAAACTGTAGGGCTCCCACGGTACCTATGATTTTTCTACCATTATCTTCTTTGGTAAAAAGCTGTGCAACACCTTCGTCCATAAGTTGATCCAATCCCTTATTGAGTTGTTTGGTTTTCATAGGATCGGTATTGTTGACAAACCTGAATTGCTCGGGTGAGAAACTTGGGATACCTTTGAAATGCAATACTTCGCCTTCAGAAAGCGAATCACCAATTTTAAAATTGCCCGAATCGTAAAGACCTACAATATCTCCTGGATAAGCCTCGTCTATGACCGATTTTTTGGATGCCATGAAGGCTGTAGGATTGGGAAATTTCATGTTTTTGCCTTGACGCACATGAAAATAATTGGTATTTCGCTCAAAAACGCCAGAACAAATACGCAAAAAGGCGATCCTGTCCCGATGTTTTGGGTCCATGTTGGCGTGTATTTTGAATACAAAGCCCGTAAACTTACTTTCTTCAGGGTTGATGATACGTTCTTCCGTTTCTCTGGGCAGCGGATTGGGTGCGATGTCTACAAAACAATCCAAGAGCTCCCGAACACCAAAATTATTGACAGCACTACCAAAAAATACAGGACAAATATCGCCATTGAGATAGTCTTCTCTAGAAAAATCGGGATACACTGATACAATGGTATTGATTTCGTCTCTGAGCTCATCCGCAGATATCTTCCCTATTTTCTGATCTAGTAAGCCATCATTCAGATCGGTAATTTTAAATATATCTTCTCCATCTTGCTTACCGTGTGGGCTAAACAGCAAAAGATTTTTTTCATATAAGCTATATACACCTTTAAATCTTTGGCCCATTCCTACAGGCCAACTGAGTGGTGTTACTTTGAGCTTTAGCTTGGTCTCCACTTCATCGAGCAAATCAAAACCATCTTTACCTTCGCGGTCTAATTTATTGACAAAAACGATGATAGGTGTTTTTCGCATTTTGCAAACTTCTACAAGCTTCTCAGTTTGCTCTTCCACACCTTTGGCTACGTCGATCACTACGATAGCGCTATCCACAGCGGTGAGTGTACGATAAGTATCTTCAGCAAAATCTTTGTGACCTGGTGTATCGAGGATATTGATTTGTTTGTCTCTATATTCGAAAGCCATCACGGAAGTAGCCACAGAGATACCACGCTGTTTTTCTATTTCCATAAAGTCAGAAGTTGTACTTTTCTTAATTTTGTTTGATTTGACCGCACCTGCTTCCTGTATGGCACCTCCAAAAAGCAATAACTTTTCAGTGAGTGTTGTTTTTCCAGCATCAGGGTGTGCTACGATACCAAATGTCTTTCTTTTTTGCAATTCTAATTGATGACTCATAATTCTGTTGGTCTTAAAAAGGCCACAAAGGTAGTAAAAACGAATTCAAATAAGGATTTTTGGTAAAATTTACTTAATTTTGCGTTTTGAATCATTTACATGTTTATAAACAAAAAATATTCTTTCGGCTCATTTGATTTCAAAATGTATATTATTATTTTGATGTTTATGGTTTTGATGATATCTGATAGTTTTGCACAAGAAAACGTAAAGGTAAATACATCATCTTCAGTAGATAAAATGATGGAAAGATTTATTGCCAATGGAAAAGCCAACGAAAATATAAAAGCTTGGCGTATTCAGATTATCACAACAGATGATAGAAGAGAAATGGAAAAAGCTATGTCACAATTTAGCGGCATGTACCCAGGCATGAATATGGATTGGAAACATGTATCACCCTACTATCAGGTGAGGGTAGGCTATTTTGAAAACAAAAATAAGTTGATGTCCTTTCTCCTGGATCTGAAGAAGACTTTCCTATCAGCTACACCTGTGTATGACAATGTAAGTAAACGTGCCTTAGTAAGCAACTAATTATAAGATGGCACAAAGAAGAGATTCGCTTTCCAAAAACAAATCCTTTGACTGGGTGACATTGTCAGTATATTTCAGTTTGGTCATCATAGGATGGTTTATGGTATTCTCCACATTGTACGACCCCAAAGTTCCATATGCTGTATTCGATATTACATCTCCCATAGGAGCACAATCGTTATGGGTGGTACTTTCTATCCTAACTTTTTTAGCAGTTTTAACCATTGATTGGAAGTTTTGGAATACTTTGGCGTTTCCTATTTATGGAACTACAGTACTATTATTGATACTTGTATTGATTTTTGGTTCAGTAATTAATGGAGCAAAGGCTTGGTTTTCCTTTGGTTTTTTCTCGATACAACCCGCAGAGTGGGCGAAATTCGGAACTGCACTAGCCGTATCCAGCTACTTAAGCTTTTTTAAATCCACCATTACCAAAAGCAATGTATTCATTATATCGTTAGCCTTGTTTTTAGGGCCAGCGTTATTGATATTATTGCAGCCAGATTTTGGGTCGTCACTCGTATATCTTTCCTTTTTTATACTGCTTTATAGAAGAGGAATGTCTGGAGCCGTGCTATTAGTTGGAATAGGTGCTGCTGCTATTTTCATACTTTCACTGATGTATAGTACATTCTTTGTTTTGGTGTTTTTATTATTTCTAAGTACTGCCATTTTTATTTTTGATATCGAAAAAGCACAAAGGGCTGCTCTTTTTTCACTAGGTATTTTGGGTGTGATCGTATTTCTAATGTATCAGAAAGAGCAAATTTGGGTTTTGCTGCCATCATTATCAGGTTTCGTTTTGTATCTTTTTTTACAACTTAAAAAAAGAAATTTTAACATATTATCTTTGGTAATACCCATAATAAGTATAGCGACTTTGTTTTCATTTACCTCTAGTTATGTTTTTGATAATGTACTGAAGTCACATCAGCAAGAGCGTATCAATGTGTGGTTAAGACCAGAAAAATGCGACCCTCGAGGATCGCTGTACAACATCATTCAGTCAAAACTTGCTATCGGGTCAGGAGGCCTAACGGGTAAAGGTTTTCTACAAGGTGAAATGACAAAACTAGATTATGTTCCAGAGCAATCTACTGACTTTATCTTTACCTCTATCGGAGAAGAGCAAGGTTTTATAGGTAGTTTAGGTGTTATCTTTTTGTTTACCATATTGTTATTTAGATGCATCACCATTGCAGAAAGAGCCAATCTAGAATTTATACGTAATTATGGTTACTCCATAGCAGGTATTCTTTTGGTACACTTTGCATTTAATATCGGAATGACCATGGGTCTACTGCCTGTAGTAGGTATTCCACTACCCTTCTTGAGTAAAGGAGGCTCATCTTTGATAGCATTTTCTATCATGATCAGTGTGTTGGTAAAAATGGATATGGCCAGATTTAGATCCAATTAATGACAACTCATGGTCTTCCTTTAAAATATCAGCTAATTACAACATGACATTCAAAATAGAACATAAAGATACACAATCATCGGCAAGGGCAGGAGTCATCACCACGGCTCACGGAAATATACAAACTCCTATTTTCATGCCGGTAGGTACACAAGGTACTGTCAAAGGCATTCACCAACAAGAATTAAAAGATCAAATTCAGGCGCAAATCATTCTTGGAAATACATATCATCTATATCTTCGTCCTGGTACTGATGTCCTAAAAAAAGCTGGAGGTCTGCACAAATTTATCAATTGGGACCGACCGATACTGACAGATTCTGGAGGATATCAAGTGTATTCTCTTAAAGGAATGCGCAAAATCACCGAAGAAGGAGTTAAATTTCAATCACATATAGACGGCTCTAAACATTTTTTCAGTCCAGAATCTGTGATGGATATACAAAGAATAATCGGTGCAGACATCGTCATGGCATTTGACGAATGTACACCTTACCCCTGCGAGTACAAATATGCCAAAAACTCCATGCATATGACACATAGGTGGCTCAAAAGATGTATACAAAGAATGGATGAAACGGTTCCAGTTTATGATTATCATCAGACCTTTTCACCTATCGTACAAGGAAGCACTTTCCCTGATTTACGCAAAGAATCAGCTGAATTTATAGCTTCGCAAAATCAGGATATAAATGCCATCGGAGGCCTCTCTGTAGGCGAACCACATGAGGACATGTATGCCATGACTGAGTTGGTCTGTGGTATTTTGCCGTCAGAGAAGCCACGATATCTAATGGGTGTCGGTTTGCCCGAAAATATACTGGAGTCTATCGCTCTTGGTATAGATATGTTTGATTGTGTGCTGCCTTCCAGAAATGCAAGACATGGGTTGCTATATACCCAAAACGGAATCATCAACATAAAAAACGTCAAATGGCAGGATGACTTTAGCCCAATAGACGAAGGAAGTACTGCCATCACCAGTAGAACCCACACCAAAGCTTACCTAAGACATCTGTTTAAGGTAGAAGAATTGCTTGGAGCACAGTTAGCCACTTTACAAAATCTAAGTTTCTTCCTATGGCTTGTCACAGAAAGTAGAAAAAAAATTCAGGAAGGTGCTTTCAAAACTTGGAAAGACGAAATGGTCAAAAAAGTAAGCCAACGATTGTAAAAAATTTTGGCTTAATCGTGTTTTTTAGATTATCTTTGTTAATTAAAGAATTAAAAATGTCACCAAAAACGCTTTGTTTATGTGTGCTATTTATTGCTTCACTTATCTCCTGAACCAAAGAAACAACATCCGTAGATGAGAAATTTGAAGGTAAATATATTGGTACATTTCATGATGTAGCACCTTATCTTAGGTGCGTACCCTTTAGAGACACTATGTTTTCTGGATCATTTATAGTGACTTACAATAGCGATGACTCTATTAAAATCTTGAGATCTCATGATCAATACACCTGGAAATTACCCTTATCCAGTGATAGTGTTTCTACGATGAGTAGTGGTCCGACTTGGGGTATTTCATTTACGTTTAACTTAGGAAAGAAGTTGAAATACTTTGAAAACAGAAGTGGTGGCGGTGGTTATTTCAGAACGACTTTTGAAGGTGTAAAATAACAGCTAAATCCATTTCAAAAATATAACTCATGCGTGAAGGATAGTAGCGAGCACGAAGTAAAGCGGAAAGCCAGACCTACAGCATAGCGGAAGGGCACGCCCAAATTTAATCTTGAATTTAAGTCGTCTCTATTTAAACGATTTCATCTTCAATACTGTTTTTTGAAGCAGAGCTCCTAGCTTTACCTTCTACATAAATATGATAAAATATCAACGAAATACCTCCAAATATAAGTATACTGACAAATACTCCCGCCGGCTCTGTATCCAAAATATTATCTATGATCAAACCTGTCAAAAGTCCCAAACCAATGGACAATAAGAACAATCCAAACTTTAAGGATTTATTGGATTCGGTATCATTGGTGTCAAAGATTTTGGCTGTGCGACCTGAGTTGATTAATGCCATTCGTTCGTTGTGACGTGTTTTAAAATAACTAACAATTAATACCATCATGGTAGAAAAAAAGAGTATCATTACGATAATTTCAGTTGCCATTTTGTTTACATTTAAAAGATTTAAATAAAATAATTACAAAACCATTACGAAGCATTCTAATTTTCGGTTACAAAAAAATAATTATTTTTACAAATTGTAACCATAATCCACACCGTTGCGTAATATTGCTGTATATAAAATAGCATGAGCTTCAATCAGAACAAAGAATACGAAATAGTTAACAAACTTTTGTCGGGTGACCAAAGGGCTATTTCTGTTTTTGTAGATGAATACGGTACATTTATTTATCATGTTTGCAATAAAATATTGTCACATCATGACGAAGTCAAAGAAGCCACTCAAGATGCCATCATGAAAATCCTGCATGCTTTATCCAATTTTGATACCAAGGGTTCTCTAAAAGCATGGTGTTATACCATTGCATATCGAACAGCTATAGACTATAAAAGAAAGATAAAATATACTACAGACATAGATCAGGCAACTCATCTACATACCTTTCAAAGTAGTGATGAAAACCTTCACGATGATGAAACTAAATATAATATTCAGGCGTTACTCAATCATTTGCACGATGAAGATAAAATGATTGTAAGTCTGTATTACCTGGAAGAAATGAATATCAAGGAAGTGTGTAAGATCACTGGACTGACAGAAAGTAATATTAAAATCAAGCTTTATAGAGCCAGAAAAGAAATGGCACTGCATGCTTCAAAATATTTTGATCAATATAAATAATCAAAGATGGAAGAATTAATCTGGAAATATATAGACGGCGATTGTACTCAAGAAGAAGCTCTGGAAGTGGAGCGATTGCTAAAAACTGACGAAACCTTCAAAAATGAGTACGAGCACAGTCTTACTATGCATCAGCAACTGATTGCTACAAGTAAGGTTGACTTATCTTTAGATCTCCACAAAGCACTGACTTTGCAAGTGGCTGACTTTGTACAATCTCAAAAGATCAAACCAACATTTAAAGCGCTTTCTTTTACACAAATCTTACCTATTCCAGCTGTAGCAATAATCGTTTTAGTTACCATTGCATCGATCATTGTAATATCCAAAAACCAATTTTTAGAAAGTAACTATCTACAATTTATACCCGAAATCGGAGATACATACATCACATATGCCACATGGAGTATGGCCGGATTTTTGTTGCTTTATTTCGCTGACGTGCTCCTCTTGCACATGAAATCAAACAAAACCCATAAGGGTATGATGATGGTTTTGTGACCATTACTTCAAGGTCTCATCCAACCATTTGAAAAATTCACGTTGCCATAGTATACTGTTTTGAGGCTGTATCACCCAATGATTTTCATCGGGCAGGTACAAAAACTTACTCTTGATACCTCTAAGTTGTGCTGCTGTAAACGCTTCCTGACTTTGACCTTCGGGTACACGATAGTCTTTGCCACCTTGTATGATGTAGATTGGGGTATCCCATTTGGCGACTAAAGACGCAGGATTAAAATCGGTGTAAGACTTTTTATTTTTATCTTCCCAATATGGTCCTCCCAAATCATAATTTACAAAAAACATTTCTTCAGTGGTGCCATACATACTTTGGGTATTGAAAATACCATCATGAGCAATAAATGTTTTGAATCTCTTATCATGAACGCCTGCCAAATAAAAAACAGAAAAACCACCATAAGAAGCACCTACAGCTCCTAGTTTGGTCTTATCCACATATGGTTCTTTGGCTACATCATCTATCGCTGATAGATAGTCTCTGATGTTTTGACCACCCCAATCTTTGCTGATTTGCTTATTCCATTCGACACCGTGACCGGGCATACCTCTTCTATTGGGTGCGACTATAATATATCCTTGGCTGGCCATGAGATGCAGATTCCAACGGTAAGAGTAAAACTGTGTCAATGCAGATTGTGGTCCTCCTTGGCAATACAATAAGGTTGGGTACTTTTTGTTTTTATCAAAATTTGGTGGAAATACTACCCAAAGCAACATTTTTTTACCATCAGTAGTGTTGACAAACCTTCTTTCAGTTTTGCAAGAAGCTACATTTTGGTAGATATTATTATTAACGTCGGTGAGTTGATTCCACTTTTGCGTTTTCAAATGGTATGAATAGATCTCTGCTGCCCTATTGATGCTCACTCTAGAGACAATCAACAGATCTCCGGATTGCCCTATGATATTATTGACGTCCCAATCTCCAGTGGTAAGTTGTTGAACCACAGGCATTTTTTTACTCAAACCAGGAAAATCTACTTCAAAAACTTGTAAGGTTCCATTGACCGCAGCGGTAAAATACAGTTTGCTACCGTCATTTGCCCATATAAAACTTTGTACAGACTCATCCCATTGTTGGGTAAGATGATAAGTCATACCTTTAGAGATCACTTTGATATCGTTTTTGTCAGCTTCGTACCCATCAGTGGACATACTTAGATAAGCCAAATCTCCTTTGACAGAATAAATCGGATGGGTATCATATCCTTTATTGTCTTGGGTCAGATTTAGAGTCTGGCCGGTATTGATGTCATATTTATAAAGGTCTGTATTTGTACTTACTACAGCAGCAGTTCCCTTTAGTTTTTTGCTGACATAGACTATCGATTTACTATCAGGACTCCATACATAATCTTCGTCACCTCCGAAAGGTTTTTGCGGACAATGGTAAGACTCGCCCTGCATGATATCTTTGTATTCACTATCAGGCTTTCCTTTTGGACCAAAAAACACGTGATTAAAAGTACCATCATTCCAGGTATCCCAATGTCTATAATCTAGAGAAGTATAGATCTGTCCATTTGATTTTTTAAGATCGGGATGAAAATCATGCCCATGTACTGCCTCCACCTTTACAGTTTTATCCATTATAGTATACAAGCCGTCAGGACTAGTATTTTTATCAGTCACCAGACCATTTAGAGCTGTAATCTCCGTCGGTGAGCCGCCACTCACGGGAATGGTATACAGCTTACTTTGAAATTTATTTTCTGCAACAGAAGGTGTAGAAACCCGAAATACTACTTGACTGGCATCCGCAGTCAAGCCAATGCCAGAAACTCGTTTGACTTCCCAAAGTAATTCTGGAGTCATACTTAATTTAGATTCGATAGATTTTATTGCTGGCTTTTCAATGGTCATTTGGGCTTTGCAAGATGACAATCCCAAGAACAATACACCCAATAAAAGGATACGATAATAAATCATTTTATATGTTTTTAGCAGACAAAGATATTATATTTTGTTTGAAAGCAAGCTAAATGAGATTATTTTAGAAGTTTATCTTTGGTGATATATTTAATTCTATCAGAAAAAACTACTTTTGCAATTATCAACTAAAACAAAAAAGAAATCTTGATGCTTTGGTTTGATGCTCACCTTTAGAATTGATCAATGAAAGCTAAAAAATCATTTGGACAACATTTTTTAACCAATGAATCTATTGCTAAAGATATTGCCTATAGCTTGGAGATGACTGGTATGGTCAAAAACGTCCTAGAAATAGGCCCTGGTAAAGGTGTTTTGACCAAATATCTTGCTGCTCAGGATACAAACCTAAAAGTAGTGGAAGCAGATAAGGACATGGTTCAATATCTGACTTCAAATAAAATCTTAGACGACGAGCAGATCATTTTTCTGGATTTTTTAAAATTAAATATGCAAAAAGTATTTGATGGAGAACCTTTTTTAATGATAGGAAATTATCCCTACAATATCTCTTCTCAAATACTTTTTAAAATGGTCAACTCTAAAGAACTGGTACCTGAGATGGTGGGAATGTTTCAAAAAGAAGTAGCTGACCGCGTAGTAGCTCCTCCTGGTTCCAAAACGTATGGTGTAATATCAGTATTGGTACAAGCCTATTACGAAGGCAAAACAATCATTGATGTCGCCCCCAATTCATTTAGTCCACCACCCAAAGTTCAATCCAGTGTCATCAGGCTGGTCAGAAAAGAAAATGTAGTACTTCCATGTGACGATAGGCTATTCAGAAATGTAGTAAAAACGGCCTTCAACCAAAGAAGAAAAATGCTGCGCAATACTTTAAAACCATTGTTTGGAGAAGAATCTTTGATGAACGATGCCTATTTTATGCAACGACCTGAGCAACTAAGTGTGCAGGATTTTGTTGATATAACATTAAAATTAGAAAAATTAAAAATCAATTTATGAGCCTGGAAGCAAGAATCACCAATGATCTTAAAGAAGCTATGAAAAATAAAGATCAAGCAGCCCTTAGATCTGTGAGAGCCATCAAAGCAGCAATCCTGATATTTAAAACCGACGGTAGTGGCAACGTACTGGACGAATCCAATGAAATCAAAATCGTACAGAAACTGGTCAAACAAAGGCAGGATTCTTTAGAAATTTATAACAAACAAGGTAGAGAAGATCTGGCAGTAACAGAAAGAGAAGAAATAGCAGAATTACTAAAATATTTACCAGCGCAAATGAGTGAAGATGAATTGAAATCGACGCTTCAAGCGATCATCACAGAAACTGGAGCCGCATCTGCCAAAGATATGGGCAAAGTAATTGGATTGGCAAATCAAAGACTCGCGGGGAAAGCAGAGGGTAAAATAATAGCCGCTATGGTCAAAGAGTTGCTGAGTTAGTGACAAAATAGATAGCGAATTTCATAAAAATATAAGAATTTCACCTTTAAATACCACGTATAAGTAACTCATGTTACCCATACGTGGTATTTTTGTTGGGGTCATATACTCATATGACCCAAGTCACTTTTTTAAAAGCTATAAGCCCCTAATTTTGAGATATAAATCAAAATAAGATGAAAAATTTAGTCATCATAGGAGCAGGCACAGGTGGTACCATTATGGCCAATCACCTGAATAAAGAATTAAATAACAAGGACTGGCGTATTACGATAGTAGATGAAAGGAAGGAGCATTATTATCAGCCAGGATTTTTGTTTTTACCATTTGACCAATACAAACCTGAAGATGTAGTGAAACCTATCCAAGAATTCATTCCGCAAGGAGTAGATTTTGTCAATGTAGCTGCATCTCGGATATCTCCCAATGACCATCAAGTCATTCTTGCCAATGGAAATGCATTACTTTACGACATTCTGATCATAGCTACAGGGACTGAAATAGCACCTGATGAAATAGAAGGCATGCAAAGCGATGCTTGGGGCAAAAGCATTTTTACCTTTTATACCTTCGAAGGCGCAAAAGCACTCAGAGACAAGCTTCGGGACTGGACAGGCGGCAAAATGGTAGTACATATCACGGAAATGCCTATCAAATGTCCGGTAGCACCTTTAGAATTTGCATTTCTTGCAGACAGTTTCTTTAAGGATAAAAAGATGCGGGACAAGGTAGAGATTACTTACGTAACACCTTTAAGCGGTGCGTTTACTAAACCCAAAGCCACGGCTACTCTTGAGTATTTGCTCCAAGAAAAAAACATTCACATAGAGCCAGATTTTGCGATCGAATCCGTGGACAATGAAAATAATACCATCAACGATTATGGTGGCAGAAGTATTCCTTTTGACCTTTTGGTCACTGTGCCTACTAACAAAGGTCGTGAAGTGATCGAAGTTTCTGGCTTGGGCGATGACCTCAATTTTGTACCTACTGACAAGGGCACCTTACAATCAAAAAAACACCCTGACATCTTTGTAATAGGTGATGCGACCAATGTACCCACATCCAAAGCAGGATCAGTAGTCCATTTTGAAGCAGAAATCCTTACAGAAAATATTCTGAACTTCATCAAAGGTAAAGAGATGACTGAACAGTTTGATGGTCATGCCAATTGCTTTATCGAAACAGGTGGTGGAAAGGCCTTACTCATAGACTTCAATTATGACCACGAACCGGTGACGGGTACATTTCCTATAGCAGGTATAGGACCGCTCAGATTGCTCAAGGAGTCTAGATTTAATCACTTTGGTAAACTCGCATTCAGATGGGTATATTGGAATATGCTACTCAAAGCACGACCTATTCCATTTGTAACCGCCAAGATGAACGAAGCAGGAAAAGATTTTTAATTCACAATAATAAAATTTTAACTTAATATGGACAAATTAATAGCTGGAAAAACCATCTCCGTTACAGAAGAAGGTTTTATGACTGAATTCAGTCAATGGGACAAAAGCATAGCGGATGCAATGGCTGCAGAAAATGATGTAACGCTCACACCAAGACATTGGGAAGTGATCGATTATATACAAAATGAGTACAAAAATGATGTGCCACTCAGCATCCGAAAAATTGGTAAAAGTGGCGTGGTAGACATCAAGGAGTTTTATCAACTGTTTCCAGTTGCTCCGCTTAAGACTGCCACAAAAATCGCAGGCATTCCCAAACCTGTAAGTTGTATTTAATTTTCAATCTTTAAAAAATAAAAAAATGGAAGATAGCGGTAAAATCAACAAGATGATGATCATCTTATCCAAAGCAACACTCGAAAACGTGTACGCTTGCTTTGTATTGGCCAATGGTGCGCGTATGGAAGGCATCGAAGCTGAAATCTTTTTTACATTCTTTGGTCTTGAAGCCATTCACAATAAAAAACTTGATCATCTGCATATAGCAACAGTAGGAAACCCGGCCATGCACATGCCTACCCTATTGGGCGGATTGCCAGGTATGGAAGCTCTTGCCACATCCATGATGAAAAAAGAAATGGAACGCATAGATATGCCCGATGTGCGTGAATTTCTTGAAATTCTTACTGCTTCAGGCGTAAAACTCTGGGCATGTAAGCTCGCTATGGACATGTTTCATTATAAGGAAGAAGATATGTTTGAAGACTTAGACGGCGTACTTACCGTAGGAGACTTTTACAAACAGGGTTCTGGTGTAGGTACTCATATGCTGTTTATCTAATATAAGACATATTATGTTTTTTCATCATAAATATAACAAAAGTTATATTTCACAGTATTTTGACATCGACTACCTTTGTGCGTATGAATAGATGACGACTATCACAATAGATTTTAACTATTTGACGGCCCTCCATCTATGTGGCGAGACAAAATTGTGTCGGTCAAGTGATTACTGTAGTTGAAGAAAATTTTAAAACGGGAACACTTCAGAAATGAAGGTTCCTGTTTTTATTTACATCCTACTCCACTTTGACCAGTTTCTGCACCTTACCAACTTGCCTGCCTGATGCTGCATCCTGTAGTGACGCAAAATACATGCCCGATGTCAGACCTGATATATCCATAACCGTTTCCGTATCGGATATATCCTGTACCCAAACCGAGCGGCCCACCTGATCTGTGATGCGTAGTCTGATGGCATTCTTTATTTCTGGTATGGTGACCGTGATTTGATGGGATGATGGATTGGGTGTGATGGAGTAGGCTACATTTTGCTGTCCTACATCAGATGTGGATGTAGGTATGCCCAGTGTCTCAGCAGAGATCTTCATGATGACGGGCCAGCCTACGCAATCAAATCTACATGTTCCCGTAACCTGGCTAACTGTATCCAAGGTAATATCTCCTGAAATCACAATACCATAATCTGCCGTCTGCATTTGAAATTTTGGTACGAAAGCGTATGCCCTAGTATTAGGATTGACAATATGAGCCGCTTTTATGTATTTATTGTCATTTGTTTCAAGATATACATACAAGTCAGTACTATTTTGAAATCTTATTGCATGAAGCAAATCACTAC
>CAMBRK010000049.1 GCA_945870185.1 Aureispira sp. CCB-QB1 | reverse complement strand
GTGTGATGATTAAATAAAATGCTCATCACACTCCTTGAGACTAACGTATCTTAACCAATTTTTTGCTTACGCTTTTGTTTTGAGTGTTATTATTGTCTATAAAATTGATAAAATAGATGCCTGCATCCCAACCACTGACATCTATGTTTATTTCCCTTTGATTGCTCACTTCTGATTTTATGATTTCCTTGCCGTGTATATCGCAGATATGCATCATCCCTGTAAAGTCAAGGTCAAAATGGATATAACAGAAATCTGTAGTAGGATTTGGAAATATATGGATATTACTCTCCGTAGTTTGATCTGATACATCAGATGAACTATATAGATTTTGGATGGGAATGAGCATCTGACTGTATGCTTTTGCATGTAAATCGTATAAATACTGAAAATACCCTGAAGAACTAATTTCTGTGAAGTAACAAAATAAGTGATCATTACCGATTTTAGTACATGAATTGGGCCATACTTCTCTATGACGGGTCGTAGAAACAAACTCTTTGATAAACTTTCGCCCTTCGCCAGGGCCAAGATCGTATACCTGCAGGGTACTTTTCCAGGTCTCGCCATCTGCAAGCAACCTACGAGTAAGAAAAGTGATGGTCTCTCCTTCACCTTCCCATTCTATAGGACATTCAAATTCGTTTGATGCTTTATCAAGGGTGTATTTTAGCAGTTTCCCATCTTTTCTTATCGAAAAGTACTCTACAAAATACTGTGGCCACGCAAGGTTAGAAGGATAACTGTTAGAAAAAAGCATTTTGCTCTTATCAGATGATCTTTTGATAAATTTCAGGACAGCTGGGTCGATAGTAGGCAATGTATCAGATACTATCTCATGGTACAGTTTTAGGCCTGGGCTCAAATGTCTAAAGTACAAGACCCGTTTACTTCTATTCATTTCTACATGCAGCAAAGTATCCGGATGCAGCTGTATGAGATTAAAATTGAGTATATAATTATTTACGGCCATAGTATCTACCTTAGAAGCTAAGGCTCCTGTATGGTCGAGCAAACAGCTCTTTAAGTATCTTTGGCTGCCAATGGCAAAATATTCTACATACCTCAAATGCTCTCGCTCCTTAAATATATACGAGCTTCCTGATCTTCCAAACCAATCTGTAACAGTAGTGTAGACTTCTGTGTCATTAAATGGTCTGTGATAATATGATAATAATCTACCATCTTTGATATCATACACCCTTTTAGTAATGATAAAATTCTTTAATTGATTTTGAATAGTATTTTTCTTGTAAGGTGTGGTTTGCTTATGGCTTATAGCAATCAATTTCTCCCCTTCTATATACATTAAGGCTATAAATTCCACATGGCCATCAGGATTGTCATATCTTACCTGCCATTTCAGACTTCCATCATAGATATTTCTACATTCGATATACGATCCAATAGTCCCATAAGGGCTTTTCCAAAGGTAGGGCGTAAACACCAAGTTTTCGTGATAAACTTCACTAACTTTATAAGTATAAGTAAACTGATTGTATCCATCACAAGAGTCACTCACCATAGAAGCATCAAATGATGTCTCATAATATTGTGGATTAAGACCTGGAAAAATAATCTTTTCGTAAGGCAGTTTAGGATGTAAATACTGTGCATTTATATAAAAAGTAAAGAATATAAATGGTATGATATTTATTTTCATTATAATGGTACTTATTAATTAAAAAGTTAAGGTCATCAAATAAATGATGACCTTATAAAATATTCGATTGCACTTTTTTAATCAAGGATTTATTCTAGTCTAGCGCAAGCGATTTCGAACTTATTGCCAAACTGAAATCCTTCTTCAGGGCATATTAAAGGTAAAGGATCACAAAATGCATCAGATTCAACTATTGATGTTTCATCAATCTCCCACTCGCCATTCACAACGATGTACTTTGTATTTCTAACACAACAACCTTCACCACAAACTGCATGGTCGATATTATAAAATAAAATTTCATTTTCTTCACTTCTGACAGGATATGCACAAAGTGTATGACAATTGGTCTCAATAAATTGTAAATCAGTATAACCTGCTGGATAATCTATTGGATTTAATGTTGACATAAATGATTGTTGTGCCTTTAAAGTTAAGGCTTTATAAAAGGCATTTAAAACTAAATTGGCATTGATAGGATCATTAGCCGCAAGATATTGATTCCAGGTCTGTGCTAGATTAATACAATCAGGATCGTTGAAATCAAAATCATGATTAAAATTTCTTAAACGAATTTCACCATTTCTACATGTTTCTACATCATAAGTGACAGTAATAGGACACCCATTTACATCTAAAACATCTGATCGAGGTGTTAAACTCCCTACACAAGGATCACATGGAGGCACAGAAGGTAAATCAAATTCATTTCGTGTTTCAGTTTTCAATTCAGCGGTAGTGTCGGCGTTCTTTAGGTCAGCATCAGTACAAGAAAATGTGAAGGAGACAAACAAAGCTAAACTCATTTTAATCCAAAAATTTAGCTTTTTGGTTGGCAAGTTTTTACGGTGTTGGTACGGTGTTGGTACGGTGATTCATGATAATAATTTTTTTTAAAGTTTAATAATATTACAAATATAATATCTTATTTTCACAATTTCAACAAATTTAACAAATATTTTAAAAATTAATATAAATTTAATATTTCTATGTTTTTTAAATGTTATTTTATGTTCTAATATATGGATTTGGCTATCACAATTGGATAAAATAGCAAGGTTATTCCAATGCTCAAATGAAATATCCAAACCCAAAAAATGAAGAAGAACAAAAAGCCAATCGACAAGTGGAGATTGTTATCAGGGAGTGTGATGATTAAATAAAATGCTCATCACACTCCTTGAGACTAACGCATCTTAACCAATTTTTTGCTTACGCTTTTGTTTTGACTGCTATTATTGTCTATAAAATTGATAAAATAGATGCCTGCATCCCAACCACTGACATCTATGTTTGTTTCCCTTTGACTGCTCACTTCTGATTTTATGATTTCCTTGCCTTGTATATCGCAGATATGCATCATCCCTTTAAAGTCATGGTCAAAATGGATATAACAGTAATCTGTAGTAGGATTTGGACAAATATGGATATTACTCTCCGTTGTTTGATCAGATACATCAGATGGACTATACAGGTTTTGGATAGGAATAAGCATCTGACTGTACGCTATTGCATTGTAATCGAATAAATATTGAAAATACCCTGAAGAACTAATTTCTGTGAAATAACAAAATAAATGATCATCACCAATTTTATTACATGAAGTAGCCCACGCATCTCTATGACGGGTAGTGGAAACAAACTCTTTGATAAACTTTCGCTCTTCACCAGGACCAAGATCGTATACCTGCAGGGTACTTTTCCAGGTCTCACCATCTGCGAGCAACCTACGGGTAAGAAAAGTGATCGTCTCTCCTTCACTTTCCCAGTCTATAGGACATTCAAATTCGTTTGATGCTTTATCAAGGGTGTATTTTAGCAGTTTCCCATCTTTTCTTATCGAAAAGTACTCTACAAAATACCTAGGCCAAACAAGATTAGAAAAAAGCATTTTGGACTTATCCGATGATCTTTTGACAAAATTCAATATGGCAGGGTCTGTGGTAGGCAATGTATCAGATACTATCTCATGATACAGCTTTAGGTCAGGGCTCAAATGTCTAAAGTAAAAGACACGTTTACTTCTATTCATTTCTACATGCAGCAAGGTATCTGGATGCAGCTGTATGAGATTAAAATTGAGTATATAATTATTTACAGCCATAGTATCCACCTTAGAAGCTAAGGTTCCGGTATGGTCGAGCAAACAACTCTTTAAGTATCTTTGGCTTCCTATGGCAAAATATTCTACATACCTAAGGTGCTCTCGTTCCCTGAAGATGTATGAACTACCAGATCTACCTAAAAAAGCTGTTGATGTGGTATAAGCTGCTGCATCATCATAAGGTCTATGATAATAACTCAGTAATCTACCATCTTTAATATCGTATTCCCTCTTAGTGATAATTAAATTATTTTGAAAGGTATTTTTTTTGAAACGTGTTTTCTCTTTATGACTAATAGCGACCAATTTTGTGCCTTCTATGTATATAAGAGCTATAAATTCTGCATGCCCGTCTTCAAACTCATAACGCTGCTGCCATTTCAGACTTCCATCATAGATATCTCTACATTCGATGTAAGAGCCAATAGTTCCGTAAGGATTTTTATAAAGATAAGGAGTAAACACAAAGTCAGTATGATATATTTCTTTAACTTTATAGGTAAGAGTAAACTGATTATATCCATCGCAAGAATCACTAACCATAGATGCATCATAAGATGTTTCGTGGTACTCAGGATTAAGGCCAGGAAAAACTATTTTTGCATATGGAAGTTTTGGGGGTAAAACTTGCGCGTTTATACTGAAAGTAAAAAAAATAAAGGGTATGATATAGATTTTTATATGTTTCATAACTTTAATTTATTAAGTACAAATATATGATCTTTGATTCTTAAAGTCCTAAATTTTAACAAATATTTTAAAATTAATATTTCTATGTTTTAGATATTATTTTATTTTATAAAATATGGTTTTGGCCATTATTTATAGATAAAATAGCAAGGATATTCCAATGCTCAAATGAAATACCCAAACCCTAAGAATGAAGATGAACAAAAAGCCAACCGACGAGTGGAGATTGTTATCAGGGAGTGTGAAAAGGTTAACTAAATTTATTTAATTTTTCAATAAAATTTCTTCTTCTGGAAAAGTGACTTTTTAACTTATTGACATAAGTTTTCAAAACTTCTGTATGTTCTATTTTTTTTAGTTTTTGAAGCAATAATATGATTTCATTATAATAACCTTCACCCGTATATTCAGTTGCTTTTTCTATTTTTAAATATAAAACGGTTTTAGCTTTTTCCGGCCAAGTTTTCATATATTTCAAAATAAATTGATCATAAAGTTGTTTATGCTTTTTTTCGAACATTTCAAGATTAGGGTTTACTTCTTCTATTCGATTATCTATCATTAGGAATTCAAGATATTCGTGTAAAGCTTCCTTTTCTAGGTTTTTTTCCAAAGCTGTACTCTCATCAGCTAAAAATGGTCTAATGAATGCCAATGTTTGCGCTTTAGTGCTTTTTTCAAAGTATTTTATGCACCATATTTCTAAGTCATTACTCTTTAAAGTTTGTTTTAGGAGTATTAATTCCTGAAAATAATGATCAATTTCAATTCCTGAAATAAATTTTTGATCTTTCAGTTTCTTTTCCAAAAGGTGAACAGCTTCTAAATATTGCTTTGTTTCTTTGTAATGCGACAAAAGATATTTTATTGTTAAATTGTTATCAGAATATTTATAAATGGTTTTAATCAGTTCAAAAAATATTTGATCATTTTCATACTCCTGTTTTTTATTAACAAGTGTTTCTATTTCACGGTCATATACTTGGCCACCTTCTTCCAAATACTTGCAAACTAACCGATATATGGTTTCAAGGTCACATTTGTTAAATAGTAGATTTAAAAAATCAAATTCTAATGCATAGTCTCCAATATTGTTTTCTGCAAGAAGCAATTTTAAAATATATTCTTCTTTGATTTCTTTGGGTTTCTCTGAGTAATATGAAAAGATACGAGCACCAATTTCAAAGCCTTCAAAAGATGTGTCGCTGTAGTGATTATAAAGGTAGCCTTGATCAATAGCGTCATTAATTGATGTAATAATATTAATAAATATGTCATACACTTCAATTGCCACAGCAGATGACATGCCATCTATCTTATCTAACTGTTGTAATATCTTTTTTTCGTAGTATTCAGAATCGTAGGCATCATCTATATATTCAAGAATTTTTTCTATATTTTGCTTGATTTTATGTATGTTAGAAGCTTCATCATTTGCAGAACTATGTTGGTTTTTTATTTTTTCTCTATATTTTTGTGGAGCAAATTTGATAACAAGCGTTTTGAGTGCATCAATAGAAAGTGAATTTACATAATTTTCAAAGCTAAATTCAGGTCCTGTTTCAGGTAATTGATTGCTTATCTCCTTGTTAATTAATGCTAAGTATGCCAGAAATGCTGCCATATGCTTACAACCAAATCCGTACGGACAATCACATTTCCCATTAATATTTCCATTCTTTTCCTTAATTTTTAATTTATATATTTCACTGCCAATAACCTTTCCAGAAATTTTATCTTCTTGATATTCAACATCATAAAAATGATTAACATACGACTTACTTCTTTCTATGATTTCTTGTGGAAAGTGGGAGTTTATCACCTTTTGATTAAGTTCGGCCAACCAATTTTTTAAACTTTTACCTTTTTCTATTATTTCCATATTAAACGATATTTTTAATTATTCCCATCAATACGGATCCACATCGATATTGATCCTTACACTTTTACAGGCAGGAATGGCCTTGAGTTTGTCTCGCTCTGCCAATAAGATGTCCTTGACTTTTCGCACGATCTTGGGGTCCTTCTCCATTTTGATGGTGATGGTATTGATATAATGACCGCGCACTCTGGCTATAGACGGTATGGCAGGACCTATCAGTCTGTTGCCGATGAGCTTTTCTACATTTTGAGCATATACTGCGGCTGTATGGTTTACGGTAGCGGAGTTTTTATGGAGTAGTTCTATCTGTATCATACGGAAGTAAGGCGGATATCTAAACATCTTTCGCTCTCCCGATTCGCGTTCAAAAAAGCGGTCATACATATGGTGCATCGTCTCTATGATCACCGGATGAGATGGGTTGTACGTCTGTATGATTACTTTTCCTTTTTTATCTCTCCTGCCGGCGCGGCCAGAAACCTGCGTCAGTAGCTGAAAAGCTCTTTCATTGGCCCGTAGGTCAGGATATCTCAGGATATTGTCTGCATTGAGCACACCTACCAAGGAAATATTGTCAAAATCCAGCCCTTTGGTGACCATCTGCGTACCTATTAGAATATCTATCTGACCATTTTCAAAATCGTGGATGATCCCTTCAAAGGCAATCTTCGTTTTGGCTGTATCAAAATCCATTCTAGCCACCAAAGCTGTTGGAAATATGGTCTTGAGTTCTTCTTCTATTCTTTCTGTACCAAAACCCGACTCTATGAGCTCATGATTGCCGCATGCCGGACACCTTTCGGGTAGTTTTGACCGGGATCCACAGTAATGGCACCGCAACTCGTGAAAAGACTTATGAATCGTCATGTGTACGTCACAATTGACGCAATCTGCATTCCAGCCGCAAGCCATGCAGGTCATCGTAGGAGCATATCCGCGTCGATTCTGAAAGAGAATGACTTGTTCTTTTTGGGCAAGCGCTTCTTCTATACCTTGTATCAACGCCTTACTAAAAGTACCCTTAAATGCTTTGTCCTTATGTTCCGGCTTGAGATCTACGATTTCTATATGTGGCAGCACCGCTGCACCATGCCGCTCTACCATTTCTACGATGCCATACTTGCCAGATACCGTATTGGCATAAGACTCTAAGCTCGGCGTGGCACTACCCAATAAAATGGGAGCTTTGTAGTGTTTGCTCAAAAAGATTGCTGCATCCCTAGCGTTGTATCGGGGACTTGGATCATTTTGTTTGTAAGATGGGTCGTGCTCCTCATCTACAATAATCAGTCCCAGGTCTACAAAAGGCAAAAACAACGAAGACCTGGCACCTACGATGAGTTTGGAACCCAGCAATACGGCATTCCAGATTTCCACCCGTTCTTGATTGTTCATACGGGAGTGATACACCAAGACTTCATTGCCAAATACGGTTTTTAATCTTTGGACCATATGTGTGGTCAGGGCTATTTCTGGCAAAAGATACAGAATCTGCTTGCCCGAATCCAAATTATTCTTGATCAGCTCCGAGTACACTCTCGTTTTTCCACTACCGGTGATGCCGTGTAGCAATACAGGCATATGTTGATCAAAATACTTTTGAATATTTTCTAAAGCTTCTGTCTGTTGTGCACTCAAAGGCTGTAGATCAAAATATTGGACATCTTCGTCTTTGCTGATGCGGCTTATGGTTTGTTTTTGTATGGCAAATAAACCTTTTTTGGCCAGTGCTGCCGCAAATGATGTATCCACACCTGCCAAATCACAAACCTCTGAAACCGGAAAAGAAAACTGTTTATTTCTGCTCATTTGGACAAAAGCGAGTAGGAGTTTGGTTTGCTTTTCGCTTTTGCTCACCAAATCGAAGGCTTCGTTAAGCTGCTGTGGGTCACTGAGGTACGGCTCACAAAGTGTCATAAAATTGACCATCTTGGGTTTGAACTTTTCTATCAGTTCTTCTTTGACAGAAATAACCCTCTTGTCCAATAGGCTTCTCAAAACCGGAAATATCGTCTTTTTGTCCAGAATATCTTGTATCTGTAGTATGGTTAGTTCGTTTTGTATGGAGACAGCTTCAGCTACCAAGTATTCTTCATCAGAGAGCTCCATAGCATCCAATAATGACAAATCGCCGTTAAACACGACTCGGGTTTCGCTTTCCAGCTTAAGACCTGAAGGCATCGCTACATTCATGACTTCACCGATCGTACAGCAATAGTACTCAGCCATCCATACCCAAAACTGAAGTTGACCCACAGTGACCATCGGTGTGGCATCCAGGATAGAGATGATCGGTTTGGGTTTATATTCGAGCTTAATATCTTCTGCGATCAGCTCAAACACTAAAGCCGAGTACAACTTATTTTTGAGAGATACTTCTACTCTTTTACCGATCTTCATATCCTCAGCCAAAGCATCAGGAACACTGTAAGTATATAACTTGGGCAGTGCCAGTGGAAATACAACGGTAACAAATTTTGGTGACAAATGAAAAAGTTTATCGGTAACGGCACAAAGATATTAAACAGAATGGGAAAACTGGAGAAGGCAAACTATTATTGTAGGAATTGTGCATAACCCGTTAAGTGCAGATGTCAGAACAACATCTTTTATTAAAAACATATTTCCTTAGAGATAGAGACTTCTTTTTTACGTGAAGGATAGAAGCGTGCATGTAGCAAAGCGAAATAAAGCGGATAGCCTGACCCGCAGGGACACGCCCAAATACACTCAATCTTCAAAAATCATTAAGTCAATGACATCAGTATTACAGCTAAAAATCTTACTTTTGCCCTATGGAGTCATATACGATTAAGACACAGCATTTTGAAGGCCCGTTTGACCTGCTATTATTCTTTATAGAAAGGGATGAGTTGGATATCAATGATATACCAATAGCGCAGATTGCCAACGATTTTCTGGACTATATCAGACATTTGGAGACGTTGGACATCGATGTGGCTAGTGAGTTTATCCTGGTAGCAGCTACCCTGATGCGTATCAAAGCCAAGATGCTCATCCCGCGCAAAGAAATAGATGAAGAAGGTAACGAAATAGACCCCAGAGCAGAACTGGCGCAAAAACTCATCGAATATAGAAAATATAAATCTATTCTGGATGATATGAGTGCCCTGGAAGACAACAGACTCTTCAGACATACTCGGGGAAATGTCACCACGGAGCTCAGGCAAATCGCAGAAAAAGCACTCGTAGATGTGGAGTTGGAGTCGTTAAGTTTATTTAAGTTGCTCCAGACTTTTCAGCTACTTATGAGCAGATATGAAGCGGAAAAAAATAAACCTAAACACCAGATCGTCAAGTTTGAATATAGCATAGAAAATCAGCAGTCATATATCTACTCCAAGCTGCCCAAAGGCAAGAAAGTCAAGTTTGAAGATGTTTTTTTGGCCTTGGAAAACAGAATTCACGCTATAGTGACGTTTATCGCACTACTCGAACTGCTCAATCTCCAAACCGTAGAGCTGATACAAGGTGACGGCGTCAATAACTTTTGGCTGATGGCGTTGTAAATTGTTTTCTTTGGATACAATTCCTTACTTTTGTGCCAAATTTCAAATAAATATGTTAGACAAGCTGGAAGCCATACAAGATAGATACTACTATCTCGAAGAAAAACTCTCCGATCCGGAAGTGCTGGGAGATATGAAACAGTTTGCAAAAATCAATAAAGAATATAAAGATCTTACTGAAATCGTAGAAGCTTTCAGAGCGTACAAAACCACTGCTGCCAATATAGAGAGCGCCAAAGAAGCCATGAAGGATACCGATCCAGAAATGAAAGAAATGGCACAAGCAGAACTGGACGAACTAGAACCTGTACTGACAGAACTGGACGAAAAGATCAACTACCTCCTGATACCCAAAGATCCCGAAGACAGTAAAGATGTTATTTTTGAAATCAGGTCAGGTACCGGTGGTGACGAAGCCAGCATTTTTGCCGGTGATTTGTACAAAATGTACTCCAAATACTTCGAAAATCAAGGCTGGAAAATGGAAGTACTGGACGAAAATCCGGGTTCTGTAGGCGGATATAATAAAATTGTGATGGAAGTATATGGAGCTGATGTATATGGTAAACTCAAATTTGAATCGGGAGCTCACCGTGTACAACGGGTACCCAAAACCGAATCCCAAGGCCGAGTACATACATCTGCTGCCACCGTGGTGGTGATGCCAAAATTTGAAGAAGAAGAAATCGACATCCGCAAAGACGACCTCAAAACGGACACCTTCCGTGCTCAGGGAGCTGGTGGACAGCACGTCAACAAAACCGAATCGGGAGTGAGATTTACGCATATTCCTACGGGCATCGTAGCAGAAAGTACTGACTCCCGATCGCAACACAAAAACCGGGAGATCGCCTTGCAACGACTTTTTGTAAAAATACAAGATGCCGCCCGCGAGAGGTCATATCTAGAGCAAAAGGATAAGAGAAAATCCCTAGTAGGAACTGGTGACCGCTCGGACAAAATACGCACTTACAATTATCCCCAAAACAGAGTGACTGATCATAGGATCAATCTCACGCTATATAACCTGGATACCATCGTACTAGGAGATCTGGAAGAGGTCATCGTATCTTTGCAAAAAGCAGAAAATGCCGAGAAGATGAAAGGGAGTGATGAGTGATTGGTCCTTCTTATTAAAATGTTATCTTAAGTAATTGATAAACAGCTATAAAGTATCAATTGCAATACTATACCAAGTTTTAAAAAATCTGAAGTATGGCGGCTGTATCTTTAGGGTAATTTAATAGATAAGTATATATAATTAAATGCAATAAAAAAATTATGTGCCATAATTAAATAAACTCAATACTGCACCAGTTGCTTTACTGAGCAACGGGTAAAATTAAGGTACTCTGCAGTATAATAGATACTAATGTTCGGATTCTTCTGGTGAGTCTAGTTTATTAAGCCACTGTTTGAAAAAATCTGTATTTATCTTGATCCAAGGTTCCCCTGTATTACGTTTATGTATCAAAAATTTAATGAGTCCTTTTTCAATCATGTGATGTAGGGGTAACATAATGGCGATAATGACTACTTTTATACCAAATAACAGATAAGGAGATTCTATGTGCAATTCTTTTATCGTATGGTCCATACGTAATATGATAAATTCGAAAATAAATATAATGCTAATATAACCCAAAATCCTGATGAGATAAATTGGAATCTTATAGGTGACAAGTAAAAGAAAAAAGATAAAAAAAACTAAACAAAAGATTGCAATCAGATTGTACTGACTTTGCTGTAAGCTTTTGTTGTAAAGCCTAGCTTCATTCATTTTTTCTTGAATCATAAGCTGTTCTGCTTCATTCCCAATTTTGAAAAGTTCATGGCCGTTAACTTTATTATATTCATCTGTAAATATTTTATAATAGTTATTTTGCATAGTATAAGCTTCTTGATATTCTCCGATTTTGAATAAGTAGTCACTCAGTGATTTGTAAATTTCTAACTGAAATTCAATATCTTCTGAAATCTTGGCTGAGTCGTAAGCAGCATAATGATACCTTTTAGAATCACTTAATTTACCATGTCTAGTTAGAAATTCCGCATAGTTATAATTGGCCTTACTAATTCTTGCGGGCACATCATCCGGTGCTTTCAGCACTTGAATAGCTTTTTTGAAAAGACTGTCTGCTTGTCCAATATTTTTATCGAATTCGGCTTGAAAAGCAAGAATACTGTAATAAATACTTGTATTTCCTTGCTTTAATAATACCATTTCGTCACGACCACGAGTTTTATAATAAGCGTTAAGCTCAGCTATCCTGTCAGACTTGATAAGTTTTGATCTTAGAAATGCTGTAGAATAAACTACCAATCTTTTAGCGGACTTCGATTTTGCAAAATCAACTATATAGTAAATTCTCGAAGTGTCAAATAATTGATCTTCATTAGAGTTGCTTATAAGGTCATGATAAAGTAATTCTGATTGAAAATATTCCAAAGAATCATATATAGATATTGGTTTTCGCAGACCCAATTCCGCACTTTTGTACTCCAATGCGTTTTCAATCATTTTGTGATCTCTGTAAAAGTCTGAAATCGATGCTAAGACCTCAATTGTGATATCAACTCGTTTGGTTCTGTTTGAATACATCAGTGCATTATACAGATTTCTAATAGCGATTTTACTTTTTTGGTTGATTTTATTAGCGTTTCCATTAGCCAAATATGCCAACGCCGTTGTACCATTATCTATTTTTTTTGAAGCCAGGTCTTGTAGCTTGGTAGCATATGTCAAAGTATTTTTTCCATCCTTTATCATATAATAATGCGTGTAAAGTGCATAGGTCAGATTCCAAATAGCGGCATAATCTATAGATTCAAACAATAATTCTTCAGCTAATATTTTATAATCGATTGTATGAGTTGATGAAGTTGATAAATCGGGAATAAGAAAAAACTCTGTCAGGTATTTGACTTGGGCTATTTTATCTCTTTTAATTTTAGCATCATTCAACTTGGAATGCAAAATAGAGTCGGCCTTCTCATAATTCAATGCAAAAATAACCTCATCAAATGCCTGTCTAATTTCAGGACTCTTTTGATTAAAATCATTTGTATGGCAAACTATTATTCCTTTGCACTCTATGTATGGCATATTTGACATATTGCAAGTCAAATGCATTGTTAAAAACGCAAAAAATAAAACTATATAAATTATTTTCCTCAACATAAGGCAAAAATATCATTTATTGAATTATATTTGCAATATATTTAATAAAATTTTATAATTGTTAGTAAAATCATTATGATGGAATTTAAAAATATTACAATAATTGGTGGTTCCGTACTTATATTTTTTATTGGAGCATGGGTTGGGTCAAAATATTTTAGTGCTTCCCTTTTGGATTGTACTGAAGAATCCGTGAGTTTAATTCAATGTGTTGATACTACTACATTAAAATTAACTGAAATTGACGTGACTGATCAAACGTATATACAATATTATAGGGCATCTGTTGAAGACAACATTGGGTTTAGTCTGGACAAAGGGCTTTTAGATAACCTCAGTTTATATATTAATACACAAGGCGTAAGCGGCGTTCGAGTTTATCCTGGAATGAAAGGTGATAATAAATTACTCATAATTAAGCCGTTGAATGCTGGTTGGGCAGAAATTCCAAATAAAGGAGCTTTGATAACTAGAGACTTAGGTTCTAATAAAGGCCCATGCCCCAAGTGGTGTGATGAAGCCACTCGATTAATAAAATAAAGTCAATATTACCATGAAATATTAATTACAAGGCATAAGCCTGCACCATATATATCGTACCATGATGCCTTAACCACCAAGTGGATCTGACTAAAAGAAGGAATCGGGTAGAAATACCACTCGCAGGTGTGGAGATTTCTGACATATAATAAAATGCTCTGACAACATGAACTAACTTACAAACTGCGTTTGTTTTTCAACATCTCTGCGTTGAAAATCTTCGACAAACTCTCCTAGTGTGCCTGCATTTTTCGCCTTGATCTATTCAAAACATTCCACAATGTATTTTAGTACTTCATAATATCAAAGCATTTGCGGTACTTCTTGTAATGAACGAAAGAAGAAAGTGGACCGCAGGATGATAGAAATTGGATAATGGAAACACACAAAATGTTGTGCAAAATGTTGTGCAAAATAAAAAAGCAGCTATGAAATAAATCATAACTGCTTGATTATCAGTGGGCCCACCAGGACTTGAACCTGGGACCACCTGATTATGAGTCAGGTGCTCTAACCAACTGAGCTATAGGCCCATTTATTTTAATTTCCTTCTTCAAGGAATTTCTCTGACCGCTCCTACGACCATCACGCTACCAGCGTGATGCTCTAACCAACTGAGCTATAGGCCCTGCTTTTGAGAGCGACTGCAAAAGTAAGAACTTTTATGAATTTACAAATTATTTTTTATAAAATTATTCTTTAAACCAGCCGGAATACATCACATAGTTGGCTGCGATGCGGTCTATTTCCCCAGAAATCAACTCCTGACTGATATCTTTTACTTTTTTGGCTGGCACGCCTGCATAAATACATCCTGATGCTACATGGGTATTTTGGGTGACTACAGCTCCGGCAGCAATGATGGAGTTGGACTCTACGACGCAGTTGTCCATCACTATGGCTCCCATACCAATGAGCACATTATCATGGATGATACAGCCATGCACGATAGCATTATGGCCTATAGAAACGTTATCTCCGATATTTGTTGGATGTTTTTGGTAAGTGCAGTGTATGACTGCCCCATCTTGTATATTGACTCTATTGCCCATTCTGATGAAATTTACATCACCACGTATGACGGCATTAAACCATACACTACACTCGTCTCCGAGAATGACATCACCTACAATAGTGGCATTTTCTGCTACAAAGCAATTGTCTCCCATTTGTGGCTCTTTGCCATTTACAGCTTTGATGATAGGCATATTCTTTATTTATGGTAGGGTTTTTATGATACTTTTCACAATGACATCTCCTATGTTGGGTCGGATATTGAGTTGAGATATTTTATTATTATTTCTGGTTGGGTGTACTCTATTGGACAGGAATACATAGGAGATGCCGCTATCCGGATCAGCCCATGCGTAAGTACCCGTGTAGCCAGAATGCCCAAAACTCTGGTCTGAAAACAAAGAAGGTGCATTTTGTACACTCGGGTCAAAATCCTTTTTGTCAAAACCAATACCTCTGCGATTTTTTTCTGAAGGAAATTGGTATTGGGTACATTCTTGAATGATTTCGGGTTTTATGATTTGCTTATTGCCATAGTTTCCCTCTTGTAAATACAACCGCATGATTTTCATAACGTCGTTGGCAGTACCAAATAGTCCTGCATGCCCGGAAATACCACCCAGCATCGCAGCGCCTTCGTCATGCACATAACCGTGTATCATCTGTGCTCTGAATGTACTATCGAACTCAGTAGGTACGATGTTTATCTTGGAAATAGTTTGAGTTGGGTTGTACTTTAAGCTGTTGCATCCCATTTCACGATAGGTTTTGTAAAGATAGTTTTCAAAACTTGACCCTGTCAAATGTTGCACCATTTCTGGATAAAAGTAATAATGCAAATCACTGTAAACATACTTTCCTGGCGCAGTAACCGGCGAGTCGAGAATTTGTTTTTTGACAGTAGATATATAATCGGCATTTAAAAAAAGCTTGTCGGCTACAGATATCGTAAATGGCACTTTACTTTGATCTGAAAAAATATGGGTTTTCCACACTCTCGTATCAGGTTTCAATACTTGGCTCCACAAAGACTGATTTTGTATCAATGATTTTTCATAATCTATGGTCTTAATAGATTTTTTTCCAAATAACCTTTGGAAGAAATTAGGTTTTTTTATGTGTACCAAACATTGTTTTTCCAAATCAGGATACAATACCAAGGCCTTTTTTAAAGTAGCCACCGTATCTACGGCGTCTTTCCAAAATGGAATCCATGCCTTCAGCCCTGCCCTGTGCGTTAGTAAATCTCTTAAGATCAGATTTTCTTTATTGCTTCCTTTTACAGAAGGCACATATTGAACCAAGTTGGCATCCAAAGACAGCTTTTGTTCATTCATCAGCTTCATTATGGCCAATGTGGCTCCCATGATTTTAGTTACGGAAGCTAAGTCAAAAACATCGTTTTTTTGTGTAATACCGACTATCGAATGGTTGGAATTTGATTTTGGACCATCACTTTTAAGTCCTTCCACGTTGTCCATCGCATCATCTACAAAACCTGCATATGCTTTGTTTTGCGATACCATGCCCACTTTTTCCGATGCTTCGTAGGTGTGAAAACCGTGTGCTTTGTGGTAAATGACTTTACCATCTTTGGCTACCTGCAATACACAACCTGGATAAGCTCGCTGCACTAATCCTTCTTGTACCAATGAGTCCAATCCCTTTTGCAATAGTACTCTGTCGATTCCAGCCAATTCTGGGATGGTATATTGAAGTCGTTCTATAGATGCTTTTTTTAGTCCACGGCCTTGCTTTAAATCTGAACTTATATCAAATGGAAAGGTGCCCGACATTGGAAGTGCACCAAATAGCATCTGCGGCAGTATCATCTCCGTATGGCTACTTTGCTGATATGCCGTAACTAATGTATTTACCTTCAATAACTCAGGTATTTTAGTCAAAATAAAAGGATTGCCCAATATACAGATAATAGCATTTGGCAATGTAGAAAGATCTTTTAACACGGCTGTATTCTCAGGATTTAATCCATATTTTTTACTGGCTCTAATATCTATAAAATGGCCGGCAACAATCACATGTTCATATTTTGCTATGGTGCTCAAAACTGAGTCTGCCTTTATCTTGGTCATCTCGTGTGGTACTGCAAAATAATCTGCCTGTGTATAATTTTGTACCATTCTGTAAAAGTCAGATTCAGTTTGATAACCCAAAGAAACTACTGCTATTTTTTTAGTCAGGTCTTTGATGGGCAAAACATTGGTTTTATCCTGAATACAGGTGATGCTATTTTGAGTGATTTGGTGATTGATGATGTCTGCTTCTATGGTATTGAGGTCCGCGATGAGGGATTCTATTTTTATAGGCTGATACCTATCCAATCCTACCCATGATTTGGCCATCATTATTTTTTTGACTTTATGGTTGATGACGTTCATGCTTAATTCTCCAGAACTTATAGCGTCCTTTATAGCTTGTACTGCCGTGGGTACATCCATAAAAGTCTCAAGTATATCATTGCCTGCTAATAATGCCTTGACCATGGACTCGCCTTTGGGAAAATTTTTGACAGCGCCTTTCATTTCCATAGCATCAGTAAAAGTAAGTCCTTCGAACTTTAGATCTTCTCTCAGGAGTTTAAATACGATGTTTTTAGAGAATGTGGACGCCAAGCCTTTTTGGGATTCTAATGCCGGTATTTCCAAGTGAGCCGTCATCACTCCAGATAAACCTTGTTCGATCAATTTTTTAAATGGATATAACTCTACTTCCTTCAGACGTTTTTTGTCGTGTGCTATTATAGGCAGATCGTGGTGAGAGTCTACTTCTGTATCTCCATGTCCTGGAAAATGTTTTGCAGTACACAACACTCCTTGACTTTGCATCCCTTTCATCATAGCCAAACCATTGGTAGTGACTACGTCCTTGTCTGAACTAAATGATCTAAAGTTGATCACCGGATTATTGGGATTATTATTGACATCTACTACGGGAGCGTAATTGATATGTACGCCAATACGTTTGCATTGTTTGCCTATTTCCTTGCCCATGCGCTCGATCAGCTCAGGGTTTAATGGCATGGCTCCTATAGTAGCGGCATAGGGAAATCTATCTGTGCTATCCAACCTCATCCCTAAGCCCCACTCAAAGTCTTGTCCAATCAGCAATGGAACTTCCGAAAGCTCCTGCAATTCATTGGTAATTTGTGCCTGAATCGTCGGATTGCCTGCAAAAAATACAATCCCACCGATTTTGTACTGACTGACCCATTCCTTAAGTTGTGGTATGTTGTGTGGCTGTCCAGAATAGTTACCCCGAGGCATGAGCAGTTGGCCTATTTTCTGATCCAAGGTCAAACTATTAAAAACAGAATCCACCCAAACTTTATTATAATCCGAAAGGAATGCAGGCTTTTGCTGAGCTACGGCTAAAAATGAAAAACCAACACCAAAAATCAGAGAAAGTAAAAGCCTGTATTTATGGAAAACCATATTTTTTGAGATTGCCATTATGAAATCAAATATCCACCATCTACATTAAAGTCTACACCTGTAGTATATGACGATGCGTCGGATGCTAGGTACAGCACTAATCCTGCGATTTCGTCGGGTTGGGCCATTCTTCCCAACGGTATTCTTTCATTCCATTCATTCAGTATAGGCTCGTTTTTCCAAAGAGGTGAACTGAATTTTGTTTGAACCAGTCCGGGACAAATCACATTGCTTCTTATACCGTACTTTCCCCATTCTGTTGCCTGACTTTTAGACAACATCGCCAGTGCTGCTTTGCTCATACTGTAGACAGACAATCCCGGGCTGGGACGACTTCCTTCTACCGAGCCAATATGGATTATTGAACCAGAACCCTTGGCTTTCATGAATGGAAAACAAAAATTGGAAAGGAGTAGTCCTGCTTTTACATTGACTTGCATGATTTTGTCAAAAACAGCACCATCCATATCCTCCATAGGTCCAAAAACAGGATTGGTTGCAGCATTATTAACTAAGATATCTACTGTTTTATATTTCTCTGTGGTATAATCCACTAATTTTTTGAGTTGGACTTCATCTCCAGAATGACAAGCTATGCCATCTACTTTTAAACCATGGGTATCAAAAGTAGCTAGAGCATCAGCAACATTTTGGTCTTGACGACCCGTAATTACTACATGAGCACCTCGTGATGCCAATACCTGAACTATACTAAAACCAATACCACGAGTCCCTCCTGTAACAATAGCTACTTTCCCATTGAGATCAAAAGAAAGATGATTTTTTATGTCTCTCATACGCTTAATCCAATACCACCATACGCGTGCTTCCTGATTTTTTATTGAACCGGTCTCTGATAGTAAGTATATAAACTCCCGAATTCAAATCAGAAATATTAATTTGTTTTGGATTTTGGGCTGATAATTGTGTAGGTTCGGCGTAAGATATTTTACCATTCAAGTCAGCTATCGTAATGAGGTACATACCATCCTGCCAGTTTTCAGTATTAATAGTAACCATATCAGAAACTGGGTTGGGATACAATGTGAATGTTGGACCTTTGGAGTCTTTCACCGCATTGATTACATTTCCGTAATCTGCAAAAACAACGGTTTCTAAAACATTGATGGAATCATATGTAGCAGATACCAAAATTTCCTTTTTGTCCTTATTGTAAAAATTGTAAGTAGTAGTTTTATTAACCCCTAAAAACTGTCCTATAAATGGCGGAAGTGGAATGTTGAAAGTAGATGCCAATGTTTCTAAGTTCTGCCAACCCAAAAATCCTACTCGAACTGATATTCTTGTCTGAGAAGTTTCACTTGCTTTTTCACGAAGTACATCTAGGTTTTGGCCTTGCATCATCAATTTTCCATAAGCATCCATCAGACTGCTAGTAGTAGATACAAACTCTACCCTAATGCTATCAGGTCTGAATGCTGCTGGAAAATTAGCTAATAATGAGTCCGGGAAAGCAGTTGCTGGTATCGATATTCGAAAGTCACCTTCAGAAGCTGTGGTAGAGATAAACGATAGCGGCGCCTGTCTCAAGGCAGGTCTTTTTACATATTTCACCACAACTGGAGCATTAAATATGGGATTGATACCACCAAAGCCCAAAGCTTCTATTTTCGTTGCTGATGATTTGTAATATTCTTCTTGATCTTCTTCTTTAAGCATGATATCCGCATCAGCAAAAGATGCAGCATCTTTTCCTGTTTTAGGATCCAAATATGATTCCTGGAATTTACGTCCTGATGAAAGCACATTGAATTCCCATTGATGTGGGCCTGCATTAGATTTCAAATCAAGCGTATAAGTTGGATTTGTATTTTCAGCGTATTTAAGCACATCTCCTTTCTTAGGAAATGTTGTACTAGTGATGGTGACCTGAGCTATCAAACCGCTGTTAAATACTAAGGCAATAACAAAAAGTAAAAAGTGTTTCATATTTTAATGGTTATATGTTAATCAATATATTCTATCTTTCTTAAAAATTTAAACCCAACTTTAACTTCTATGGACAAGTTCCTAACCTGTGTAGGAGGAAGGTCAATTCTTTCAGTTGATGATGGATCTGGACTGCGTACATTTTCGATACCAAAATGCTCATATTGTAAAGAGTAGTCGGGCTGTATAGATGCTTCGATAAATATATTGCTGAGTTCTGACATTACCATTTCAAATCCACCACCGAAAGTAACCCCATAATTGAATTTTCTGATATAATCTGCATTTACTATTTCTGCAAACTGACTCACTGAACCTAGATTATTTCCAACCGTATACTCTCCTCGGATACCTAAAATCATATAAGGAATATAGTCATCTGTAGAGAAAAAAGCTTTTTTAGCTCCAAGTTCCAAAACAATATTATTAAATTTATATTTGGACAAGGTATTAAAATCATTATTAAAACTAAAAAATCTAAGCGCGCTTCCTCTAGTATGAAAGCCCAATTGCGCATACAAAGCTCCCTTCTTTTCTTCGTCATATGACTCCAGAAATAAATCACCATTGAAAGAAAACATAGCATCTCTATTGGCTCCAATATTTCCAAATCCAGCTCCCCATGATTGGTTGTTCATGGCTAAGCCTCCTTTGGCACCAAACCAATAACTCTGAGTTTTACCAGTCATGATAAAGATGGCAAATAGTAAAATGGTAAGTATTTTCTTAAACATACAAAAGAATTAACTTTTTGGAAAGTCAAAATTAGCACTTTTCATGAAAATATCTATTTTATTTTATAAAAAACCATGAAAGTTTAAATGAAACTTTCATTCAGAAGAAATTGATTCTCGAAAAAGTTATTTTGATTCCTTAAAAACACTAAGATAAATTCATTACCGTTTAGTTTATTTTAAACACAAATTATTAAGGCGAAATTATTTTCTTGAACATTTTATAACATTTTTTGTTAGCCCATCGATATTAATAACTTTATGGATATTTTTCTATCAGTTACTTTAAAATTACTTTAATATAATGGTTGCTTATTCTATAAAAGATCTGGAGAGTTTATCGGGCGTAAAGGCCCACACGCTCCGTATTTGGGAGAAGCGCTACAATATCATAAATCCTAGTCGCACCGACACCAATATTCGATATTATAAGGATGAAGACCTCCAAAAAATCCTTAATATTACTTTATTAAATAGAAAAGGATTTAAAATTTCCAAGATAGCTGATATGGCTAATGCAGAAATTATGCAAAAAGTAGCTGAGTTAACTGATGTTGGTGAGCTTTTTGAAGATCAAATTGACTCCATGATGTTATCGATGTTTGAGTTGGATGAGAGTAAATTTAATATTATTCTAGAACATCAGATTGCTGCCAAAGGCTTTGAAGAGGCTATGAATACTATTGTCTACCCATTATTGGACAAACTAAGTGTAATGTGGTTGGCAGGTTCTGTTAAAGGCGTTCACGAAAATTTTGTGAGTAACATTATTAAGCGAAAGACTATCATCGAAATAGATAGATTGTTGCAGTCCCAACCAAAAACTAAATTAAGAGCACTAGTTTATTTGCCGGAACAAGAAACGCATGAACTCAGTTTACTTTTCCTCCAATTTGTTTTGGTTTCTAAGGGCATCAAAGTAATCAACCTTGGTTCAAATGTGCCTTTAATCGACGTATTAGAAGGTAAAAATATATTTTATCCTGATTTTATTTTTGCTATATTTAATGATAGTTTTTCAGAGTCGCCACTTCAACCTTACATAAATGAATTAGGCAAAAACACTAAAGATACTTACGTACTCATATCAGGATTTCAAACCGTGAGCCAACAATTAACGTTACCTTCAAATGTAAAGATTTTGAACGGTATTGAGCAAATTAAAGAATTTATTGATACTGTTCCCACGGAAAAATAGTATCATGTTCAAACTACTATAGTTTAACATATTATTGAGATTCATTAATAAATTAATGTAAAACTTAAACTTTATTTACTTCGTTAAAGCATTGCAATTTTGCAAAACAATATTCAATTTTATTAAGAATGAAAAACATTTTAAATTTTGTATTATCTCTTTCTTTAGCCTTTTCAATAGTTTCTTGCAAAGATAAGGCAGCTCCTGCAGCTGATGCAACACAAGATGCAGCGCAGGCAACCGGTGTAGTGTACACTGTATCTCCTGATGCTGCAAAAATCAACTGGGAAGGATCTAAGCCTACAGGAAAACATACGGGAACAATCAATATCACTTCGGGAGAAATCACCGTAACAGACGGTGCTGTAGCCGCTGGAAATTTTGTGATTGATATAAACAGTATCGTTGTGACAGATTTAACAGGTGATGAAAAAGCAAGTCTTGAAGGTCACTTAAAAGGAGAGAAAGAAGAAGACGCAGATCACTTTTTCAATGCAAAAAAATTCCCCACAGGTAAATTTGAAATCGTAAGTGTCACTCCATCTACTGAAGCGGGCGCAAATGCTATCGTAAAAGGAAACCTTACTTTGAAAGATATAACTAAAGAAGTAACCATACCTGCGAATATATCTATTACAGAAAATAGCGTAGTAGTGACTACCAATCAATTTGCCATCAATAGAACAGATTTTGGTATTAATTACGGATCAAAAAATATTTTTAAGGACTTAGGTGATAAATTTATTGAAGATAATATTATGCTTCAATTAATGGTGGAAGGTAAAACCACACCTGCTGCTGCACCAGCTCAGTAATATTGATTATCTTTGTGAGACAAAATATCTTTTTGATGAGCAAAAAATTGTCATACGATAGCGCCTATGCCGAATTAAACAAAATATTGGCATCACTACAATCAGATGAAGTAAGTCTAGACGAAATCAGTGACAAACTCAAAAGAGCAGCCGAGCTATCTACTTTTTGCAAATCTAAACTCAGGTCTATAGAAGAAGACCTAGAGAAAATAAATCCTGCAAATTAATACTTTTGTAGTAAAATAATTAAAGCCCTGATACCTGAGTGATGTCAGGGCTTTTATTGTTTGAAACAAGAACTTTAACTGGTGTATAAAAATTATTTCTATTTTTTATTGGGGAGACACTCGACAATTTCGATATAATAAGTTAACTTTGTTAGATTATTAAACTTTTAAAACTTTATACCATGAAAACAGTACAAAAACAGTACAAAAACAGTACAAAAACAGTTAATGATCTCTTAAGTAGCCTGAGAGAAAATCTAAAAAATCTTTGGTTTATGACTGTACCACTTTCCTTCTTATTTTTAAGCACTAATTTTATATCTTGTTCATCAAATGAGCATGATATTAAAAATGAAAATCTTACACAAGAAAAATCTCAAACAATATCTCCTGAAGAATTGAGATTATTGCTAAGTAAATCTCTTAATGCTGACGTTCAGTACATTGAAACGCAAACAAGAGCCTTTGATTGCGGTCCAGGAGCTGCATCTGGTGGATGTTTTACGGACCAATTAGTTACTGGTCAGCAAATAAATTATAATGGATGTATTATTACAGTTTCTTATAAAAAAAGGATATGTTATGTTGGGCAATCTGTTACTGTTGATATTTGGGATTTAAATATTACTTATGATCCAATTTCCTGCAATACTTTATTGACACATTGGGCCAATTTACAAGCAACTGGCCAAATACATCAATTGGCCAACGAGCGAAATGAAATGTACACAACTTTAGTCAAGGAAAGAGAAATGTCTATATTAATACCTATCTCCCAAATCATAGCGATTGAGTGTGGTTCTCCAAATACTGCCTATAACGTTTCTTTTTATGAAAGTGAATGTACGGCCACTTGTTTCCGCTATAAACTAGAAGGAGGTATACAAATATATGAAGCTTACTGTGGAGATATGTGCTGTAAAAGAGTGTCACAATTTTGTGTAAACGAAAAAGGTGAGTTAGTACCCATCGGTACACCAACCGTAACATCATTAAGTGGAAGTTGTACTGCTCCGACTAGTCAATGTTTTGAAGGTCTAGAAGGTGCATGCACAAACCCATGTGAGCGTATAGGCTCAGATTTATAATAATTTTTCTTATTTTCAATTTTGTAATTTGACGACTTCATTTTTAAATAAATGAAGTCGTCAAATTAAATTAATAATATTACATATCATGAAACATTTTTTACTATTATATATAACAATAATTTACTCCAACAATATTGTTTGTCAAATTAGATACCTTCCCTTAAGACCTTATGAACAACTTAAATTTACAGAATTAAAACCTATATGGTACCATTCTATGGCGGATACTTCTGCTATAAGTGCCGAATGTAACGGATACAATCGGTTAAATTTTAGCTTACGCTGTAAAACAGAAGTTAAAGATGGTTACATTTACACACCTTATCAAACAATCATACCTGGAGAGACAGCAGGAACGTATTTAGAAAAACGCAATATTCACAATGGCAAAATGGAATGGAATTTTATGTATGGATATAAAGATGTAGCCCACCCAGAAGTAGCTAGAAGTATTATCTTTGAGCAAGACTCAGTAAGATTGCTTTCTTGGAAGTCAAAGGATAGTTTTTATGTAGGTCCAACGTTCGCACTTGCAGGAATAGGAGTGACCATGACTGAAAGAAGTTTTTCTGACGCATCAGGTCAGTTAGGGTCTTACCTGACCACTATACCTGGAGATACTATGGCCAGAAAATTTACAGCCAATCCTATCTTTGTCAATAAGGTGGAATACATCTTAAAAGACCCAAATACTGACGGTTATAGATGTATCTATCATGAAGTATTCACCAATCCAAGATACATACTTTCTGTACCATTAGATAGGTATGGCAGACAAATTGGCCAAACAGACACAGTAATTTGTGATAGGCTAAAAACATTTTTTGTCAATACAGTAAATGATAAAAAAATACTTTTAAATAAAAGAAATGGGGAGAAGATGTTTATGGTCATGTATCAAGACGCTTCACTTACAAATGAGGAGGATATTTGGCAGTTAGAGTCATTTGACGTAGTCGCTCCATCTATGCTATTGTCAATAGAAGGAGAGAAAACCATTTGGTCACATAATCCCAATTCAGACAATGAGGTCATTTCTGTATATCATCGAGATAAATTGGTTAGTAAGGTGGCAATGCCTGTAGAATATCATTACAATACTTTCACATTTGTAAATGATCGAGCAATTGGCATTGTGGGATATGATTTTATAGCAAATAAGCAGGATATTATTGAAATCGTAGGTAACCAGTTTAAGGTTGTTAAAACTCTATTATCAGAAGACCCATTGAGATATTTTTTAGCTTGGGATCTTATTCATGCGGAAAATTTGTTGATATTACATGCTGAAGAAGGTTCGTTTTTTATAAATCAACAAGGCCATAGAGAACAGGATTACCCATCTAAAGCAAATTCCATCATGGCCTTTAGCTTGGAGTCGTTGGGATTGGTCAGCGGCACATCAGATGCCCATCAGATAAAAGGTAACATGGATGTTTATCCTAACCCATCTGAAAATGTAATCCATATTACAGTACATTCGTCCAATACGAAACACCTTGAGATCAGAAATCTTTTAGGCAATGTGATGGAAAATATTTCCACCCACAACACGGATACGCATACCATAGATGTCAGTGCTTGGCCATCAGGAATGTATATCATTAGTGGAGATCATATAAATCCAAAGACATTTGTCAAGATATAGTACACTATCAAGATAAAGAACAAGTCACAAAAGTCCTTCTGATTAAATATTTTATTATGAAACAACATATATTTACCCTTTTGCTCATTTTGATTTCCACATTTATATTTTGTCAGGAAAAATACTTGCCTGTAAGACCTTATGAACCAATTAAGTTTACCAATATTCAGCCTGTTTGGTATGATACTATCATAGATACCACAGAAAATAATGAAGAAGGGAATGGATATAATTTATTAAACTTTACGCTGCGATGCAAACCAGAAATAAAAGACAACTATCTATATACTTCATATCAAACATCGTACAAAGGTGATGTCTCCGGCACCTATCTCGAGAAGCGAGATATTAGTACTGGTAATGTAGAATGGAAGTACATCTATGGACACAAGGAAGTAGATCGTCCAGAAGTAGCTAGGAGTATTATCTTTGAGCAAGACTCTGTAAGATTGCTTTCTTGGAGATCAAAAGATACTTTGGGCATTTGGCCTCCCTTTTCAATAGCTGGGATAGGCGTGACCATGACCGAAAGAAGTTTTTCTGATGCATCAGGTCAGTTGGGCACATATCTGACCACTATGCCTGGAGATACTACGGCCAAAAAATTTACAGCCAATCCTATCTTTGTCAATAAGGTAGAATACATCTTAAAAGACCCATATACTGATGGCTATAGATGTATCTATCATGAGGTATTCACCAATCCACAATATATACTTTCTGTACCATTGGACCGATATGGCAGACAAAATGGGTTAATAGATACGTTTACTACTGAAAGATTGAAAAGCTTTTTTGTTCAATCATTAAAAGGCAATAATATACTTCTAAATCATAAAAAAAATGAAAGGATGTTTTTTACTATTTTCGAAGATGCTACATTGAATAATATATTGGAATCTTGGGTATTAGAAGATTTTAATACAGTTGATTTTGCTATGTTATTGAATGTTGATGGAGAAAATACAATTTGGTCACATAATCCTAATTCAGACAATGAAGTGATTTCTGTTTATCATCGAGATAAGTTGGTGAGTAAAGTTGCAATGCCTGTAGAGTATCACTACAATAGCTTTACATTTGTAAACGGTAAACCAATAGGTATAATAGGTTATGATAAAGTATCCAACAAACAAGATATTGTTATAATCGAAGACAATCAGTTTGAATTTGTAAAAAGTTTAATTTCAGAAGACTCATTAAGATATATGTTAATTTGGGATATTACCAAATATGATAACTTATTACTTATTCATACTGAGGAAGGTTCATGGGCATTAAACCAAGTCGGTAAAAGAATTCTAGATTACCCATCTAAAGCAAATTCCATCATGGCCTTTAGCTTGGAGTCGTTGGGATTGGTCAGCGGCACATCAGATGCCCATCAGATAAAAGGTAACATGGATGTTTATCCTAACCCATCTGAAAATGTCATCCATATTACAGTACATTCGTCCAATACGAAACACCTTGAGATCAGAAATCTTTTAGGCACTGTGATGGAAAATATATCCACCCACAACACCGATAAGCATACCATAGATGTCAGTGCTTGGCCATCAGGAATGTATATCATTAGTGGAGATCATATAAATCCAAAGACATTTGTCAAGATATAGTACACTATCAAGATAAAGAACAAGTCACAAAAAGGGTTCTTGGTTTTTACTTACCAGGAACCCTTTTTTAACTTTTTTAAAACAATCCTGTCACCTTGCCATCTTCATCAATATCGATATGCTCGGCACTCGGTACTGCAGGAAGTCCTGGCATACGCATCACATCACCCAATAATGGTATCACAAATCCTGCTCCGGCTGAATATTCAAATTCCCTGACCGTAATCTTGAAGCCTGTGGGACGACCTATTTTTTTCTCGTCATCAGAAAAACTGGCCGGTGTTTTTACCATACACACCGGAAATTCATTAAAGCCCAGTTTGGTGATTTGATGGAGTTGAGATTTGGCTTTGGATGAAAATTCTATCCCATCAGCACCATATATTTCAGTGGCGATTGTCTTGATTTTGTGCTCTATACTGTCAGATAGTTGATACAATGGTTTGAAGTTGTTTTGGCCACTTTCTATGCTTTCTACCACAGCTTTAGCCAGCTCAGACGATCCTTTGCCACCATGAGCAAATGCAGTACTTACGATGGCTTTGACACCTTGAGCAGCACAAAGAGATTGTATGATTTCGTATTCTTCTTGGGTATCTGCCGGAAATGCATTGATAGCAACTACGGGATTTAAACCTAATTTTTGAATATTTTCTATATGCTTTTCGAGATTGCAATATCCTTTTCTTACGGCTTCAGGATTGGGTAATGTAAGGCTATCTTTATCTATACCACCATGATGTTTTAAAGCTCTGACATTGGCAACAATTACAGCTGCATCAGGCTTTAATCCAGCCATCACACATTTGATATGCAAGAACTTCTCTGCACCCAAATCTGCACCAAAGCCAGCTTCTGTGACCACATAATCGCCCAAACTGAGGCCCATTCTGGTTGCAATGACCGTATTGGTCCCTTGGGCTATACTCGCAAATGGACCGCCGTGCAGGATTGCTGCATTGCCATCCAAAGATTGCACTAGATTGGGTTTGATTGCATCTTTTAGCAATACTGCCATAGCGCCTACAGCTTTAAGATCTCGGGCAAAAACAGGTTTACCATCGTATGTTTGGCCGATAAAAATGTTGCCCAGTCTCCTTTTGAGATCTGCCATATCATTGGACAAACAGAGAATGGCCATAACTTCAGATGCCGGCGTGATATTGAAGCCATCTTCTCGCATGATTCCGTTGGCTTTGCCTCCCAGACCTATGATGATCTGACGTAGTGATCGGTCGTTCATATCCATTACTCGTTTCCAAGCTACCGTTCGCGGATCTATATTGAGACTATATTGTTTGTTTTGGATATTGTTGTCTATCAAAGCAGAGAGTAGATTATTGGCTTTCTCGATAGCCGAAAAATCTCCCGTAAAGTGAAGATTGATGTCTTCCATCGGTATCACCTGTGAGTAGCCACCACCTGCCGCACCACCTTTGACACCAAATACGGGACCTAGTGATGGCTCTCTTAGCACAGCTATAGATTTATAACCATTGTAATTGAGACCATCTGAAAGCCCAATAGTCATGGTCGTTTTGCCTTCGCCATACTTAGTAGGTGATAAGGCAGTGACCAGGATGAGCTTCCCTTTAGGATGGGGACTTTGTAAGGATAAAGGCAGTTTGGCCTTGTACTTACCATAATATTCCAGATCATCTTCTGCAATATTGAGCTTAGCAGCTATGTGCCTTATGTGTTTTATGTCTGCGTTTTGTGCGATTTCTATATCGCTAGGAAAATTTGCCATATTTTTATTTAATTAGGAATGCAAATATGGAAATAATACCCATAATGTGCTAATTTTTTTCACTAAATCACTTCAAAACTTATTTGGTCAAAATTTCCATTTTGGTCAGATATACTGAGCTGATAGTAGCCTTTGGCTCCGGTAAATAAAATTTCATGTTTTCCTTTTGTGGTCGTACCTATATATTTATCATTGACTATCCAATACAGTGTGGCTGCTTTATCCCTGTGATATGCCTTAAGTATGATATTGTTTTGGTTGTTTTCTCCTGTTTTAGGTATAAAAATTCGAATACCATCACTGGGATAAACGATATTTAAAGCCTTATCATCATCATAACAATCCTGTCGATAAGCCGGTAATACCTTGTAGTTTAAGTCCGCAGCTGCGTAATAATATTCCATATGAGAAGGCAAAACAAACATAGTATCCTGTTTTTTCATGAAAGTAGCGCATTTTTCAGAAAGTTGCATTCCTGCATCGTCGGTCATGACCACTTTGTGATATGTACAAGGGTTAAAACGCATGGATAGGTGTTCTACATTTAGATTTTTAATGTGCTTGCACAAGGCACCGGCCAGTTTTCCAGATTCTCTGCAAATACTTATGATTTCTTTTCTGGAATATACAGGTTTGGTGCCAAACCAAGCATTGTCTGGTAGTGCATTAAACATTTTGAACATCACGGGTGCAGCCTTACTGATACCTGTCAGATCAAAACGACCTTCTCCACCTTCATTTCCTATCCAAATACCGACCAGATACTTCCCATTAAATCCGATACTCCAGGCATCTTTATGCCCAAAACTGGTGCCTGTCTTCCAAGCTACTTTATTGGTTGTGCCGTAATAATCCCATGATTTCTCTTCTCGTGGGCGTGTGACATCTGCCATAGTATTGACCAAATGATCGATAGTATACCCATTAAAACTAAAAGAAGTAGCTACTGATGATGGTGTATCAGCCAAAACCTTAACTTCACTGTAAGGATGGGTGATCCCTTTATAGTTTTGTGCAAAACCTTTGTAAAGCCTGCACATATCCCAAAGTGAGGATTCTCCACCACCCAATATGATACTCAATCCATAATGATCCTGACCGCGATTTAAATAGGCTAATTGGAGTTTTTGGATCATCTCATAATAACTTTGTAAACCCACAGTATTGAGTACCCTCACGGCAGGCACATTGAGAGACTTGAGCAAAATGTCAGTAAAAGGTACGGCTCCACGATATTTTTTATCAAAGTTTTCGGGTTGAAAATCACCAATGGATGTAGGAATATCTGCGACCAATTCATGGGGAAGCAGCAATCCCGACTCCAATACGTGGGCATACAAAAGTGGTTTGAGCAAGCTACCATAACTTCTAGGCGCCTGTCCGATATCTACGTAAGAAAACTTCCCATTTTTGTTTTTGATATTTCCATGGTAGGCTACCAAACTATTATTGGAAATATCTATAACAACCGCCGCCATATTGTTGATATCGTCCATTTGCAAAAAGGTAGCTTCCGTTTGTAACATTTCGCTTGTTTTTTCCTGCAAAGTGTGAGATAGGGTAGATTTAAAAACCTTTTGATCAGGATATTTTTTGGATAGATAAAGCAGTAGGTGATATGCATTTTGGGGTATATCAGCGGTGTGTGTAGGTATATCTTCTCCCAAGTATAATTCTAAGTCAGTGTCATTGATATATCCTTTTTTATTCAGTTTAAGAAGTAAGAAATTCCTTTTTTGAAGCAGTTTCATCCTGTTTTTAGTCAGATTGGCCGTAGATGGTCCATTGGGCATGACGGCTAGCAAAGCATATTCTGCCCAAGATAATTTGTCCAATGGTCGGTTAAAATACCGAAGTGCCGCCGCTTTGACGCCTATAGTATTTCCACCAAATGGAGCCATTTCGCACCATTCTTTGAGTATAGTATCATCTCGGTGAAAAAGACTGTACTTTACAGCTGCCAAGGCTTCCCGCATTTTATTGAACCAATTTCGAGATGCGTTTTTATTTTTCATACGCATGACTTGCATGGGAATCGTGCTGGCACCTCTTTTAACTTTTCCTGATTTTAGGTTGGTATATGCCGCTTTCATTATTGAAAACGGATTTAATCCAGGATGATAAGCAAAGTATTCGTCTTCATAGATGACAATAGCCGATTTCAAGGCTTCAGGTATGGCCTCATCCATGGGGAAACACCACTGCTGCTCTTTGGAAACAGTAGCTGCAAGCAATACGTTTTCAGCGCTATACATCTGATTGCTGTAAGCGGGTTTAAAATCAGGAGTGGGTATGGTGAGAACAAATATAAGTATTGAGGCTATAATAATTTGAGTAATTAATTTTTTTACTTCAAACATATCACTAAAGGTACTTCTTAGGATTGTTGTATTAAATTAATTTTTAGTTTTCATTTTTCAACTTAGACTCTATAATATCTTTTATTTGTACAAAATCAGATGTTGACAATGTTATATGATAAGAACCTTCATTAATTTGACTCAGCACAACATTAGAGTTATTATTTGTAATTACATTTTTTTTCAATCTCTAGAACATCTTCGATTTTACAATTCAGGATATTGCAAATTTTATAAAGGTTATCAATAGTTAACTTAGTGTTTCCATTTTCAATTCTACTATAACTATTTTCACTTAAATTTAACTCCTTTGCAACGTACTTTTGTAAAATATTTTTTGATAATCTTATTTGTTTTAATTTGGAAACTATTAAATCATTTCTGTTCATAATTCTATCTTGTTTTATACTTGGAATGCAAAATTATATAATAACTATCAAAAAATGGAAGATTTTATCAAATATTTTTTAATCTTTTCCTATTTTTAGTGTTACTTTTGTTGAAAATTAATTATTTAACAAACCTTTAATCTTTAAATTATGCGAACTTTAACTTTTTCATTAATTTTATTTATTACTATTTTTACTTTTCATTCATGTAACGAATCTTTAGTAATTTCTGACTCAAATTCTCTAACTACTCAAAGTCGGACCAATAATCTTAGCTCACAAGATGTCGTTAAGTTTATATTTTTAGGATATGGACCTTTAACTGAAAAATTAAACTTAATTAATAGTAATTTTAATAGTAGCATTGCTCTTAATTCTCCTGAACTTGATCTGAAATTTTTAAAATTAAAAAATATTATTGATTGTAAAAACCCTAATTTTTTTAATGAATTAGAAATTGCTTTAAAAACTGAAGATCCTGAGAAACTATCAGAGCTTCTTGGATATGTTTCAATTTGGAGTTTTGAAAATATGCTTTTAATAGCACCAGAATATTACACGATGCTTGAAGAAATAGGGGAAGGATTAGAAAATTCGCAATTTATAAACCCGGATAGTACTATTAATTTAAATTTACTATCTGATGCTTATAGAACTAAAAATGCAGAATTGTTGAATGGATTGGAATTGGTAGAGTCAGAAAATGCATTTTGGTGTACAGCAGTTGCTGTAACTTGCTATGCAGCTGCAGCTGTTCATAATACAGTTGCAGTAACAGCTAATGCAGCTGTTGCTGCAAGTCTTGCAGTAGCTGTTGCGGTAAAAGTATACTATGCAAAAGATTATGTTGGGCCAAAAATTACATCTTGGGAGTGGAAGAAATGGTTTAATGGGCAAAATGTTGCTGGAAGTGGAGGTACGATGGATCCAAAAGATACAAAATATAAGGAAATTAAGGAAAGAAATATTAACAATTCAATTTATGAATATCAATTATTAATATCTGATATTATATCTGCATACAACACTAATTAAATATTTATTTTAAAAGAATAAGCTAATGCATTAGGGTTTTGATGTCAAAATATTAATTTGACCTAATTGAAATTGTTCAAAATTTAAATTAGTGCTGTATTCTTTATGTAAAGTTAAGTCAAATATTGCAATGTAATAATATAATTGTTATGGGTAAATACACAATCAAAACTATTTTTACAATCTCACTTTTATTAATGATTTTTATTATTGTCTATTTTTCTTCCATTCCTAGCACAATAATTAAATACAAATTTAAAAATATTACAATTAGTCAGTTTTTTGTTCCTCAAGGGTGGGCTTTTTTTACAAGAAAACCCATCGAAGCTCAGTATATTCTTTATAAAGTGAATAATATTGGGTGTATTGAAAGGCAAAAAACGAATCATTCAGAACTTGAGAATATTTTGGGACTTGACAGAAGGATGTCATTTCTCACCTATGAACTAAGTTCAATTGGATATTCTGTTTAAACTGACCCCCTATTCTGGACATATTGACCCCCCAGATGATTTGGTGGTTTATGCCGCTTAGGAGTGACAAAATTACCGATTTTTTCTTAAACTATCTCCTCTTAATTCGATTTTATATGATGTGTGGGC
>CAMBRK010000048.1 GCA_945870185.1 Aureispira sp. CCB-QB1 | reverse complement strand
CGTATGGTAGCACCACTTGGCAAACCGGTGATGGTCAAGGTACTACCTGAGAAAGTTCCCGATCCCGAAGCCGAACCAGGGCTTACTTCTTGCCAGTAGTAATTTACGGTGCCACTGGTTGCGGTGCCAAAACTTAATTGGGTAGCACCACTACCTGCCGTGGCTAAATTCCAGCGGGTAATAAATTCAGTTTGCCCACCACAGTTAGTATAGGTTACGCAAGTACCGGATGCCGGTTGGAAACCTACGGCAGTGGAGTTATCTGTGCCACTGTTCAGGATCGTAGCAATGGTTACCGGTCCTGATCGTATCTGATTAAGGTCGCTGATACAGGGTCCATACCAGTTGCACGGGGCCGTAAGAGTACCAGCGCCGGTATTATTGATGGCTAAAGTATTGCCGGAGAGGTCGTTGTTGGTGAGGGAAGCGATAGAAGAAATATCACCTGAAACCGCGTTAGTAAAGCCGTTTAATTTGTTATTCTGAATATTGATACCGGTGTTGGCACCCGCCCATGTCCCGGGTAAATACTGCAAACCTATAGCCGAAGCCGGACCGGTAATCTCGTTTTGGCTGATGGTCGTAATTTGGGCGTTTCCTAAAGTTAAACCATTTGCCATGACATTGGTTAAAATATTTCCTGTGATGGTTGAATTCGTGATAGCCCCAAAAACGAGAGCTGATGCACCTGTATCGGAAATGACATTGTCTGTACACGTGACAGTATTGAGTTGGGTATTGTTTAAGTTCACTTCTTTATACACATTAAACGCTGATCCCCGATTTCCGCCAAAAAAATTGCCAACCGTTAGCCTTTCAACCTTATTATCCGTAAACACATATGTTGCGACAGTAGTTTCAATCGAGATTGCCGCGTGAAAGGCACTGCCGATCAGGTCGTGGAAATAGTTCTTCTCGAGTGTGACGCCTCTGCCAGAACTACCGTGGGGGGCCTGCCAACCACCCGTCATTATGGCTCCGGCATTATTGGAATTCTTGATCTCAAATCCCTTGATCACGATATCATTTGCATTCAAACGGATCGAGGGAGTATAAATGTATTGCAGGTCCAAGACAGCTTCCGGCACACGGGTACCTCCATTGGGTGATATCGACGCATTCGGACCCAGCAGCGTGAGCGTTTTGTAGATATCGATCCCGCCGGGATAAGTACCTGCTGAGACCTGGAGGGTGTGTCCATTCAAGGTCTGCGCCGCATCTATGGCTTCCTGGATGGTGCAATAGGTCAGACCCGTGTTCGTGTTCGTGACTGCCGAACACGTCCTGGTCATCGCACGGTTACCTGTTCCGGTTCTCGCCACTGCCACGAATCTGTTGTATCCATAAGCCACACCCCGCCACTCGTTGTCGGTAGCCGATGTTTCGGTAGTCCAACTGGTGCCATTGGTAGAGGTCATGACACGGTTGCCTGTGCCGGTCTGTGCCACCGCTATGAACCGTCCGTCTCCAAAGGTCACATCATACCATTGGTTATCTGCGGCGGAGGTTCGGCTTGTCCAGGTGATCCCATCGGGTGAGGTCATTACCCGGTTGCCGGTGCCATCAATGGAAACAGCCACAAATAATCCGTTGCCATACGTGACGCTATACCAGGAGTTCAGGGCTGCCCCTGTTCGGAGAGTCCAGTTGGTTCCATTGGTTGAGGTCATTACCGTATTGGCAGTTGAAGTCGCTGAGGCAGCAACAGCAACGAAAGTTCCATTACCAAAAGTAAGGCCGCGCCAGGAGCTGTAAGCAGGGGGTACTACAGCGGTCCAAGTGACGCCATCCGGTGAAGTCATACAATCATTAGGAGCAGCTGTATTTGTATTCGATGCGAAGAAAACTCCGTTGCCGTAAGCCACACCATTGAACCCCCCAGTTGGGGTATTTCTTGCTGTCCAGGTAATACCATCAGGTGACGTCATTGCGTTTTGACTAGCACCGTTCGCTCCGACTGCGACAAACCAGCCGGCAGAGGCCGTACCCACCGGTGAAACGGCGGTAGATGCCACATTGGCGGCAGTCCTGGCATAGCTGAAGGTGGTGGAGGTGACGGCAGTAATGGTATAGGTGCCGTTGAAGGTGACATCCACGCCGGTTATGGTGACTATCATCCCTACCGAGTAATTATGAGCTGCGGCAGTGGTGAGTGTGGCCACGTTGCTGGTCAGGGCCTTATTGTTCACGCTGGCTGTCCAGTGGGCATAGGTCACAGAGCTCCACTCGCTGGTGGTGGGTGTCGTGCGGGCCGTCCAGGTAATACCGTCAGGAGAAGTCATCACGCGGTTTGTGCCGTCTCTTGACACAGCCACAAACAAGTTTTTTTCAGCAGAATACACGATATCATTCCATGAATTATCTGCAGCAGATGTCCTCGATGTCCAGGTCTGGGCATGCGCGGTGTTTTGCATCATCAAAACGAGGGCAAGAATGCTGATATGTTTTAAAAATCGGAATCGGAATATCCACAGCATGCGGGCTGTTTGGGTTGTCGGGTGTAAACATGATTTCATAAGCGAGTATGATTTAAATAAATTTTTTATCGTTAAATTCTTTAGAATATGAGCGGTCATATAAGTGCATTTTTAAGTTTATTTAGATAAATTATACAGGTGTTGTCAGCAGCAGAGTTTTGTGTACTCCAATTTTGAGCAATTAATGACGCATTGCCTGACAGTAACACCATTAACATGCATACAAGACGAATGTGATGTAAAATGCCAAATAAAAAAAACAATAAATAACTTCTTGCTTTCATAAAGAATAATATTTAATAATGTGAATCAATAACATGTTGTAGCCACACAGATATGTGACATGTTAGGTTCCAATATTATTCTATGAGGTCAGGTGCGGTTTAAATATAAAGTACTTTCAATATATGAAATCTAGAACAAATATATATCATTATTTTATAATATAAAAAATTTTAGTAATTTTTTTATAAATTTTTTTTCACTAGTGTCCGAATACAAAAATAAAGAATGGGACGTTTGATGATCAAAAGCCCCTAAATTGTCGTTTAAGTTTTACCACAAACAAACATCTGCATGGGCAAAGATAGAACGTTAAAATTTGTCGGACAGCCGATTTTCGCACAAATCATAAAAATGGTGAGTAAAACGGTATTCAGCCAATTAGTATCAAAACATCAAATTGACCGATAATACAAAGAATTCAAGAACTGGGATGATTTTATGGCACTGATGTTCGCTATCTTGAGTCGATGTGATTCGATTGCTGAAATCATAGATGGGATGGTGGGTTTGTCAGGCAAATTACAATATTTAAACATGGAAAAAGTATCCGCAAAGCGTACATTTAGCGATGGGATTCGAAAGAGATCAGATAAACCCGGATTATGCATTAGAAAATCCCTGCCTGCCCTACGGTACGGCGAGGCAGGTATTCCGAAGCTAAACTTCGTGCCTTTGGCTCGACAAGGTCTGCAAATCAGAATCCGCCGCGGCGGACTATTTTGCTTCTGTAACCGTAGCGGTGATACGCTTTTCGAATATAAATAGCTGATTTACCTGCCCGCCTACCATGTAGTGGTCAGGCTGGTTGCATTTTAGCTTCTTCCCGCTAAAGTGGGACAGGCTATGACAAAGTTCTAACGCATAATCCTGGTTTAACAAAAAAGGCGCTGTCAACTTTCGCCAACAGCACCCTAAAAATATTTCAATCTAAACACAAAATACTATTCGAGTATAATCATTTTTTTAGTGGCGCTATAGTTTCCACTTTCGATTCTATACATGAGCACTCCTGTAGTTCCTATTTCAGAAAATTCCAACTTGATACTGTTTTCACCTTTATCATAGAGACCGCTTATCGTTTTCAGTACTCTACCAGTGATATCAGTAATAGTTAATGTAGCATCTGCTGCTTCAGGCAATACAAAGCTGATCCATGTGGCACTTTGGAACGGATTCGGTTTGTTTTGTAACAATGCAAATGACGACGATTTTTCACTTCTAGAGATTAAATTTATATTTTTGGCTTCGAACTGCGCTCCATATGCCACTGCAGGAGTTAGTGCAGAAGAAATCTGTATCACGTTATCTGATGCATGATTGCCATTTGCACGGAATATCAAGGTAAATAACTTCTCACCTTTTTGAAGTGTCACTGCATCTTCCTGATTCCAACTAGTCGTAATAATACCATTTTGTACTTTAGTTAATCCAAAATTCGATTCGTTTACAGCTAATGAACCTGGCACTACAGAATCCAAAGTGTAGTGATCAGGATTAAATTCCATGGTAAACTGATATCCATATACATTATCAAATACATCTGCCATTATAGGGACTTCTATGACCTGCTGGTTTAGATGCTTCACTTCAGTAGCCAATACTACAGGACTTAAAGATCTGTTTTCTGTCACAGCACTGTTGACATTGATGGTTGCAGATGCATTGACATCACCTATTTTGATCGCTTGGAAATTCTGTGTTACTTTATTACTATTTAAATTGGTATACTGATATTTCTCTATGAATGGGAAAGGATTATTAGCATTAGTAAAGTTCTGATTTGCAGTGATAAATCTCCAGGAATTCTGTCCATTTGGAAACTCATCGGTAATTCCTAAAATAGCTTTTCTGATGGTGACTAAGTCAGATGCGGTTACTCTTCCGTTATTATCTGCATCAGAAGCAATGATAAGTTTAGGATCGGCTAGTGGTTGAATACCCAAAATGTGTCTTTGAATCAAGACCATATCTAATGTAGAGACTCCATTAAGCAGGTTACGATTGTCGGAAACGGAAACTTCATAAGTATTACCCGATGCTAAGTTATTCAACGAAAACTGTCCATTAACGTCCGTATAAATAGTTCTTTGGGCTTCAGGCTTATTACTCTCAAGACTGACCTCAGCATTTTTGATTCCCACACCATTGCTACCCGCAAAACCCTGAATAGTAATCAATGAAGAATTAATATCTGGACATATACCCGCATTATCTTGAAGTACTATTATAACCGTACAGTAATCTTGGTTACCTGCTAAATCTGTTACTGTCATATCCAAAGAAACTTCCTGAGACTTTCCATTAGGTATATCAGCGCAGTCGAATAACAATCCTGAAGATTTGGATGCTGGTAGCCATATCTGTGCAGTGCCTGCATTATATTCAGACAATGTAGCCCGAATGCCATTTCCTTTGAAATAATGCTGAACATTCAATAAACTATCCACAGGTTTGGCTCCAAAAAATGTAAACCATAAATCACCGGGAGCTGTACAGTTGTCAAAAGAACCTTTATCATAATCTCTCGCCCAAATACCGACAGTTCCATTGGAATTCATCACCGCCGTGGTTAATGACGTGATACAGTATGGTGTTGGCTTTTTAGCTTCCACTACATTAAGTTTATGCGTACAAAATGCTCTGTTGCCACATTTGTCTTCAGCAGTCCACTTGACAACGTATCTGCCTACAGCAAGTTTTTTGAAAAATCTATTGGATGCTTTTGTTTCTATAGGCGTCACTCCATCCTCTCTAAATAAAGTATAGGACCAATTCAGGTTGGTGTTATCTTCCGGACAATCATCTATGGCTGTCATGGTGAAGTCCACATCTCCCTCACAATTACCATAGACCGGTACTGTTCTATCTATACACCCATCCAATGTAGTTCCACTAGCACCTATAAACTGTGGAGCAACATCATTTTGCAGCTTGATAATCTGTACATGCTCATACCATCCCTGACCATATACCGGAGCTAAATCATTGTAAGTACACCAGTCTATTACGGTCCAAGTTCTGAGCACTTTTTCACAGGCACCATCTACAAACTTGAATACCTGATCTTTGTGATGTGCAGCAACTAAACTGCAATTATCATCTCTAAATGTAGGCTTATCAAAACCCACAGGCAATGATGCAGGGTCCAATACAGAAAAACATTTTTTGGTTTCATAATTTCTAGGCCATGTGATATCAGTAGGTCTGAAAGGATTTCTATCCATCAAAGTGATGACTTGTACACATGTATTTTTATAACCTTGCTTATCTTCTACTGTCCAAGTACGGGTGACTGTACCTATACCACACTGATTGATTTTTACCACATCTTTATGTGTTACACCGATCACTTCACAATTATCGACGTATTCTGGTCTCTTGGTGATGTCCAGATTATTGTAATCTGCCTGACAGTCCAAGGTGATGTCAGCTGGACATTTTGTAATATATGGTGGCAATTTGTCTTCAACCCTGACTTCTACCATACAAGAGTTACTATTGCCATGTACATCGGTGACTCTGAGTTCGACCATCACCGTAGTATTTACTTCCGCACAACAAAACTCAATGAAAGGTGTAAAATTCGTAGTACCAAAACCACAACGGTCGGTCATTTTTCTGACTTCATATTTAAATATTCCACAATTATCTACACTTCCGTCGTCAAACGTAATGGCTTCTATCAAAGCACGCCCATTTCCAGTAATTGAGGTGACGGTAAGTCTGTCACAAACCGCATTGGGTCTGACATCGTCTATCACTGTTACTTTATAAGTACAAGATGACTCATTTCCACATTCGTCAGTAACTGTCCACTTGATCCAATTATCTCCTAAATTCAGGGCATTGATAGTACTTGCTACTTGATTTACACCTGAACTAACAAATTCAGAATCCACTTGATTAAAACTATTGTAAGACAATACATAATCCAGAATATCTGAACATTCCTTTGTTATCGTCGGTTTTACAGCCTGGTATCTAGCTGTACAGGTATAATCATCTGTAGAGATGGTCACATTTTCTGGACATTTCATTTCTGGGCCTTCGTTATCTACTACTTTGATAACTTGATTATGCAATATGACATTACCACTACACCACTCTATCACTTTATGAGTTCTGAGAAGTTTATATGAGTTGGGACAAATTTCGATTCTGACATCAACTGGATCAGCAATCTGTACATTATCACAGAAATTTCCATCAGGCAATCCTGTCACAGAAACCGGTGGTATAGAGTCCGCATATGTAAAACAAGACAATGCGTCTGGATTATCATCTAAACCATCAAAATTGGGTGGAAATACCAAAGTGGACAAACTGTTTCTATATACATAAATTTTTTGACAACAAGGTTCTGCAGGATTACCATTTATATCTGATCCATTCCAACACCTTTCGATTACCTTAGAATATATAGATTGACAGTTTTCTTCTACTATAAAGTCTGTATAGGTCAGGTTTGCTGCCACACAATTATCTACACCGGTAACTCTGTAGGTATTGTCATTGACATCAACATATGTAACTTCATTGGGTGTTGGAAACAGCACTTCATTTCCTTCCTGTCCGAAGACAAGGTGCACATTATTAATTGTACCTGATCCTCCTGGAACCAAATCAAATATAGATACTGTCCAAGTACCAGACAATTCTTTACCATTAAATATAGAAAGTGCCTGCACAGGTCTAAATCTACCTGCAACAGCAGGTAAAACAGCTGACTCACACGACACTTCGCCACCATCATCATCAAAAGATGCAACTATATTGTCTCCATAACACTCTAAGTCAAAAAACAAGGGAATAGTAACTCCATCAGGAGACGTAATTTCAGCAGCAAGGTGAGATACATCAGGGTGTGTAATGTCGATAAACACATCTAAATCTGTGATCACGGTGCCTTCTTGAAAATCTCCCACGGAGATGGCAATATCTCTTCTACGAGTAGGTTCAGTACCAATAGTACCCTGACCTGCTGGTATGATAGCAGCAATTGGAATTTGTTCCGTAATTTCAGACCCTGGCTTTAAGGCTGATTCACAATTGGTGTATATGTCTTCACACACCAATTGTGGGCCAAATTTATCTTGTACTAAAATCTCTCCCCAACAGCTATTGCCGTTAGCACTAATGATTTGAGTTTTGAGCCTTTGGCCTATATTAGCTCTGGTCACTTTATTTTTTAGGTTTTGACCATTGACCCCTATAATCTGCACGGTGTATTTGTCAAAACAACCATAGTGATCACCTTCCAATAGCATATCAGGAGTGATAATCATTTCACAATCTTCATCTAATGAAACCTGCACTAAATCATTACATGCCAAAGTGGTATTGGAAGATGCAAATTCATTGACAGTGATCGTAAAAATGCATTGCTGTGGTTGACCTCCATTAGCATTGTACACATTGTAGATCATATTAGTTACACCAATTGGAAAATTATCGCCTTCATTATAGTTATTGTTTGTATTTTCATATCGGTATGCGTCAGGTGTGCCTTCAGCACTAAAAACTACTGAGTTGGGAGTATCTCCCGTGGGGAAACCTGACCCTAATTCCTGATTCCAACTTATAGGACAATCTATAGGAGATGCAACATTTGATCCCGGACCAAAATTATTAAAGTTATTCATACCCATTTTAAATACACTCACGCCTGGGGCACTTGCTACTACTTCCATTACAAAAGATGATAGAGCCGGAATTTTTATATCTGTTCCAGCAGGTACTGTGATCGTACGTACTACCCTATTTGAATTAGTAATTGTGGTCCCATACGTACCTAATAAGACACCCGATGTAGTATAGAAATTAAATCTTACAAAAGGATTATTGGTGGCTTCAAATACACCCAAATTTATATTAGATATCCTGATATCCGTAGGCCCGCCATGTACAAACGTCCTTCTGTAACGGGACAACCCAGTAGGGCAGAATCTTGTACTATTAATCGTCACAGTGTTGTTGTTTTGATTAAAAGTAAGTGGTGTAGTCACAAAATCTAGAAAACTAAATCCAAAATCATCTACCTGAACACTACACGCTCCAGAAGATAGATTAAATACCAAGGGATAAGGACAAGGCATCAATACGGCGCCTTCAGCCCTCCAGGGAAAAAAGTTATCAAAAGACTTTTCTGATTGGGTCACATAGTTTTTGGTATCATATATGAAACCATACCCTCTGGATCCAACAGTAGCCATTGCATTATTACTTGTGAAAATGACCACAAATAAAAGTAAGACTAATGCTAAAAGATTTTTCATTTTTTTGTGTTTTACGAAAGAAAAGAATTGAAATATTTGCTTTTTAGACATTAAATAATATATTAATAAAAAATTATACAATTTATAATTAATTGATTTACTATTACTTAACATCATATTTGTATTTATATCTGAAATAATAAAATAACATGTTTAAATAGTGCAAACATTATACCAATTTATAATATATTATTTACCCCAAAAGGGTTAATTTAGGTACGAATACATATTTATAAATAATTACATAAGAATTATATATCTTTGGTCTATTAATAATCAATATGGAAGTCAACTCAAATCATTGCCTGAATTGTGGTCACGAATTTGAAGATCATGATCCATTTTGCCCTTCCTGTGGACAAAAGACCAACGCTCATGTACTGTCATTGGGAGAGTTACTGTCTAACTTTTGGAATTCACTTACCAATTTGGATGGTTCTGCGTTCAATACATTAAAATATATTTGGGCACCTTGGAAACTGACTGAGTTTTATGTACAAGGAAAAAGGACTTCATTTTTAAATCCCATGAGAGTGTTTCTGGTAGCTATAGTCTTTCATTTTGGTGTATTGATCTCTTCATTTGATCTGAGTTCAGGCCAAATCACCAAAGAATTATACACTGAATATGAAAAAAACGTGTTATTCACCAATTATACAGAGTTAAAACAAAAGATAGACACTATACAATACAAAAATCTATTAGTACAACTAGATACTACCCTTTTTAAAAGTGGTTTATTGATAGAAAATGATACTGTTACTAACTTTAATTTTAATGAAACAGATTTTCATTTTACTTCTAAAGATATCATAGAGTTATCTATTGACAGTATCTACAAAAAATATGGGTATGATAACTACATTGATAAATTGATTGCGAAACAACTGGTACGTTCTTATAAAGACTCAGATAAAACGATCAGGTACGTATTAGGCAATTTGATTTGGGCTATCTTATTGGCTCTTTTGATTTTAGCGGGATTTTTTAAATTGTTGTATAGACGAAGAAAATCTCTATACGTAGAGCATCTGATTTTCCTGATGAATGTGCACTCCTGTGCTTTTTTGGCCAACACGATAGTAATATTTTTGTCGGATAAAATCATAAGTCAAGAAAATAATAACACAGAAATAGATTTAGGTATAAATTTTTTTGTAGTACCTACCACTTTATTTTTCATTTCACTCTATAAATATTATGGGCAATCTTTAGTAAAGACATCCCTAAAGGCCATCATTATAGCTTGTATTTATTTGATTATTAATCTGTTTTTTATCTTCACTACAGGTATGGTCAGCTTTTTACTGTTTTGATGACTTTAAGCGCACACAAAACCTTTAAAGAAGCGATTTGTTAGTATTTTTTATAAATAATTTTGAACCCATATGTATAACCTATGCAACTCCCGCAGTTAACAAAACTATACTATAGTATTGGTGAAGTAGCTGATATGTTCCATGTGGCTGCTTCTGTCATTAGATATTGGGAGACAGAATTTCCAGTATTGCATCCTGCTAAAAACAGTAAGGGAGAAAGAAAATTCACTGCAAAGGACATCGAAATTTTACAGCAAATTTATCATCTAGTCAAAGAAAAAGGCTTTACTATAGATGGTGCCAAAAAAGAACTGGAAAGCCGTAAAGCCGAAAAAAAAGAAATGGGCCTATTGCTCAAGCGTCTGAAAGAACTAAAGAGAAAAGCTAAAGATATGAGAGATAATTTGTGATGATAACTTATATCAACTAAAATGCTTGATAAACACTTCTTCCTTTTCAGTAAGCAATCTAGACCAACCACGTTTTAAATCTTTTTTGGTCAATCCTCCGTAAAAGGTACAATCCACTTTATTGATTTTCAAATCGTGCCTTTGAAACAACGCATACACATCTGCAAAACTCCCTCCCATCAATTCTAATCCTAAAATAGTTTTTTGGCTTGCATCAGGAAAACCCAAACCTAAAACCCTTAAGCCTTGTTCTTGGGTTTGTGTTATTAACTTATGTAATACTTCTTGTTCGGTATCCGTATCCAGAGTAATTTCATACACAGACTTAATCTTATGTCCTGACGTTTTCAATTTTGAAATGAGCTGTGTATCATTAGTCATCACTACCAGACCACAACATTGCTCTGTAGGATGATTTATAGGTTGCAGTGATGAGTCATGCCACTTTTTGGTCAAATCCTGAAGCGATGGGGCGTTATTTTTTTCATCTGCAAAAACCGAAGATCTTTGCGATTTATTGATCAACGCGTATACGTAGGAGACTTTGGGTACAATCACTTTATTTCGCAGCTTGATAACATCGGTAAGTTTCACTTCGTAAAATGGCTCCTTTACAACAGCATCATTTACGGTAACTAAACCTTTTTTGATCAGCTCCACCGTTTCCTTTCTAGTACCACAACCTGCTTGGGAAAGGTATTTATTCAATCTCAATACGCCACTATCTTCACTCATGATTCCATATTAAAAAGGAATTTCGTCCAGTCCAGATGGTGCAATATTAATATCTCCAGAGTCCAAATCGGCATTCATCTTAGATGGTCTCGTAATGATGCCTCCACTACCAAATGGATTTACATTAAAGACATCGTTGAGATCATTATTAAATCCACCTTCTCCTGGATCTTCAAATTTTACAAAATGGGGTACAAATCTAAGATTCACTGTACCTAATCCACCGTTACGATGCTTGGCCAATATGATTTCAGTCAGGTCATTGGGAGTATCTAATTCGCCCTCTCCTACTCCATAATATCCTGGTCTATAGATAAAGGTCACGATATCTGCATCTTGCTCTATAGCTCCCGATTCCCTCAAGTCGGAGAGTTGCGGTCGCTTCTCACCACCTCGACTTTCGACCGCACGAGACAACTGCGAAAGCGCAATCACAGGTACATGCAATTCTTTAGCCAAACCTTTTAAAGATCTAGAGATTGATGAAATCTCTTGCTCACGGTTTCCATTTTTACCATTGGGCGGACCTGCCATCAATTGTAGGTAGTCAATCACGATCATGCTGATATTGTGATTTTGCTTGAGTCGACGACATTTGGCTCTCAATTCGAAAATGTTAATTCCGGGTGTATCATCTATATAAATGGGTACTTGCGACAACTTATCGACTGCAGCGTGTAGCTTTCGCCATTCGTACTCTTCCATCTGCCCGTTGCGGAGTTTGCTAGAATTGATCTCAGCTTCCATGGAAATCAACCTTTGTACAAGCTGCACACTGGCCATCTCCAATGAAAAGAAAGCAATACCTCTACCAGCTTCTGCAGCATTTTTGGCCAATGACAATGTAAATGCAGTCTTACCCATACCCGGACGAGCCGCCATGATGATCAGGTCTGAAGGTTGCCACCCGTTGGTCATTTTATCCAATTCTACGAAACCGGTAGTAACACCTGTCATTTCTGAGCCTTTCTGACTGGTGGCTTCTATTTCTTTTTGTGCCTTAACGGCCAATGATGCCAAAGATTCGTATCCTGTATTTAAGTTCTGGTCTGAAATTTCATATAATCCACGCTCAGCTTCGTCCAAAAGCTCAAGGACGTCTTTGGTATCTTCAAAAGAGTCGTGAATAATCTGGGTGCTGACTCTGATGAGTTCTCTTTGGATATATTTTTGAGCTATGATTCTAGCATGAAACTCGATATTAGCAGCAGATCCTACTTTATTGGTGAGATCCATTAGGTAGCTAATACCTCCTACTTTTTCTAGGTGCCCTGATTTTTTAAGCGATTCATGTACGGTCAGCAAATCTATAGGCTGGGACTTACCAAATAGTTCCGACATTAATTGGAAAATAGTCTGATTTTTTTCGAGATAAAAACTCTCCTTTCTTAAAATTTCAATGATAGAAGGAAAACCATCTTTATCTATCATAATAGCACCCAGCACTGCTTCTTCCAAAGGTATCGCTTGGGGCTGTACCCTTCCATAAATTAACTCAGAATCTCCTTTGCTCGCTGTGAGTTTATTGCTAATTGCCTTGAGCGTATTGGGAAAATCTGCCATAAGTTTTAAAACGTATTATGAAAATAAATAATAGCAAAGGTAAGTTAATTTTTACAATTCAAATTTTAATAGTATAAACCTCGCTGTAAAAAACACTGTGGATAACTATAAAAAAGTGTGGATAATTAATTTCAATTTAAATTATCGCGTATTCATTTGACTCATTATTTTATAAAATAATTATGACAAAATGGAGCATTGACTCATCCTAACCCATTGATAAATCCATCAATATAGCTTTTCATAGATTCATTTAACATAAAATCTTCCAGTAATTCAAACACCTTAAATAAGGTGAGATTTTGACAATTTTGGAAGTAGACACATCTAAATAAAAAATATAATATGTGGAAATTTATTTATATATTTTTTTTCAAAATATGTTCAAACCAAACATTCGAAAGAATGTCGGGACGACTGGATTCGAACCAGCGACCCCTAGCACCCCATGCTAGTGCGCTACCAGGCTGCGCTACGTCCCGTAAGGATGGCAAAGGTATGGAAAAGTGTGGTTATATTGGATCTTTTATTAATAACTTGCATTTATAGTTTTTAATTCTTTGGTTAATTGCTCCAAACTTTGTAAGCCCAATTTGATATTTTCGGGAAGTTCAGTATATCGGTATTCGCTTACACCAATTGGTTTATTAACATCTTTTAGCGCAAACTCTACTTCATAATCATCTTTGTTTTTACAAAGTAAGATCCCAATAGTTGGGTTATCAGATTCATCTTTTACCAACTCATTAATTGCTGAAATATAAAAATTAAGTTTTCCAATATATTCCGGTTGAAACTCATCCACTTTTAGTTCTATTACAATATAACATTTTAGTTTGGTGTGAAAAAAAGTAAATCGGTACGATATTCTTTATTTCCAATTCTAAGCAAGAATTGTTTACCCAAATAAGCAAAGCCTTTACCCAGTTCAAGTAAAAATTGAGAAATATGTTGCGTTAATTTCTGTTCTAGTTCTCTTTCTTTTGATGATTCTGAAAGTTCTATAAATTCAAAATGGTAAGGATCTTTAAGCAATGCTCTTGCCAAATCACCCTGTGTTTCTGGCAAAGTAATTTTAAAATTATTGATGGCTCTTCCCTGTCTGAGATAAAGGTTTGTTTCAATTTGATATTCGAGTACCGCTCTACTCCAATTGTTCTCCAATGTTTTTTCAATATAAAAACATGCTCCTTGCAGTTCTTTTATTTTTTGAATGATTAGAATATGATGTCCCCAAGGAATGCTAAAAAATATTTCATTGTTAGATAGTTGTAATTGCGAAGCAAGTTGTTTCGCATTTGTAAAGGTAGTCTCTTGTAATTGTGAAACAAAATGATTCGTATTTGAAAAATAAAATAACGTCCATTGTCTGATTAATTCAAGATTTCGTTTTGAAAATCCAGACATCAAAGGAAATTCTTTTTGCAGATCTTGGCTCAATTTTCCTATGAAGTTGCTTCCCCAATTTGTCGTTTTTTGCTTAGTGATGATTTGAATACCAAAATCTAAATAAAGCATCAATAATTCTTTATTTATGGATAAAGATGCTTTAATTTGAGACTTTCTTACATTTTCTTTTAGTGTAATAAGCCAATCGTTATATTATAAGTCACCGATTAGATTACTCATACTTTATTTCCATTTTCATAAAAACATTAACCTGAATCTTATCTATACATTGTAATAAATTCATAATAATTTTTGTATTTTTCAGCTAATAAGGTCTCTACTCCAAAACCGCCACCGGCCTATCACCAAAGTAAAAAAACAAACTCAACGTCAACGAAAGGATCAAATAACCCAATACTATAAAAGAACCGCCTGAAATGACAGCGTCTATTCCAAACCAAGTGAAATCACTGAAATAAAATAACAACATGGCCAACCCAAATCTAATAAGCTCGGCTATCACACCAGCTAAATCTCCATCCATCAGACTGGTATATGCAAAAACAGAAACAAAAAGAAATGCTCCATATAAAAGCACTATATCGAATCGAATTTCGCCAATATTATTAAACAGAAACATCATAAACAATAAGGTAATTACCAGTTGAAAAAAGGACCAATATTGAAAAAAAACTGATGCTTGTGTCTCGTATTTGGGTCTGTTGTAAATATCTTTTGTGTAGCTTACCGGAAACATAGCTTCTACATCTTTCGGTCTCCAACCGGTAGGCATAAACCAAATCCTAACTTTGTCCCACCAGGAAGCCGTTCTCCATGCATCTTTAAACAGTAACCAAAGATGTTGATAATTGATAATCCACGGATTCCACGTATGCGCAGCCCTGTTTATACCATAAACGGCAGGTTCGCTGGCAAGTTCTTTTTGAAAAGTCCCAAATAATCGATCCCAAATGATAAATATTTGACTATAGTTTTTGTCCATATAAATCGGATTTATGGCATGATGTACCCGATGGTGCGATGGCGTGACCAGAAAATATTCTAAAACACCCATATTGCCAATGAGTCTGGTGTGGTACCAAAACTGAGCAAACAATTGGATAGGACCTACTACAGCAATGACTGGGGTGGGAACACCTAGCAAAGCCAATGGGATAAAAGTAAAGGTAAAAATGGCGAAAATTTCAGACACAGATTGTCTGAGTGCGCAAGAAAGATTATACTCTTCACTACTATGATGAATGACATGACGATTCCAAAACAAATTAATCTCATGACTCCATCGATGTATCCAGTATCCTGCAAAATCAATGCCTATAAAAGCCAATACGTAAAGCAACCAAGTAGTTTGGATCTGAATCAAGGCAAAATGGCTTACAAACCAATCATAACTTACAATGACGATACTCAATCCCAAAACATCTTTGATCACATTGGTCAAGCCTGAACTCAAGCTAGATATGGTATCAAATAAACGATTGACTTTGAAATCCATAAAACAACTTGCGCTATACTCGATAGCTATGAATACAAGAAAAAATGGAATGGCATAATTGAGTATCTGAGCATATTGTTCCATATTCGTCAAAAATTATATTTTAACAAATTTAAATGATTGGATCGTTTTTCCGTTGGTCAATTTAACAGTGTAAACTCCTGCTTGCCAGCTATTTAATGACACTACATGTTGATCTTGTGATGACCATTCCTGATATACAATTCGACCATTGATATCAAAAATCGAGATTTGATGCTGATTGGCATTTATGATTTGAATGTCAGAAAAAGCTGGATTTGGCTGTATAGTAGCATTCAAAGTCGTTAAATCCGAAATGTCAGAAGTTGTTGTCAATTCAAAACGATTAAAAAACTTCCATATTTCATCGCTGGCTTTAAAATCCTGACTAGTCACCCCATTATTGATAGCTGAACCTGGCCAAGTATGTGCTCCATTATTGACTTTAAAATGGACTACGTCATATCCATTTGCACAATTTTTGAAAGTCCATTTTTCCGATGTAGTATTATCTGCAACGATATCAGGAACTTGTTCTATGGTTTTATCATCATCACATCCATTATTTTTTCTCCAAAATGTGAGAATTTTATCAATAGACTCTGAGATACCTTGAGTTCCTGTATAACTGACTACTGCATCAGCTGTACCATGGATTTCCATTATAGGAACTGGACGTTTAGGGTCACATTTATCTAATGCCTGCTTCACCATACTACCTGTTACAGAAGCGATAGCGGTAATTTTATTATTGAGTTCGCATGCTAGTCTATAAGACATAAATCCACCATTGGACATGCCGCAGGAATAGATCTTTTTGAGATTAAAACCATATTTGGTATGCAAATCATCTATCAATGCAGATATGAATCCGACATCATCTGCGGTACTGCCGAAGTTCCATCCTACATTCCAAGCTGCACCGATACCATTGGGATAGCACACTGCAAAACCTTCCTTGTCAGATACGGCATTCATTCCGGAGTATATCTCTTGTTGAGCAGCATTGGACGTAAAACCGTGGAGATTAAAAACTAATGGAATTGCCTTATTTTTATCAAATCCTGGTGGCAAATGCAACCTATAATTTCTGGAGACTCCATTGTGCTGCAATGTACCCGTAAGATTGGTCTGAGCCCAAGTAGGTAAAATAAAAAACAAAACCAAACCAAAAATAAAAATAAAAATTCCTTTGTTCATAACTGTGACATTTGATGGTGATAAAATTCCGTACAAAGGTAATATAAAGTTTAGAAAAGAAAGGTGGAAAAAAGGCTTTATCTTGGTTGTGATTTTGACTTCTTGGCCGCGGCTAATGCGCTCAATCACCATAGATTCCCAAGAGCAGCGCCTGTGTCAAGCTAAAATTTGATAAAGAGCTGATTGCAAGGCAATGGAGCCGAAAGCCACAAAAAACATCCCCAAATGTCGCCAAAATGACAAAATTGAAATAATCTCACATTTTTATTCTATATATATGATAAAGATCAGGATGTAAGATATTTATAGTCACATCGCTTACACAGTATAAAATTCTATATATCAAAACTACCCAAAATCGGGTATTGTTTAATCGAAAAAAAACAGTCTTTGCCGTGATAAGAAAAAAGTGGAAAGGGTGTACAACTTTCTGACTATTTTCTATGAATTATTCAATTATTTAAATTATTTTTACAATGCGAAAATTTATTTTATCAAGTTTAATGCTCATGGCAGCAAGTATGTTTTTATTTTTGGGTGGGTGTAGGAAGGATGATTTAAATAAAGAAAAAATAATCAAAAGTTTAAAATCATTTAGAAAAATTTCTACATGGAACCAAAGCGAAAAACAGTTTTTCAAAATAAATGAAAAAACAAACACAGTTAACAGAAATAAACAAGCGGTAAACTGTTTTAACCCGCTAATAATGGCGTCTTATGACTATTTAGTTAACGAAAATGAAAAATTCAATTTTGTTGAAGAAATATCTTCAAAAGTTGGAAATCCTAAATGGGAAAATTCTGCCGTATTTTATAATAGAAAAGATAGAACAAATGCGACCTTAATTCCACTTGTTAAAAATGGTCAAAATAAAGTGAATGGGATAATTTCAATAAACATAATTGAAGGTAAAATTATTGTTAATGCATATTTACAAAGTAATGTAAATGCTAGTTTAAAATCAGACTGTAATTACTATTTTATAGCAGAGCATTTTGCAAATTTTGAATCTAAAATGTTTAATAGTTCTGTTTCACCAGTACAGATGTCAAGAATATGTGAATGTAAAGAAAATAATACTCCAACTTTAATAAATTTGCCTCCAGATTGTGAATGGAATTTAGTTGAATTGTGCACTGATTCTCGCTCAAATACTACTTGGCAAAATGGACAAATTGCAATTTATCCTCCACATCTTGATCATGACAGAGATGGAATACATAATGATGATGATCAAGACTGGCCTGAGTGGTTAGATAGAAGAGGTTTAACGGCATCAGAGTTTGAAGTTAGAATTAGAAATTGGTGGATAGATAATCAATATATAAAACATGGTAATTATGATGAATTTTGGGAAGAAATAGATGAAAATATATGGGAAAAGTACGATGAAGAAGATCATGGAGGATCATTAAACACCTTCGATTGGATTTTTGATTTGCTGGATTTTTTTGATGACTTATTTGGTGATTTTTTTGATTGGATAGGTGATACTTGGGATAGTTTTATTGATTGGATCATTTTTTGGGATGAAGTTAGTTGTCCAGATATCAGTGATAATCCTATGAATAATGAAATACTGGAAAATAGAGTCATTAAGTGCGACTGGTACTATATAAAGTCTTGTAATGATGATTTTAATTGGTGGGAAGATTTTGATATTAAAGTTGATTGTCCAATCATGAGTCATTTACAATCAAGTGATGTTCAAAAATTGAGTAAATATTTAAATTCTACCATTCAAGATAATCCTTGTACCGGACTACCTTTAAATAAAGAAGATTACATCGAACAAATTTGTGATAATTACGGTTATTTATCAAATGATCAAAATTTTGTTTCTGGGGGAGTTATTACACCCGAAATTGAATTAGTTTTAGCATACGAAACTATCAAAGATTTTCTTGAAGATTATCCAAATGACCCTAAAGCCGCGCAGCTTGCAAAAGATTTAAAATCTACCTTGTGCTCTGGAACAACTATTGGAACAATTGAAAGTGAGGTTAATAGGAGAATAGATCAGTTTGAAAATACTTATTATGACAATGTTGATTCTGGACAAGAATATGATTTGGGAGGAGGGTTTGATTGGTCAAAACACAGTCCTGTAAGTAGTCAGTCATTACCATCTTATAATGGATTTTATAGTTCCTATCCGAAAGATGCTAATGGTAAATTATTAACTGGTGCTGCTAACATTTTCGGCTTGTTAAGCGGACCAATACAACAAATCTATGTAGATTACCCCAATATTGAAAATGTTTGTGCATTAAAAGTATCAATTGCACTCAATGGTGCAGGTGTAAACATTCCTCATATTTTTCAAGATGATAATTCTAATGGTATAAAAGATTCTGGAGAGAAAAGTATTACAATTCCAGATGATAATGGGAAATATTACTTTTTAAATGCAGAAATGCTTATAAATTATATGTTAACTGTTTTTCCTTCTCCTACTTTAACCGTTACATCAACAGATATAACTGAAGGTGCCACACCTGAGTCGAGTTTTGGAACGAATAGTGGAATTTATGGTATGTTGCCAGTAAATGCTACGACATTTGAGGCAAGTGGTCACTGCGACATTTGGTTACCTGTAGCAGGTAGTTCACCTGTATATAACGTATGTGGCGCAGGCTGTTATTGGCAGTCGGTTGATGTAGCATACTTATGGAAATTAAATTAAAAAAAAGTATAGTCAAATGAAATATATTTTTGTTGTAATATTTTCGACTACCATTTTATCTTGTTCACTTTTTTCACCAAGACACCAAATGAAAGAGTATGAAAACACATATGCGGTTGCATTTATTTCGTTTGCCTATAAAAAATATTTGGATGATAAAAAATGGAAAGATCGAGTTTCCTGCAATTGGGGACAAAGCGTTTTGAGCAAGGAAGATTTTTCTCATATTCATTTTTTAATAGATTCTTTGCAAAATGTTTTAAATTTAGATATCGACAAATCGACCAATGGGATGGGATCTCCTGAAACACATGAATATGATAGATATTGTGTCATAAAATATATAATGGAGACCGTCAATTCCAAAAGTTTCAAAAAAAGGGCCAGAGAATATGCAATAAGAAATATCAAATCTAAAACTAAAAAAGAATGATTAGATTATATTTTATTTTAATATCTACAACGGTACTTTCATCTTGTGCTGTTAACAATAGAATGTCAAAAGATTATTCGAAGTATAAAACAATTTATAAGAATTACATTCTTGGACATTGTATTTTCGAATTTAATAATTTAAAACCAAAGACAAAAGAATACGTTCCTCCTGATAAAATTCCTATTTATAATATGCAATGTAGTGAAGAATTGTTTGTTGATGGAGCAACTGTAGATACGATGTTTAGTTTTATTGAAAAAATAAGACCAATTTTGGAAAGAAGAGTTAGCATTGCCACAGAAACCATGGGTACGTTAAAAACAATTTTTCCTGAAACAGATTGTATTACAAATGAATGTCTTAAGATGTATTATTCAAAGGAGTTAGATAAAGCAGCAAGCGAATATGCCAAAAGAAGAATTAATAATGAAAGTAATAAAAAGGTAAAAAGGTAATTCCCTGATAAATACTTTGCTTATTTATAGGTCTTTATATTTAATAGCACTAACATTAGTTCATTTTTCAAAGACATAATGTTCATAGTCGAAAAAAGCATGTCGTGTACTTTCGCACGATGTGCTTTTTTCCATTCAATTTATTCCTTTGCTGGCGCAAGTTTGCAACCTATGCCTTTAACCTATTCCCATCAATCCCCCATCTTATAAAAATACCTAACCAACAAAGTCACATCCTTTAAAATATAATACTCTCTGGCATACTCGGTATTTTTAGTCTTGTGATGATCTGCGCCATAATGCAATACTTTATCTACCGTAGCATAAGGTATGATAGCTTTGGGCAACAAAGGCAAAAAATTATAATCGGACAGATCACCACCATATCCTATCCATGTAGCATCACCAAGCAAGACTGCTATAGCATTAGAAAAAACTTTTTGGCGGAAGCCTGTCAAAAAATACAATATGGGAAAAAGTACTATAGCTAACACTGCAAAAAATATATCTAAAATTCTTTTGAGTCGCAGAGATGCACCTTCATTAATGGCGTACTTCATATCCATGGTATAAAATGCGCCTTGATGGTGTTTGCTAGATGACCCTATGATACTCAGCGCATCGTCTCCGCCTATTTTAAAAGAAATACCTGCACCAATGGCTGACATTGATTGCATGATTTCTTTCATGGACATATCTTCGCTACTATATACTACTTCCTTGATTTTCAAGGTTCTGACGATCTCCGGTAATGCTTGGACATCATTAGTATAAAAAGTATCTTTAGCTACATTCGCCGGAGCAAAAAAGTAAAACTCGTGGACAAATGATACTGCAGACGAAATAATTTCTTTGAGTTTGATGCCTTTCTCTTTTTGGGCTACTATAGCTATATTTCCGTCTATACCTTGGTGTGAACTGTTGTTACCTTTTAGCCATTTTAAAATAAAACCTGTCAACAGAGCAACCATAAATGCTGCGATGGTACCTAAGAGAATAATGGCTCTACTAGATCTCCAGGCCTCAGGTAGTAAAGCATAAGCAGTCAATATGACCAAAGTACCTGAGAGCACCATTTTGATTGTAGACCCTACTTTTGTTTTATCATCATAATGCCCGAGTATCCACAATACAAAGATCCATACTGCACTGTAGGCAGCCAATACATAAGCAATGGAAGTATCCGTATAATAATCTGGATTTTGGAAATAGAAACTAGCCCAAAACATCTTAATTCCATATAAAGCTGCAAAAAGCAATACGAAATCCAAAATGGGTCTTACAAGTTCCTTGATAATTTTAAAAATAGCACTCAAAACTGCACGCAGGTAAATACCCACAGTGATGATATTTTTAAATATTCTGGCATTACCTTGACCATAGTGTTTGTTGACATAAATTTGCATGGCGCCATAAAAAGTCTTTACGTAGTTGATGCTTCCTTTTTTGGTACTTTCGCCTTTGTAATGAATGATACTGGTCTCCGGATAATACCAAACCTGATATCCAGCCTGAAGTATTCGGTAAGAAAGATCTATATCCTCTCCATACATAAAGAATGCTTCGTCCAGTAAGCCCGACTTATCTAAAGTCTCCTTTCTCATAAACATAAAGGCGCCACACAGTACTTCGATTTGATGGGTCTCCATTTCTGGCAAGTAGCCCAAGTTATAGCCGCTAAACGTCTTAGATTTTGGAAATATATCGGATAAATAAGTTAGTTTGCAAAACGAATTCCACAAGTCAGGGACTTTTCTTTTGGATTCCGGCAAGAAATTTCCAGCACCATCGATCATTCTCACGCCCATGGCACCTGCTTCTGGTTTTTGTTCCATAAAACGATAACAAAGATCGAGTGTATCTTCTTCCAGGATGGTATCCGGATTGAGCAATAACACATATTTCGAATCCATCATCCTTATTGCCTGATTATTGGCTGCAGAAAAGCCTACATTTTTTTCATTGGCAATAAGATGGATATCAGGAAAATTGGATTGGAGCAAAGATACAGATCCATCTACCGAAGCATTGTCCACCACCCAAACTTCCACTTTTAGATTGGGCTTCAGGGCTTTCCTGACAGAGTACAAACATTGTTCGAGAAAGTACCTGACATTGTAGTTGACAATGACAATGCCGATATCGTACTTATACATGGATTTTAAGATTGAATCTGATATGGAATCCTGGAAACTATAGACCTTCCCAGCGTCAACTCATCTGCATATTCCAAATCACCACCGAAAGAAACGCCACGGGCTATGATGCTGACTTTGACATTCAGGTCTCTAAGTAGCTTTGAAATATAATATATGGTCGTTTCACCTTCTATGGTGGGACTTATGGCCATGATTACTTCTTCTGTTTGCTCGTTTTTGATACGTTGTATCAGCAAATCAATAGTTAAATCCTTGGGACCAACTCCATCCAAGGGTGATATGACTCCTCCAAGTACATGATATTTGCCTTTAAATTGATTGGTATCTTCTATAGCCATGACATCTCTCGCATTTTCTACGATACAAATGACTTTATCATGACGGCTTCGATATTTACAAATTTCACAAGTATCGTGATCAGAAATATTGGCACAAGTTTTACATTTTTTGATATCCGTGGCCAGTTTACTTAAGGCTGCAGATATTTTCAATGACTTTTGACCGCCATCCTGAACTAAATGTAAAGCAAGCCTTAAAGCAGATTTTCTGCCCACTCCAGGCATAGACGAAAGTGCTATCACAGCATCTTCCAATATTTTAGATGAAAAATTCATGCAGCAAATTTAAGATATTAAAGAATATTTTCATGCATCACACATCTAAAATTTAGAAATAAATATACGAAAAAAAGTGATATCTTTGCAGCCTAAAGTTTGAAAAGCATGATCGGCTTACTTAAAAAGGTCTTTTCAGGAAATGATGTAGCAAAGGGAGATGAGCCAGAAATGGGATTTTTGGATCATCTTGAAGAGCTGAGATGGCATGTAATCAGGGCAGGAATTGCTGTAGTATCTTTTGCCATCATCGCTTTAGTATTCCAAAAAGAAGTCTTCGAGTACATCGTATACGCACCTAAGAAGGCTGATTTTATCACCTATAGGATATTTTGTGCCATTTCAGAAGCGACTTGTTTCTCTCCACCTGAGTTACCATTGATCACCCGGGAACTGGGCGAACAATTTTTTATGGGTATTACCGTATCCATATACCTTGGGGTCATTGCTTCTTTTCCATACATATTTTATGAATTTTGGAAATTTATCAAGCCCGGACTATATGAAAAAGAACTCAAGATTGCCAATAGACTTATAGGGGTCACTTCTTTTTTATTTTTATTGGGAGTATGCTTTGGTTATTATATTATTGCACCATTTGCAATTACATTTTTGGGGAGCTACACCGTAGGTACCGAAGCGGTCAATAGTCCTACCTTATCTTCATACGTAAATTATTTAACCATGTTTACGTTGCCTGTAGGTTTGGCATTCGAGCTGCCGATCGTGGTATATTTCCTGGCCAAAATTGGTATCATTGGTCCAGAAATCATGAAAAAATATCGAAGAGAAGCTTTTTTAGTCATCTTCATAGTTGCGGCTATCATCACTCCGCCTGACGCCTTAACACAAATTTTAGTCGGTATACCTATGTACATACTGTACGAAATATCCATAAGGGTAGCTGCTAATGTAGTAAAAGACAATGAAAATTCACAAAAGCAAACATCTGATGCAGAGAGTATCATCTAATTTCACAGTATTTTTCAAGCTATTTTTACCCACAGTCTGGATCGTATTTTTCACGATCTTTACCATATCTGTATTTACAATAGATAGTCAGACGTTGCCTTTCTTGACATCTCCGGTTTTCAAATATCCGTTTCTCATTATGTATTTATTGTTTTTCACTTTGTTATACTTCACTATAATGCAGCTCAAGAGAGTAGAAATGGGAGCTGAATACTACTATGTTTCCAATTATTTGAAAACTTATAGATTGGTATACGAAGATATAGATTCTATAAGTATTATTCCTTTGTTCAGAGTTGAAATAATAACCTTCAAACTCAAAGCTAAGGGCAGCTTTGGAAAAAAAATAACATTCTTGGCTAGTAAACAGTTATATGAATTATTCATGGAAAGTCAGCCTGAAGTAGCAAGCCTTCTAAAAAGTGTAACCAAATAAGTACTTAATTCATTATAATGGCAAGCACTGATTCATCAGATAAAAAACCTAAACTCAGCAAAGAGTCCCTAAAAAAGTCTTTAAGGATTTTTAAATATATAAAGCCTTACCTGGGTTACTTTATCGCCGCTATGGTATTTTTGGTAGCAGGTAGTTTGATTTTTATGGCTCTCATGGGCCTACCTGGAGAAATGGCCAATACAGCCATCGGTAAACCAAAATTCAATTTAAATCTAGAAGTCAAAGATTATGGGTGGATCTTTTTAATTGTGTTAGTATTCCAAGGAATTTTGAGTTATTTCAGAACCTACTTTTTTGCTATCGTCTCTGAAAAAGGTATGTCAGACCTTCGCAAAGATTTATACGAAAAGATAATCACTCAGCCAGTCACTTTTTTTGAAGAAAAACGAGTGGGCGAATTGTCAAGTAGAATTACCGCAGACGTAGAACAACTACAATCCGTATTCTCTATAACTTTAGCAGAGTTCATCAGGCAATTGGTCATATTAATTTCTGGCATTATCATTATATTTCTATGGATGCCCAAGTTATCAATGATCATGTTACTAACTTTTCCAGCCATTGTTATCAGTGCCATGATATTCGGAAGGTATATCAGAAAATTATCCAAGGAGCGTCAAGACGAACTAGCCAAGACCAATACAATAGTAGAAGAAACTTTCCAATCTTTCACTATAGTCAAATCTTTTGCCAATGAATGGTACGAATCATTGAGGTATGGTAAGGCTGTAGATAATATTGTTACCATATCTATGAAATTCGCGAAAATCAGAGGTGTGTTTTTTACCTTCATCATCACAGTTTTATTTGGAGGTATATTTTTCATCCTTTGGCAAGGTGCATTGATGCTCCAAAGAGGAGAAATGGAAGCAGGTGATTTATTTTCATTCATTATGTACACAGGTATCTTAGGAGGTGCTATAGCTAGTTTTGGTACTTTATATACCCAAATAGCCAGTGCTATCGGGGCTACTGAAAGAATACAGGAGATATTGGACACACCATCAGAACTACCCATCCAGAATAACGATAACATAACCGATCTTAAGCTCAAAGGACATGTTCAATATCAAAATGTAGTATTCGCCTACCCTACCCGTAAAGACCTGACCATCCTAAAAGGCATTAATATCGATATACCATCAGGGCAAAAAATTGCCCTTGTTGGTCAAAGTGGCGGCGGAAAATCGACTATAGTACAATTATTGATGAAATTTTACGATCCAAACTCAGGTAGTATTTTAGTAGACAATAAAAATGTCAACGATTATGATTTGACTCAGTTTAGAAAAAATATAGGTATAGTGCCACAGGAAGTCATTTTGTTTGGTGGAACTATCAGGGAAAATATAGCATATGGTAAGCCCAATGCTAGTGAAGAAGAAATCAATATGGCCGCACAACAATCTAATTGTCTAGAGTTTATCCAATCTTTTCCACAAGGAATGGATACGATAGTCGGCGAACGGGGTATCAAGCTCTCCGGTGGGCAAAGACAACGTGTAGCTATAGCCCGAGCCATCCTAAAAGATCCTAAGATACTCATTTTGGATGAAGCTACGTCTTCTTTGGATGCCGAATCAGAAAAATTAGTACAAGACGCATTGGACAAACTGATGCAAAACAGGACATCTATCATTATTGCGCACAGGTTATCCACGATTAGAGATGTGGATTGTATATATGTCTTAGAAAATGGCCAAATCATAGAACAAGGTGATCATCAAAGCTTGATGAATAATGAAAAAGGAACTTATGCAGCTTTAGCCAGATTACAGTTTGAAAATAATTAAACCGTTATAATGGATCTCCCCGAAAAATACATCAACCCATTCACAGATTTTGGTTTCAAAAAACTATTCGGTTCCGAACCAAATAAGGATTTATTGATGGATTTCCTAAACGAATTACTACCAGAAAAACATAAAATCCACCACTTGACCTACTCAAACACTGAATATCCAGGCTTACACCTTAATGATCGGAAGGCCATATTTGATATATTTTGCACCAATGAACATGGAGACAAGTTTATAGTAGAAATACAAAGAGCTAAGCAAAATTACTTTAAAGATCGTAGTATTTTTTACAGTACTTTTCCTATTCAAGAACAAGCCTTAAAAGGGCAATGGGATTTTAAATTGACGGCTGTTTACACTATCGCTATTCTTGATTTCACCTTTAATCTTTCAGATCAAGATGCCAGTGTATTTTCCACTATACAATTGAAAGATCAAAATAATCAGGTGTTTTATGATAAATTGACCTATATTTACTTACAAATGCCTTACTTCAATAAAACAGCCGAAGAGTTGGAAACTAATTTTGAAAAATGGTTGTTTGTTTTAAAGAATATTGAAAGATTAACAGGAATTCCTGATAAATTAAAAAATAAGATTTTTATGAAATTTTTTGGTGAAGCAGAAATAGCTAACATGGCAAAAGAAGACAGAGCGGCTTATGAATATAGCCTAAAAATCTATCGCGATTTAAAAAATGTGACCGATACTGCTTTTGAAGATGGAATTCGTAAATCTGAGTCGCAACTAATACCAAAATTGGAAGAAGAACAAAGACTGAGACTGGAAGAGCAAAGATTAAGACAAGAAGAGCAAAGATTGAGACAAGAAGAATACAAAAAAACCTCGTTAACCGTTAAAAAATTATATTCTCTTGGTATTTCAATGCAAGAAATAGCTGATTTCGTAAATATTTCTATCTCAGAAGTTGAACAATATATTAACCATTAAATCCTTAAATTCTTAAATAATAATTATCTATGGAGTTTCATGAAAAAGGTGTGTCTAATGAAGAAATAACTCAATTGTTGAATATTACACAAAAAGAAGTAGAATCCAATTTAATCTAATTGACATTAACTTATAAAATACACTTTTAGATGTACCAAAAAATTATTATTTCATTTATACTATCTCTCAGCATCACCGTTTCTTATGCCCAATTTGGTTATGGATTTACAGCGAGTAATGATTTATACCATAGATATGTAAATCCTAAAAACGGAAATATAGAGCCTGCATCAGGCAGTGCCATTCTAAATCTCGGAGCAGGCCCTAAAATCTGGTTGGGAAATAAGAAAGTCTCAGTTTCGCTAGAAGGTCAAGCAGTTGTGGGATTTTTGAGTTTATCATCAAAAGAATACAAAGGCTTGGGAAGTATTGCCTTCCCTTTATTGGCAAAGCTCAATTTTAAAGGATTAAGTACATTTGATAGAGAAGGAAAGATGGGTTTCAGTATAGGCGGTGGCTTACAATATAATAAAACAGAGTTTTTTGGGCTTACAGAAGAATTTTTGAAAAAGAGTGTAGTGAGAGACTTTTTTACTACCTATGTCGTTCAGGCTGGATATGGATTTGGTATCAGTGGATTTACAGCTCACGGTATCGTAAGATATGGATTTAATCCTGATGATAAAACCAACACTTGGAACATAGGTTTACAATATGACTTCAATAGACCCATGCTCAAAAAAATAACAAGCGCAGAAAGTGAATTATAATGGAAATTATTACAGAATCACTAAGGAAATTTAACACTTTTGGCCTGGATGCTTCATCCAAAGGTATCATTGCTATTAATAGTGAACAAGATCTGTTTGACTTTCTAGTTCAAGGTCTGTCACCTGCCAAAATATTGGGTGGCGGATCGAATATACTACTCACTCAAGATCTCGATGCTTACATTCTTAAGAATAATATCAAAGGTATCGAAGTTGTCGATGAAGATGCAGATCAAGTCATTGTTAAAGTGGGAGCAGGAGAATCTTGGCATCAGTTTGTGCTCTGGGCTTTATCCCACAATCTGGGTGGTTTAGAAAACTTATCTTTGATTCCGGGAAGTGTTGGGGCAGCCCCTATGCAGAATATCGGTGCTTACGGTGTGGAACAAGAAAATATCTTCCATAGCTTAAATGCCATTCATTTAGATACTGGCGTGAGAAAAACACTTTTTAAATCGGAATGCAAATTTGGTTATAGAGAATCTGTCTTTAAAAATGAACTCTATAGCCAATTTTTCATAACCCATGTAAGTTATATCCTCAGTAAAAGAAACCATGTTTTACATCTAGAATATGGAGCCATCAAAGATGTCTTATTAAATAATAACATAACAGAGCCTTCCATAAGAGATATTTCTGATGCTGTTATTGAAATCAGACAATCCAAACTTCCAGATCCTAAAAAAATAGGAAATGCTGGTAGCTTCTTTAAAAATCCTGTAATCCATCTATCTCAATATCAGGATTTAAAAATCAAGTACCCTGATATGCCATCGTATCCCGTGGACTTACAAACTGTGAAAGTTCCTGCTGGATGGCTTATAGAACAAGCAGGCATGAAAGGTTTCACTATTGGGTCTATTGGTGTGCACAAGCTACAAGCTCTAGTTTTGGTAAACTATGGTGGTGGCAAAGGCAAAGATCTTTGGCAACTTGCCCTTGATGTACAGTCAAAAGTACGTGATAAATTTAATATCATCATTCATCCAGAAGTTAACATCTGGTAGGCGTAATCACTGGGACTCATGCATTTTCTTGATCTTCAATAATCTCAAGCGCTGCTTCTACATCAGATTCATGAATATGTATGGCAATGTGGTTTTCTGTTGGAATTGGATTTAGCAAATCTTTGACCGGAAAAGTCTCAATACCTGCTTGGTTCAACGCGGCCAATACTAATTCGCCCATGATCTGATCATGATAAGTCCTGATGGTAACAAAATTTTCAGTATTCATAACTATCTTTTTTATTATAACAAAAGTGGTGCTTTTTGAGTTCCCACATTAGTAGTATAATTAAATTTTAAGTTGTAATTGTTTGACTTTGATTAAAATTCATATTTGATATTTTTAGAATTTCATTGTAAGGAAAGTTTAATTAAGTTTGCCTGAGCGTAAGCAAAAAAGTCACTATTATCTACATTAGAACCACATGTATAATTCATAACAATAGAATCTTTATCTTCAGAAAATAATATGATGTACATATATTTTTTTTCCTTAGTTTTAAATTCATAAACTAAAAATTTACCATCAGTCAAAATATGTATTTCCTTGTTATAATTCTCTGTTTTTGTTTCTTTTTTAGTTACTGATGCTATGTAAGATTCAATCTGACTTTCGTTTTTAAACGATTTGAGACTTACCTCCAAAACACCATTTCCAGGACTTTCAGTTGGATATTTTCCATCTTTAGTATAGGTTGTTGTGTTTAATTTGGTATCTATATTAGCTAATTTTAAGAGCTCTTCTTTTTCTTCTTCCATTCCTAAGAAAGCCGATAAAACTGAACTCTTTAGTTCCTTTTCGTCTACCCTGTCATCTCCAATCATTTTAAAAGCGGTGATATAATAAGTCTTAGAGTTTTTTTCATTTCGGACTATTAAATCAAACTTCTCAAATTGTTTTCTTCTATCTAAATACTCTATATAAAAACAGCTATCTAGGTCATTGATTTTCACAGGGTTCATTTCGTTAATTTCCCATTTATTTGCTTTTTGGTTTTTTTCATTAAACCTATTTTTTACTTTATATAATGGTTCGTCTAATACTTTCACCGATATGGATGAAGTCATATTTAAATTTTGATAACCATTATAATTTTTGGCTTGATTATAACCTAATGGTCCTATCATCCAAAGACCTTCAACAACATGTTTTGAGTATTTTGATTTCTTATTATTCAGTACCATTAATTCCCCTAACTTATTGCTATTACAAGAAAAATGAATCATCAAAATCAACACCCAAATGATACTTTGGTGTTTTGGAGCAAATAGTGCTGTCATTTTAAAATAAGTTATTTGTGACAAAGTTGCATTAATATTCAAAAAAGAATTCAACTTCTTGTCATTTTTCTATTTAAAATAATTGACTCTATATGAAATTGAGTGGGTAAAATTAATCAATAGTTGTATCTTAGCTGTATGAATAGTTAACAATTTTTTGCAATGGCACTAGGGTTAGAATCCCCCGTTTGGAGTAGGTTGCATCTACTTTATATACATGGTTGGGGAATTAGTCAGAATATACATTCCGTAAAGAAATACCTTAGTAAAAACAATAAAATCACAAGAATTCCAAAACAAAAAATTGAGCCATTTTTAAAAAATCCTCAATACTATTATCAAAATAAAAGCCCGAACCACTGAACATTTCAGCAATTCGGGCTTTTTATTTTTTATAAAGAAAAGTAACCTACTACCTTACACTTCTTCCCCACTAAACACTGCCTTCAGATATGATCTATTCATAAAGGCGATATTCTCTAGTTTGATTTCTTTGGGACATTCTGCTTCGCAGGCACCTATGTTGGAACAATATCCGAAGCCTTCCTTATCCATCTGTGCTACCATGGATTGGGCCCGTTTGTCTGCCTCGACTTCTCCTTGTGGTAAGTGACCTAGATGGGCTATTTTTGCTGAAGTAAAGAGCATTGCTGAACCATTAGGACATGCTGCTACACACGCACCACAACCGATACATGCAGCTGCTTCAAACGATTGCCCTGCTCTACCTTTTTCTATCGGAATCGCATTGCCATCAGGAGCTTGACCTGCATTGACAGAGATATAGCCACCTGCTTGTATGATGCGATCAAATGCAGATCTATCTACAGTCACATCCTTCAAGACTGGAAATGCACTTGCTCGGTACGGCTCTACTACGATGATGTCACCATCCTTAAAAAATCTCATATGCAACTGACATGTAGTCGTACCTGAGTTAGGTCCATGTGGCTGACCATTGATCACAAGGCTACAAGTACCACATATCCCTTCACGGCAATCGTGCTCAAAAGCTATGGGCTCTTTCTTCTGACTGATCAGTCCTTCATTGAGAACATCTAGCATCTCTAGGAATGACATATGTTCATTGGCGACAACAGGATAAGTCTCAAAACTACCTGATGTTTTACTATTTTTTTGTCTCCAGATTTTTATTTTTAAATTCATCTCTGCACTCATAATGGATATTTTTATCAGGATTATTTATAACTTCTTGTTTTCAATTCTACATTCTCAAATATCAATGGCTCTTTGTGGAGAACTGGTTGGGTTTCGTTCCACTCCCAAGCTGCTACATAAGCATATTCGTCATCTTTACGCATGGCTTCACCATCTTCTGTCACGGATTCTTCACGGAAGTGTCCACCACAAGATTCGTTTCTATTGAGGGCATCCACCATCATGAGTTCGCCGTGTTCCATTAAATCTGCTACCCTAATTGCTTTTTCTAGTTCAGGATTGAACTCATCATGTGTCCCTGGAACAAAAACATCACGATAAAACTCTTCTCTCAATTCACGTATTAGCTGTCTGCCTTTGATCAGTCCTGCTTCATTACGAGCCATACCACAATATTCCCACACATATTTCCCCAATCTTCTGTGGAAACTTTCTACAGATTGGTTTCCTTTGATATTCAGCAATGTATCAATTAAGGCTTTGGTTGCTTTTTCAGCCTCCAAAAACTCAGGTAAATCATTTTTTATTTTCGGAGTTGATATTTCATTGGCCAAAAAAGTACCGATAGTGTAAGGTATCACAAAGTATCCATCAGCCAAACCTTGCATCAATGCTGACGCTCCTAATCTATTAGCACCATGATCGGAAAAATTACACTCACCCAAGGCAAAAAGTCCAGGTACATTGGTCTCCAGGTTATAATCTACCCATACGCCACCCATCGTGTAGTGGACGGCAGGATATATTTTCATGGGTTCCTTGTACGGATTTTCTCCTGTGATCTTTTCGTACATTTCGAAGAGGTTACCATATTTAGCTGAGACAACTTCTTCTCCCAATGCAACTATTTGTGCATCAGAGAGTCCTGTCAATCCTTTTTTATTGGCTTCCGTCTTCCCATATCTGACCATGGCATCAGAAAAATCAAGAAACACTGCTAATCCTGTAGGACTTACACCGTGACCTTTGTCGCATTCTACTTTGGCTGCTCTCGAAGCCACGTCCCGAGGTACAAGGTTACCGAATGCAGGATATCTACGCTCTAAGAAGTAATCTCTATCTTCTTCTTTTATAGTGACACCTTTCAACTTACCTTGTTGGATAGCTTGGGCATCTTCTTTTTTCTTTGGTACCCATACACGCCCATCATTACGCAGCGATTCGGACATAAGGGTTAGTTTTGACTGATATTCACCGGATACGGGGATACATGTAGGGTGTATCTGTGTAAAACATGGGTTGGCCATAAGTGCACCCTTTTTTACTGATTTCCAAGCTGCTGTAACATTACAAGTCATGGCATTGGTCGATAGGTAGAACACATTTCCATATCCACCGGTAGCGATAACGACAGCGTGGGCTGCATGTCTTTCCAACTCACCTGTCAAGAGATTTCGTGCTATAATACCGCGTGCCTTTCCATCTACCTTTACTAAATCAAGCATTTCGTGACGATTGTACATTTGTACTGTCCCTAAGGCTATCTGTCTTGAAAGAGACTGATATGCGCCAATCAGTAGTTGCTGTCCCGTCTGACCTCTGGCATAGAATGTACGGGAAACTTGCACGCCACCGAAAGATCTGTTTTCCAATAGGCCGCCATATTCACGTGCGAAAGGTACTCCCTGAGCTACACATTGGTCTATAATATCGACGCTGCACTCAGCCAATCGATGTACATTAGCTTCACGTGCTCGATAG
>CAMBRK010000047.1 GCA_945870185.1 Aureispira sp. CCB-QB1 | reverse complement strand
GTCAGGCAGGCCCGCATAGGGCAAAAGCTTAAATGATGTGCAAATGATTCAGGAGTTTTGAAGAAATTCCCGTGCAACGAAATCTACGAATATGTACATATATAATTGATAATCATTAATTTATATTACACCAAGCAGGCCCTACTTAGTGGTTGGATAAAACGCATTATATGTCATAATAGTGTCCAAAGGCTGCTATGATGTAAACAGTAACAATTTCCTCTTTAACCCTGTAAATCATACGATCTTTTTAGTTAATTCTTCGGGACCAGTATCCTTTATATTTGTAATTCAACTCTTCTGGCTTGCCTTCACCAAAATATAGATTTTCTGTAAGCTCTAATAGTATTTTTTCAATCTTTTTTATGGTCGATTTATTTCCAGATTTGTAATGCGTTTGTAAATCTTTTCGTGCAATTTTTGAGAATTCTACAAAATACTTCCCCATATATCATTTGGATTTAACTTTGTTGTATTACCTTTTTTAATGTCTTCTTCTGCCGATTTTATTTTTTTAACAAATTCATCACTATAAACTTCTTTATCCTTTTTTTTTGAAGATATTTTCTCAATAATTTCAATGCCTTCCACACCACTCAAAAAAGTTTCGGACATGGCAATAAATGCTTTTCCCGCTTTAGTAAGTTTATTTTTATGGTTAAAGTGGTCTTATAGTACCTTTTGAGTTTCAAAGATACGATAATAAATTTTATTTTTTTAAATGAAAATGTATGAAGTAAAAAAATTAACAAGTTACTCCTTCATCATCACCATTGTCAAAATAGTCGCAATGGCTGCTGTCGCACCAGCTTGGTCATAGACATCTAAGAGCCATTTGACAATACCTTTACGTACGGCTGCAAAAAAGTCTTTGGTTTGTTGACTATTTTTATCATAATCGGTGCTCAAAGCATATAAATCTGTAATTTTCTGATAAAACCTACGTTCGCTGGATCTTATTTCTCTAATCCGCTCGAGTAATTCATCAAAAAAGTCCTGACCAAAGTTTAAACCTTGTTTCAAACGGTCATCGTCCAATACAAATCCCTTGATGATAAATTCGTTGAGTGTAGTCGTAGCCCATTTGCGAAAATCAGTAGCTTGGGTAGAATTGACTCTATACCCTACTGCCAGTATGGCTTCTAGGCGATAGAATTTTGTATCATATTTTTTGCCATCCTCGGCAGTTGTTTCCAAAATGGAAATAACTGAATTTTCTTCAAGTTCTTGGCTTTCAAAAATATTTTTTTAATGCTTACTGATAGCGGGTACTTGCGCATTAAACAGTATGGCCATCGCTTTCTGTGTAAGCCAAAAGCTACCTTTCTCAAAGTAAACGGATACTTCTGTTTTATTTCTGCCTACTTAATATAATAATATTTCGTATTTGCATTTGTTTTTACTTAAAACCATACAACTCCAAATTATTATCACTACTGATCAATGCAACCATACATTAAATCCCTATTTCCTTACCCCTCTCATCTTCACCATCGTCAATATTGTTGCAATCGCTACTGTTTCACCCGTTTCATCATAGACATCTACTAGCCATTTGACGATACCTTTGATGTAATCTTCGTCTTCTCTTTTTTCCTGTGCTACTTTCTCTTTGACAGTAAGTCTTACGCCTATGGTCATACCTGGATAAACGGGTTTAGTAAAACGACACTCTTCCAAGCCATAATTGAGCATTACAGGTCCTTTGGCAGCATCTACAAATAGACCTGCGGCAGCTGACAACACAAAATATCCATGTGCCACTCTTTGTGTAAACGGTGTCCCCTCTAGAGATGTAGCATCCGTGTGTGCGTAGAAATGGTCCCAAGAGACATTGGCAAAATTGACGATATCGGCATCAGTGACCGTACGTTTGTGTGTGATCAGTGTTTCGCCAATTTCCAGCTCTTCAAAGTATTTTTTAAATGGATGTTTGACGTCTTCGATATATTTCCCGCCGTACTGATATTGTTGGGTGATGTGAGATAGTGTGGTAGGCGTACCTTGAATGGCGCATCGCTGCATATAGTGTTTTACTCCACGCATTCCACCCATTTCTTCGCCACCTCCAGCTCTACCTGGTCCACCATGTACCAATAAGGGCATAGGCGAACCATGTCCAGTACTTTCTTTGGCAGATTCTCTATTGAGCACTAAAATTCTACCATGGTGTGTGGCAGCATTTACTACATATTCACGAGCAATTTTATCATCAAAGGTGACGATAGAACTGCAAAGCGAACCTTTTCCTTTTCTGGCCAACTCTATCGCTTCATCCAGGTCATGATAAGGCATCATCGTAGACACCGGACCAAAAGCTTCGATTTCGTGCGTTCCTATTTGTTCGAAAGGATGGTCATTTCTCAATAAAATGGGTGCCATGTAGGCACCTTTGTCTTTGCTACCATGAGTGACTTCAAAACTCTCCACATCACCATACACTAATTGTGAAAATGACATCAGTTCGCTAAGTTTATCCTTTACTTCCTTCACTTGCTCTTGTCCTGCAAGCGCGCCCATGCGTACGCCTTCTGTACGTGGATCGCCTATAGCTAGCCCTGTGAGTGATTTGCCAATGGCAATTTGTACATCTTCCATATAATCAGCAGGCACGATAATCCTACGGACTGCAGTACATTTTTGACCACATTTGATGGTCATTTCCTTTCTGACTTCTTTGATGAAAAGATCAAATTCTGGGGTGCCTGGTGCGGCATCCTTACCCAAAATGATACTATTGAGCGAGTCAGCTTCCATATTGAATGGTACGGCTTCACGGATGATATTGGGATTGGACTTGAGCATGATACCGGTACTGGCAGATCCCGTAAAAGTGACTACATCCTGATAATTGACATGATCGAGAATGGTACGTGCACTACCACAAATCAATTGAAGTGCTCCTTCTGGCAATATACCTGAATCAATGATATCTTTCACAACTGCTTCGGTAACAAATGATGTCAAGGTAGCAGGTTTTACAATGGCAGGCATTCCAGCAAGCCAATTGACGGCACATTTTTCTAGCATACCCCATACGGGAAAGTTAAAAGCATTGATATGGACGGCTACACCTTCTTTGGGTACCAAGATGTGATGCCCCATAAATGTACCACCTTTACTGAGGCCTACGGGATCGCCTTCTGTATAGTAAGGGAGATCAGGAAATTTACGCCGTAGACTAGCATTGGCAAATAGATTGCCAATACCACCTTCTATATCTATCCATGAGTCGATGCGTGTAGCTCCAGTTTTATAGCTTACTTCATAATACTTTTCTTTGCGATCCATCAGATAGAGAGCTAGTGCTTTGAGCATCCTGCCTCGCTCCTGGAAGGTCATGTTTCGTAAATTTTTGTTACCTACTTTACGACCATAATTAAGCATTTCTTCAAAATCCAGTCCATGACTACTAGCTGTGGCTACTGCTGTACCTGTACTGGCATCATAAAGTATTTGACCTTCACCGGATCCTTCTATCCACTTTCCGAGAGCAAAATTCTGTAACTTCATTGATTTTATTTTTGGTTAGGTAGTGCGAAGGTAATCAATCTTGCAAAATCCTTTGATTTAAGATACATAAAAAAATGACATCGCAGTATTATAAAATCAAAAAAGACAAAATTTATCAAAAACTTATTTTTTTCGTACATTTGTGCTCTTAAAAATGATGAGATGAGCAATTTTGTAGTTTCGGCACGTAAGTACAGACCTACTACCTTTGATGAAGTGGTAGGACAAGATCATGTTGCAAAAACTTTAAAAAATGCACTTCAAACAGACCATTTGGCACATGCCTTTTTATTTACGGGCCCAAGAGGTGTAGGAAAAACAACATGTGCACGTATACTGGCAAAAATCATCAACTGCGAAAATCCGATAGATAAAGTAGCCGCTTGTAACCAATGTTCGTCATGTACATCATTTAATGACAACGCATCTTTCAACATACTGGAGCTAGATGCTGCATCCAATAATAGTGTAGATAATATCAGAACACTCATAGAGCAAGTAAGATTTCAACCGCAACAAGGCCAATATAAGGTGTTTATCATAGACGAGGTACACATGTTGTCTACAGCAGCTTTCAATGCTTTTCTTAAGACTCTTGAAGAGCCACCGGACCATGCCATTTTTATATTAGCAACAACTGAGAAGCATAAAATTATACCAACTATTTTATCACGTTGCCAGATTTTTGATTTCAAGAGAATCCAAATTTCTGATACTGTAGTTCAGTTGGAAAAAATATGTGAAAAAGAAGGAATTACAGCAGAAAAAGAAGCATTACACACCATTGCGATAAAAGCTGATGGTGCGATGAGAGATGCTTTAACCATCTTTGATAAAATAGCTAGTTCTTCAACAACCAATAGTATTACTTACAAAGATGTGGTCGCTAATCTTAACCTATTGGATTATGAATATTATTTTAAAATAACAGATTCATTCTTAAGAGAAGATATCAGCGAAGTGCTACTTACCTTAAATGAAATAGTAAAGCAAGGTTTTGATGCTGAACATTTTGTAGTAGGCCTAGCAGATCATTTCAGAGATTTATTGGTAGCCAAGGTACCTGCAACTATTAGTATTTTGGAAGCAAGCGACGAATTGAAAAAAAGGTATTATAATCAATCTCAATTAGCCAAAGCTTCTTTTTTGTTATCGGGTTTGAATATTTTGAATCAATGTGATATAGATCTAGTCAGAGCAAAAAATAAAAGACTACAAGTAGAACTAGCCTTGAGTAAACTTACTTATCTTCAAAGAGCTTTTGATACTGATATTTTTGCCCACCAAGGCGAATCTCAGGAAAAAAAAACTAAATTTCTGAACGAAGAAAGCGTAAAAAAAGAAATAAGTACAACAATTCCTGAACCAATAAAAGAAATCACACTTGAAGTTAAAAATGAAGTTAGGTCTGAAGTAAGCACAAACATACCTGTAAAACCTATAGTTCCCGATGCCCAAAAAGTAAGTGCTCCCATCTCCTTAAATAATATCGAAGCTATCAGGGCTAGTATTAAAAAAGATGAACATTTTAAATCTGAAGCACGCAAAAACATTAGTTTAGAAGGTGTAAAGGACATTTGGAATAACCATACAGAACACAATCCATCTGTGAGTGTCCAATCTGCGCTAAAACTGGCCATTCTCGATTTCAAGGAAAAGACTGTTTTTGCCAAAGTACCTACTCAGGTATCAAAAGATATGATTTTACAAGAGACGATCCTATTGGCTAGATTGAGGGACGAGTTGGGTGTACATGATCTCGTTTTTGATATAGAAGTGAATAAGTCATTATTTCCTGATTTTGATGATACCAAACCGGTTCAAGTGATGACTCAAAAGGAAAGATATATCTATATGCTTGAAAAAAATCAATCATTAGGAGTCTTTACCCAAAAATTTGGGTTAAAAATAGATACAGAAGCCTAGATTTGATAATGAAACCCAAACTGAATCCTTTATATTTTTGTTATCAACCATGCATTCAGCATAATAAACGCTTACAAGATTCATCTTTTGGTATTTGATATGATAGTCTTCAACTTAAAGTATATAAAACCGTTAATTATATTTCACATTGCCAAATAATGGAAAGTTCGCAAATTATTGATCTTCATACACTTTTTGAAACTAGCGATGCACTTCATAAAGAGTTTCATCATAGAATCAAAGTGGTGCACAAAGGGGAATACATCTATATACCTGATGAAAATATGGATGCTATATATTTTGTAATAAAAGGAAAAATCAAAATAGGAACTTTCAATGAACAAGACAAAGAAGTGATTACAGCAATCCTTGTCGAAGGTGATGTATTCAGTGAATTGACATTGATCGCCACTGGAAAAAGAAAAGATTTTGCCATAGCATCAGAAGAGAGCCAAATTGTGAGTTTTAAACAAGATGAGATTAACCAACTCATGAAAAAATACCCAGATCTTAGTATTTTGGTTATGAAAATCATTGGAAATCGTACTTTTGAGATCCAAGATAGATTAGAGTCCTTAGTGTTTAAAGATTCCAAAACCAGAATTCTGGAGTATATCATTAAAAGTATAGAAAAAAAAGGACAACGTATCGGTTATGAATGGGTATTGCGCAATTTCTTAACTCATCAGGATATTGCCAGCCTGACGTCTACTTCAAGACAGTCTGTAACCATGATTCTCAATGAGTTACGTAATGATAACATCATCCAATTTGACAGAAAAAGATTACTTGTAAGAGATCTTGACCGCTTAAAGGCTTTATTAAAATAACCTAGACAAACATGTTAATAATCCAAGATGTCATAGTGAGTGAAGAATTGGTTACAGAAAAATTTGTCTGTGATCTTCACGCCTGTAAAGGTGCATGTTGTACTGAAGGTGATTATGGTGCCCCTCTCGAAAAAAATGAGATGCAATTAATCACCCAATATGCAGATATTATAAAGGATGATTTATCTGATGCTTCTAAAGCCATTATTGGACAAAATAATGGTTTTGAATACTACGCAAAACCCAAGGTATGGGGAACATCCTGTCATGATGATGGCGCTTGTGTTTTTCTCACTACCAACGAACTGGGTATATCCATGTGCAATATAGAAAAACTTCATGCTGAAGGTAAAATACCTTTTAACAAACCGGTATCATGCCATCTTTACCCTTTGCGAGTTTCCAAAAATGAAATCTCAGGATTCGAAGCCTGGAACTACGATCGTTGGGATATTTGCTCAGCAGCTTGTACCAAAGGAGAAAAGGAAAAAATACCCGTTTATAAATTTATAAAAAATGCCATCGTACGTGTAAAGAGCGAAGCCTTTTATGAAGAATTGGAAGCTGCTGCAGACTTTTATTTAAAAAATCAAGAATAATGCAAGATAAACAGTATGATATTGTGCTTTTTGGAGCAACTGGATTTACAGGACAACTGATCACTCAGTACTTGTCTCATAATGCAGAAAAAGAAAATATAAAATGGGCCATAGCTGGCAGAGATGAAAAAAAGTTAAAAAGTATCTCCTCATCATGCATGGGGTTAAAACCTGATACGGTTGTTGCCGATGTAAAGAATTATGACAGTTTAAACCAAATGACGGCTAAAACCACAATCTTAATGAATGCTGTTGGGCCATTTAATACCTACGGGCCTGATGTAATTAAAGCTTGTCTGGAATCAAAAACCCACTATCTAGATATTACCGGCGAACCATCTTTTGTTGCCAGTACTTACAATTTACATCATCTTACAGCTGAACATAATAAAGTTTGCATAGTCAACTGCTGTGGATTTGATAGTATTCCTGCTGATTTTGCGGCTTGGTTAACAGCCTTAAAGCTCCCACAGCATGAGCCAAAATCACTTAAAGGATTCATCAGGACAAATGCTACATTTTCCGGAGGGACATTAACTACGGCCATTCAGGCATTGCATATGGAAGCCAAAAAAATATCCCATAAGGTGAAATTAAAAAGGCATCCTGATACTCCAAAAATTTCTTTAAAAATACATTACGCTAAAGAAATACAAGGTTGGGCTATTCCTATGCCTGTGGTGGACCCACACATTGTAAAGAGAAGCATCTACGGCTTGCCGGAATCGTATGGGCCTGCGGCTTATGCTCAATTTTTTGTACGTACATCATTCATGAAAGTACTTAAAACGGTATTGCCAATAGCTTCTGCTATGATTATGGTAAGATTTAAATTTTTTCGAGATAAAATGTTCAAGAAATTTAGCCCAGGTACCGGTCCTACTGAAGCAAGAAGAGCACAATCAAAATTTGAAGTCATTTGTTTTGGCGAGTCGACAACAGCTAAGGCAAAAACTACATTTTCTGGAGGGGATCCCGGATATAATGAAACGTCTAAAATGTTTTCTCAAGCTGCTTTTGCGCTTTTGGATCTTTTAAAAAATAATAAAGCTAAGTGCGGTGTGCTGACTCCTGTGGAAGCGTTTGGTATGCCTTTAGTAGATCGACTCAGGGCTGAAGGAATCGTTTTAGAATAAGGTAATTTGTTATTTTACCTATTCAATCCATCCATGGTTAACTTTAAACCTATGGTGACAAAATTTTTCACAGCTTCTGACGCCTTGATAATCATCTTTTCGACATCGTCAGTTTCATGATTTTTCCACTTACCAAGGACATAGTTTACCTGTTGGCCAGAATGAAAATCTTTGCCTATACCCATGCGCAAACGTACGTAATTATTATGTCCAAATTTATCCTGAATGTCTTTCAGTCCATTATGACCACCATCACTACCTTTGTCCCGAAGTCTCATTTTACCAATGTCGAGATGCAAATCATCCACAATTACGAGAAGGTTCTCGGGTTGAATCTTATGCTTCTCCATCCAATACTTTACGGCTTTGCCACTTAAATTCATATAGGTGGAAGGCTTCAATAAAATTAAAGTTCTGCCTTTATGTTTTACCTCTGACAAGTCACCATGAGTATTTTGAACCCAACTAATACCTGCATCTTTGGCCAAATAATTGACCACGTCAAAACCAATATTGTGTCTTGTGCCTTCATATTCTGAGCCTATATTGCCCAAACCTACTATCAAATACTTCATGGGATCCGAAGGTATTGTTTCTTTGTTAAATAAATTAGCCATCCATGCAAACATGGCGCAAAACTAATACTATTCAATTGATTGAACAATAAAACTTCAAGACTTAGTGGATTTAAAGAAAATTATCAGGATCGATTTAGCGGAAAACAAACTTAAGTGATTCTTTATCAGCACTCTTAAAAATCTTAACTCAATTGGATAGAAACTTCACCAAATCCTTGATTGAGACCGCTCCCAAACCAATGAATGCGGGTTTTTGCGATTGATTTAATAGCTTTAACTCTGTATTTTGTAAAGTCAATATCTTACCTGCAGACAAGTTAAATCCATGATTTATGGACTCCATATCAAATCTTATTTCTAGACGATTATCTATATTTAAACTCGCAATGGTAACACTTTTATTTATTAATAGCGGAGCAGTGAGTAAGCTATGAGATACTGATGGTAAATCATAAGTCACGGTACCCAACTCACTTATACAGCTTAAAACACTTCTCAAAGTTCGAGGGCCATCGTTTAAGGAGCTCATTACATCTGTTCCTTTTGTGTTTACACTGACACTAGCGCTACTTGTAAAGCCATAGTTACACGTCACAGTGATGGTATAGGTTGCTGAAGCAATGGGCTCCAAAAATAATTAAAAAGACGTAGATGTATTGCTCCAAATATACTGAGATGATTTACTTTTACTAGTAATAATCACTGAGTCTCCTGCACAGACATGACCGTCATTAAATATTCCTGAAGAATCTTTAAACTCAAAAGTTATGCCTATCTGTATACTATTGGGATTTTCGTCATCACAATCTAATTTATTATTTACAAAACCCGGGCCAGGAGCATTACGCACCTGATATATCTGAACTGAATCACCGTATCCGTCCCCATCTCTATCTTTAGTGACTGCAAGAAAACGTATAACTAACTAATGCACAGATACATGTGTAGAAATAAGAATTTGAATAATTTAGTTATGAATTTGCATAAGTATATTAATATACTTATATTGTATTAATTATACATATGTTTTTAGTACATTTGGTCAAAAAATTATAAAATCATTCAAAATGCGTAAAAGATTCGTGCAACAATATAGCCTCGGGAGAGTAGCCATAGAAGATACAGAAATCAGACACAACTCTAGAACCGCAGCATATAAAATTGGTCTGTCATTATTGGAGATATACAAAACGCCTGAGTACAATGAACAAATATTTGGCATATTGGAAAGAATATATTACCAAAGAAACATTATATAATTTTTGAATTATACATTTATCCCGCATTATGCAATTATAGTTTTATTAACCGGTAAAGGAGTCATCTTTTAAATTGGTTTAAATTTTAAAATTCATAAAACAATGTTTCATGTAACATATTTTTATAACCAAGATTTGAAAAATAGTATTTTTTGTTATAACATTTTGAAAAGTATTTTTCCATTCATTATAACAATTTCTATTTGCATTACGTTTTATTAAAGATAAATCTTCCACAGATGCAGATACATTCTATTTCCAAGGCGCTATCATTTCCATTATTGGTCCTGGCAGGATGCTTTTTGTATAGAATTTTTGTGTCGCCTTTTGAGAGTGACTCTATTTACATTTTGATTCCTGTGGTGTTGCTAGTTTGTCTATATGTTTTTCACGGACCACTGGATCATTGGTGGCTAACTAAGTACCCGATTAAATTTGATGATAAGCTTCGTGATTGGTTGACCAAGTATTTTAACCCTTATACTTTATTAAGCGAAGATGCTAAAAAGTTGTTTGAAAACCACATGACTTTGTATATGGAAGGCAGGCTTTTTCAGTCTGTGGGCTCAGAGCATAGAGATGTACCACATGATATCCAATGTATGGTAGCGGCACATGGATTGATTTTGACCTTAAACAGAAAGGATTACCTGATGGGTGACATGGATAGAATTTTTTTGTATAAACATCCTTTTCCTACCCCCAAACATCAATATTTACATAATGTGGAAGTAGATACTGAAGATGGCGTGATCATCCTTTCTTTAGAACAATTGACTAATGCGGTACTGTATCCACAAGATTATTATAATGTGGGCTATCATGCTTATGCTGAAGCTTTTGTAGCCACTCAAAAAGATATTATTTACCCAGATGTAGTGGATTCGTGGCCTGATATCGAAGCGATCACCGGATGGTCAAAGGAACAAATTTTAAGCCAAACGGGAATGAAAGAACTGAGCTTGATTCCGGTGCATATCACAATATATTTTTCATTTGCTGAAAAGTACAAAGCTATAAATCCAGAAAGATATCAATCATTCAAATCTATTTTTGGTAGATAATGGACAGGAAAATATCCTCTTTGCTGACGGAAAGTGACATCAAACCAGATGTGTATGTCCAAAACATAGGGACACCTTACGGCACGTGGATCGTTGGTGCATCTGCAACTGGCATCAGATGGATCAAGATAGTCGATACTTACCATATAACGGACAAACCCAATGAGCACACGCAGCATGCAGCTGCAGAGTTGACCCAATATTTTGCTGGAAAACTCAAACGATTTTCTGTAAAAACGGATTTGGAAGGGTATACTGAGTTTTCTGTACGAGTCTGGCAAGCTCTCACTGAAATACCCTATGGCAAAACCATTTCTTATGCCCAAATGGCAAATATCTTGGGAGACCCAAAATGTATAAGAGCTGCAGCTACAGCAAATGGACGAAATCCTATTCCGATCATTATACCTTGCCATAGAGTCATTAGTTCTGATGGTAGTTTGACTGGATTTGCCCTTGGTCTTGATGTTAAAAAACACTTACTATCCTTAGAAAATCCGCAGAAGTATGTAGATCATCAGATGACTTTTGGGTTTTGAATTTCTTTAATTGCTTTTCTTTTTGAAAGTTAGTTCAATTTTATTTTTATCTCAAGTTCTCCCCCAAAACCATATCGCACTATCTTTTCTAATGTAGAAATTCTTGCTTCTTTTACACTATTTTCAATTTTCGAAATATAAGATTTGGTGGTACCAACTTTATCAGCTAATTCTTGCTGCGTCAATCCTTGTTTTAGCCTTTCATCTTGAAGCATCATACCTATCTTGAAGTTAATATAACCTTCTTCAAGTTCAAGTCTTTCTTTTGTTCCTTTTTTTCCGAAAAACTCTTCTTTCAAATCTTCTAATGTCCCTGTATTATTTATTTTCTTGTTCATATCCTGCTTTTAATTTTACTGGTTTTTGAATTTCTGATTTGGGAGTTTTCTGGGTTTTCTTCTGAAATGAATTCATAAGAACTACTAGCTTATCTTCTGCGAAAAAGCAAAAGATTCGATAGGTATTGGTTCCAATATTTATTCTTATTTCATAAAGCCCGTCTGTTCCTGATATATGTTTTAAATAAGTTTCCTGAACTTTTTCAATATCTTCTATAAGTTCAAGAGTCCAAATTATTTTCTTTTTTACATTGATTGTTTGTGCCTTTAAAAAATCTCTAAAGTAACTCTTGTAATAAATAACCTTTCTGAACTTTTTACCATCCATTCTGCAAAGATAAAGATTGTTTCACTATCGTACAACATTTTTATAATGATTCAATAAAATATATAAGTGGTTTCTTAGAAATACGCTAAAAACTATTACACCATTTGAACACATTGTCTATTTTTCTGTAATCTTATGATATCTTAAAAATATAATTACCCACCATTGAGCTCAGGTATCAAAATCGTAGAAGGCTGGTTTAAAGAAAAAGGTTGGAAGCCTATGGAGTTTCAGATCGAAGCGTGGCAAGCCTATGATGAAGGATATTCTGGCGTAATCAATGCGCCTACGGGAAGTGGAAAAACTTATGCAGGCTTCTTGGGTTTATTGGCAAATTATATTCAAAATCATAAAAACTATAAAACTCAAGTTCCAGAAGGTATGCAACTGATATGGATAGCACCTATCAGGGCATTGGCCAAAGAAATATACTTGTCCTGCCAAAAAGCTGTGGAAGGCTTGCAGCTTCCTTGGAGAGTAGAAGTGCGCACCGGTGACACTTCGTCTGATCACAAACAAAAACAGTTTAAGAAGCCGCCACAGATTATCATCACCACACCTGAAAGCCTTCACGTGGTTCTGACTTCGAAAGGTTATACACAAATGCTGCAAACAGTAAAATGTATAGTCGTGGATGAGTGGCACGAACTCATCGGCTCCAAACGTGGTGTCCAAACTGAGTTGTTTATTTCCCGATTGTCAGCATTATGTCCCAATCTTAGGATTTGGGGAATCTCCGCTACGATTGGTAATATGGATGATGCCATAGAAGTTTTGCTTTATTCCAAAGATGAAAGTCTCAGAAAGGTCATTAAGGCAAATATTAAAAAGGAAATCCATGTGTTGTCCGTCATTCCGGATGAGATGGAAAAATTTCCATGGGCAGGACACTTGGGTATCAAAATGGCTAACAAAGCCGTAGAAATCATCCAAAAAAGTAAATCTAGCCTGATCTTTACCAATACCAGAGCACAATGCGAGATTTGGTACCAAAAATTATTGGAAACCGAACCTGATCTGGCGGGACAAATAGCTATGCATCATGGGTCTATCAGCAAAGACATCAGAGAATGGGTAGAAGAAGCTTTGCATGAAGGAAGGATAAAAGCCGTCGTGTGTACTTCTAGTTTGGATTTGGGTGTCGATTTCAGACCCGTAGAATCCGTCATACAGATAGGTAGCCCCAAGGGTGTAGCTAAATTTATGCAACGTGCCGGTCGTAGTGGCCATCAGCCCGGAGCTTCTAGTCATATTTGGTTTTTGCCTACACATGCATTGGAGCTTATAGAAGCGGCAGGCTTACGAATGGCCATCGACAATCAATTAATTGAGGATAGAATACCTTATATCAGAAGTTTCGATGTTTTGATTCAGTACTTGATGACGCTAGCTGTTTCAGAAGGTTTTTACCCTGAAGAGATATGGAGAGAAATAAAAAAAACATACTGTTATGCATCCCTAGACCGGGATGAGTGGCATAAAGTCCTGAGTTTTCTGGTTTATGGCAGTCAATCTCTTCAGGCATATGATGAGTACAAAAAAGTAATCATAGAAGAAGATGGTAAATATAGAGTTACGGACCGAAAACAGATACTCAAGCACAAGCTTAGTATTGGTACGATAGTTTCAGAAGGGCTGATGTCTATCAAGTTGGTAAAAGGAACACACATAGGCGTCATAGAAGAGTGGTTTGTTTCACAACTGTCACCTGGAGATGTTTTTTGGTTTGCAGGTAAAGCATTAGAGTTGGTCAGGATCAAAGATATGGTAGCACAAGTCAGACTTTCCAACGCTAAGAGTGGAAAAATACCATCATATCAAGGTGGACGAATGCCATTGAGTTCTCAAATGTCCGCCGTTTTGAAGGAGAAAATTTACAAGTATACCGAAAATATCATAGAAGATGCAGAAATAAGAGCTTTGATTCCTATTTTTGAAATGCAAGAAAAGCGCTCGATTATTCCTAAAAGAGATGAGTTTTTGATAGAGTATTTTGAAAGTAAAGATGGTTTTCATTTGTTGATGTATCCCTTTGAAGGCCGAAATGTACACGAAGGAATGGCAGCATTGCTAGCTAAAAGAATCAGCATGATGTATCCTATTTCGTTTTCCATAGCTATGAATGATTTAGGTTTTGAATTGCTTTCAGATAGAGAAATTGACGTAGATCTAGTGATAAATAAAGCACTTTTTGATACTAAAAATCTAACGTCAGATATTCAATCCAGTATCAATAGTGTGGAGATGGCTAGGAGAAAATTTCGAGATATTGCCAAAATTTCAGGTTTGATTTTTACGGGATTTCCGGGCAAACAAAAGAAAGAAAGACATCTTCAAGCCAGTAGTCAATTGCTTTTTGATGTTTTCAGAGAGTACGAACCTGACCATTTGCTTTTTATGCAAACTTATGACGAAGTCATGGCTTTCCAGCTCGAAGAAAACCGAATGAGAAAGTGCCTTCAGACCATCCAAAATGCCCATATCATCATCAGCAAACCTGAAAAAGCTACTCCTTTTTCTTTCCCCATTATTGTGGACAGGCTTAGGGAAAAAATGAGCTCTGAAAAACTTGTAGATCGTATACAAAAAATGACAGCAGATCTTATCAAATAGGCAAAATATCAAGTTGATATTTAGGTTTCATTATAAAACACCCTGCTTTTGGCTAAATCATAGTATCTTTGCATGTTCTAATAAATACTTGCATTAAATGTAAGTAATTCTAATGGCATGTTGCGAATTTTAAAAACCTTATCCAAGTTCTCTCTAAAACTGATAGTATCGTTACTCTTGGGTGCCATCGGTTTGTTTTTAATACTTTATGCCGGAACAGCTATTTACGATTTTCCTAAATCAGCCCCTTTTTCAGGTCAACAAATATATAATCCATATGATGATGTAGGGACCCAATCTTCCAAATCCAACTTTCATGCACACAGTAAAGCTTGGGCAGGAGCCACTAATGGTAAAAATACCGAAAATGAAGTCATTGAAGCTTATATTGAAAAAGGTTATGATGTGGCATGTCTTTCCAACTACCAAAAAATAAGTCCATATGACGGACAAAAATCCATCACCAATTTCCCAGTTTACGAGCATGGTTATAGTATGAAAAAGGCGCACTATTTGGCCATAAATGCCAAGGATGTAGTTTTTTGGGATTTTCCTTTGTGGCAATCTTCTTCACATCAGCAAACCATTACTAACAAACTTAGAGCAAATGCTGATATCGTAGCCATAGCTCATCCTAAATTTGGTGGTGGTCGTACTTTTGAAAACATGGAGCAGCTCACAGGATATCATCTTATTGAGGTGCTCAATCATTACCGAAATTCAGAAGAGTATTGGGATCGTGCGCTTTCCGTAGGAAGACTTTCTTGGATCATAGGAAATGATGATATTCATGATATCAAAGACCCTGAGATTTTTCAGATATGGAACAATATATTTAGCGCCAAACCTGAAGAAATACTTTTAAATCTTAAAAATGGCAAAAACTACGCGACTCAATCTTTTACCAAACAAGCAGAAAACAAAATGCTTTCTTGCAAAAAGACAGGCGAAAATAGTTTTGAAGTAGTTTTGGAGAAACCGGCTGATATTGATTTTATAGGCCAAAATGGTGCATTGAAACAAAAAAGTACACAAACAGATACCGCATCTTATACTTTTACGAATGACGATACTTACATCAGGGTAGTAGCTAGAAATCAGAATAGCGCACTATATTTAAATCCATTAGTGAGATATGATGGTAAAAGTTTGATTATGGCATCAGATTTAGAAGCCCAGCAAGACAATATAATGACTTGGGTTTGGAGACTAAGCTTTTTGTTAGCTTTCGCTACAGTTGGATACTTATGGATAAAACTGATTCGTTGGTAAACTTCATTTAATCAAGGATTTCTGAATGGACAAATACATCGTATATTTAAAAAATAATCAACTTATTATACTGATAGGGTTGTCATTGTTCTTTTTTATAGGCTTGGGAAATGTACATTTGTTTGATTGGGATGAGGTCAATTTTGCAGAGTCAGCAAGAGAAATGCTGGAAACACAAAACTACCTTTCCGTACAAATCAATTATATTCCATTTTGGGAAAAGCCTCCATTGTTTTTTTGGATGCAGGCCATCTCCATGAAAATTTTTGGTGTCAATGAGTTTGCAGCAAGATTTCCCAATGCACTAATTGGAGTGATATATTTAGTGACATTATATCATATTGGACTTCGTCTGATGAAAGATGTTAGCTTTGGTTGGTTGTGGTCACTGATGTACTTTGGCTCTATATTGCCACATCTGTATTTTAAGTCAGGTATCATTGATCCGATGTTTAATTATTTTATATTCATGTCCGTGTATTATGTATATAAAGTTTTTGAGGATGATGAGATCAGTTCAAAATCCGCATTGTTCGCTGGGTTATTTAGTGGCTTGAGTTTTTTGACGAAAGGTCCTGTAGGACTCTTGCTTGTTATTTGTACCACAGGTTTGGTTTCGATATGGCTTCTTTTGTCCAATTCAAAAATCGTTGAAGAATCAGCATTTAAGAATATCGTAAAAACGACGATCAGATTTTTAAAAAATTCAAGAGTCTGGCAAGCTATACTAATGTTTACTCTCGGATTTAGTAGCTTGATTGTTATATGGTTAGGTGCAGAAGTGTATTTTCATGGATTTGATATTTTGATTAAGTTTACAAAATATCAAATTGAGTTATTTACGACACCTGTAGCAGGTCATGGTCAGCCATTTTATTATCATTTTGTAGTGGTTTTTCTGGGTTGTTTTCCGATATCAGTTTTTGGGTTGCCTTATCTTATTCATGGAAAAGATCGGTCTGGAAATAATCTTAAAATCTGGATGATTGCTTTATTTTGGGTGGTCATGATTATTTTTAGTTTTAGTACAACCAAAATCGTCCATTATTCATCGATGACGTATTTGCCATTGAGCTTTTTAGCTGCAAAATATATATATGAAGTTGTGCTAGCCAAAAGAGTAATAAGCAGATTTGTATTTTGGGTATATACCTTGCTAGGTTTCATTTGGACAGCTTTATTTATTACATTTTTTTATTTGATCAATCATATCGATTTATTAAAGCCATACATAAATGATAAGATTGCTTTAAGTGCATTAGATATATCCAACTCTTGGACAGGATACGAGCCCATGATCGGGATATTTTTTGGATTAGGTTTTGTGCTTTCTCTTTACTTTTGGATCCAAAAAAGAATGATTTATGTAATCACAACAATATCTTTATCTATAGCTTCTACACTTTTGATGACATTGCTTTGGGTTTTGCCAGGCATCGAAAGATATAGTCAAGGACCTGCTATTGACTTTTATAAATCACTAGAAAAACAGGATGTATATGTGGAAACTATAGGGTTTAAAAGCTATGCACAATACTTCTATAAAAAGATAAAACCAGGAGCTGATGCCCAAAGCAAAGATAAGTCATGGCTCTTAGATGGTAAAATAGATAAAGATGTGTATTTTGTTACCAAGGTAAATCAAACAGAATTAGATGGTAGAACTGATATTCAAAAACTAAAATGTGAAGGAAGTTTCTGCTTTTATGTCAGGAGGAAAGGTAAATTAATTACTAATTAAAAACTACTAATGTTAATTACTTCTGCGCTGTTCTGATCAGATACCAAGCTATAATGGAAAACATAATATTGGGTATCCAAACGCCGAGCATGGGATGGAGGGATAAATTAGTAGAAAAAGTAGTACTAAACTTGGAGAGAATAACATACGTAGCTCCTATAATCACACCGGCAGCTATATGAAAACCCATTCCTCCTCTGACTTTGCGTGAAGCAACAGCTACTCCTATTAATGTAAGAATAAAAATGGTAAATGGCTCCGCTGTACGTCTGTACAATTCTATACTATACTTTTTTCCAGAATCCAATCCTTTGTCCTGTTCATATTGTAGGAACCTACTAAGTTCTCCTGATGTCATTAGCTCCATTTGATTGGTATATCGGGTGAAGTCTTCAGGCACAAAAGTGAAAGCAGTGTCTATAAAATCATTAGGTTTGGCTAGCAGTGTTTCTGTTTTTTCACTAAAGGTTCTCTCTTCCCATCCTTCTAGTTTCCATTTGTTGGGTGGTCCTATATATTTAAGTTTGTTTGCTTTTAAAGTATAGACAAGTTGGTTGTCTTTAAATTTTTCTAATCTAAAAATCCTGCCCGAACTATCATAACTGGAGTAGCTTCTGATATATATTTTTTCATTGGGAGAAATCCAAAAATGAATATTATGATTCAGCGTTGACTGAAGTGATGGTTTTATGTATTTCACTTCAAAGGCATTTTTGCGCACATTGCTTTTGGGTATGATATAATTATTTCCAAACCAAAGAAGCCCTCCGATAACAGAAGCTCCAATGAGGTACGGTCTCATGATCCTGGAGTAGCTTATTTTAGCGCTCAGCATACTGATGATTTCAGAGTTTTTAGCCATTCTGGAAGTGAAAAATATAACGGCAAGCATCGCAAATAATGGCCACAACAATCCATTAATATAAGGGATAAAATAAATGTAGTACTGCACAAATATTTCTGGAAAACTTAAGCCTGAGTTCACAAATTTGTCTATCCACTCAAAATAATTGATAGATACTGCGATCATCGTGATGAGCAACATGATAAAGAAAAAAGTACTTAAATACTTTTTGATGATGTACCAATCAAGTATCTTCATGAAGTGATGTTAAACTATAGAATATCTTTACTGCTAATACAACGAAGATTTGTGTATAAATGATGTGCAAAGATATAGATTTCTTATGGATTTTTGGATAACTGATAGGGTTAGTTTCCCTTTTGTTCAAAAAGCCATTTTAATAATTCTGGCTCTCTGATAGCCCTGTTCCACACGTCATGACCACCATTTTCATATTCAGTATATATGGGGTTTACGCCCATATTTCTCAATTCTTTAACTAAATTTCTAGACAGCTCTGGAGTAACCACTTCGTCTTTTGCCCCATGAAAAATCCATAATGGGATATTTTTTATACCTGATACTTTGGTCAAATCAGCACCACCACATATAGGAATGGCTGCAGCAAACCACTCCGTCTTACGGCATAAAATATCATATGTACCGAATCCTCCCATAGACAACCCACCTACATAAATCCGATTTTGATCAATTTTGGGGTCTTGAAGTAGTTGTTCCATAAGCTGAATAACTTGCGCCATAGCTGGAGTGACTTGACCTTGATTGACAGGAGTCCATTCTCCACGTTTTATAGGTGCCCAATAATCTTCTTTGGGACATTGAGGAGCAATAATGATAGATGGAAACTTGCTTTGCACAATGTCTGAAGCTAAATATGGCACTATGTGTATCAATTGACTTACATTATCATCGCCACGTTCGCCCGCGCCATGCAACCATAAAAGTACCGGTAGTTTGGTGTTTTGTTGATAGTATTCGTCTGGATAATAGATATTATACGGCAAAGTTTTCTTTTGATCACTTACAAAAGTTTTTCCAGCTAGTCCCATATATTTAGGTGTACTGCAAGATAACAGAATACTCAAAATCCCCAAAAATACCAGTCTCATAATGATGTATATATTGCAAAAGTAAAAATAATACCAAAATTACAAATTGTTTGAATACATTGTTGTCATTTTTTCTGTCAAAATGACATGATAAATACAAATGGCACGTACTTTGACACCTATATGAAGTAATCAAAATATTATAATTATGGCAAAAGGTAATATATCCGTACAGGCGGAAAACATTTTCCCAATCATCAAAAAATTTTTGTACTCTGACCACGAAATCTTCCTCAGAGAGCTCGTCTCCAATGCTGTAGACGCCACCACCAAGGTGAAGACCCTTTCTCTAAAAGGAGAAGCTAAAGGCGACTTAGGAGATACGAAGATTGAAGTAAAGATCAATAAGGACGCTAAGACTTTGCACATCATTGACAAAGGTATCGGGATGAGCGAAGACGAAGTCAACAAATATCTCAATCAGGTGGCATTCTCATCAGCTGAGGAGTTTTTATCCAAATATAAAGATGATGCTACTATCATTGGTCATTTTGGATTGGGATTTTATTCAGCTTTCATGGTGGCCGACAAGGTAGAAGTGATCACCAAATCATACCGCGAAGAGGCTCCTGCAGTTAGATGGGAGTGTGATGGCAATCCTGAGTACTTTCTGGAGCCACACGACAAAACAGATAGAGGTACAGAAATCATTCTGCACATAAATGAAGAAAATCTCGGATATCTAGAAGAAAGCAGAATCAGAGAATTACTTAATAAATATTGTAAGTTTTTACCTGTAGAGATCAAATTTGGTACTCGAACAGAATCTACTTGGGAAGGCGAAGGAGATGAAAAACAGGAAATCAAAACAGAAGTAGATGATATCATCAACAATCCACATCCTATATGGAAGAAAAAGCCAGCGGATTTGACTGATGATGATTATAAAAATTTCTACCAAGAATTGCATCCTTACAGTCAACCGCCGTTATTTTGGATTCATCTGAATATTGATTATCCATTTAATCTAACTGGAATTTTATATTTCCCTAAACTGACCAATAATTTTGAAGTTCAAAAAAATAAAATCCAACTTTACAGCAATCAGGTATTTATCACTGATGATGTCAAGGAAATCGTTCCTGAGTTTTTGATGCTTCTACATGGTGTGATAGATTCTCCGGATATTCCACTGAATGTGTCGAGAAGTTATCTGCAGTCTGATGGTAATGTCAAAAAAATTAATACCTACATATCCAAAAAGGTTGCTGAAAAATTGCATTCATTGTTTACCACCGACCGTAAGGGGTACGAAGAAAAATGGAAGGAAGTCAGTACTTTTGTGAAGTATGGTATGATCTCAGACGAAAAGTTTAGTGAAAAAGCCATGTCGTTTGCATTGTTGAAAAATATGGACAATGAGCATTTTACGTTGGAAGAATATAAAGAAAAGGTAAAATCTAATCAAACCGACAAACACAACAAGCTGATTTACTTATATGCCAATGATGTCAAAGCCCAACATAGCTATATCAAAGCTGCAAAAGAGTATGGCTATGATATTCTGGAAATGGATACGATTATAGACAATCACTTTATGCAGCATATCGAATACAAAGGACATGAAGTGACGTTTGTTAGGGTGGACTCTGAGACACCTGACAATTTGGTACAAAAAGATGAGACCAAAGAATCTGTATTGAGCCAGTCTGATCAGGATAAAGTAAAAGATATATTTACAAAATCAGTCAAAAATATCGGTGCAGGACAAGTAGAACTCAAAGCTATGTCGCCAACAGATCACCCTGTGGTCATCACCAGACCGGAGTTTATGCGTCGTATGAAGGAAATGCAAGCCATGCAAGGTATAGATATGAACATGTTTCCTGACAGTCACAATGTTGTTGTCAATTCTAATCATCCATTAGTAGCAGAAAAACTCCTAAAGATGAAAAGCGAAGATAAGAAAGCGGACTTTGCTACATATCTCCATGATTTGGCACTATTGAATCAAGGCATGCTCAAAGGTGAAGAGCTTTCTAATTTTATATCTAGGAGCTTAGAGTTTGTGAAGTAAGTAATTTTTAAACTTAAAAGTTATTATTAAAATACCTGTATAAAATAAAAAAGATGGCCAATTTAATCTAAATTTGTCCTCTTTTTTTCTATGATTTAGTTTAAGTTAAACAACTATGACATCAGTTTTTAATATAACTTTTGATTTGATGGAGTTGGAGATCAGGCAAGCGCTTTCTGATTTTTGAAGAATTCTTTCGGCTTTATCCATATCGGCTGTATGTAGAATCTCAAGTTTTGGCATGAGTACAATTTCATTCATAATATATTTGCCATCTACTTTTTCAAGTTTTCCCTCTGATGAGCAAGTAAAGGACTTAAACTCCAATTTAGAATTTTCTGCAACAGCTAGAAAAGTAGTCATAAAACAACCATTAACTGCTGCGGTAAAAAAGTGTTCCGGAGACCACATACCGTCTACACCATGGGGAAATTCAGGAGGTGTTGCTACATCTATGGTGTCCAATAGTTCAGGAGATGATATCTCACCTATGCGATCGGCTACCCATTTTAAATTAACATTATATATGTGTGATTCCATGTTTATTTTGGTTTTATGATTTCAAATTCTGGCTCTTTGGCGGTATCAATATTTTTATCATTAGTGATATTTGGAGCACATCCTGATGGTCCACATCCCGTATTGGTAGCAGCCTGAAACAATAAAAACGCTCCAAAAAATCCTAATACCTGATCTTTTCCACTGAATGCTTGGTACATCAGCACTAAACCAATTACTAGTCTTAGCCACCTAATAAAATGCCAATTTTTAAAAAGTATTTCTATCATGATTAGGATTCTTGTGGTACCAGAGATTTATAGTAATTCACTGTCATCCAAGATCCACCGTTTACACAATTGACACCATTGGACATTAAAAATCCTTCAGCTTGACCACTTCTGTTTCCAGATGCGCAGCAGAGAATTAATGGCGTTGGAAGCCCTTTTAATTCTTCTAGTCTGTAGGCAACTTCATTTAATGGCACGTTTCTTGAACCTGCTACATTGCCTCCCATAAACTCGCCTGGTGTGCGCACGTCTACTATGGTACCTTTATTTTCTGTGATTAATTTTTCAATATTCATGACTGATATTATTTTGATGCTACAAAATTAAGGTATCTCGAGCATAGACTTTGCTACTATTGTTACATTACCTATAAAAAAGCTCATTTGACCGTGTTGAATTCAGGTTAACATTTTAGAATTATGCTTTTAATGGTTTATTAAAGGTTTTTTGTAGTACAAATTTTATTTTTGTACACCAAACTAAAAAAAGTGATTATAATTTGTCACCTTTGTAGCTATAATATATTCACGATATGATTCATAATCTTTCCAAAGATAATACTATCGCTAATCAGTTTTTAGCGCAACTCCGAGATGTCAACTATCAAAATAACAAACTTCTTTTTCGTAAGAATATGGAGCGTTTAGGCAATATATTTGCGTATGAGATCAGTAAATTGTTGTCTTATAAAGAAGATGATGTAGAAACGCCACTAGGTATTGCAAAATCAATGATACCAGATACTAAGATTATCCTTTGCACCATATTGCGGGCAGGCTTGCCTCTCCATCAAGGATTATTAGACTATTTTGATGACGCAGGCAATGCATTTGTAGCAGCTTACCGCAAAAATCATAAAGATGGAAGTTTTGAAATCAGCTTGGAATATGTGACTTGTCCTGATCTTAATGGAGCTACGTTGATATTGTCTGATCCTATGTTAGCTACCGGAGCTTCTATCCAAAAGACACTGGAATCATTGGAAGAATTTGGAAAATATGATCAGCTTCATATTGTTTCAATTATAGCTTCTTCCTATGGAGTAAAGCAAATGCATCGTTTGTTTCCCAAAGCACATCTGTGGATGGCAGCAGAAGATGAAGAACTTACTGCCAAGTCCTACATTGTCCCTGGATTGGGAGATGCGGGAGATCTTGCATTTGGCAAGAAACTACAAGAGTGATAGTGTCATCTTATTATCGCCTTAAGTGGTTTTTATTGGCTTTTGATCCTTACATTTTACAGGAAATATAGGTAAATCTTTTTATCTTTGCCGTCATTTTTAATAGCCTACTGCATATTTGCAAAAATTTATTCTGTAAGGCTCAATATTTAGATAGCATGGCAAAATATAATGACGATCTTAAACAACTCAATCTTCCACAGATAGATAAGCACATCCGACAGTTTTGGGAAGACCAAAAAATCTTCCAAAAAAGTGTAGACCAAAGATCAAAGGACAATTCATTTGTCTTCTTTGAAGGACCACCATCAGCCAATGGTAAACCTGGTATTCACCACGTGATGGGTAGGACTGTAAAAGATATTTTTTGCCGTTTTCAGACCATGAAAGGTAAGCGCGTAGAGCGAAAAGGTGGATGGGATACTCATGGACTTCCGATAGAGCTTTCTGTAGAAAAAGAACTAGGCATCACTAAAGAAGATATCGGTACCAAGATCACTGTAGACGAATATAATGCCAAGTGTCGTGAAACCGTCATGCAATACAAAGACCTTTGGGATGATATCACCAGAAAAATGGGTTATTGGGTTGATCTGGACAATCCATACATTACCTTTAATAATGAATATATAGAGTCTGTTTGGTGGCTTTTGGGACAGCTTTATCAAAAAAACCTCTTGTACAAAGGATATACCATACAACCATACTCACCTGCTGCAGGCACGGGTTTGAGTTCGCACGAATTGAACCAACCTGGGTGCTACAAAGATGTTACGGATACTACAGTGGTAGCTCAGTTTTTGACAAAGCCAGAGACACTTCCAGAATTTTTAAAAGACCAGGGAGACATTTACATATTGGCTTGGACGACTACACCATGGACACTTCCATCCAATACTGCGTTGACAGTAGGTCCTAAGATCGATTACGTTTTGATAAAAACATACAATCAATATACTTTCAAGCCTATAAATGTCATATTGGCCAAAGCTCTTGTAGAAAAACAATTTGCAGGAAAATATGAAAAAACAGAATCTATTGACGCTGTTTTGTCATATCAGACTTCAGATAAAAAAATACCATACTTTATTATCACAGAATGTAAGGGAGAAGAATTAATAGGTATCCGATACGAACAATTACTAAAATATAGTTTACCGTATCAGAACCCTGAAAATGCTTTTAGAGTTATAGGCGGAAGTTTCGTAACTACTGAAGATGGTACAGGAGTAGTACATACAGCACCCACTTTTGGTGCAGATGATGCTAAAGTAGCCAAAGAAGCCAATCCAGAAGTACCACCTATGTTGGTATTGGACGATAATGGAAATGCTGTGCCTTTGGTAGATTTGCAAGGAAAATTCAGAGCGGATCTTGAAGAAATAGGTGGCAAGTATGTTAAGAATGAATATTATAAAGATGGAGAAGCTCCGGAAAGATCAGTGGATGTGGAAATTGCCATCAAACTCAAAGAAGAAAATAAAGCTTTCAAAGTAGAAAAGTATGTACACAACTATCCACATTGTTGGCGTACTGATAAGCCTGTGCTATATTATCCATTGGATAGTTGGTTTATCCGCTCTACAGCGATGAAAGACAAAATGATCGAACTTAACAAAACAATCAATTGGAAACCGGCACATACGGGTGAGAAGCGTTTTGGCAATTGGCTCGAAAACCTTAATGATTGGAACCTTTCCAGATCCAGATATTGGGGTATTCCATTGCCGATATGGCGTACTGATGACACTACAGAAGAACAATGTATATCAAGTATAGCAGATTTGGAGCAAGCTATTTTTAAGGCAAATGCTGCTTTAGGGTTAAACCAATCTGTACCCAAAGACCTGCATAGACCTTATATTGATGAGATCATTTTGGTATCTAACACTGGCAAACCTATGAAAAGAGAATTGGACCTCATTGATGTATGGTTTGATTCTGGTGCGATGCCTTATGCTCAGTGGCATTATCCTATGGAAAACAAAGACCTTATCGAAAAAGGTATCACTTTCCCTGCAGATTTCATTGCCGAAGGCGTAGACCAGACTCGCGGATGGTTCTTTACATTGCATGCCATCGCTAGTATGGTTTTCGAAAATGTAGCCTTCAAAAATGTGGTTTCCAACGGTCTAGTCTTGGACAAAAACGGTGTTAAAATGTCCAAGAGACTAGGCAACGTCATTGACCCATTCGAAACCATCGCGACATATGGTGCTGATGCCACCAGATGGTATATGATATCCAATGCACAGCCTTGGGACAATCTCAAATTTGACCTGGAAGGTATCGATGAAGTAAGACGAAAGTTTTTTGGAACCTTGTTCAATACGTATTCGTTTTTTGCATTGTATGCCAATATTGATGGCTTTGAATATAAAGAAGCGCGTATTCCTTTAGAAAAAAGACAAGAAATAGACCGATGGATCATATCGCTATTAAACTCGCTCATCGAAGATGTGGAAGCAGAACTCAGTGACTATGAGCCTACCAATGCTACTCGTAAAGTAATGACGTTTGTAGACGAGCACCTGAGCAATTGGTATGTAAGACTTTGTCGTCGCAGATTCTGGAAAGGTGAGTATAGTGAGGACAAAATAGCTGCTTATCAGACGCTTTACGAATGTTTGTCTTCCATCGCAAAACTCATGGCACCGGTAGCTCCATTGTTTGGAGATTGGTTGTACAAAAACCTTAACGAAGCATCAGGATTGGAAACTCATGAGTCCGTACACTTGGCTGACTTCCCATCGTATGATTTGGCTTCTATAGATTTGGACTTGGAACAAAGAATGGATTATGCACAACGCATTTCTTCATTAGTATTGTCTATCCGAAAGAAAGAAGGTCACAGGGTACGACAGCCACTGACCAAAATCCTGTTGCCAATATTAAATCCTGAATTCATAACCCAAGTAGATGCGGTCAAGGAGTTGATACTTTCGGAAGTCAACGTAAAAGAGATAGAATATATCACGGATACTGTTGGCTTTATCAATAAAAAAGTCAAGGCCAACTTCAAAACCCTAGGAAAAACCTTGGGCAAACATATGAAAGCCGGTGCTCAACTCATACAGGAAATGGATCAAAAGGCGATCACTGCTCTAGAAAAAACCAATCAGCATATCTTAGAGATTGAAGGCGACCGATATATGATCACCGCAGAAGATGTAGAGATCAGCTTTGACGAGATACCTGGATGGCAGGTAGCTGTAGACAGGGATATTACCGTAGCACTTGACGTCAATCTTACGGAAGATCTCATAGCTGAAGGTATCGCTAGGGAATTGGTAAACCGTATACAGAATATCAGAAAGTCAAGTGATTTTAATGTCACAGATAAAATTGCTATCAAGATTCAAGATCATGAAATGATCAGAAGTGCGGTAAATCAGTACGGAGCATATATCAAAAATGAAGTATTGGGTGAATCGATCGAGATCCTTGATGACGTAGCTGGTGAAAGTATCGAAATCACAGAAGATGTGAGTTTAAATATTCTGGTAGAGCGGATTTGATAAATATTGGTAGGCAGTGAAACATCGCGAGCAAGGCTTACGTTATAGTTCAGTATCAAAATAAGATTGCTTTATGATTTTAAAAGCATTTAGATATTTTTGTGTACTCTTGTTTTGTGGATTGACGATCTTTATTTTTGTCAATGCTACGGACAGCTACATGCATGACTTGAACGATGGCTGTTCTATTACCAATACTGCCATGAAAGGTGGCGAAAAAATCGTCTATAAAGCATACTACAATTGGGAGTTTGTGTGGGTACCTGCAGGCGAAGCAGAGTTCAATATCAAAGAAACCACAGATACTTATGAAATCACCGTCATAGGAAAAACGTACAAAGGTTACGATGCTTTTTTCAAGGTACGGGACTACTTCCATAGTGTCATAGATAAAAAGACGATGTTTCCCCGTCGCTTTGTTCGCAAAGTAGAAGAAGGAAATTATCGCAGATACGATAGCTTATCATTCCATCATGATAAAAAACATGCTGTAAGCTACAATGGACCCACTAAAGAGACTGCCAAAAGGAAATATGTGACCATTGACGAGTGTACACATGATTTGCTTTCTGTTATGTACTTTATGCGAAATATCGATGTCAGCAAGTATCGCCCAGGCGATAGAATTCCAACCAAAATCTTATTTGATGAAAAAATATATCCCATTAAAGTAAGGTATGAGGGTATGTATGATAATTATGAGATCAAAGATTTGGGCGTTTTTGATGCCATAAAAGTAGTTCCGGATCTAGTAACGGGCAATGTTTTTAAAGAAGGCAACATGATGCAAGTTTATGTCTCCAATGATGGTAATAAACTTCCCTTGCTTATAGAATCACCACTATCCGTAGGAAGCGCAAAAGCTATTCTGAAGTCTTACAATGGTCTCAGGCACAAACTGATTAAAAAATAAAAAACAATAATACTCAGCTTTAATGATGAATAGAAATGTATTGGAAAAATATGCAGACTTACTGGTCAATTACTGCCTGGAAATAAAAGCAGGTGAAAAATTGTATATCAGTACTACGACATTGGCGGAGCCACTACTCAGAGAAATATACCGTCTTGCGATTAGAAAAGGAGCGATTGTGGAGTATCAGATGACTTTCAGAGAGCAAAACAGAATATTCATAGCTGAGGCCAATGAAGACCAACTGGATTATGTCAATCCATCTTATGAAGAGATGATGTCCACTTATGATGCTTATTTAGTGATTAGGGCACCTTTTAATGTCAGAGAAGATCAAGCAAACGATCCGCAAAAAACAGGAAGAAGACAAAAAGCACTCAATATTGTTAATCAAATCTACTCAGAACGAATTGCTGACCGAAGTCTCAAAAGATGTCTATGTCAGTTTCCTACTCAGGCAGCCGCTCAGGAAGCAGGCATGAGTCTGGAAGAGTACGAACATTTTGTCTATAATGCATGTCACCTATCAGCTGATGATCCTGCGTCAAAATGGCTCGAAGTACGCGCGTCGCAGCAAAAAGCGGTGGATTATCTCAATAATTGTGATTACATTAGATACAAAAATCCCAAATCTGATATCACTTTCCGTGTAAAAAACAGAATCTGGATCAACTCTGATGGAAGGTCCAATATGCCAAGTGGCGAAGTGTTTACAGGTCCGATAGAAGATACGGTAAACGGATATATGCATTTTGATTTTCCAACGGTCTATATGGGTCATGAGGTACAAGGCGTCACACTACATGTCAAAGATGGCAGAGTAGTCACCTGGACAGCAGACAAAGGTCAGGAATTTCTAGATGATATTTTTAAGATAGAAGGCTCCAGATATTTTGGAGAGGTAGCCATCGGTACCAACTACAACATCCAAACAACAACAAAAAACATCCTTTTTGACGAAAAAATAGGAGGCTCTATACACATGGCTATAGGCCAATCCTACAAACAAACCGGTGGAAAAAACCAATCACCCATCCATTGGGACATGATAGCCAACATGAAAGAAGGTGGCGAAATATGGGCAGATGGGAAATTGATTTATCAGAATGGGTATTTTTTGATATGAGGGATTTTGTAATCTATTGATCTAATGATTTTGTAATCTAGTGATCGGGCCTGACTGCTGAAATGTAGTGGAGGCAGTTGATCAAATGCATGTGATTATATAAAAAGAACCGATTTCTGTTTTGGAAGTCAGTTCTTTTTTTGTTTTAAGGTAAAGGCGCAAGTTTGCAACTTGTGCCTTTACTACTTCTACTGACATTAATATCGGGTAAGTTACCATTATCGGCACTAATTATGCAATGAACATGATTCGACATGACTACATAAGCCCATAATTTGTCACGCTTTGGCGTGAGTTGCAATCCTTTATTTTTTCTACAATATCCAAAACTTTCTAATACGATATCTCTATAAATTTTGCGAGTAAAAACAGCAACCCAATCCACGACTTGAAAAGTAAGATCCTGCCTTATCATATATTGGGTATCCAGTACTCTCATCATGCAAATATATAATATTCATGGAAAACTACCAAAAATTACAGCTAAACCATAGCAAAACAGCCATCAAGTAAACTGTGAAAGGCAGAGGCGAAGCCTACGCAGAACGGGGGGAAACATCGTCAGTTATGTTAAAATAATAAAGGAATAGGCGAATAGCTTATCTTTTGTGTACGAAATGAATTTCGTACCCCATTACGAAAAAAAGACCAAGTGCATAAGGTATGTATTTGGTCTTTTTTTTTGGGCCTGCTCGGCATAGGTTGTGCCGCTGCCTGTCACTCAAGGCGTGATCTAAATGATGCCAAATTTTAATTTTAAATCAATGGACTTCCAAAACCTTTTTAGGTTTAAAGATTCAAAATAAAAATGTAATCAATCTATACTAAACTCAAAGTGGTATGGTTTTTGTCATATATAAAATGAATCTAATATGATTCAAACCTGTAATTGTTAAACCAACCCTTAAAGCCATTCTTCAGAGTGGCTTTTTTTGTTTTCACGGAGGATTTAGGTCATACTTGGCTGTATTTGTTGAATTTATGTTTTTTATTATTACCTTTGTCCGCTCAACCAACACTCATACCCTTTGAATTCCAGTGTTTATATAAAAATACTGTCACTACTATCTATAATATTAGTATTTTTTCTTGCTGGAAATTTATTAGTATTATTAGGGTCGTCATACCTTGGTATATCTTTAGACGATAAGGAAGCTATGATTCTGCTCTTAGAGAATGAAAGATATAATGGATTTATAAAATTGATAATAGGCACAAATCATCTGCTCATTTTTTTATGCGCACCTATTGTTTTTTTAATGTTTTTTTATAGAAAAAATATATGGGGGTATCTACAGTTACAACATTTTGATCCTAGGTATTTATTGTTATTTCCGATAGCCCTTTTCTCACTTTATCCTTTGATGGGCTATATTGCAGGGTACATTGAAAAGCTAGAATTGCCTTTATTTCTGAGTCAAATGGACAAAAGTGCACTGGACACCTTATCAGGTCTACTCAAGATGAACAGTGGTGCAGATTTATTAATCAACCTCATCGTCATGACTATTATACCGGCCGTGGGAGAAGAACTGTTATTCAGAGGAGTGATACAAAAAGAAATATATTTACATACCAACAGATCCCATTTTGCGATTTGGCTTGCGGCCTTTATTTTTTGTATTTTACATTTTCAGGTTACAGGGTTTGCAGCAAAATTTATGATTGGAGTCATTTTAGGGTACGCCTATCACTTTTCTGGTAGCTTGGTATTGCCCATAGTCATTCATATGTTAAATAATGGACTAGCTACCGTAGCGTATTATCTTGCTGGTGATGCTACAATGGATACTGCAAGTGCTTCATCAGAGAATATATCCTTCGTTGGAGTTTTGATTGGGGTTTTGATTTTTTCATTGTCCATGTTTTATATTAGATTTATTTCATTAAAACGAAATACCATTTATTGATGAATAGAAATCAGGTTTTAAAGCAAAGAACCATTACGGGTATTGTATTTGGGTTAGTAGTCATAGCACTTTTGTTGTCTGGAAAACCCGGGTCTATGGTACTTGCGGGTATCATGTCGATGATGTGCACCTACGAGTATATGCGTATGGTATTTCCTAAAGTTAAGAAAAAACTCAGATTATCTATCTTAAGTAATGCAGTAATTATTTTTCTCATAGTATCATCAATGCCACCTTCAAGTATTGGATACAAAGCTTTGGTTATATTATCTTGTTTGGCAATGATAGCTGGAATTATAAATTTATTTTTTGAGTATATCAATCATAAGAGAACCTACTGGTTGGTGTCCGTTTTATACTTTGCTCTACCCGTAGGTTTGTTTATGACCAATGTTTACCATGATCAAAATTTTTCTGGCTTCTTTTGGTTGGGTGTTTTGATTATGATTTGGCTGAGTGATAGTCTGGCTTATTTAGTAGGTTCAAGGATAGGTAAGACAAAACTTTTAGAAAGAATTTCTCCCAAAAAAACTTGGGAAGGATTTTTAGGAGCTATAACGACTTTGCCTATAGCTTATTTTATTGGGATTTATTTTAATGCTTTTTCAGCAGGACTGGATTTACAATATTTAAATATAGGTATATTTTGGGTAATTATTGCCGCATTTGCTTGGATTATTGGGACCTTGGGAGACTTGGTAGAGTCTTCTATTAAAAGAAAATTTGAAGTTAAAGATTCGGGCAACTTACTGCCCGGTCATGGTGGAATTTTAGATAGATTTGATAGTTTTATATATATTCTACCATTTGTATTATTTTTGCTGCTTTTTATATCAAAACCATAGAAAATCAACATGAGTATGACCATTCATAAAGAAGGAACTCCAACCTTATTGTTAAGTCTTATAATTTTTTCAGTATTAAATTTTATAGTTTATTCCTTCGCTCCAGTACTGTTTATATTTATTTTATTGACCACAGGAATATTATTTCTTTTTTTGGTTTCATTCTTTAGAAAACCAGATAGATCAGTTAGCCAAATCAATGATAATACTTTGCTCTCGCCTTGTGATGGTAAAGTAGTGGTTATAGAAAAAGTTTACGAGCCTGAATTTTTAAAGTCAGACTGTATCCAAGTTTCTATTTTTATGTCTCCTTTAAATGTTCACATCAATTGGTACCCGTCTGGTGGCCAAGTTTTGTATTCAAAATACCATCCTGGAAAATTTTTAGCTGCCTGGAATCCAAAAGCTTCAACAGAAAATGAAAGGACCACCGTTTGCTATGAAAATAATGGACGAAAAGTTTTATTACGTCAAGTGGCAGGAGCTCTTGCTCGTCGGATAGTGAACTATGCCAAGCAAGGTGACACTGCTACCCAAGGACTAGAAATGGGGTTTATCAAATTTGGATCTAGAGTTGACTTATACTTGCCTTTGAATGCTAAAATCTTGGTAAACCTAGACGACAAAGTTACTGGTAATCGTACCGTTATTGCTTCTTACTAGAACTTAATGATCTTTTTAGTTATACTTGACTTCCCAGTTAATTGTAAGTAATATACTCCATTTGGTAAGGTATTCATATCAAAAATATTGGTTTGACCTACTATTTTTTGAGTGAGCATAATTTGTCCTGTTACATTTAAGATGTTGGCGTTTTCAAATCCAGCAGGATCTGTAAGTACCATGGATACTGATTCCTTAAACCTGGATTATGCGTTAGAACTTTGTAATAGCCTGTCCCGCTTTAGCGGGAAGAAGCTAAAATGCAACCAGCCTGACCACTACATGGTAGGCGGGCAGGTAAATCAGCTATTTATATTCGAAAACCGTAGCACCGCTACGGTTACAGAAGAAAAATAGTCCGCCGCGGCGGATCCTGATTTGCAGACCTTGTCGAGCCAAAGGCACGAAGTTTAGCTTCGGAATAGATTTTCTAATGCATAATCCAGGTTAAAAGGATTAAGTGATAGAGTTATGGTTCCATATGATTTTTTACCTGATATTTTTCCAAGATATAGATCCGTTTCAGTTCCATCGAAATCAGTTTGAGAAAGATTTATATACAAAATGTCAGATTGGCTAAAATCATAAGTAAAATCGAAAGAATAAGCTGATTGGGTTTGATTAAATGAATTTATCTGACCTAATATTTCATGATTTTTATGGTCTACAGTTGATTTAACGGTATAAAAATCTCAATTGATTTCTGAAGCTGCTTCCCAAGACAAATTATACTGTTGATTTCCTTTAGAAGTTAAATGGATATTTTTAAGTCTTACTGGAAGTGGCTCCTGTGGTTTTTCGTTGAAATCATTACCTGTGGATGCTGTTTTAGTCAAATCTAATGTAACAGAAATTGTACCATCATCAATTCCATCAATGTCATTGTCACTTTCGTAATTCTCATTTCCAGATTTTACAATTTTATAAAGACCCATAGGAATTACATCAAATTTATATAGGGCCTGCTGAAAAAGCCAAATTCTTTCAAAAATATTAATGCTATAGGACTGGGATATCGTTCAAAAAACAAGCGATAGTAAATAAGAACGTAGTGAAGTGCAAAGCACCAAAGGCAAAGCCTTTGACGAAGTGAACCCTGCCTTGCCGGCAGGCAGGCGTGAAACGGGTGGGCAGAAAAGTGCGTCTATCGCATTTGTAGAATATTAAAAATAAAAGAATGATAATCAAAGCGATAGAAAAA